>CAWCNT010000012.1:0-20000 GCA_963796935.1 uncultured Flavobacteriaceae bacterium
GTTTATTCAAGTAGTTAATGTGTGATGATTATCAGGAAGGAAAAGGTAATTAAGGTTCTATTTATGTAATCTTGTTCTCACTTTATTGAATATACTCGTACAACGAACTCTACAAAGGTCTATTATCGAGGTTCATTAACTATGTATTTATTCATTTTTAGTATATGCAATACTAATTTTTATCTATTTATTAATAGATTTATTATCATCTATAGTGTATTACATCGACTATATTAAACGTTTCATCGATTTATAATACTATTTCCTACAAAAACGCATTTATATATCAGACGCCACGATAGTATATCAATTTACAAATCAAGGTGTTACAATTTAAATAAACCTAAATCTATCATATTATGAAAAATGTAATGTTAATTAGGAACTTGTATTTGGAAGCCTTTCAGAACATCAGTAATTATGTTGCAAAGACTTATCTAAAAACTTTATCCTGGTTATTTATAGCCAGTTACGCAATAGTATTATTCGCGTTTATTTTCAGAGTATCAACAGGATTTGCTTTTGATTAGGGATCTAAGCAATAATAAACCACTAGTGCCTGGGGGGGCACTAGTGGCTTCTGTAAACAAAATAAATTTGATTTAGTGGAGTAATTTAAATGGGTATATGGTTAATTTCCATTTAGTTTAAGCAGTAATAAGTGTAGGTAAAAGCCTTGACAATTAAGTCAAGGCTTTTTTTATCTTTAGGGCATGAGAATAGAACTGCTTCATGAGCTATTTTTAAAATATCCAACGATCTCTACAGATACAAGGAAGATTGGCCGAAACTGCCTGTTTTTCGCCTTAAAAGGACCAAATTTCAATGGAAATACATTTGCGCAGCAAGCTCTCGATTCTGGTGCTGCTTACGCCATCATTGATGAAGAAGAACATCTTGTGAATGATAAGTGTATCCTGGTAGAGGATGTGCTAAAGACTTTGCAGCTTCTTGGAACCCATCATCGCCTTCAATCCAATGCAACCATTGTAGCCCTTACCGGTAGTAACGGAAAGACCACTACCAAAGAACTGATATATGCTGTACTTTCCCAGAAATTCAAGACCATAGCAACTCGTGGAAACCTAAACAATCATATTGGGGTACCCCTTACCTTACTTTGCAATCCAAAAGGATACGGAGATCGCAATTGTGGAAATGGGAGCCAATCATCAGAAAGAGATCACCTTTCTTTGTTCACTGGCACAACCAGATCACGGATATATTACCAATTTTGGAAAGGCTCACCTGGAAGGTTTTGGCGGTTTTGAAGGAGTTATCAGGGGAAAAAGCGAATTATATGAGCATCTGATAACTCATGGGAAACATATCTTTTGGAACGCAGACGATCCTATTCAGGAAGAGAAACTCCGAGATTATAAACTCAAGACGGGATTTAGCACTGATAATTCTAAGTACGAATGTATTTCTTTCCTGGGAGCAGACCCCACTGTGAAATTAAAAATAAAGGGGGAAACCATGGTAACTCAATTACCGGGTGCCTATAATTTTGCTAACTGTGCCATAGCTGTCCTGATAGGAATCTTTTTTGACGTATCACTTGCAGCCATCAAAAAAGGAATTGAAACCTATCAACCCGAAAATAACAGATCACAACTTATTGAAAAAAATGGCCTACGCATTATGCTCGATGCTTATAATGCCAACCCTACCAGCATGAAAGCAGCCATGGAGGCCTTTGATCAAATTCCTGGAGCGTATAAAACTGTTCTGCTGGGCGATATGTTCGAATTAGGGGATAGTGCCGCAGAGGAACACCAGAGGGTCTCAGAAATGGCAGAAAAAATGCCCTTCCATGACTGTTATCTGGTAGGTACCCATTTTTATGACACAGATACTAGTTGTAAGAAGTTCAGATCCTTTGAGTCTTTCCTGGAATATTTAAACCAAAACCCAATTAAAAAGGGATCCTTATTGGTAAAAGGATCGAGGGGTATGGCCCTGGAAAGAGTGCTGGACGTGCTTTAGTAAGATTCCAATATAAATAGTAAAAACCACCATGGCCAATAGGCTGTAGGATTAGGTATCGCGATAAATTTGTGAATTAACTATGAACGAAGTTCTCTGATGATTGCAAGTGTACGATGCACCTTGTCTTCTAATTCATTAAAGTCCTTTTTAGCCAGTATCTCTTTACTAATTAGTTGAGACCCAATTCCTACACAGGTCACGCCTGCATCAAACCATGCTCTAAGATTTTCCTTTTCAGTACTCACCCCTCCTGTAGGCATAATACTGGTCCAGGGCTGAGGTCCTTTGATGGCTTTAACAAATTTAGGACCGTATACATCTCCCGGAAATAATTTTACAATTTCACAACCCAATTCCTCGGCTGTATTTATTTCCGTTAACGAACCGCATCCTGGAGACCAAAGCACTTTTCTTCGATTACAAATGATAGCGATATCTTCTCTAAATGATGGGGTAACAATAAAATTGGCCCCCATTTGCATAAACATGGATGCCGCTGCTGCATCGGTAATAGAGCCTACACCAAGTATCATTCCCGGCAGTTCTTTTACCGCATATTTGTTCAATGCTGCAAATACTTCAAAAGCAAAATCCCCTCTTGCCGTAAATTCCAATAATCGTGCGCCTCCATCGTAACAAGCTTTTAGGACCTTTTTGCATACATCAATATCGGGATGATAAAACAAAGGAACCATACTTGTTTCTTTCATCACCTTAATTACTTCCAATCTGGAATACTGTGCCATTCTATTTATTTTTACCTATCTGGCGACTCTTCCCGAGGTATCGCCTTTCATTAACTTTTCAACTTCCGCTACTGTCACCAGGTTAGCATCTCCTTTAATAGTATGTTTTAAGCAAGACGCTGCTACTGCAAAATCCAACGCATTTTGATCATCACCGGGATATTTTAGCAATCCATATATTAATCCGCCCATAAAGGCATCACCCCCTCCTACGCGATCTACAATATCTGTAATTTGATACTCTACTGATCTGTACATGGTTTTGCCATCGTACAATACCCCTGCCCATGTATTATGTGAAGCCGAAATAGACCCTCGTAAAGTGATAATTACTTTTCTAGCACCCGGGAATTTTTTCATCATTTGGGTACATACCGATAAAAAAGCCTCGGCTTTTACAGCGTTGCCCTGGGTAGTAATATCCAAGCCTACTGGTTTTATTCCGAAATGTTTTTCGGCATCCTCCTCATTTCCCAGAATGATATCGCAATAAGACGTCAATTCGGTCATAATTTTTTCCCGATCACCTCCATAATTCCATAGTTTGTCCCGGTAATTTAAATCTGTGGAAATTGTAATACCAAGGCGTCTTGCGACTTTTACTGCTTCCAGACATGCATCCGCAGCTCCCTGAGAAATAGCCGGTGTGATCCCTGTCCAATGAAACCATCCCGCATTATTAAAAACGGTTTCCCAATCAATCATCCCTGGTTTAATCTCACTCATGGCAGAATGGGAACGGTCATACACTACCTTACTCCCTCTGCTAACAGCTCCTGTTTCCAGAAAATAGATCCCGAGCCGATCACCTCCATAGATGATCTTATCTACACCCACTTCTCTTTTCCGCATTTCCATCACAGCGCATTCACCTATATCATTTTTAGGTAAACGCGTTACAAAATCGACCGGAACCCCATAATTCGCTAACGATACTGCTACGTTAGATTCACCGCCACCATATACAGCATCAAAACAAGATGCCTGCGAAAAACGTAAGTATCCCTGTGGCGCCAAACGCAACATAATTTCACCGAATGTCACTACTCTTTTCATCCCATTCAAAATTTTTACTTGTTTTCCGCTAATCCTTATACCTAGCATTTGTTAAGGTAAAAAAAAGAATTTGAATACTGGAAGGCAAAAAGGTAGTTTGAACGAGTTTGGAATCGGATTACTCACTTCATTCGTGATCCAAAGACCAGTCCGCGGCTGCAATCCTGCCTTGCCGGCAGGCAGGTAGAAAATCTAACCCGCACTTTCGTGCAGTGTATGTTTTTATTCTTTCCCAAAGCTCAAACGAGTTTGGAATCGGATTACTCACTTCGTTCGTGATCCAAGGCACAGCCGCTGCTGCAAATAGAAAATCTAACCCCGCTTTCGCGGGGTTATATCTTTTTATTCCTTCCAGATGCTCAAACATGTTTGGCATCTTTCAGGAATAAAAAAATCCACACGTTTCCGTGTGGATTTTCTGAGTGATGTGGAGTGTATTGGATTCGAACCAACGACCCCCGCCCTGTCAAGGCGGTGCTCTAAACCAACTGAGCTAACACTCCGGAGTTTTTAAGCGGATAGAAAGGTATTAATTCTCCTTTCTGAAGGGCCAAAGATAGAAAATCTATGGTTAATTCAGCAGTCAAAAAATCAATGAATATTCGCTTTTTCCATTGCAGGCCACAGGCGTACATTTTTTCCCTGGTAAAACTCCATATCCTTAAAAATGGTGTCTAACAATTTAATCGCCTGGAGAATATAAGGTCCTTTGTTAAGCATAACACAATCTGATCTTTGTGCCATAGCCGCATCGGTCATTTCAGCGCGAGACGGTATCCCCTGCTTGGAGAGATTTTCCAAAACCTGTGTTGCCCAAATATCAGGAACATGTGCTGCTCTGCAAAGTGAAAGAATTTCCCTTTGAACCCTGCCAATATTGTCCCATCCGCATTCTATTGCCAAATCCCCTCTGGCAATCATAACACCCAGAGGATAACTCTTCATGCCCTCCAAAAGGATCTTAGCCAGGTTATTAAAACCACTTTGTGTCTCAATCTTTAGAATGATCCCGAAGTCTTTCGGCGCGTTTAATTCTTCCAACTCCGTAATGAGATCTCTAACATCTCGCCGTCTGTTTACAAAAGATAAGCTTACAGTATCCGCGTTTTGAACCACAAATGTGAGATCCTTTTTATCTTTATCCGTCAACCCTCTTATATCAAATTTGCTGCCAGGAAAATTTATTCCTTTATCAGCTCTTAGTTTGCTTCCATTTTTTCTGGCGTTAAGAATTTCGACAAGAATTTCGTCCTTGTCTACCTGACGAATAACACCTTCAATCTTTCCATCATCAAAAAAAATGGGCTCCCCTTCTTTTACTTGCTCAAAGACTTCCCCTAACGTACAGGAAATATGTGCATGGCTGATCAATTTGTCATCCTTATCCCTTACCGCAGGTTCACCCGGCTCTGTATCTTTACGCAATCGCAAAAATTCTCCTGAGTGTAACATAATGAACTGTTCTACCCTTGGTAATTCCTCAATAATAATGGGAGATGAGGAATAATCTGCATTAGTAAATAATTTCATCCCTGTTTCCAGAAAAGTAGTCTTACTACATACTGCAATACAACCCTTTCCCGATGTTCTAGTTATCGTAAACTCCCGTTTTTTATTTCTGGTATCCCTAAAAAACAACCGATCCCCAACTTTCAGCTTTTCCAAACTTGAAAATGCTACAGGCAAGTGCATGAGATTATAGGTCGGATTTTCCTCCGGGCCCATCCAGATCTCACAAACCTTTATTACAATTCCATGTACATCCTTTGATGGACGAAATCTTTTTACCCTTGGACCTTCCTTCAATGCACCGGTCCGCACTTTGGGACCTCCCAGATCCATTGTGATCTTACATTTCTTTTTTAATTTTTTAGATGCTTTCCTAACGTGCCCGATCATTAAACTCCATTCGTTTTCACTGTCATGTGCACAATTTATACGAGCACAATTCATTCCATTGGCAATCATGTCATGTGCCAATTGGTAATTATGAGCTACTTCAGTAGGCAGAGTAACCATTATACGGGTGCGCCTTCCCTTTGAACGGTAGCCTAACAGCGATTTAGCATTGGATCTACCCAGTCGATTGCTTTTTTTGAAAGTCAATTCGGCCTTGGGCTTTTTAATAGGTGAATTATTTAATAAGCTCTCTAAGATGGCCCTGCTAGCCAACAAACTCGCCTTAACATGGCCTTCCGGTTTATCGAGCCTAGAAAGCCCCATATTTGCCAGTTTTTTTTGGACAGCCGTTATATCTTCTTTACGAAGTGCACGGTAATGAATAAGATTTCGGGCACTTTTAATAAAATTGGGATGGATCTCGGAAAGTTCGGCTGAATATTTGGCCTCAAAATGCTCCAAACGTCCAATTATAGTGGAAATTTCACTTATCAGCCATTGTATTTTTGCCTGCTTTTTACCAATTTCTGCCATTACACACTAGTTAAATAGCCTAAGAACTATGAATTTAGTGGTTATTTGGCACATTTATGTAATGACCGCCTACTTATAATTAATTAAAATTAGTAAACAATTTATTGGAGATGATATTCATTCAAATAAAGAGGTGCAATCAATTTTATATCCCCAAATGTCCAATCTGTATTTGGCCCGCCTACCTAATTCTGTATTAGCTCACTTCGCTCGCTATCCATCGGGAAACCGCTGATGAAATCCTGCCCGCCTTACCTACGACAGATAAACTGGCCCGCCTTCCGAAGTCTCGTACGAAGGACAGGCAATTAGGAAATCTAAACCCCACAATTGCGGGGTTTTATCTTTTTATTCCTTCCCAAAGCGCAAACAAGTTTGGCTTACTTATATAATATGGATTAGCTCACTTCGCTCGCTGATCCATCGGGAAACCCCTTCTGCAATTAGAAAATAGCACTGCACCTCTGTGCCAAAGGATTAGCTCACTTCGCTCGCTGAGCCTTTGGGAAACCACTCCTGCAATTAGAAAATAGCACTGCACCTCTGAGCCAAAGGATTAGCTCACTTCGCTCGCTGAGCCTTTGGGAAACCCCTTCTGCAGATAGAAAATCTAAACCCCGCAATTGCGGGGTTTTATCTTTTTATTCCTTCCCAAAGCGCAAACAAGTTTGGCTTTGTCCAGGAATAAAAAAATCCACACCTTACGGTGTGGATTTTCTGAATGATGTGGGCCCTGAAGGATTCGAACCTTCGACCCCCTGCTTGTAAGGCAGGTGCTCTGAACCAACTGAGCTAAGAGCCCGTTAAGGAGTGCAAATATAACATTGTTTTTTATTCCCTAAAACAAAAAAGATAAAAAATCATACCACCTCAGCCACTGTAAAATTGCTCCCTCCCACAAAGATAAGATCGTTCTTTTTAGCTTCTTTTTTGGCGGTTTCCAAAGCATCAGAAACGGAAACATACACACTCCCTATTAATCCATTTTCCGCCGCTTTCTTTTGTAACACTTCTGCATCCATACCCCTGGGAATATCTGGCCTGCAAAATAAATAATGTGCTTTTTTTGGAAACATGGGGAGTATCTGATCAAGGTTTTTTTCCTTTACAAATCCAAGCACCATATAAAGCTCATCATAGGCTTCACTGCTTAGCTGATCTATCACCAGACCTAAACCTTCACTATTATGTGCGGTGTCTGCAATAATCCTGGGATGTTCTCCTAATATCTGCCACCTTCCTAAAAATCCGGTATTCTCCACTACCTTAGTAAGGCCCTTACTAATATGCCCTTCCTGAACCTTAAAATTCGTAAGTGCCCCAATCAAAGCTACCACCCCTTTAATATTCCTATTTTGATAGGCTCCGAGTAAAGAGGTATCATATTCTTCAGAAATTGTTTCTTCAGCAAATATGATCTTTGCCTGTTGATTTTTCGCAACCTCCTTAAAGATCTCAGTGGTTTCTTCTTGCTTCTCACTAATGATCACCGGAGTATACGGCTTTATGATTCCCGCTTTCTCATAAGCTATCTTCTCAATAGAATCGCCCAGAAAATCTGTATGGTCCAAGCCAATATTAGTGATCAGGCATACTTCGGGCTTAATGATATTGGTAGAATCGAGCCTGCCACCCAACCCCACTTCTATAACAGCAATATCTACCTCTTCCTTTGAAAAGTACTCAAAGGCCATGGCCACTGTCATTTCAAAGAAAGACATCTGGTTCCTTTCAATATATCGCTTGTTTCTTTTTATGAAGTATACGACCTCCTTCTCTGGGATCATCTCACCATTGATCTTTATACGTTCCCTGAAATCTCTTAGATGAGGTGAGGTGTACAAACCAACCTTATATCCTGCTTCCTGTAAGATTGAGGCGAGCATATGGCTGCTAGACCCCTTGCCATTGGTGCCGGCAACATGTATACTTTTAAAATTATGCTGAGGTTCTCCTAGATGGGTAGCAAAAGACTGTATTCCCTGAAGTTTTCCGTTAAAGGCCGTGGCCCCTTTTTGCTGGTACATTGGAAGTTGAGCAAACATCCAATCTAAGGTTTCCCTGTAGGTCATGAATTATTCCCCCAGTTTAAAATTGACGACCACAAAACCTATCTGCTGGTTGGGTGCCTTAGCATCTGAATTCCAACTGTGGAGAAATGCTGTTTTTCTGGCCGGCTCCAGCAAGCACGGGTGATTATTTGTAGTTCCTTTTACTCCCGGGGTAGCATCTATAACTTTTCCATTACGGTCTACCACTATCCTAACCACTACCCTGCCTTCTTCATTACACTCTTGCTGTACTTTCCCCTGATTTGCCAAGGACCTGCCATTTAATCCGTAGCCCCCTGTTCCACTACCAGATCCGGGACTACCATAATAACTCGTAGCATATGGATCCCCATTAGGTTGCCCTTTGTCTCCGGGCTGAGAATCATCGCCTTCACTACCCTGTGCAGTACCATCGGAGTTATTTAAACCTCCCATAAGGGCATCCAATTTCTTTTTCTTGGCTTCTTCTTCCAGCCTTGCCTTTTCAGCAGCTGCTTGTTTAGCACGCTCCACCCTTTCGGCTTCCTCTTTGACTTTTCTGGCAGCCTCTTCCGCCTTGCGTTTTGCCTCGGCCTGTTGTTTTATAAGGATAGATTCTTCATTATCCTGGGTGAGCACCTTTTCTGTTTCCTTTACCGGCGTTACCGGCTCTGCAACAGGCTCTTCTGTTTCCTCAGGTAGCTGTTCTGTTTTTTGTTCGGTAATTTCAGGAGTTTCGTTCTGCTGTGGTTGTAACTTCTCTTTTGGTTGTACCCTACCCGACCCGTATTCCATACTGCCGAAATTAACGGTAATACCATTCTCAATAGGAGGCTCCATATAGGTGAGACCGATATAAAAAAGCAATAGAAGAAATGCACTTAACAGGAAGACTGTAAGTGAGAAGGATTTTTTCTTGTGTCTCGTATCTAAAAACGACATTAATTAGGTCGCACGGCGAGGATCACCTTGTAATTATTCTTATTGGCAATGTCCATTACATTCACGGCCTCTTTTATGGCCACACTTTCTTCTGCTCTTAGAATAACTGTTGGGTTCTCTTTCCCTTCCAATGCTTTTTTTAGTTCAATTTCAATATAGGCTCCGTTGATCTGTTGATTGTTAACGAAGTATTCCAGATTCTTGTTGATGGAAACAGATACGTTCTGCGTATTGGTCGATTTTCCTTTTGCCTTTGGCAATAGCATATCCAGCGCATTAGGCGAATTGGCTGTTAACATAAAAAAGATAAGCAACAAGAATACAATGTCTGTCATGGAAGACATACTAAACTCCGGACTGATCTTATTTCTACCTTTCAGTTTCATGGGAAGTAGTTAAACAGGTTCGTTTAAAAGATCAAGGAAATCTACAGCGTTGGCCTCCATCTTATGGATCACCTTATCTATGCGGTTCACTAAATGATTATAGCCCATATAGGCTATGATACCAACAACCAATCCGGCAACGGTAGTGGTCATGGCTGTATAGATCCCCGAAGCCAAAGCTCCCATCTCCGCTTGTCCGCCGCTACTTGCCATCTGATGAAAAGCAAGGATCATACCTATGACGGTTCCTAAAAACCCTATCATGGGTGCAGCTCCCGCCACGGTAGCCAGGACATTTACGTTCTTTTCTAGTTTATATACTTCTAAAGTACCCGCATTCTCAATAGCCGCATTAATGTCGTCCAAAGGCTTGCCTATCCGAGACACCCCTTTTTCCGTTAACCGCGCTACAGGAGAATCTGTTTGGGCGCAAAGAATCTTGGCAGCCTCTAGCTTACCATTCATCACGTGATCCCTGATCTCATTCATAAAATTCTTGTCGATCATAGAAGCCGCCTTAACAGCCAGTAATCGCTCAAAATAAATGTATAAGGCCACCGCAAGCATTGCGAATAAAACTGAAATAATGACGATACTCCCGGTACCTCCACTTAAGATTAGATCTATGACGGAAAGTGTCTTTTCTTCGGATATAACCTCCCCTACTTGTGACTCATTCACAAGATCTTGAAACATTACCATATGCGTTCTCTTATTAATTTGCCCCTATAACGGTAATCTGCGGATTTAATTATGCGTTCAATACTAAATTTCGAATTAATACAAAAGTAACCGATCCGGCAAGGAAGCCAAGTAGTGCCAGCCATGCAATTTTTCTGAAATACCAGAAGAAATCTATTTTCTCCATTCCCATGGCTACTACCCCGGCAGCAGATCCAATAATAAGCATACTGCCACCAGTACCTGCAGAAAATGCTATAAAATGCCACACCGGGTCATCGATAGGTATTGAGAACATCCCCATACTAGCCGCTACCAATGGCACGTTATCAATAACTGCAGAACCTACCCCCAGAATTAATATTACAAGATCGGACACGGATTGACCCATAGATTCGCTTCCTAATAAAGGCATAGTCTTATCGAGTACTTCGGCAAATTCAAATAACATCCCCAGAGATTCCAGGGCCGCCACAGCTAAAAGTATTCCAAGGAAGAAAAGTATACTAGGTAATTCAATTTTAGATAGTGAAGCGTGCACCGGACTGTGATGAGATGCCGTATCTTCTTCAAAATCGACCGTAGTAATACTAAATTTAGCATTACTGTAGATCTCAGCAAAGGCTGCCACAACTGCTAAAGACAACATCATCCCAACATAAGGAGGCAAATGAGTTATGGTCTTAAAAAAGGGTACAAAAACAATAGATCCCAATCCTAAATAAAGCATGGTTGCCCCATAGGGTGATTTTGGTTTTTCCTTCTCTTCCAGATCGCCTTCAATTTCTCCTTTAAAAACTTTGTATCGCAAGGCGAATAAAACCGGAACAATCATACAAACTACCGAAGGTACAAAGACATGTTCTACAAGCTGCCAAGCCGTAACTTTATTGGAGATCCATAACATGGTAGTGGTAACATCGCCAATAGGAGACCAGGCACCGCCCGCATTTGCTGCAATTATTATCATACCAGCAAACCAAAGTCTCATTTCACGTTCTCTGATTACTTTTTGCAAGATAGTTATCAATACAATGGTTGCTGTCAGGTTATCTATAATGGCCGATAGTATAAAGGCCAAAATGGAAAAAAGCCATAATAGTTTTGATTTCTTCTTGGTTCGTATATATCCTTTTATAGTTGCAAAACCATCAAAATAATCTATGATCTCCACAATGGTCATGGCACCTAAAAGAAAAACAATTATCTCCGCAGTCTTCCCTAAATGATGCAAGAGTATTTCATCCAAATGGCTGGGCTCCAATTCCTTGAGAGTTGTATTTACCTCAAAAACAGGCATATGCGTCAAAGCAATGATTGCCCATAGTATGGCCATCATCGCCAAAGCGGGAATTAGCTTATCTATTTTTAAATTGTGCTCTAAGGTGATTGCTAAATATCCTGTAATGAAGATGATAATGATAATGGTTTCCATACTAGTTGGTGTTTATAGTAGTTGTTTAAGTGCTATTTCAAAAGCGGTCTTACTCAAATTGATTTTAGTAGGATTTTGCCTAAAGATATTCAAAATTGCTTTTCTAATGACATCAGAAGTATCATTAAATATCAATTCATCATCCATGGCAACCTTTCCTTCCATAAAATATGCAAAAACCCGGGCCATTCCGCAATTGGAAATAAAGTCAGGAATAAGACTAACTCTTTCATCCGTATATTCCATTATAGGCCCAAAAAATATCTCTTTATCTGCAAAAGGTACATTGGCACCACACGAGATAACCTCCAGTCCGGATTCCATCATTTCGGAGATCTGTTCCTGAGTGATCAATCTCGAAGCCGCACAAGGTGCAAAGATCTCTGCAGATAAACTCCAGATTCGTTCATTCATTTCTGAAAAAGGGATCATCTTATCCGGATCGGCAATAAGGGTATTCCCTTTTTTATGAAGAAAGAAGGTTTTTATCTCATCGAAAGAAAATCCATTTTCATTTATCACTCCACCCTCCCGATCTATAATTCCCACAACCTTGGCACCCATCTGTGCGAGATAAAAGGCCGCTGCTGCTCCTACATTACCAAAACCCTGAACAACCGCCTTTTTTCCAATGACAGATCCGCCAGAGATATTGTAGTAATGCTTTACAGCTTCAGCTACCCCAAATCCGGTGATCATGTCTGCTACTGTATATTTTTGACTTGTATCGGGAGAGTACGTAGAGCTTTCCAGTACTTTAATTACTCCAAGACGCAATTGTCCGATACGATTAATCTTATCTGCCTCAGTAGGCTTAAAATGCCCGTTAAATACACCTTCCTGCGGATGCCATACACCTGCATCCTCTGTAATTGGGATCACTTCATGGATCTCATCCACATTAAGGTCGCCCCCGGTCCCGTAATAACTTTTTAGCAAGGGGGCCACGGCACTGTACCAGCGTTTTAAAACTTCTTTCTTTCTTGGATCATGAGGATTAAAATTTATTCCGGATTTTGCTCCTCCAATAGGCGGTCCCGAAACCGTAAATTTTACTTCCATGGTCTTTGCAAGAGACAATACTTCATTCATATCGAGCCCTTCGCGCATTCTTGTTCCACCACCGGCGGCTCCTCCGCGTAGGGAGTTTATGACGGTCCAACCTTCGGCTTCCGTTTCCGGGTCCTTCCAGTTAAAAACTATTTCCGGTGCTTTATTTTCGTACTTCTTTAAAAGGTCTTTCATTAGGAATAAGGATTATATTATGAGCAATTCATTAAAAAACATGCCAAACTGGGCCCTCACATCAAATTTGAATTTTAATCTAAGCTAATGTTGTCTCATAATTCCAATATGCTATCTAACCTATTCTATTCCCCTGGCAACAAATATAAAAATATTGATGAGGTATAAAAGCATTTTATGGGAGTGTAGTTCTAAACTTAATAAAAGATGTTTTGTGGTATTCTCAAATTGACAGTGTAATCATTGAATAATTTCCAATCAAGATGTATATTTGTAGGCCTTTTTTAACAATATACTAAGTACTATGGATTTTACACTTTCTGAAGAACAATTGATGATTCAACAGGCGGCACGCGATTTTGCGCAACAGGAACTACTGCCCGGTGTCATTGAAAGAGACGAAGCCCAAAAATTCCCAACGGATCAGGTTAAAATGATGGGGGAATTGGGATTTATGGGGATGATGGTAGATCCAAAATACGGTGGAAGCGGACTAGATACTTTATCGTATGTACTGGTCATGGAGGAGTTATCTAAAGTAGATGCCTCTGCCTCAGTAATTGTTTCGGTAAATAATTCTCTTGTATGTTGGGGGTTAGAAACTTTTGGTACAGAAGAACAAAAGCAAAAATATTTAACAAGATTAGCGACTGGGGAGATCATTGGAGCATTTTGCCTGTCTGAACCGGAAGCCGGCAGCGATGCCACTTCGCAAAAAACGACTGCCCTTGACAAAGGTGATCACTATCTCCTTAATGGAACTAAGAATTGGATCACCAATGGTAACTCTGCCGATGTATACCTGGTCATTGCTCAAACTGATGTTAAAAAAGCACATAAGGGGATCAATGCACTGATCGTAGAAAAAAGTATGAAGGGATTTGAAATAGGTCCTAAAGAGAACAAATTAGGTATCCGGGGAAGTGATACGCATTCACTAAATTTTAATGATGTAAAAGTCCCAAAAGAGAACAGGATAGGTGAAGACGGATTCGGTTTTAAGTTTGCTATGAAAACACTGGCAGGTGGAAGAATTGGGATCGCAGCCCAGGCATTAGGTATAGCCGCAGGCGCCTATGAAATGGCCAGGAAGTATTCCAAGGAACGGAAAGCTTTTGGAACTGAAATCAGTAATCATCAGGCCATTGCATTTAAGCTGGCCGATATGCATACACAAATTGAAGCCGCACGTTTTCTGGTATATAAATCCGCATGCGATAAAGATAACCATGAGAACTATGATCTATCTGGTGCCATGGCTAAACTATACGCTTCACAAGTAGCCATGGAAACAACCGTTGAGGCAGTTCAGATTCACGGTGGGAATGGTTTTGTAAAGGATTATCACGTAGAACGACTCATGCGAGATGCGAAGATCACCCAGATATACGAGGGAACTTCTGAAATTCAAAAAATCGTTATTTCGAGGAGTATTTTGAAATCCTGATATCTAAATAGATTTTACCACAGTACACGCTTCAGAACATTGTTGATGAAATTACAAAAGACCCTCCCATTTGGGTCTTTTCTTATACTACCGCATTATTAAAATCCCATTTAAGGAGCGATTTAAAATGCATATTGCATATTTATCAACGTATTTTTTAAAACGTTGCATTTTTTCTACCATCCACAAATAAAACATAGATGAATCTCAGTCGTTTTGGTATTTTTGAGTAAATACGAAAATAGATGTTGAAGAAGCAAGGATTGTATTTGCCGGAGTTTGAACACGACAACTGTGGTGCAGGTTTTATTTGCAGCCTGAAAGGAAAAAAATCGAATGACATTATACATAAGGCCCTCGAAATTCTAGATAAATTAGAACACAGGGGTGCCGTGAGTGCCGATGGAAAAACCGGCGATGGCGCAGGGATATTAATAGACATTCCTCATCTGTTTTTTCAGGAGGAATGCTCTTTTGAATTACCCGAACCCGGGGCCTATGCCGTTGGTAATGTATTTTTACCTAAAAAGGAAAATCAACGGGCATTTTGCATCTCAGTATTTGAATCAGAAATAAAAAGACAGGGGTTGCATTTATTAGGGTGGAGAGATGTTCCCGTCAATACCTCTGTACCAGGACGTATAGCTTCAGAAACAGAGCCTTTTGTAAGACAGGTTTTTATTGCAAAGGAAAATGAGGCACAGGATTTCTTCAATTTTAATCTGAAACTATTTATAGCCCGAAAAGTTACGGAGCATACCATCATAAACTCAAAACTTTCTGAAAGCAAATTCTTTTACGTCCCCAGTCTCTCAACAAAAATTATAATCTTCAAAGGGCTCCTGATGCCCCAGGATATAAAAAGATATTACACGGATCTGATGGATCCAAGAGTGGTTACCAGGCTTGCGTTGGTTCACCAGCGATTCTCAACCAACACCTTTCCTACCTGGGATCTGGCGCAACCATTCCGGTATATGTGCCACAATGGAGAGATCAACACCCTGCGGGGCAATGTATCTCGAATGCGATCAAGGGAAGGACTTATGGAAAGTCCATTTTTTGGCCCAGAGATCAAGAATATTCTGCCGGTCATTCTTCCCGGAAAATCGGATTCTGCTACCATGGACATGGTGGTTGAATTATTGCTGATGACCGGCCGGTCATTACCGGAGGTTATGATGATATTGGTCCCCGAAGCCTGGGAAAAAAATATAGAAATGTCTGAAGCTAAAAAGGCTTTCTACGAATATTATTCTTGCGTAATGGAACCCTGGGATGGTCCGGCTTCTATTCCCTTTACTGATGGTAACTACATTGGTGCTGTTTTAGACAGGAATGGACTTCGACCCTCGCGTTACTCGGTAACAAAAGATGGTTATGTAATTATGTCTTCAGAAACAGGTGTTCTAGATATTGCTCCGGAGAATATTGAATTGCACGGAAGGCTGGAGCCTGGCAAGATGTTTTTGGTGAATATGGAGGAGGGCCGTATTATAAATGATGAAGAAATAAAAGAAGAGATCGCGCAGCGACACCCTTATAAAAAATGGCTAGATAAGAATTTAATGCACCTCAGGGATATTCCCTATAATGACTGCCCACTTTTTATTGACGAGGAATCCGTGGAAAAAAGGAAAGTGGTTTTTGGATATACGCTGGAAGATATTAATACCATTGTTCTTCCCATGGGGAAAACTGCAAAAGAACCTATAGGATCTATGGGATCTGATACGCCTATTGCAGTATTGTCTGAACGACCTCAATTGATCTATAATTATTTTAAGCAATTGTTTGCTCAGGTAACAAACCCGCCGCTAGATGGCATCCGGGAAGAATTGATCACGGATATAAGCCTTACCCTTGGAACAGACCTGAATATCTTTGAAACCACCGAACAACATTGCAGAAAATTAAAGATCCAGAACCCCGTGATCTCAAAAGAGGATCTGGATAAAATTAAAAACTACGACGCCAGCCCTGATTATAAAGTAGTAGCAATTCCCATTTTATACGATATTCACAGAGGGCACAACGGCCTGGAGGAAGCTTTGGAGTCTATTCTAAATAGTGCATCAAAGGCCATAGATGATGGTGCTAACATCATTATCCTGTCTGACAGGCTTTTAAACAAAGACAAAGCACCAATCCCCGCATTATTAGCCTGTTCTTATGTAAATAGTGGCTTGCAGGCTGCCGAAAAACGCTCCAATTTAAGCATCATCATTGAGTCGGCTGAACCTAGAGAAGTTCACCATTTTGCTCTATTATTTGGTTTTGGGGCAAGCGCCATTAATCCGTATTTGGTAAACGAGATCATTGGGGAACAAATTGAAGAGAATGACATCACAGAATTCTCCTTTGATGAGGCCATAAAAAATTACAACAAAGCCATTGGAAAAGGCATCGTTAAGGTGATGAATAAGATCGGGATCTCTACGCTAAATTCATATCGTGGATCTCAGCTATTCGAGTGTATTGGGCTTAACACCAATGTTGTAAACACCTATTTTCCAAATACACCAACACGTATTCAGGGAATTGGACTGTATGAGATAGAAAAGGAAATTGCAAAGAGGCATCAGAATGCCTTTGTTAAGAAACCTGTAGCGGCAACGCTCGATCTGGAAATTGGAGGCGAATACCGTTGGCGCAGAGATGGTGAAAAGCATATGTTCAATCCCTTGTCCATTGCCAAACTTCAGAAATCTGTAAGAAACAACGAACCCGATACTTATAAAGAATTTGCCCAAATGGTAAATGAGCAATCTAAAGATCTTATGACCATCCGTGGTTTGTTCGAGTTTGCAAATTTTGACCCTATTCCTTTAGACGAAGTAGAACCCTGGACAGAAATTGTAAAGCGTTTTAAAACAGGGGCTATGTCATATGGGTCCATTAGTAAGGAGGCCCATGAAAATCTTGCCATTGCAATGAACCGTATTGGGGGTAAAAGCAACTCTGGTGAAGGGGGTGAAGATGCCGAGCGTTTTTATAAGAACCAAACAGGTGATTGGCGAAACAGTGCCATAAAACAAGTAGCCTCCGGTAGATTTGGAGTAACCTCCAATTATCTGACGAATGCGCAAGAGATACAGATAAAGATGGCACAGGGAGCAAAACCGGGCGAAGGCGGACAACTTCCAGGACCTAAGGTAAATCCTTCCATTGCCAAAACCAGGAATTCTACTCCCTATGTGGGACTGATCTCTCCTCCACCACATCATGATATTTACTCTATTGAAGATCTGTCGCAACTTATTTATGATCTTAAATCAGCTAATCGGGAAGCCCGTATCAATGTAAAACTAGTGTCAGAAGTTGGGGTAGGAACTGTAGCTGCGGGAGTTGCAAAGGCTAAAGCCGATGTGATCCTTATCTCCGGATTTGATGGAGGAACCGGGGCCTCACCACTTACCTCGCTTAAACACGCCGGTTTGCCCTGGGAATTGGGAATTGCCGAAGCGCAACAGACATTGGTGATGAACGACCTCAGAAACAGGATAGTACTAGAGTGCGATGGCCAGTTAAAAACGGGAAGGGATGTAGCGATTGCCTGCTTGCTGGGAGCCGAAGAATTCGGTTTTGCAACAGCACCTTTAGTAGCATCGGGATGTATTATGATGCGTGTATGTCATTTAAATACTTGTCCGGTTGGCATCGCCACACAAAATCCTGAACTCAGGAAGAAGTTCGAAGGGAAGCCTGAACATGTAGTGAACTATATGTACTTCGTTGCCCAGGAACTCAGAGAAATTATGGCTCAGTTAGGTTTTAGGACCATCAATGAAATGGTTGGGCAGGTCCAAAAGCTAAACAGGAACAAGGCTATTGATCATTTTAAGGCCAACGGATTAGACCTGAGCCCTATTCTGCATAAAATTGACGTGCGGAAAGGCACCAAACTCTACAATACACAAAAACAGGAACACCATGTATCAGACTCCATAGAGTTCGAGATCATTGGGAAAGCGCATCCTTCAATATTCAGGAAGGAAAAATCGATTTTACATTTCCCCATCCATAATACTGACAGGGCAGTAGGTGCCATCATCAGTAATGAGATCTCAAAGATATATGGCGCTGAAGGACTGCCAGATAATACCTTAAAACTGAACTTTACAGGTTCTGCCGGGCAGAGCTTTGGAGCTTTTGCCACACGTGGCCTTACCATGGTCGTAAACGGTAATACCAATGACTATCTTGGAAAAGGACTTTCTGGTGCAAAATTGATCATCAAAATTCCAGAAAAATCGACCCTCAAACCCGAAGACAATATAATCACTGGTAATGTTACACTATACGGTGCCACTTCGGGTGAAGCTTATATAAACGGAAAAGCCGGAGAACGTTTCTGCGTTCGAAATTCTGGTGCCATAGCGGTAGTTGAAGGGATAGGAGACCACGGGTGTGAATATATGACAGGAGGAACGGCTGTTATTCTGGGAGAAGTAGGCCGAAATTTCGGTGCCGGGATGAGCGGAGGTATTGCCTATGTATTAGATCTGCACCAGAACTTTGAGAAACGATGTAATAAAGAAGCCTTAAATCTTCTCTTGGTAGAGGAAGACCAGGATATTCAACTTTTGAAGGGACTTATTGAAAATCATTATAATGCCACCCTAAGTCCGCTGGCACAACGGATATTGGAGAATTGGGAGCACTACTTACCTAAGTTCATTAAAATATTCCCTGAAGAATACAAGCAGGCTTTACTCCGATTGGAACAGGAAAAATTACAAACTATTTAGAACTATATATGGGAAAGACGACAGGATTCTTAGAATACGGAAGAAAGACAGAGCCCTATAAACCGGTAGATAAGCGGGTAAAGGATTTTAAAGAATTTACCCTGCCCTTAAAAGAACAGGAATTAAAAGACCAGGGTGCACGTTGTATGGATTGCGGAATTCCCTTTTGCCATAGTGGCTGTCCTCTGGGAAATTTGATCCCAGATTTTAACGATGCGGTATACAGGGGAAAATGGGAAAAGGCCGCTCAGATTCTTCATGCCACCAATAATTTTCCGGAATTTACGGGAAGACTATGCCCTGCACCTTGCGAAGAAGCCTGTGTCTTAGGCATCAATGAAGATCCTGTTTCCATAGAGAATATAGAAAAGAATATTGTAGAGACCGCCTTTAAAAAAGGATGGGTAGTGGCCATGCCCCCGGAAACAAGAACGGGAAAAAAGGTAGCGGTCATTGGATCCGGACCTGCAGGTTTGGCTGCAGCACAACAACTCAACAGAGCAGGCCACAGTGTAACCGTTTTTGAGAGAGATGAAAAACCGGGTGGCTTGTTGCGATATGGAATCCCGGATTTTAAAATGGAAAAACATATTATTGATCGCCGTTTGGAAGTGTTAAAGGAAGAAGGCATTGAATTCAAATGCGGAGTACATGTAGGGGTAGATGTGAAGGCTGACGCGTTAAAGGCCGACTTCGACGCTCTTGTATTGTGTGGAGGAGCTACTATTCGCAGAAACTTGCCAATTGAAGGAGCTGAACTAAAAGGAGTAGTGCAGGCAATGGACTTTCTGGCTCAAAATAACCGGCGGGTAGACGGGGTTAAGAAATTTGAACATGAAATAAAAGCAACGGATAA
>CAWCNT010000012.1:25000-178217 GCA_963796935.1 uncultured Flavobacteriaceae bacterium
GTGGGTTGCCCCATTCGGATACCTGCGGATCATTTCGTATGTGCCGATCCCCACAGATTTTCGCAGCTTATCGCGTCCTTCATCGCCTCTGAGAGCCTAGGCATTCCCCATACGCCCTTATTTAGCTTGTCGCCTTTTGCCTCGTATTCTAATCTCTTGGTACTTTACGTACCCTCTCTATTATTTAAATTCGTGTTTTCCCGAGTATACGCAAATTGCCTTTTCCTGAAAAAAAACAACCACATATACTCTACTATCCCAATATGTCAATGAACGTTCCACTTACGCTGAAACAAAAACCCCATCAATGGAGTCCCCGTGGTAAGCTGATCCTTTTAAAAAAAGATCCCAGTGGAGATTACCACGCCGTGGCGTGGTGACCTCCTTAGTGGAGAATATCGGAGTCGAACCGATGACCTCCTGCGTGCAAGGCAGGCGCTCTAGCCAGCTGAGCTAATCCCCCAGTCCTTCGAAATGGAAATTTCAAATTCCAAATTCCAAAAGAGGTCTCTTATACTACAGCCTCTAAAATTTCCTACTTCAATATGTTACTCTAATGAACGTGTGCATAAGACCCAAACGGGGCCTAATCTCTTATGCCCTGATCTACTTTACCTAAGTAGTCTCAGGCAGACTCGAACTGCCGACCTCTACATTATCAGTGTAGCGCTCTAACCAGCTGAGCTATGAGACTGCATTTATTTTAAAAATAATGGTAGACAGCATTTAAAAACATCATAAACAAACTACAGAACCGCCTCAAGGCGTCTTAATTAACATCTTTCTTCACATCAGAAGCATCTTTCTCTAGAAAGGAGGTGTTCCAGCCGCACCTTCCGGTACGGCTACCTTGTTACGACTTAGCCCTAGTTACCGATTTTGCCCTAGGCCGCTCCTTACGGTGACGGACTTCAGGCACTCCCGGCTTCCATGGCTTGACGGGCGGTGTGTACAAGGCCCGGGAACGTATTCACCGGATCATGGCTGATATCCGATTACTAGCGATTCCAGCTTCACGGGGTCGAGTTGCAGACCCCGATCCGAACTGTGACCGGTTTTATAGATTCGCTCTCCGTTGCCGGATGGCTGCTCTCTGTACCGGCCATTGTAGCACGTGTGTAGCCCAGGACGTAAGGGCCGTGATGATTTGACGTCATCCCCACCTTCCTCGCGGTTTGCACCGGCAGTCTCGCCAGAGTCCCCAGCATTACCTGTTGGCAACTGACGACAGGGGTTGCGCTCGTTATAGGACTTAACCTGACACCTCACGGCACGAGCTGACGACAACCATGCAGCACCTTGCAAAATGTCCGAAGAAAAGTCTATCTCTAAACCTGTCATTCTGCATTTAAGCCCTGGTAAGGTTCCTCGCGTATCATCGAATTAAACCACATGCTCCACCGCTTGTGCGGGCCCCCGTCAATTCCTTTGAGTTTCATTCTTGCGAACGTACTCCCCAGGTGGGATACTTATCACTTTCGCTGGGCCGCCGAGACCGAAGTCCCGACAGCTAGTATCCATCGTTTACGGCGTGGACTACCAGGGTATCTAATCCTGTTCGCTCCCCACGCTTTCGTCCATCAGCGTCAGTCGATAGTTAGTGACCTGCCTTCGCGATCGGTGTTCTATGTAATATCTATGCATTTCACCGCTACACTACATATTCCGGCCACTCCACTATGACTCAAGACAACCAGTATCAAGGGCAGTGCTACGGTTGAGCCGTACCATTTCACCCCTGACTTAATTGTCCGCCTGCGGACCCTTTAAACCCAATAATTCCGGATAACGCTCGGACCCTCCGTATTACCGCGGCTGCTGGCACGGAGTTAGCCGGTCCTTATTCTTACGGTACCGTCACCAGGGCACACGTGCCCCTTATTCTTCCCGTATAAAAGCAGTTTACAACCCATAGGGCTGTCTTCCTGCACGCGGCATGGCTGGATCAGGCGTGAGCCCATTGTCCAATATTCCTCACTGCTGCCTCCCGTAGGAGTCTGGTCCGTGTCTCAGTACCAGTGTGGGGGATCCCCCTCTCAGGGCCCCTACCTATCATAGCTATGGTGAGCCGTTACCTCACCATCTGGCTAATAGGACGCATAGCCATCCTGTACCGCCGAAGCTTTAAATTAAAATCGATGCCAATTCTAATTACTACGGGGTATTAATCCGGATTTCTCCGGGCTATCCCCCTGTACAGGGTAGGTTCTATACGCGTTGCGCACCCGTGCGCCACTCGTCAGCGGAAAAGCAAGCTTTTCCCTGTTACCGTTCGACTTGCATGTGTTAGGCCTGCCGCTAGCGTTCATCCTGAGCCAGGATCAAACTCTTCATCGTTATAACATTAATATTAATAATGCTCCACAATATAAAAAAGCTGTCTCTGCCTCAAAACGGTTCTCATGTTTGTTTAAAATGATCTAAAATTCACTCCCAGTTCATAAAGGCCGAAACCCACAATCCCTAAAAGCAAATTCGCTGTCTACCAATATATCAATGAACTTAGTCAATCTCTTTTTCGCCCAACGCTCTCACGCTAAGCGGGTGCAAATATAAAACCATTTTTCTGGTTGCACAACTCCGTACAACAAAAATTTTGTATTAATTATTTTATCGAGCTAACCCCCTGAAAATGAGGTGTCATTCAATGAAAAAAATATACTATTAATTAAAAACTATGAAAAGAAATTCCAAACCAGACCAAAACGAATTACAAAGTCGCGATACGGATAGTTCGGAGCCGCATAAAAAGTATTTCCGGTGAAGGAAGAATTAAAATGCTCCGCTTTCAGATAGATGCGGGTCTGACGCACCTTCGCATTAATAAAAAAGTCGAGTAAAGGAAAAGCTCCCAACTCTTCTCCGTTCTGCAGATAAAATTCTCCTAATAGCGGGTTGTACCCATCCATGTTATATGCAGTGAAGTATTTAAAGGTTACCCCTGTCTGAAGGAACATAGCATTCTTAAAGACATTACTGGAATAGTACAAGGTATTCCTGGTGACTAATTGAGGTACATTCAACACCTGGTTACTCTGAGTTACATTTTGATACATCACCGTATTGTTCAATGCCCATTTCCCTACTTTAAATTCCTTGGCGTACTTCACTTTTAGATGACTTACCGAAGAGCCCTCTTGTTTTGGAGTTATATAGGCATTCTCTGTGCCTTCCAATATCTGCTCATTAGTAGCATTAGATGAAAAATAGGTGTAGTTATCCGTTGTAGCATACTGGGCCATCAGATCTCCCCATACCTGCGAACGCAAATTGAATTTAAGACTTTGCACATTCTGATTCTCAAAGGTTTCCGAATTATTCCAATTGTAATTCTCGTATTCTGACTGGTAGAGTAGAAAATTAAAATTTGGTAATCGCGAGGAAGAATGAGCACTTACTTCAAAAGTGTGTTTATCATTTATATTGAATTCAGCGGCGGCATCAAAAATATAATTTGTGAGCGTCCCTGTGATCCCGTAGGTAAGAGAAGCATCCAAAGCAAATGCGCCTATTTGTTTTTGATAGAGTCCTCCCACTGCCAATTCATCACCCTGTAATTGATTTGGGATGGTTTGTGTATCAGTTATCAATATACTGTTAAAGTAATAATCGTAATTATACCAATTCACGAATCCCTTTAAGGTTCCCAGAAATTTATTGGAGTAATCAAGACTTAGCCTGTTAAAAAAAGTTTTTAAGCTTGCCTTGTCATCTATAGGGGTTACTATGGTTGATCCAAAAAAATCGTTCTGACTATCTTGTTGAAACTGGAAATATTTGGTTTCATAGGTGAATTCATGACCTATTCCAACAGAGGATCTCCTGAGGGAATCCCTTTTTTGAAATATCGCAAAGCGGTGATCAAGAAAATAGCGTTTCCCCAAGATCTTGTTTCTTGCGTCTGTAAAGAAAACATCTATACGGGATCTATCCTGAAATTCGGGATCTTCAGATTCGAATTGCAGCTCTTTTTCCAGTATACCACCATTCTCTTCACTTTCTATATCCTGAGCCGCAATATGTGCCCTAAGAGTATACCTTTCATTAGGTGACTGATAATTAGTGGTGGTCCTGAAATTTCCTGACTGCATCTGGCTGTACTGATACTTGCCCAGAGAACGGAATCCTTTAAATGCTATGGAAAAGTTTAACCTCCTGGAAGTATTAAAAGTAAGCATTGCGTCCAACAGTTGGCCTTGTTCAAAGGTGGTCTTAAAGAACAGATCTGTCATCGGTGTAGGAACATTATAGTAAGATATGTCTCGCACTTCCATATAATTAATGTTCCGTGCCCTGGCGCCAAGAATTGGATAAAGGCCAGTTTGTTCCATATCTATCCCCAAGGCGTTATTAGGCTGCCCCACATTAGCGAAAGGCATGAGTTCAAAATTGTCTCTCCTATGGAAATTATACCGATACTCCTTTTGGATAGTTAAGGTAGTATCCAGATAGGTGGTGTCTCTGGCATATGAAATAATCTTGTAGTCCTTAATACTGAGCTCTGGTTCTGTACCGGAAGCTCCTTTAGGGATAGCTGTTTTCTTTTTTTTAAAAAGAGAGGAGTCCTTTTCTCTGGGAGGGGGGATTGTCCTATCCTGAGCAAAAACTGTTTGCAATGAAAAAATAAAAAGTACGGTTACAAGGAATTTCATAAAATGGATTACTCGGGCAAAGTTACTTTTTTTGGAACTAAAGAAATGTGAAACTTTTGTAAGAAAAGGTTATGAATCCTTATCTTGAACAACTTTTGCTTTTTATTCCCTAAAAAAGGCGCCAAAGAACTAATAAAATTGAATATCCCTGTTTTTTTCAGGATATTAGACAAAAAAATTACATGTTAAGAAAATTTCTTCTTGCATGCCTTTTAATAGGCAGTGTTTCTTATGGACAATTTAATCAGAATGCTCCTTGGCTGACTGATGAAGATGGTAATACCCTTATAAAAAGTGCACAGGACCAACCCCTCACTATTTATGAAATTTCTGAGGCTTTCAATGCATATTGGAAGAATAGAGATAAGGATGCTAAGGGCAGTGGATATAAACCATACAAACGTTGGGAAAATTACTGGATGCATTTTGTGGATACAAAGGGTTATCTCCCAAGTCCAAATAAGCTCTGGCAAACCTGGGAGAACAAACAAAAGCGCATTGGCATGGCCGTTAACCCCACCAGTGCCTGGACCACTATTGGTCCTACAGATACCGGCACTTTTTCCGGCAGACTTCCGGGACAAGGCAGAATGAATGCCATTGCTGTAGATCCTATTGATCCTAATACATGGTACGTAGGTGCACCAGCAGGTGGAATCTGGAAATCTACAGATGCCGGTAATAGCTGGACGAACCTTTTTGATGACTTTCCTCAAATTGGTGTTTCCGGGATCGCCATTGATCCTACGAATACTAATATAATTTATATAGCAACCGGAGATGATGATGCGGCCGATTCTTACAGTGTTGGTGTTTTTAAATCACTGGATGCAGGAGCAAGTTGGCAAGAAACCGGACTTAATCCTTCTAATTCTGATGTTAATACGTTGATGAACGAGATCATCATAGATCCCTTAAATACAAATATACTTTGGGTAGCTACCAATACAGGATTATATAAAAGTACGGATGCCGGTGATACCTGGGTGTTAAGGCAATTCGGCTACATTTCAGATCTTAAATTAAAACCCGGAGATCCCAATACAGTATATGCGGTTGTAGGGCGGTATGTAGGCGGTAGTGGCAATCAGGTTACCTTTTACAAATCAACCAATGGCCTGGATTTCACAGCCCTGGATAGCCCGGTGCTCCCTACTAGTTCTGGCAGGGCACTTTTAGGCGTTTCAGCTGCAGATCCGGAGGTTTTATACGTACTAAGTGCTAATACTGGTAATAGCAACTTTACCTATCAAGGACTTTATAAGTCTACGGATAGCGGGGTAACTTTTACGGAAAGCCCAAATACCACAAACATCATGGAATCTAGTCAGGCCTGGTTCGATATGGCACTTGAAGTATCTCCTACAAATGCCAATGAGGTATATATGGGGTGTCTTAATGTTTGGAAAAGTATGAATGGAGGAAACTCATTTACACGGCTTAATCAATGGTTTGTAAATGACAACGCCTATACCCATGCTGATATCCACGCCATCAGGGTTTTTAATGACCAGGTGTTTGTATGTAGTGATGGAGGTATCTATATGTCACAAAATGGTGGGGCCAGCTTTACTGATTATACAAATAATGCAGCCGTTGGACAATTCTACAGGCTTTCAGTCTCTCCCGGCGATGGGACAAAGATGATCGGTGGGCTGCAAGACAATGGAGGACAGATATTAGAAAGTGGCCAGTGGAATAATTATCACGGTGGAGATGGAATGGACAATGTAATAGATCCAAACAACGATAATTTGGTCTATGGCTTTACACAATTTGGCGGCTCTCTTAACATTTCAAGTAATTCAGGACAATCCGCTGGTTTCGTAGGACCTCCGAGGGACGATCAGGGAAATACCATTCAGGGTAACTGGATCACCCCTCTTGCAATCAGCAGTACAGGAGAAGTGTATGCAGGATTTGATGCTGTTTATAAACTGGTGGGAAATGCCTGGGAAAAGCTATACACTATTCCAAGCACTACTAACGGCATAGATGATCTTGAAGTTGATCCTACGAATCCATTGGTGCTTTACGCTGCTGAAGGAAGATCTGTTCAACGAAGTGATGATGGGGGACAAACCTTTAGTGCCTTCTTCAATGCGGATATTGATGCCGAAATCTCAGACATAGCAATTAACACTAATGACGGTTCTGCAATTTATGTTATTACTTCTTTGCGGGTTGGAAGACCTCAGTCTGAACAACAGGGTGTATTGCGCAGAATATACAAAGTGCCGGTGAATGCCAATGGCGATGCCGGACCTGATGAGGATATCACTTTTAACATTCCAACCGATCAGGCTTTCTTTTCAATTGTTCATCAGGGGAGGCATACAGATAACCCAATTTACGTAGGAACGAGTCTGGGGGTCTATCGGCTGGATGATACGCTAACCGAATGGGAAGATTATTTTACGGAGCTACCCAGTGTGGCCATCAGCGACCTGGATATAAGTCTGGATGATGAACTTATTACAGCCTCCACCTATGGAAGAGGGGTTTGGCAATCTCCTATTCCAATTCAGATTCCGGATAACGATGTGCGCTTACAATCCTTAACACCCGGTAATGATGTTGTTCTTTGCGGAGAGATCATCCCGGAGATTGTGGTAGAAAACAATGGCTTAAATCCTATTACTTCCATAGATGTTACTTATAGTATTGATGGGGGAAGCCCACAGTACTTTTACAGCTTCTGTTACCCTGGCAAGTGAAGAGAGTACAACGATTAAATACCTTCTTTGAATCTTACAACTACAGGAGGAATATTCCCTTAATGTAACAGTATCTATTTTTAATGATGCCTATCCGGATAATAACGAAATTACCCATAGCTTTTTTGTAAATGACTTTGGTGTAGGAGATGCTATCAATACTTTTGAAACAGCGATGAGGCCTTGCTCACTTATAATGATGGAGGTGGCACTCCTATATGGGAAAAAGGTAGTTCCGGAAGGCACCTTACTTAATCAGGCTGGCTCCGGGACACAAGTTTATGGCACCAATTTAAACGGGAACCATCCCGATGGTGTCCGCGCTTATTTAGTGAGTAATTGCTATGAAACGGCAAGTATTTTGGCCCCGGTGCTAAAATTTCAAATGGCCTATGATCTGGAAATCAATTTTGATGTGGTTTATGTAGAATATACTGTTGATGACGGTAGTACATGGCAAGTTCTGGGTACGGTTAACAGTCAGCCAAATTGGTATACCAGTGATCGGACCAATGCAAGTTCCGGAGACAGATGATGATTGTCAGAATTGTCCGGGAGCTCAATGGACGGGTACCAATGCCACTCTGACAGAATACTCCTATGATTTTACTGCCAATGCAGCCCTTGGGGAAACAGATCTCACCAATGAAACAAATATGATTTTCAGAATTGTATTTCATTCAGACCCTTCAGTAAATCAGGAAGGCGTTATAATTGATGATCTTGTTGTAGAAGGCTTCCAGGATGATGATGATGATGACAACGATGGTGTGTTGGATGTAGACGATAACTGTCCATTGGTAGGAAATGCCAATCAATTAGATACTGATGGAGATGGACTGGGCGATGCCTGTGATCCGGATGACGACAATGATGGAATAGCAGATGTAGATGACAATTGTCCTACCACTGCCAATGCGGACCAGGCCGATGCTGACAATGACGGTATTGGGGATGTTTGTGATGATGATGCAGATAATGATGGTGTACCAAATGGAAATGACCTGTGCGCCAATACCCCACCGGGCTCTGTAGTAGATGTAGATGGTTGTGAAGTGTTTACCCTGCCAGCAAGTAATTTCCAGGCTACTTACCAAAGGAGAATCCTGTATCTCCAGCAATAATGGTAGTATTAGTATTGAAGCAGTTGAACTACTAAACTATACTGCGATTATTACCGGGAATGGTGTTAATGATAGTTTAGGTTTTACGGATACAGTTTCCTTTGAGGATCTGATGGCTGGGACCTATGCGGTTTGTATTACCGTTGAAGGCCAGGCAGGTTATGAAATTTGTTTTTCCTTAGATATACAGGAACCAGAAGATCTTTCGGTCTCATCTAAAGTAGACACCTTTGATAATAAAGTAACCTTAAACCTTTCAGGTGCAAAATCGTATACCATCAATTTAAACAATGTGGTATACAACACTTCTGAAAGTGAGATTACTTTGCCTTTATCGCAAGTGGAAAATACCCTTACGGTAAGTACAGATAAGGATTGTCAGGGGGTGTATTTGGAAACTATATTCCTGAGTTCAGAATTACTGATTTATCCAAATCCAATTTCCTCTGGAGATCTCAATATCTACCTTGGAAATTCATCATCTGAGCAAGTAGAAGTTTCACTCTTTGATCTTAACGGACGTACGGTCTTTAAAAAGCAATACACGCCGGTTAACAATGAAGTACAATTTAATGTGGATGTACTTTCTAAAGGGATCTATCTTTTAAATATAAAAACACAAGCTAGTTTAATGACTTATAAAATAATTCGAAAATGAGAAAGATACTAGGCCTTATAAGCGCTACTACATTGCTTTTAGTATCCTGTGGAGGAGGAGATTCAACCCCAGATCCACCGCCACCAGTTGTGGTTACTCCACCCTCGGCAGCTAGCCTTGATCTTTCCGGACAATAATACTGAGTGTAATGAAGGGACTGTCCTGAATACAAATCAAAGCTCTGTAACGTTCAGATGGACAGATGCTGAAAATGCAGATACCTACGAATTGAGTCTAAGGAATCTTTCTAACAACAATACGGCGAAAACCAATGCAAACATCAATAGTGCAGAGATCACTCTTCTTAGAGGAACTCCATATGAATGGTTTGTAGTTTCCAGGGCAAATGGCACTACAGAGACTGCCACAAGTCCAAGCTGGAAATTTTATAACCAGGGGCCGGGTGTAGAAAATTATGCGCCATTTCCCGCCGAGGTTGTAAGTCCGGCACGAGGAGCCTCTGTAGCCGCTTCAGGCACTATAACATTAGAATGGACTGGCAGTGATGTGGATGATGACCTGGCCGACTTTGAAGTATTTTTTGGTACAGATGCAGCCGCCTTATCTTCTATAGGAACCACAACTGAAAACACATTTGATACAAGCATTACTGCTAGTACAGTTCATTATTGGCGCATACTTTCGCGAGATAGCCAGGGGAATACTTCACAATCGGAAATTTTTGAATTCCGGGTGCAATAATGGCATAATTAGTAGAAGATCTATTTACTGGAACAATATTTGATTTACTAAAAGAAACTAAAATAGGAATACATGATTAAAAGAAATTTAACTCTTGCACTTACCCTTTCAATGTCTTTTGCTTTTGCACAAAACATTGAATTACCTACAGAATATCTCAATAATTCTACGCTTGGGTGGCGTCAATAGCGGCTTACCCAACAATGTGCAAGGCTCACCATATGCCAATGAAGAATTTGTGATTGGAAAGGTCTTTGTAAATGATGACAATCCCTATAATGGTATCCTCAGGTATAATGCTTACCAGGATGGTATTGAAATGAAGACAGAAAAAGGAATTATCACCTTGTTAAAGCGCGATTATCTAAAAGCCCAGATAGCCGGTAAGTTATACCTTATTGAAAATTATAAAAAGAATGGCGCTATTCGTAAAACCTATTTTGTAGAATTAAGTAAGGGTAAAGCACGACTACTTTTAAAACAGGGAAAGAAATTTGTAGAAGAACGCCAGGCCACCTCTTCTTATGCTAAGGATCAACCTGCTAAATTTGAAGATGTGAATACTTATTACATCATCACTGAAGACAATGCAGCCATTGAGACGCGCTTAAAAGCAAAAGACGTTATTTCTGTCTTGCCAGATCATAAAAAGGAATTGTCTGCTTTTGTAAAGAAGAACAAACTAAAATTAAAGACCGAAGCAGAAGTGATTCAATTGCTCGGGTATTACAATTCCTTATAAAGAAAGATCTTATTCTATTAAAAAAGACCTGCACATGGTGCAGGTCTTTTTTATGTAACCTAGTTTACAAACTGTTAACTCCAATAGGCCATATGTATTCTCTAAGGCTCTATCTTACATGGCTTAAATGTGATTTGAGCCTAAGATACAGTTATGCAGTGTAGCACACCACATTATATAACTGTCACTAAATTCATCAACGGTTTAAATTAGAGCAAAGCGTAGCTGTAATGCTTCCTTGGCAATCCTGGTAGACGTTCTTCCATGCTTTGAGTACCGTGGACCCAATTATAATACAAAAAAAGCCGCCTGTTATACAGGCGGCTTTAAATTACTATCTATTCGTCTAAGCTTTGTAGTCCTTGGTAGTATTATTGCTGACAGAAGTCAATAATAAATACTCCTGCACCACCACCTGCTTGAGCCCGAGAATATACTTCATTTCCGTTAGGAGCCAATACTTGAAAAGTAATTTCTCCATAAAAATCTCCTGGGAAAAACCATTCTGCCGATTCAACTCCGTCTGGAATAGTAATCGTTGCAGAACCACTAGAAAATTCAGGTATACAGTTATAAGGTGAAGCCACATAAGGATTACAAAGTCCTACTTCGAAGACTTCTCCTGTGTTTAAGGTAACTGTAAGGCCAGTTCCTCCATTTCCATCGTCTGTCTGCCATCCGTCTCCAAAAGAATCCTGCATATTAATAGTCCAAACTCCAGGCGTTGGTTCCTCAGGACATTCTCTGAATAAATTTACAGTCAAGGTAGAATTAGCAAAAAGAACATCACTAGTTCCGCTAATATCATTTAAATTAAGTACCAGGTTCACACTTCCTGTCTCAGGAAGAGCTTCAAAAATACTTGTAATAACAAGCGTTGCATCATAAGAACCTGCAGGAATAGTTAGACTATTCAACGAGTACTGATCTGACTGGGCCGTGGATGATGCATCAACACCCAATGATACGGTACGATCAGTGTCCGACTTTGTTGTTACCCCAACGGTAACTTCTAATGTTGCACCGTCAACTGGTGTAGGAATGACCCCAGAAACCTGACTGAACTGAGCCAGTGTTTGTCCATTCTCTACATCATACACTTTCAAATCTTCCTCACACGAAGTGAAGGCGACAAGTGCTAAAACGATTATAGAAATATATTTTTTCATAATGTATCTTTTTTAAGTATTAATAACCAGGGTTTTGTTGCTCACGTAGGCCTGGGTTTGCATTGAATTCCACAATTGGAAGTGGCAATGTAAACCTAAAATCCGAAGATGGCAACGTACAGGCCCCGTTAAAGGCACAATCTATTGGATCTTTCAAAACACCTTGGTTAGCACGAGCCCCTAATCTCTTAAGGTCTTTGTAACGATGACCTTCAAAAGCCAACTCTACTCTTCGTTCATCCAATATAGCTGCAAAAGCTTCTGCCTCGTTAGCATATACCGGTAATGTGGTATCGGTTCCAAAACGGGCATCTCGCAACTGCTTAATCAAAGCCGCTGTTGAGTTTGTTGCACCGTTAAAGCTTCCTGCATCGGCATAAGCCTCAGCACGTATTAACAACATCTCCGAAGAACGGAATATTTTAAGATCATTCATCAAAGGTTGACCTTCAGAGCCAGGATATTTCTGGATCACTAAGATATCGAGTGCAGGATCATTATTCGTTGCATAATCCGGGTCAATAACACTCGTTGGTGCCACATTGACGTCATAACGAATATCTGCCGGATCTAATAGGTTATAAAGACTACGACCCATTTCAAAATAAGGCGATCCTGCTAAAGTGGCATCCACAAAAGCAAAACGCGCTCCGGCCCAACCTCCAGCTGTAGCACTACCGGTAGCCCCCTGGCCATCGTAGTTGTCACCAACCGAACGTTCCAGTTTAAAGATAATCTCAGTGTTATCAGTATCTAAAAACATAGCCTCATATTCTGCCCTGTTCGCCAGTCCGTATTTATCTAACAATTGCTGACTAAAGGTAGCGGCCTGGGTATAATTACCTCGATAAGCCGCGATGACTGCACGCATAGCCAATATACCATCTTTATTAATAAAGGTAGGATCGCTTGTATCATTATCCAGCAAACTGTTTGCACGATCAAGGTCTGCGATAATTAAACCATAGACCTCTCCATTGGTATTACGCAACAATTGCTGATCAATGGTTGGCACAAAATCCATAGCAATTACGCCCAAGGCATTGTCATCCTCATAATTCGTTGAAAAATAGTTCTGAAGGAATAAATGACCCAGTGCTCTCAAGGCATATGCTTGCCCTAAAATGCTATTGTACTGCGTTTGCTCATCTGCTTCCGGTGTAACTAATTTCAGCAGCCTCAATTATCCTGTTTGCAGCGTTAATTGCACCATATCCGCCAACCCAAAAAACTTGCAGGTGCAGTACTACCTGCATTCAACACAAAGGCGTAATCTGCCAAACCCTGACCTCCATTATCGAAACCGATAGAAAGTTCGTCTGTAAAGATTGAACTAAAGGCGATCTCGCCGGAAGTATCAAATCTGTCATATACACCAAAGAGTCCGGCCTGCAAATCTGCTACGGTTTCAAACGCAGCCTCCGCATCTAAACGTCCCGGCTGGTTTATATCAATGGCATCGTTACATGCTACCAGCACTGTAAACAAACCAAAAAGGTAAAATATTTTATTAAAGTTTTTCATTGCTCTTTTTTTTTAAAATCCAAATTCGAATCCAACTGATATAGTCTTAGGTGTTGGGTATATACGACTTCCATTATTTAAAGCTTCAGCATCAAACCCTCTCCACTCAGATATAGTGAACAAGTTCTCAGCATTTCCAAAGATTCGTAATCTTGAAAATCCTGTCCCTTCTAACAATTTCGCAGGGAAATTATAACCAATTGAGGCAAACCGAAGCCTGATGTAATCTGCATTTCTCAGATATCTGTCTGAAGCAAAAGACGAACGGTTAAAGGCATCGAAAGACGGTATATCGGTAATACGGTTGTCCGGAGTCCAAACCCTGAACAGATCCCTGGAATGTCTAAATTGTCCAATAGCATCCGGATCCTGAAAATCGGCCTGATCATTGTCAAAACGATCTACACCCACCGTATAGTTAAACTGGGTTTGTATAAAGAACCCTTTGTAATCCAGGTTTAGCCCAAAACTACCATTGAAATCAGGATAAGATGTTCTTATCTATCCAAACCCTGTCAGTATCTGCATCCGGATTCTCAGTAATATTATCATCCGCATCTAAGAACAATAAATTACCGTTGGCCGGGTTTACCCCTGCGTAACGGATGGTATAATATTCAAACAGTTTTCCGCCATTTCTACCGGTACCAATGAGTTCTCCATCTTCACTTGGTAGATCGCCCAACTCTTGTTTGTTATAGTTACCCAATGCGAAGATCTCCAAGTTCAGTCCATCATCTATACTATTGATCAGGTTATACCTTAAGGTTAAATCTACCCCTGTATTCGTTAAGGTACCGGTGTTAGCATCTAACTCCGTTACATCATTAATGGCAGAAACCGGTGTGCTCTGGAACAGGTCTGACGTTTCCTTTATGTATCCGTCTACATTACCACGTAACCTGTTATTGAACAACTCGAAGTCTAAACCTACGTTGGCTTGTGTCACGGTTTCCCATCTCAAGGTTGTATTCGCTATTTGAGAAAGGAAGATAGAGTTAATACCCGCATATCCCGTTCCTGTTGCAAAGAAGTTCTTTGTTAGATCTGGTGCGGAAAAATAAGTAGCTCCTGAGATCCTTTGGTTACCCGAGGTTCCGTAAGATGCCCTTATTTTCAACACATCGAATATTGAATTCTCCATAAAGGCTTCGTTATCGATGTTCCATCTACCCGCAACTGAATAAAAAGTTGCCCATTTGTTAGATCCGGCAAAACGATACGACGCATCGCGTCTAACAGTACCTGTAATACCGTAGCGCCCGTCATAATCATAATCAGCCTGACCGAAATAAGAGAATAATCCGGCATTTCGTATCTGTGCAGTTGCATCATCTACAAAAACATCATTTGCTGAATTGTCACTTACAAAACCGGCACCATCTCCAGGATAAAATGTCTTAGGATCCAAGCCTCGCGCAAAAAATCCAAAAGTCCTTAAATGCGCTTTAAAATATTCCGTAAATGCTCCGGCATCTAAGGTATGTTTTCCCCAGGTATTCACATAATTTAATGAAGTAACCTGGTTAAAAGAAAACTGCCTTGTAGATATTTGCTGTTGGAATCCAGAAGTTGGATTGGCAGCACCACCAAATAACAAGGCATTAAAGGAATCTGGTGCTTCAGCCCTTGTTAGGAATTCGCTCTGGTAATCTCCACTCAGGGTTACATTAGCAGATAAATTATCCGTCAGTTTGTACCCTGCATTTAAACTACCTACTACTTTAACTTCATCTTCCTTACGTGTATATGTCTTTAACCTGTCTAACAGGAATAAAGGGGTATTAGAGAAAACCAGCGGGGATAACAAATCTGCCCCATTGGTATAATCATCTGGAGAGATATATGGCACCGAAATATAGGCTCCTAATACATAGTTCCTGTTAATTGCCCCGGATCCAATTGAGTTAGGCTCATTAGATTCAGAATAGTTAATGGTTAAATTGGTGCTATAATTAAATTTATCATTGTTCGACTTCCCAGTGGTGTTATTTCGAATACTAAATCTTTTAAGATTAGAATCCTGAAGGATCCCTTCCTGATTGAAATATCCGAAAGATGTAAATTGAGAAGAATTATCTCCACCTGAAGATAACGATAAGTTATGGTTTTGTGTTAATCCGGTATCGAAGAAGAAATCGGCCCAATCTGTTGTTTCATAAGCGTCTATCTCAGCATCCGTTAAGGAGGCCCCTAGTCCGGCACCCCGGTCTCTTTCCAGCCTTAACTGCTCTTGAGAATCCATTAAGTTGTAATCATTGTCCTGAAGGGTACTGAAACTAAGGATCCCGGTATAGTTAACCGTTAAGCCGGTGTCGTAACTACCCTGTCTTGTTTTAATAACAATGACCCCATTTGCACCCCTGTTTCCGTAGATAGCGGTTGCCCCGGCATCTTTTAATACAGAGATAGAAGCTATGTCCTGAGGGTTTAAACTTCTAAAGTTGTATTCATCTACCGGTGAACCGTCTATAATATACAAAGGTTGTGTGTTACCATTAATAGAGGTAACCCCACGCAAGTTTACCTGCGAGGCTGCACCGGGCTGTCCGGAGGCTGTGGTAATATTTAAACCAGCTACCTGTCCGGATAAGGTTTGTACAAAACTCGCATTGGGTCTGTTTTCAATTGTCTCAGCATTGATCGTTACCGATGCAATACTCGACTTTTCTTTGGTAGAAGTACGGTATCCCTGAACCACTACTTCTTGCAGTGCTTCAGCATCGTCTTCCATTTGAAGGTTCATAGTGCTTGAAGCACCTACTGTTCTTGTCACCGTTTTTTGTCCCAGGTAGCTATAGCGCAATACCTGTCCTATTGAGGCAGATATACTATAGTTCCCGTCAAAATCGGTTTGTGTACCGGTCGATAGTTCCTACGATCACGACAGCTACACCAGGTAAAGGCAAGACCATTCTGGTCCGTCACATCACCTGAAATCGACTTCTCTTGTGCGAAAGAGAAGCTCATGCAAAGCACCAATAATGGTGTCAACATCCATGTTAACTTTGATTTCATTTAATTAGTTTTTTGAATTAGCCAGCTGCAAAAGTGATAATTTTAAGTTAATTATCCTAATAAGAAGTGAATGCCACGTTAAACCCTGTTAAAAAAACGTCTTTAATTGCGAATCATTCAAAGTTTTGGAGATTTACCTTATTTATTGTCAATATATTTAACAATTATTAAACCATATATTGATATCATTTTAAAGTATACAGAGGGGTTTCCGTCTTATGTTAAAGAAATTTCATCGATTCTTGTTAGAAGCCGGCACGGATGAAGCCGGAAGGGGATGCCTGGCCGGACCAGTGACCGCAGCAGCAGTTATTTTACCGCCGGAATACTCAAATGGATTACTAAATGACTCAAAAAAATTATCGGCAAGACAACGCAGTATCCTGAAAAAGGAAATTGAGTTAGAAGCGGTGAGTTTTGGGATAGCCCATATAGACCCGGAAACTATTGACAGCATTAATATTCTAAATGCTTCTATTTTTGGAATGCACCGTGCTTTGGAACAGCTTCGAATATCACCAAGGCATATCCTTGTAGATGGCAACCAATTTAAGCCTTACAATTCTATTTCCCATGAATGTATCATTAAAGGAGATGGAATATTCATGAGTATTGCCGCTGCATCTATTTTGGCCAAGACCATGCGCGATACCTATATGGAAACCATCCATGATGAATATCCTATGTACAATTGGAAACAAAACAAAGGCTACCCCACCCTGGAACACAGAATGGCCATAAAAAAATACGGCCTAACTAAATACCATCGAAAAACTTTTAAAATTAAAAGCGAGCAGGTGTCACTTGAATTTTAATATTATAAATTTGTTTCAAAATCCTTGAATGAAAAGTTTCCTTGCGGTTTGCTTCACCGCAATCTTACTATTTGCCTGTACCCGCTCTGAGAGATCCACGCTGTCACTGAAGGATGCAATCCCGGAAAACGCAGCCATTGTCCTTAAAGTAAATAATCTAGCTGCACTCAAAAGAGAGCTAAAAAACAATGAGTTTGCCCAGTCTTTATCTAAACTAGAAAATAATAAGGGCCTTTTTCAAGGCCTTAAAATGCTAGACGACCTGGAAACAGAAGCTGAAGGTATTCTCGTACTAATGCCATCGGAAATTGATAGTCTGCCATACCTATATATAACACCTTCTCAGCAGTTCAGTATCGTAAAGGATAGTCTTTCACCACTACAGCAAAATTCCATTACCGTTGAAGGGATCTTTATGAACACCTATCACCGGGATAAAAAAAGGTTTTACGCCGCATCCTTTGGGAATTTGAAATACATCAGTACTGATTCCTCTTTTTTAGCAAGTACAATAAATCACATTCCGGAGAACCAACCTAATAAGGAGCTGCAAGCGCTTTTTAAAACCACCGTCTCCGGGAAATCTGCTTCCTTATTTATCAATACCAGGAAGGCAGACTCCATCAACCCGTACACAACAGATACTACAGATAGCCCGCAATGGTCTGATCTGGCCACCTGGATGGCGCTCGATCTTAGTGCTTCCCAAAATCTTTTACAGTGGAATGGCGTTGGGATAGTGAAGGATAGTTCTCAGGCTTTTTTATCCCTGTTTACAAATACCCAGCCTGTGGTTAATAGTTTGGCGAACCTGGCGCCGGAGGAGTCGGATGGACTTCTTTCCATCTCCTTTACGGACTACGCAGTGTTTGCTTTCAATCAAAAGAATCAGTTCCCAAATACTATCACTTCGGATACCCTCTTCCAAACAGTTGAAGAAGTTGGTGTGGTCTACAAGGACACCAATAGAGCCATCTTGTTAAATACCTATGGAGGTTCTGCCCTTTCAGAGTTCTTATATGAATACCGTACCTCCGTATACGAATATCAGGGCAAGGAAGTTGGAATAGTAAATAAACTCCCTCTATTAGAGAATGCCTTTCCCTCCTTAATAAAGGATTTTAAGTTTACTCATTATACAATACTAGACAATGCTTTTGTCTTTAGTCAATCTAAGAGTTTTCTGGAATTGATAATCCGGAATATAAATAGTGAACAAACCTTTGATGGGTCTTCGGTCTATAACAGCGCAAAAACTGAGCTAGCTGAGGCCTCCAGCATGCTCTTTGTTGCCAATAACAAAAAACTGGAAGCTGTTCTAAGCGAATATTTACCCAAAAGCCTGATTCAGCAATACGGGGAAGCCCAACTCCCAGACCATGTAGTGGCTTTCCAGGTGGTGGCAGATCGGAACTTCTACCACCTCAATTCCTTTGTGAAGAGAAAATCAACTGTACGAAAAAGAAACACGGTCTCGCCTCTCTTTACAGTACAACTAGACGCGGCCCTGGCCAATGTACCTCAATTTGTCACAGACCACAGGAACAACAAAAAAGAAATCGTGGTACAGGATGTGGAAAACAACCTATACCTCATCTCTACCGCAGGAAAGATAATATGGAAGAAAGCGTTAGATGGCCCTGTTCAGGGACGTATTGAACAAATAGACCTCTACAAGAATGGCCGACTACAACTGGCCTTTACAACGAATAATCAATTTTTGGTTCTCGATAGAAATGGGAAAGAAGTGGCCCCCTTCAATAAATCGTTCTCCGGGGCTGCTTTAAATCCGCTGGCGGTTTTTGATTATGAAAACAATCGGAATTATCGGTTCGTTGTTACTCAGGGCAAGGACGTAAAGATGTTCAACGGGAAAGGAGAGATCGTAAAAGGCTTTGCATACACTAAGGCTGAAAGTACCATCCTTTATCCACCCAAGCACTTCCGTATAGGTTCCAGGGATTATTTGGTGTTTATGCTGGCAGATGGCACACTTAAGATCTTAAACAGGACGGGCAGTACAAGGGTTGGAGTTTCAGAGAAGATCGATTTTTCCGAGAATGAAGTATATCTCAACAACAATAGATTTATAGTTACTGATAAGACAGGAACATTATTCGCAGTAGATACAAAGGGAAAAATAATTAAAACCAGATTTAATCTCAACGAAGGCCACGGAATAGATGCCACCAGCAAGACACTGAGCCTGATGAATGACAATGAACTTAGCATTAAAGGCAATAAAGCCTCTTTAGACCTGGGAGTATACACTAAGCCACGCATCTTTTATATCTATGACAAGATCTATGTGAGTGTTACCGATATACAGACACAAAGGGCCTATGTTTTTGACAGTAATGCCATTCTCTTTCCTAACTTTCCTGTCTATTCTAGTTCTTCTATCGATCTAACTGATATAAACAATGACCGGAACATTGAGATCGTTGGAAAATTTGAAGATAACTCCCTCATAGTGTACACGATTAATTAAGTAAAATAAATTCTCGGTCAATAGGTTTTTTCATTTTTTAAATACAACTATTTACAGTATTTTTAATAGTTAATATTTTCATTATGAAACCACTACACCTATTTTCCCGCTGTATCCTTATTCTTAGTTTAGTTCTAATTGGCATTCCTTCCGCACAGGGTCAGATTTTGAAAAAGCTGAAGAAGAGAGCCGAAAAAGCCGCAGAACGTACTGTAGAGAGAAGAGTAGAAAAAGAGACCGCCGAAAAAACCGATCAGGTATTGGATAGTATTCTTGAACCCGGAAAAAAAGGTGAGGTTGCCCGGGATAAAGATGGATTGCCAATTCCTCAAATGGACCAGCCTGGATCTGGAGATACCAAGGGTCCTGGGAATACTAATACGAATAATACCTCAGGGAATATGGATGGCCCTAAGGCGATGATGGTGTATAGCAAATTTGATTATGTTCCAGGTGATAAGATCGTGTTCTTTGACGATTTTCAAAATGATTTCATTGGCGATTTTCCATCTAAATGGAATACAAATGGCTCGGGGGAAGTTGTAACTATCAATGAATCGGATGAAAAATGGCTAGAACTTATCTCGGGATTTAATATCTATTTTGTTCCTGATGTACCCAAACTACCTGAAGAATTTACTATAGAATTTGATGTAATGGCGGTAGGCTTAAATAACAAAACCTCCTCCAATGCAATATTAAGAGTAATTCTAAGTGATGATACCCTATTTAAAGAAGGCGCTAATTTTGTATATGCCCAAGTCCCTTTTTGCCAGTATATAGACGTGGGGATAACTATGGCGAATCATATTAACAATAAAAGGGAAATATACAGCACGGTACGAGCCGATCTTAGGGATGAGGTCCTAAACAGGCCCCATATATCCATTGCTGTCAATAAACAACGGTTCCGATTGTGGATCAATGAAGAAAAACATATAGATGTTCCCAGAATTGTACCTTCGGGAGCTGTTGCGAACACTCTTAAATTCCATATGAATGGTTTTAAAGATGGAGAAGAACGCTTATTTATCTCTAATCTTAAAGTGGCAGAAGGCGGCCTCGATCTCAGGCGAACCTTAATTGCTGATGGCAAGGTAACTACGAACGGAATTCTTTTTGATGTGGGTTCTGCCAATATACAACCACAGTCCATGGGGATCATACGCCAAATTTCACAGGTTTTGCTACAAGAACAGGATATGAATCTAAAGATCGTTGGGCATACAGATGCAGATGGAGGTGATGAAACCAACATGAAACTTTCCAAAGAACGGGCAGAAGCAGTAAAAAAGGCCCTGGTATCTGTTTATGGAATTTCTGAAGGCAGATTAAGCTCAGAAGGTAAGGGAGAGTCTGAACCCATCGCTGACAATACAAGCTTAAATGGGAAAGCTCAAAATAGAAGAGTAGAATTTATCAAACAATAAAATTATGAAAACAACCATTTATAGTGCCTTAACGGCTTTTTTCTTTATAACAGTTGGCCTTGGCCAGTCTAATTGTAGCACATACTATCCCATGACCGAAGGCGCCACTTTTCAGTATACCAATTACAATAAAAAAGGGAAGACAGAAGGCGTCGCTGATTATAAGGTTACGGAAGTTTCTAATAGCGGGGGTTCTACCCAAGCTACTATGTCCATAGCATTGAAGGATGAGAAAGGCAAGGAAATTTACAATACAAGCTATAGCTTTAGCTGTGCTGATAATAAGGTGTCTATTGATTATGAATCCTTGTTTCCGGAGAGTATGATGGAGCAGATGGGGGATATGGAAATGGAGATAACAGGAACAGATATTGAAATCCCAAACAACCTTATTGTGGGTGATTCTTTACCAGATGCCAATGTATCCATGACAATGAGTGTAGCCGGCATGAATATGAAGACTACAGTAAATATTTTAAATAGAAAAGTGGAGAAAAAAGAAATGGTGACTACCGCTGCCGGTTCTTTTGATTGTTATGTGATCTATAGTGACAGTCAAACACAGGCTATGGGGATGAATAGAACATTTCCTTCCAGGCTATGGTTGGCAGAAGGCGTAGGGATGGTAAAACAGGAAACCTACAAAAAAGATGGGGATTTAATGAGTAAAACAGAATTGACGGCTTTTAGTCAATAATCGACAAATGAGAGGTCTTATTTTGCTGTGGTTTTAGATCAATCAACGGAGAGTAAAGAGTCTGATGTCTCTGATGACATATTCAGATGGATATCCTCTTCACTGGTTTGCTCTTCAACGTGATGTTCTACTAAAAGTGGCTCCTTTGTATTTTCTGAGCCGTTTCCAGGAAAGAAAGTGCTTATGAGTACTCCAACTAGGCAAACACCCAACATAATACCTTTATGGAAAAATTGAGTTCTAAAGTTCGACATCTTGGTTGTAATTTATTGGTTATAAAAAAAGAATCTACTTACTAATAGACGAATAATTAGCATAAATGTTACATAAGAAGTGGTAAAATCGGTCTGATTTCAAAAAGTCTGGCCCTTTGGATAATTCTTGAAATACATAGCCCTATACTATATCAGCCTCAAAGAGTTTCCCGAAATACAAACGTAATTTTTCCTTAACCTCTTCTGTGGAAATTTGTTTTCCCAGCTCCCTGTTCAACGAAGTAACCCCCTTACCTTTTATCCCACATGGGATCATCATATCAAAATAAGACAGGTCCGTATTTACATTAAAGGCAAAGCCATGCATGGTGACCCATCTGCTGGCCCGTACTCCCAGGGCGCAGATCTTTCTTGCAAATGGGGTGCCAACATCCAGCCAAACTCCGGTCTCCCCTTTGGAGCGCTCCCCTTTCAGACCATAGTCGGACAGGGTAAGGATCACCATCTCCTCCAGCAATCGTAAATATTTGTGGATGTCCGTAAAGAAATTATCCAGGTCCAGGATGGGATAGCCCACAATTTGACCGGGGCCGTGATAGGTAATATCACCCCCTCTGTTTATCTTATAGAAAGTAGCCCCTTTCTCGCGCAATTGTGCTTCGCCAACCAGTAAGTTGGTCATATCCCCACTTTTGCCCAGGGTATAGACATGAGGATGTTCTACAAATAGAAAATGATTGGGCGTTTCCAAGGTGGTGTCTTCCCTCCTGTTCTTAATCTTGAGGTCTACGGTCTGTTGGAACAACTGCTCCTGATAGTCCCATGTCTCTTTATAGTCCTTCAGGCCCAGATCTTGTATGCCCACCTTTTTATTCATAGGCCACAAAGATACGAGGATCAGTTGGGATTATTCAAAATGATAAGGGCCGCAATCACCCCTGGCACCCAGCCACATAGGGTTAGCAGAAAAACAATGATAAAAGACCCGCAACCTTTTCCTATAACAGACAAGGGTGGAAAAAGAATGGCGAGCAATACGCGTATAAAGCTCATTGATTAATGATTTTGATTGATGTATACTATAGGTCGTTAAATGATTAGAAATGTTACATAAAAAAAGACCCTGTCCATTGAACAGGGTCATATTGATTGCAAAATTCTATTTACCGTGAACTAGTTTCAGCTTCCGATGGAGTGCAGAGCCCCAAAAGGGTGTCTTCAATATCTCCAGGCGTACTCATGATTTTCATAAAAGTACCCATACTTAAATCTGGCCAGTGTAGTGCAATTCTATATTTTCCATGGAGCATTGTAGCTTTGTTCCCCTGCAAAATTATTTCATACGGCAAAGCTGCCACATGATCCGCTCCAATCTTTGGTAAAAAATAGGATTCGCCGTCCTCTTTACTTTTCAAACCCACACCAAAAACGGCAACTTCTTTATTCGCGTATACCAATTTAAATACCTCAACAGTATTTCCCTTTTTTGTCTTCAAATTATCGCCAATGACTTTTAAACCTTCCTTAAAAGAAGAAAATTCATAGAGGGTTACCGGATCGGTAAAATACGGCATCATGATCTTATAATGATAATTCTTGAGTTTATCCGCTTTTACAGTTCCTCCAAAGGATGTAAAATCATTTCCAATAGGCGAAAAAGCAACTTTTAAATCTGAGTTGAACGCATCAAAAATTCCTTTATAAGAAGTATAATTATCTCCTAAGTACGCTCTTAAAATGTAATCCGGATTGGTATAAGAAATGGTTACTTTACCATTTTTCTGCACTAACCCAACTTTAAAAACTGCTGCCAAAGCACCCCTGTCCTGAACTTTTATCACGGTGTTTTTTAAATCACTCCTGGTAAAAGCAATTACTTTTAAAGTACCGCTATTTGCAGGATGGTACGATCCTAAAACCTGAAAGGAATTTTCTTTAAGTGCATTTATGATCCTTTCTGAAGCTTGCTCCATGGACCCATCAGTCTCCGTTATTCTAATATATGGCGCCAGGTCTTGCCCCAATGTGCTGAAACTTACCACTAATACCAGGATAATGCTAAATATTTGCTTGTTCATTTTAATGTGATTTTATAGTTTATTACTTCTGTTTTGATACCCAATTCCAGAATGGCCAGTCTTTTTTACAAATACCCCGTCAAAGGTGCTGAGAACCATACATTTTAACCAAGCAAAATAACTATCAAATTAGAATTAATTCTATGACTTTTATCATAACTATCATTCCATTAGACCGAAATTTGATTAATAATTAAAAAGTAGCTTTTCACTTTTTTTAAATAACGTAATTTTGCAATCTTAATAGGTATCATATGCAACTGTCTGAACAAGAAGTCATCCGGAGAGAAAAACTTTCCAAACTGCGCGAAATGGGGATAAACCCTTACCCCGCTGCCTTATACCCTGTAGATACCATGTCATCTCAGATTAAAAAGGAGTATGTGGAAGGAAAGAAAGTGGTGATCGCGGGCCGACTCATGTCTCGTCGTATACAAGGGAAAGCTTCTTTTGCAGAATTACAGGATAGTGAAGGCCGTATACAGGTCTATTTTAACAGGGATGAGATCTGTCCGGGAGAAGACAAGACCCTCTATAACGAGATTTATAAGAAATTACTGGATATTGGGGACATCATTGGTGTAAAAGGCACTTTGTTTACTACTCAGGTAGGAGAAAAGACCGTGATGGTCAAAGAATTTGTGATCCTGAGCAAATCACTAAGACCTCTACCGCTCCCGAAAAAAGATGCGGAAGGACATGTTTTTGACGAGTTTAATGATCCGGAACAGCGCTACAGACAGCGCTATGTGGACCTGGTGGTAAACCCAAAAGTGAAGGAAACCTTTGTAAAAAGGACTAAAATCACCAATAGCATCCGCAATTTTTTTAATGATAAAGGCTATTTAGAGGTGGAAACCCCCATTTTACAGCCAATCCCCGGCGGTGCCACGGCCAGACCCTTTATGACGCACCATAATGCGCTTAACATACCCTTATATCTGCGTATCGCGAATGAATTATATCTAAAGCGACTTATTGTTGGCGGCTTTGATGGCGTCTATGAATTTTCTAAAGATTTCAGAAACGAAGGAATGGACCGTACCCATAACCCCGAATTTACGGTTATGGAACTCTATGTTGCCTACAAGGATTACAATTGGATGATGGATACCACCGAGCAACTCCTCGAAAAAGTAGCCATGGATGCCAATGGGAGTTTCCTGATCCCGGTTGGGAAGAACGAGATAAATTTTAAAGCCCCTTATCCCAGAATACCCATCTTAACTGCCATTCAGGAGCACACTGGCCATAATCTGGCCGGAATGAAGGAAGATGAAGTTCGGGAGATCGCGAAAAAACTGGATATTGATGTAGATGATACCATGGGACTGGGGAAACTAATAGACGAGATCTTTGGGGAAACCTGCGAAAGACACTATGTGCAGCCCACTTTTATTATTGATTACCCCAAGGAGATGAGTCCGCTTACCAAAGAACACCGCACTAATCCTGCACTCACGGAAAGATTTGAGCTTATGGTGAATGGGAAGGAAATTGCGAACGCCTATTCTGAGTTGAACGATCCTATTGACCAGAGAGAACGTTTTGAAGAGCAATTAAAATTGTCTGAAAAAGGAGATGACGAGGCAATGTTTATCGATCAGGATTTTCTACGAGCCCTGGAATATGGGATGCCCCCAACTTCCGGGATCGGAATTGGTGTTGACAGACTTGTGATGCTAATGACCAACAATGCCTCCATACAGGAAGTTTTATTCTTTCCTCAAATGCGTCCTGAAAAGAAGCCATTAGACCTGAGTGAGAATGAAAAGATCATCCTCGATCATCTAAAAGCTCATAATCCATCGCCCTTAACAGCCCTTAAAGAAAAGGCTGCCTTAAGCAACAAGGCCTGGGACAAAGGGATAAAAGGACTAACTGCTCACGGACTTGTGAAAGTAGCCAAGGAAGGGGAAACCCTGCTCTGCTCCCTGCAGTAGGCGCAGCATCGATGAACGGGGCATGTAAAGTTTATAATATCTTTATTATCAAGTACTTACAGAGCAGATGCATCTCATCGAAAAGCTGTTAATTTTTTCAATATACCCCTGTTAAAAACGTTTTATAAGCGTGGAACCTCAAATCTGTGTTTATGAAAAAACTGTACTTACTGGGCGTATGCCTAATTCTTTTTCTTTCTTGTTCGCAAGATGCAACTACCATCATCGATGAAAATCCCGATGAAGGAGTGGCTCTAGTGGCCTGTTTTGAAGTCAATTCACTAACCTTGAATGTTGGTGAAATGCTGGAGATCAGTAATTGCTCTGAAGGGGCTACTTCCTATTTGTTCGATTTTGGTAACGGAGAAACGAGTGAACAGGCAAACCCTGCCATTAGTTTTGAAACGGGGGGCTCATATGATGTTACCCTTACCGTAACAAATGAAGCTCAGGAAACCAAAACAAAGACCAAAACAGTCAATGTAGTAGTCATAGAAGCTGCCTATCTCTTTCCCGAGATCCCTGTAGGATTTACAGGACTGCCTCTAGAGACCGGAATTAATCCCATTACGGGAAACATCTATTCCATAGAGCTCTATCAGGATAATGAAGGAACGGGCGGATCTAAATACTTCTACCGCGAATTTGACGAGAACTTTCAATATGCTTCCAATTATATAGCAGATAAACCCTATAATACGGGCAGTGCTTTTGCAAACTTCTATGCCGATGGTGAAATGAATTTTGTTTTTGCACGAACCCTGGGTGGGCTCTATGGAACACAGGAAGTGAACTATAATATTGTTTGGACCTTTTTGAATTCCATAAATTCAGCTACCAAGCACAGTTACGGATATCTTCCTAATGGGACAGATGACCTGTACTTTGGTACTCAGGTAGATGGTGGGTTTTACAAAACTGCCATAGAAAAACGAAATAGCAGCGGGGATGCCTACGAGGTTGTATTGAATAGCTTTGGTTCCGCAGATTCTATGATTGGTGACATGATTGAGGTAGATGGCGGGTACGTTGCCTATGGGGCGGTATTTACAAAAAATCTTTCGCTCCCGTATGTCTCAGACTACAAACCCTTGCTGGTCTTTTTTGACAGCGCTTTAAACGTTAGTAGTCATGTTATATTCGAAGAAACCGAACTATCTAGTCAGGTTAGCAATTGCAATGATCTCAATGGCAGTTACCATATTACCGAGCTAAGCAATGGAAATCTGGTGATGTACAGCAATGGAGAAGTACGGGTTTCGGATAGTGAAGGAAATTCCTTGACAAAGACCTACTATTCGGATAGTAGTAATATTCAGGCACTGGTTTCGCTGGGCGACTCCTATGTGATCTCCACGAATGAATATCTCAGGAAGTTCAATGCCAGCGGTACACAAACCGCACAATTAAAATACAACGGGAATCATCTTCCCGAACTCATTAAAAAAGACAATGTCCTCTTTTTTATTACAGGATACGACCTTGAAAATGAGATTAAAATCTTCTACGGAGCTTGTGACAATGATCTGACGCTTATTGATCTTAGTCCGTAAAAGGGTTGATTGCCATATTCGGAAAAGGGAGCTATATGCTCCCTTTTTTATTTTTTAAACTAAAATATAAAGTATAGTTTAGGGCTCAAATCACAACCAATGGGCTTGAGCAAAAAAATAGGATTGATCTTAGGACCGATCCTTTTTATTATCCTGATTAATCTGCCTGATTTATTTACGGGAAAGGAATACGCAAATGGGGTGATCGCTGTAGCTGTTTGGATGATAATTTGGTGGATCACTGAAGCGGTATCCATATCCGTAACGGCCTTACTCCCCCTGGTTTTATTTCCAAGTCTTGATGTGATGGCTATTTCGGAGGTTGGTGCTAATTACGGAAGCCCAATTATATTTCTATTCTTTGGCGGATTTGTATTGGCTCTCGCCCTGGAAAAAGTAAGTCTTCATAAACGAATTGCACTGAATATCATTCGGATTACCGGCACCACACCTAATAAAGTGGTCCTGGGCTTTATGATCGCTACGGCCGCTCTTAGTATGTGGATATCTAACACCGCCAGTACGGTGGTGATGTTACCTATTGCGATGTCTGTGATTGGTCTTTTAATTAACGATGCTGATGGTTTTACAAAGAGTGATCAGAATTTTGCACTGAGCGTTATGCTGGGAATCGCCTTCTCCGCAAATGCTGGAGGTATTGCTACGGTAATTGGCACCCCGCCAAATTCAGTGTTGATTGGCTTGTTGGAAAACCAATATAATATTGAGATCTCCTTTCTGAAGTGGATGACCTTTGGTCTGCCCTTTTCAATCATTTTGCTGGGTATCTGTTATTTGGTGCTGGTTAAATGGATGTTTCCTAACAAACAACTGCAATTTAATGCGTCCAAGGAGGTGATACAACAGGAATTACAGAAGTTAGGACCCACTTCAGGGAAAGAAAAAATGGTGATGGTCATTTTTGGAGTAACCATATTTTTATGGATCTTCAGGACAGTCATCAACAGTATTTTTCCTGCGCTTGGCCTATCAGACACCATCATTTCCATGATGGGTGCTATTTCTTTGTTTGCGGTTCCCTATAATCTTAGAAAGGGCGACTTTATCATTGTTTGGAACGATACACGTAAGCTTGCCTGGGGGATACTAATACTTTTTGGAGGTGGACTGGCCCTTGCCAATGGCATGTCTAGCAGTGGACTTGTAGATGTGGTATCGAACGCCATTGCTACCAGTGAACTATCTATCCTTTTTACAGCCTCACTCCTAATTCTACTTATGCTCTTTATGACAGAACTGATGAGTAACGTAGCTCTTGTAGCCGTTCTTGCTCCAGTAGTAGCGGGTATTGCCATCGGGTTAGATATTCCGATGCTCCATTTGCTTATACCTGTAACCATCGCAAGTAGTTGTGCCTTTATGTTGCCCATGGCAACTCCTCCCAATGCCATAGTTTTTGCCAGTGGGTATATTGAAGTAAAGCAGATGGCCCGTGTGGGTATTATTCTAAACCTCATTTCAGTGGTTCTATTGGTCTTGATGTTCCAATTTATCCTGCCTTTTATATTTTAAAAATAAAAAGCCCCGAAGTATATTACTTCAGGGCCATTTGTACTTAAGATTCTGTGTTAGTCTTATTTACCAATCCCAGCATTAAAATTAGATGGGAGATACTTTTTTGTATCGAAATCTAATTCAATTAGATCGTTCTCTTCTATATACTCAATAGAGTGAATATCAAAAAAGAAACTGTATGGATTGAATCCTTCAGGTAAATAGACCTGAGTGTCAAAACCAAGTTCTACCGTTTTTTGATCCTCAACAATATAAGAGTTATGCTGAAAATTAGCCGGTGCCGCATAGGGATTGAAATCTGCCGGTAAAAAGGCTTCCGTTTCAAAATTTAGAGCGGTGTCTTCCTCTTCCTCCAGATAGATAATACTATCCAAATCTATATTTAAACTCCTTTGAGCTGTGTTTGCCAATGCTACATTGGTCATAGCTATTAAAACCAGGGTACTTACTTTTATAATTTGTGTTTTCATAACGCTTTTCTAGGTTAATTCTTAAGCAAAGATATAACCCTTTAGTCCCGTATTTATTGCCCTTCAGATATCATTAACATTCGGCAATATTAGCTATTATTATGCCTTTGTTAATTTCTATAGATATTGTTTATCATTTGTGCAATACTTGCTGCTAAAAACCTCATTCTTCGCATAACTAGGGTCCTTTTGTTGTATATACAACAGTAGTGTATTTTTAGTTAAACTTTTGTTAAGTGACCAATGGCGGCTCTTTTCATCATAAAAACATCACCAAAACGATAAAAGCCCACGTATTACCGAGGGCTTTACAACTAACTAATTCAATTAATTTTTAAAATAAAAAGATACTATTATACCTTTTCCTTACTTTTCTACGGATTAAACAACAATGGTAAGTACTTTGAAGTATTAAAGCCATATTTAAAGTCTTCTTCCTCAATAAATATTATTGAATCCAAATCGAGTACTTCTTCGAAGGAGTCATATCCTTCAGGCAAGTATGGTCTAGTATCAAAACCCAGGTCCACTACCTCTTCTTCTTCTTCAATAAATGAAATATCCATAAAATCCTGAGGGATCGCATAGGGATCAAATGAAGCAGGCAAATACGCTGCTGTATCGAAACCAATGTCTTCGTATTCTGCCATCTTCAAATAAGGAACCGCCTTTAAATCAATATAACTAACCTTAGGGTCGAAATTCTCAGGTAGATATTCCGTGGTATCAAACCCCAGGGGTATATCTTCTTCCAACTCTTCATAGGGGATGGAAGCAATGTCGAGGTTCTCCGTATCCAAATCTGAAGTATCGAAAAACACCTCAGACATCCAAAACTCTGTGTTCGGATCTTCATTTAAAACTGTTAAGTAAATGCCTTGTAGTTCGTTACTACTCAATAATTCATTAGAATTGTCTTCTTGCGGTGTGGAGGTTATCCCCAGGAGAACCATGCCACATAAAATAAATAATTTGTTCATTTTTTTTTGATTGATTGATGATTGTTATGGTATACTTATAAGACTTCCAAGCGTATCTATTGTTACATTATTAGGCTGTATTTAACATATAATTGAAGACGAAAACTACCTTTTAAAGAGGCCTTTTCGTTAATCTATATATTTGTTTATCAGCATTTTAAATAGTGTATCGCAACAATGGACACCTATGTAATACTTAAGATATTATTAACAAAACTTTCGGTTTATTTTTCGGTTCTTTGAAAACTTCAAACAAAAAAGAATCCTAATGATTAGAAAATTACTTCCAAAAGTACTTGTGATCCTATTACTGGCCGGATTTTCACAAACTACTCAGGCACAGATATTTAAAAAGAAAAAGAAAAAAACAGAAGCTTCTGCCTCAGCTTCAAAAAGCAAGAAAAGCGCCATTGAAGCCTATGATAAGGTGATCACCAAGGATGCAATAACAGATAGTGGTTTATTTGATGTGCACATAGTAGAAGATGCGCATTTTTACGAAATACCAGATTCACTCTTTAATAGAGAGATGCTGATGGTTAGCCGTATTTCCAAAACAGCTGCCGGAATTGGTTTTGGTGGTGGAAAGATCAACACCCAGGTATTGCGATGGGAGAAAAAACCAAAAAAGGTCCTACTTAGAGTAGTGAGCTATGATGTGGTTGCAGCCGATTCGCTTCCCGTTCATGAAGCAGTTGTCAATTCTAATTTTGAACCGGTATTGTATTCCTTCGATATTAAAGCCTTTAAGAAAGATTCTTTGAATCCTGCGACGGTTATAGCGGTAGATGATCTATTTACAAAAGATGTACAGGCTCTTGGGATGCCAGACAGATTAAAGAAACGCTATAAAGCTACACGCCTGGATGCAGACAGAAGCTATTTGGAATCACTTAAGAGTTATCCTCTCAATGTAGAAGCCAGGCATGTTAAAACATACAATGCAGCAAGTGCACCTTCTAATTCTAGTCTTGGTTCTATCTCTATTGAGATAAACAATTCTATGATATTACTACCGAAGGAACCGATGAAACGTCGCTATTTTGACGAACGAGTAGGATGGTTTGCAAGAGGGCAGGTAGATTACGGTCTGGATGCACAGGAAAGCAAGACCATTAGATTTTTGGATCGATGGAGACTCGAAGTGAAGGAGGAAGACATGGAGAAGTTTAAGAATGGGGAACTGGTTGAACCTAAAAAACCGATCATATATTATGTAGACAGAGCTACACCTAAACAGTGGGTACCGTTTATTAAACAAGGTATAGAAGACTGGCAAGTGGCTTTTGAAGCTGCAGGTTTTAAAAACGCCATCATTGCCATGGACCCGCCTTCTCCTGAAGAAGATCCTGAATGGTCTCCGGAAGATGTGCGATATTCTGTTGTACGGTATTTAGCATCTCCAATTCCAAATGCAAACGGACCTCACGTTAGCGATCCGCGGAGTGGTGAAATATTAGAATCGGACATCAATTGGTACCACAATGTAATGACCTTGTTGCGCAACTGGTTCTTTGTTCAAACAGCTGCCATTAATCCGGAAGCAAGAGGCGTTGCCTTTAAAGATGAAGTAATGGGAAGGCTTATACGATTTGTATCTTCTCATGAAGTAGGTCATACCCTAGGTTTGCCTCATAATATGGGTAGTAGTGTAGCTTATCCGGTAGATTCCCTCAGATCTGCCTCCTTTACCAAAAAATATGGCACAGCACCTTCTATTATGGACTATGCCCGTTTTAATTATATAGCACAGCCAGAAGACGGGGATGTTGCACTTATGCCCGACATTGGGATCTATGACAAATATGCCATCTCATGGGGGTACAGACCTATCCCTTCAACCTCTGCGGAAGATGAAAAATCAATTTTAGATTCCTGGATCCTGGAGCATGGTGGCGACCCTATGTATCGTTTCGGACATCAACAGGCTGGTGACGTGGTAGATCCAAGCTCACAAACCGAAGATCTGGGAGACAATGCTATCCTTGCCAGTGAGTATGGGATCAAGAATCTAAAACGAATTGTACCTAATCTTATAGAATGGACCAAAGAAGACGGGAAGACCTATGAGGACCTGGGAACTTTATACGGGCAGGTATTATCTCAGTACAACCGATATATGGGCCATGTAGCCAATAACATTGGTGGGGTTTACGAGCATCACAAGACCTACGATCAGGAAGGTCCGGTGTATACGCACGTTTCCAAAGAGCATCAGGAGAATTGTGTTGCATTTTTACACAAACAACTTTTTGAAACTCAAGAGTGGTTAATTAACCCGGATCTTTTTGCAAAAATTGAATATTCCGGTTCTGTTGAAAGAATACGGGCATTACAAGCAAGGACCCTAAATAACTTGCTAAGCCTGGGAAAAATGGCCCGACTAGTAGAATACGAGGCTATGTATGGTAAGGAAGCTTATACACTTGTTGATCTGATGACCGATCTTCGACGAGGTATCTGGTCCGAATTAAGATCCGGAAGAACCATCGATACCTATAGAAGAAATTTACAGAAGGCCCATGTGGATCGTCTGGAATATATCATGAAAGCGGAAGATCAAAAGAAATTATCCGACTTTGGAGGGTACAGAAAATCTACGGCAGTTACCATGAGTCAGTCAGACCTGCGCTCTATTGCACGTGCAGAGCTAACCACGCTCCGTTCTGCTGCTTTGAATGCTGTGGGTAGAACCTCCGATAGGATGAGCAAATACCATCTGCAGGATATTGCAAAACGAATAGAACAGATCCTGGAACCTAGTTAAGAGGTTTAGAACGATTCGATAAAAGGTGCTGAATTCTCTATATTCAGCACCTTTATTTGTTTTGGCAAAAACGTAATATTTACCGTTTACCACAACTAAACGTCTTTTCACAACAAGGGGAGGGTTACTTAACAACATTCCGCGAGATCGTCTGCTATTTGGTTCTATATTAGAGTCATAACAAATACCCCAGATCATGTCTTATAAAGTTAAAAGTCTTGTTTACCTAATTTGTTTTATAGTTTCTGTTGTCATCTATTCACAAGTGGAAACCAATTTAGATAATCCTCAGAATGACGAAGTACAATTAGTTCAGACCGATGGTGATGAATTACAAGAAAACTACAAGAATACCTTATAAGAAATTACCGTTTTATATATCCCCAAATCAAGAATAAGAAGACCCGTAGAAATACGGGTTTTTTTATTTTAGAATAGTACCTTTAAAAGTGCCCGAACAAAGGTTAAAAATTTCACAAACCCAACTTTTGCTTTAAACCCATCTGCTTTGTATTGGTCAAAGGGTTATAACTTAAATTAAAAACACATGAAAAAAGTTCTTATTGCTATGTTCACCATAGCCAGTTTAACCGCCATGGCCCAGGAAGGTCCGGATCGCGGTCCACGTGATGGAAAAGATCAATTGACGCCAGAGCAGATGGCTACTTTACAGACCAAGAAAATGACCCTTGCTTTGGATCTAAGCAGTGCTCAGCAAAAGCAGATCCAGCAATTTCACCTGGAAAATGCAAAGCTCAGAAAAGAGAAAATGGAAGCTGTTAAAGGCAAAAGGAAGGATCTTAGTGCAGAGGAGCGCTATGCCCACCAAAGTGATCGATTAGATCATATGATCGCCCAAAAGGAGAAAATGAAAAAGATTCTCAACGAGGATCAGTTCAGCAAGTGGGAAAAGGAAATGTCTCACCGTAAGCATAAAGGACGGAAAGGGCATAAAGGACAAAGAGAACACCGTGGAAAACGGTAAGCATCTATTAATTTAAAAATGGGCCTCTAAGGCCCATTTTTTATTTTAGGTCAGACGCAATGGTTTGTAACGCTTCAATAGTTCTGTCTATATCCTCATAGGAAAGTGCATCGTTAAGAAAATAACTTTCAAAGGCAGAGGGTGGAAGATAAATACCCTGATCTAGCATGCCATGAAAGTATTTTTTAAACGTCTCATTATTTCCTTTGGCGGCACTTTCAAAATTGGTTACCGGTTCCGCAGTGAAGTGCACAGAGATCATAGAACCAAATCTATTGATCTGATGCGGAATACCGTGATCCGTTAATACTTTTTTCAAACCCTCATGGAGGTATTGAGTCTTCTTATCCAGACTTTGAAAAATGGATGGTTGCTTACTAAGCGCTGTTAACATTGCCAGTCCGGCACTCATAGCTAAAGGGTTACCACTTAAAGTTCCTGCCTGATATACAGGTCCTTCGGGTGCCAGATGATCCATGATCTCCTTTCTGGCTGCAAAAGCACCAACGGGTAATCCTCCTCCAATGACCTTTCCAAAAGTAACCAGATCTGCTTTGATCCCTAATGCTTCTTGTGCGCCTCCTGCTCCCAATCTAAAGCCTGTCATTACTTCATCAAAAACAAGCAGGATATTATCGCGGGTACACCGTTCCCGTAAACCTTGAATAAAAGAATCTTCCGGAATTATACATCCCATATTCCCTGCCACTGGTTCAATAATAACCGCTGCAATTTCTCCCTTATTAGCTTTTAGCAAGGAATCTACACTATCCAGATCATTATATGTTGCCAATAAGGTGTCCTTTGCTGTACCCTCGGTAACGCCCGGACTGTTAGGACTTCCAAAGGTTACTGCACCACTACCAGCCTGAATTAAAAAGGCATCGGCATGTCCGTGATAGCAACCTGCGAATTTTATGATCTTATCTTTTCCGGTATAACCGCGTGCAAGTCTTATGGCACTCATACAAGCTTCCGTACCGCTATTTACAAAACGGATCTTATCTATATTTGGCACCATAGAAATAGCCAATTTGGCCAGTTCTGTCTCAATCTCGGTAGGCATCCCAAAAGAGGTTCCTTTTCTGGCCTTTTCTATCACCGCTTCAATGACGGGTTCGTAGGCGTGACCCAGAATAAGCGGTCCCCAGGAAGAAATATAATCTATAAGCTTATTACCATCCTCATCGTATAGATAGGCTCCCTTTGCTTCCTTTACAAAGACAGGAGTGCCTCCCACTGCTTTAAAGGCTCGGACGGGCGAATTTACACCTCCCGGAATATAGCGTTGCGCCTCCTTAAATAAGGCACTACTTCGTTGGTACTTCATAGGTTTATCTGATATTATTGGACTGTATTCTGAGTTCCTGTCCAACGGAAATAATAGTGTCGTTCAATTCATTCAATTCCCGAAGTTCTTGTACAGAAACCAAATAACGTCTCGATATGGAATACAGGGTATCTCCTTCCTGAACTACATGCACTTTATAGCGGCCCGAAGACGACTTCCTTTCTACTACATAATTGTCTTGCAAAACAGCTTTGTCATACTCATAGAGCTTATACCGCTCTATAAAGGAGATGAGTTTAGTGGGATATTTACGATCAGTAGCATAACCGGCCTTTTTTAAACCATGTGCCCAGCCTTTATAATCGTCTATACGTAAGCTAAACAGAGAAGCGTAGCGAGATCTGCTTGTCAAAAATATGCTGTGATCACGGAAAGAATACATTGGATGGTTGTATTTCCTGAAACATTCCCCAGCTTCGTCATCATCGTGAAGGGCGTACGGACCGTCCCACCCCGTATGGCATTTAATACCGAAATGATTATTAGTTTTTAAGGTTAGTGCCCCTCTCCCAAAACCACTTTCCAGAATACCCTGGGCCAGGGTGATACTTGCGGGGATGCCGTAAGCTTTCATTTCCTTTTGTGCTACTTCGGCAAAAGTATCGATGTAATCTTCAATAGAAGCAATGGGGAATTCCATGAACATCCCAGAATCGTCTGGGAGTGGATAAACTGAAGACGAGGTGTTCTTGTAAACCTGCGTGGTTTTTGAGGCTGTACGATCCTTACTGCTGTCAGTGGTCCGTTTTCTGGTGCCACAGCCAACAATCAATACCGCTATTAAAAGTGTCCAAACCGAATTTTTCATATGGTAAGCAAAGGTAGTTTCTTTTTTTTCAAATAGCTGTTCATTCCTTCAATCCCCTGTAAACCACCAGTGTGAATTGCCAGGATCCTGCATCCTTTTTTAAATTCACCTTTGGCCACTTTATCCAGGATTCCAAACATCATCTTCCCGGTATAAACAGGATCTAAGGGTACTCCGGTCAACTCTTTGAATTCATTGATAAAGGCCACCAACTCTTTTGTGACCTTTGCATATCCTCCAAAATGATACTCATTACAGAGTATCCAGTTCTTATTCTGTGCAAATTTACAAATATCTTTTTGCAAAAAATCGCCTTTTAGAGCGGGAAATCCGAGTACTTGTTGGTGTTTTTTAGCGGCATTACTGAGGCCTGCCAATGTACCTCCCGTCCCTACTGAACAGCAGATAACATCAAAGACCTCATCTGTATCCTTCAAAATTTCTTCACACCCTTTTATGGCAAGGGCATTAGTGCCTCCTTCCGGAATGAGGTACGCCGGGCCATAAAGCTTCAAAAGATCTTTTAGAAATTCATCATTATTCTTCCTTCGGTACTCCTCACGTGTTATAAATTTGAACTTCATCCCTAATTGATGAGCCGTAAAAAGGGTTGGATTATCACCGCCAGCTAGTAGAAAGTTCTTCCCCTCTAATAATACCTACCGCTTCTAATCCACTTTCTTTTGCGGCAAAGGCGGTTGCCGGAATATGATTTGAGAAAGCACCGCCAAAGGTGATGAGCCTATGATGTTTTAAACTTAATGCCTCCTGTAAATTATATTTTAATTTGCGGTACTTATTGCCGGAAAGCAAGGGGTGGATAAGATCTTCCCGTCTCACATGGAGCGTGATATCATGATCCTTTAGAACAGGAAGTAGTATTTCATTGGTAGGTAAGGTCACCCGGGAGCTGTGTTTTCCCTCAAAGATATTGTATAAATCGGAATCTGCTTCTGCAGCAAAGGTAATGAGGATCGGACTCATGATAATAGGCTTCTCTTTCAAAACTTATATTCCGATAAGCCTTGTATCCATTAAAATACCACAAGCATTTTATAAGCCATTCTATCAAATACCAGGCATAAAAAGGGATAATAAACAACTCGAGTTGCTGCCTTAAGTGGATCCGTTCATGATTGATCAATGTCTCATCTTGAGTTAGAGAACGATCCCTGAGGATTATAAAAGGCCATAAAGAAAGACCCACATAATTCTTTGAAAAAAAATACTTACTAATTAAGATCATTAACTGGTCTTTCGTATTACCCTAAAATTAAGGTCTTTAGCATCTTAATTCCCAAGATATTCGATTATTTACTCACAAAAAGGGTATAATTTCGTTTCGGCCCTAAACAGACAACATACGGGCCTCCATCCCATTATACAGATGGTTTATTAACATGAAAACACCTAATTTTACAACTTAGCGTTAAGAAAAATTGGAATGAAACAGATCTTACCACTTGAGGAAGGGGATTTTTATCTCTCTGAAGAGGGTTATAAAGTATTTACTGAGCAATATCACTTAAAACGTGGGTATTGCTGTGAAAGCAATTGTAAACATTGCCCATACGGATTTAACACTCGTGTAAAAAGAAAATAAACAGCATGTATTCGGCATGATATTTGAGCTATTTTTATGAAAAAAGTTGCATTAAAAAAAGACATGTTATGAAGAAAAATATCTTATTATTTCTACCCTTAGCCGTACTATTCATGTTTAGTTCATGCATTTCAGTGCGCGTGGTGACAGATTATGACAGGAATGCTGATTTCAATACCTATAAGAGCTATGCATTTTATAAAACAGGAATTGATCAGGCCCAGATTTCGGATCTGGACAAGAAACGAATATTGCGTGCTATTGAAACCGAAATGGGAAATAGGGGATTTGTAAAATCAGAAAGGCCAGACCTTTTGGTCAGCATTTTTACAAAAGAACGAGAGCGAGTAGATGTCTATAATAATGTTGGCTGGGGCTGGGGCTGGGGACCTGGTTGGGGCTATTGGAATCCATGGATGTGGGGTGGTGCCGGATGGGGAGGCAGAAATGTAAGTACCCGCACAGAAGGATCCCTTTATATAGATCTTATTGATGCAAAATCCAAAGAATTAGTTTGGCAAGGAAAAGGTGTTGGCACTTTAAACAATATTAACAACATCGATAAAAAGGAAGCGCGGATACGAGAGTTTGTTTCTGAGATACTTAGTAAATATCCTCCAAACGCCCTCGCATCTAACTAATTACTTTAACCGCTCTCAAGGGCGGTTTTTTTATGGTGTTGCTGTTAACTGCAAAGATCCATGGTTGTCTTAAGTATCTTTATTGTTATGATTTTGTACCTTTGAGATACTGTAAATAATACCCTATGACGTTTGAAAGCAATCCTTATTTTAGACAAACTGCCCACCCATTTAAAGCAGTATATCAAACCTCAGAATTATGAGGACTATACGGCCATTGACCAGGCAGTTTGGCGTTATGTGATGCGAAAAAATGTTGATTATTTCAGTCGTGTTGCCCACAATTCCTATGCAGAGGGACTTCAAAAAACGGGGATCTCTATAGATCATATTCCCAATTTGTACGGTATGAACCGCATCCTGAAGGAGTTAGGCTGGGCAGCCGTAGCAGTAGATGGATTTATCCCCCCCTCTGCCTTTATGGAATTTCAAGCCTACAATGTGTTGGTTATTGCTGGTGATATACGCCAGTTAGAACATATAGAATACACTCCCGCTCCGGATATTATTCACGAAGGTGCCGGCCACGCACCGATCATCGCAAATCCGGAATACGCCGAATATCTTAGACGCTTTGGAGAAATTGGCAGCAAAGCCATCTCCAATTCAAAGGATTATGAATTGTATGAAGCCGTTAGACATCTCTCCATTATAAAAGAAGCACCTGGCACTCCGCAAGATGCTATAGATGAGGCAGAGGCAAAAATAGAATCTCTGCAGGAGAATATGGGAGAACCAAGTGAAATAGCCCTTATACGAAACCTGCATTGGTGGACCGTAGAATACGGATTAATCGGTTCTGTAGAAGAGCCCAAAATTTATGGAGCAGGTCTTCTTTCTTCAATTGGTGAGAGCGCCTGGTGTATGACAAATAAGGTTACAAAAGTGCCTTACTCCATTGAAGCGGCACATACTTCCTTTGATATAACCAAACCTCAACCCCAGTTATTCGTAACACCAGATTTTGCATATCTGAGTCAGGTTTTGGAAGAATTCGCCAATACGATGGCGTTGCGAAAAGGTGGTTTAAGTGGCGTAAAAAAAGTGATCGCTTCAAAGGATCTGTGTACTGTTGAACTTAGTACCGGCTTGCAGATCTCAGGATCTTTTGCGAAGGTTATTGAATACCAGGATCTACCCGTATATATCCAAACGGAAGGATTAACGGCGTTGGCCTATCGTGAAAAAGAACTGGTTGGGCATAGCACCAAACACCATACAGACGGATTTGGATCGCCCATAGGAAAATTAAAAGGGATCAATTTGGCTATAGAGGATATGAGCCCGCGCGACCTAAAAGCGTATAATATTTATGAAGGGGAAACTATTGTCCTGGAGTTTGAAGGTGATATTAAAGTTGCGGGAGAGATCATTACCGGTACACGAAATTTAAGGGGAGAGATTATTTTGATCACTTTTAAGAATTGCACAGTAACCAACGGCAAAAAGGTATTATTTGAACCCTCCAAAGGACTTTATCATATGGCAGTTGGGGAAAAGATTGTTGCTGCGTTTAACGGTCCGGCAGACCTTTCCAGTTTTGACCTTGTTACCCACAAAATTTCGTCAACTACGATTAAACCTACTATATCTCCTGCACGTAAAAAGTTGCAGTTACTCTACCACCAAATACGGGAATTCAGGGAAGGAACCAATACTACCATATCCAGAAATAAGGTCTTTAAGGAGGTGAAAGAGCACTATCCGGAAGATTGGTTACTCTCTATAGAATTATATGAGTTGGCAAAAAATAACAACGATACCAGCTTTGCAGAAGATATTTTGCAACACTTACAAGAAGTGAAACAGCAACACCCTGCTCTTGGTCATCTTATTGATGATGGTATAGATCTGGTAGATGCCGTAGGTGCAACAACTTGATGACTAAAAACTGATATGAGGATAGGTTGTTGTTAGATCTGTTATTTTCTTTTGTAAGCTCTCCTTAAATGCCAAATGCTGCTTTGAAGATGGATTAAAGGCCTTATGGGCAAGTCCTTTTTGGATCTCTGCAACACTTTCCATTGTCTCCAGATCGGCTTTCGAAATACAAGCAGATCTAAATTTTTCCCAGATATAATCGATGGCCAGAGAATTAGGATGCACCATATCTGTCTCATAAAAACGGTAATCTCTCAATTCATCCATCATTAATTCATAGGCAGGAAAATAATAGAGTTTATTATCAGGCAGTGACTGTTGCAGTTGATGTGTTGCAGTAATCAAACTGGCTTTACTGCGTTGATTTTCTGTAAATCCATCCTTTAGATGTCTTACAGGCGATATGGTAAGGTATACAGCTATTTTAGAATTGATCTGCTTTATTTTTGCTATTGCACTGCTGAGGCTTTCTATAATTTCCTCCGGAGTAGACAAGATCTTTTTAAATTCCTTTTGTGGAACTTTATGACAGTTGGCTACCCATTTACCGCTATCCTTATGTTCATATCCCCAGGCAGTCCCCAGAGTAAGGATAAGGTGCGAAGCAGTAGTTAGCTTTTTTCTAGTGAGACCTAACTGTTCATTAAGGCTTAGGAGAAGTTCTTCCTTTGAGTTCCTGCTTATATCCGAATGTGCCTCAAAGGAATGCCATTGTTCCTGATGTAAAAAAAGTTCTTCTTCCCTGTAGTCTTCATCATTCAGTGCTCTTACTACAAGATTGGACAAAGCTTTGGGATGGAACAAGATCCCGAAAGGATTCAGCGTTGTTCTAAATTTGTGATAATCTAATTTACTGCCTATATGGTTTGCAAAACACGATCCCAATAAAACAGTCTCACTATTATATGATATAGGGTACAGTGAGGTGTTAACAGGTACTTGTGTTTGAAGTTTCATAGGGTTACGAAATAAAGGAGCGTGCCTTTTTCAGGGCTTCAGGAATACCTGCGGGATTCTTACCTCCTGCCGTTGCAAAGAAAGCTTGACCTCCGCCACCACCCTCAATATATTGACCTAATTCGCGAACTACGTTTCCGGCGTTCAGTCCTTTTTTCTCAACAAGACCTTTGGATATATAGCAGCTTAGAAGGGCTTTCCCATGTTGTTTAGAAGCAAAAAGTAAGAAAAGATCATCATGCTCCTGCCCCATCTCAAATGCCAGATCCTTCATAGCAGCGGCATCAAGATCTACTTCCTTTGCCAGAAATTTTACTCCGTTAACTTGCACCAAAGAATCTTTGAACTCACTTTTAATGGTGCGGGCCTTTTCTTTTAATAATGCTTCGATCTCCTTTTTCATCAGAATATTCTCCTCCTGTAGACTTTCAATGGCCTTTAAAGGATCTCCACTACTTTTTAAGCGAGATTTTATCTGTTCTACCAGTAGATTCTTCTCTTCATAGAAGTCTTTGACAGCGTGAGAAGTGATTGCTTCTATCCTGCGAATACCAGCTGCAATAGCTCCCTCTGAAATAATCTTAAAATGCCAGATATCAGCAGTATTCTTAACATGAGTACCCCCACAAAGTTCTATAGAGTCTCCAAATTTAATAGTGCGCACCTTATCCCCATACTTCTCACCAAAAAGTGCCATGGCCCCTTCCTCCAGAGCCTTTTTCACCGGGATACTTCGCGCTTCCTCAAGCGGCAACTGCTCATCAATCCTTGTATTTACAAAGCGTTCTACCTTGCTTATTTCTTCCTCTGTGAGCTTGGCAAAATGTGAAAAATCGAATCGGAGATGTTCTGAATGCACCGCAGATCCTTTTTGCTCCACATGGGGTCCCAGCACCTTTCTCAATGCCTGGTGCAACAAATGGGTTGCAGTGTGGTTTCGAGCAGTCCTCGCTCGTTGTGTGGCATCTACCACAGCTGTAAGCGAACCATTTAAGTGCTTAGGCAGGTTCTTAGCGTAATGAACAATTTCGTTGTTTTCTTTTTTTGTATCCAGGATGTAAACCACATCGCCATTGGGCACTTCCAAAAAACCCTTATCTCCTACCTGACCACCACCTTCCGGGTAAAAAGGTGTTTTATTAAAAACCAGCTGAAACTGAGTACCTTCTTTCTTGGTAGTCACCTTCCTGTATTTAACCAGATCTACCTGAGCCTTTAATTCATCATACCCAATAAATGCTTGTTGCGCATTATCCTGAAGTATTACCCAATCATCCTTGGTCACTTGTGAAGCCGACCTTGATCTGGTTTTTTGCTGCTCCATCGCCTTTTCAAATTCCTTTTCATCCAAGGTATAGCCCCTTTCACTCAGAATAAGACTTGTAAGATCAATTGGAAAACCAAAGGTATCATACAATTCAAAAGCCTTCTTTCCATCTATCTCCTTTCCTTTGGATTTGGCAATCATATCATCTAGCAGAACCAAGCCCTGATCCAGAGTTTTAAGGAAGGAATGTTCCTCCTCTCGAATTACGTTCTCTATCAGGTTTTGTTGCTTTTTTAATTCAGGAAATGCAGGGCCCATTGTATTCACAAGCACATTGACCAATTTATATAGAAAAGGTTCCTGGGTATCGAGAAAAGTAAACCCATACCGTACAGCCCTTCTTAGAATACGCCTTATGACATATCCGGCTCCATTGTTACTGGGCAACTGTCCGTCAGCAATAGAAAATGCCACCGCTCGGATATGATCCACAACTACCCTCATAGCTATGTCATTCGCCTTGTCCTTCCCGTAGGTATGCTTTGTAATGACCTCGATCTCCTTGATCAGGGGAGTAAAGATATCGGTGTCGTAATTAGATTGTACGCCTTGTAACACCATACACAAACGCTCAAAACCCATCCCGGTATCTACATGCTTCTCTGGAAGTGGTTCAAGGGAACCATTTGCCTTGCGATTGTATTGCATAAATACCAGATTCCATATCTCAATGACAAGGGGATGATCTTTATTCACAAGACTAGCTCCGGGAATCTTTGCCTTCTCTTCTTTGGATCTGATATCTACATGGATCTCAGAACAAGGTCCGCATGGTCCCTGATCACCCATTTCCCAAAAATTATCATTTTTATTTCCGAAAATGATACGTTCTTCCGGAACAATGGCCTTCCACAATTCGTAAGCCTCAGTATCCATCTCCAGGGAATCGGCATCCTTGCTGCCCTCAAAGACCGATACGTACAAACTCTCTTTGTCAATTTTATATACTTTGGTAAGCAACTCCCAGGCCCATTGAATAGCCTCCTTTTTAAAATAATCTCCAAAACTCCAGTTACCTAGCATCTCAAACATTGTGTGGTGGTAGGTGTCTTTTCCTACCTCTTCCAGATCATTGTGCTTGCCGCTTACCCTCAAGCATTTTTGAGTATCCGCAATACGCGGACTTTTGGAAATGCTATTTCCCAGAAAAAACTCCTTGAACTGATTCATCCCCGCGTTGGTGAACATCAAAGTTGGATCGTCCTTGATGACCATTGGTGCAGAGGAAACAATACTGTGATTTTTGCTCTTGAAAAAAGCCAGGAAGTGTTCGCGTATTTCGCTGGAAGTCATATAAAAAGGTAAGGTTTTACTAATTTTATCGCTTTCTACAAAACAATTTTTATATTTGTTTGTTCAGTTGAATTGACAGCACAAAAATAGGATAATTTACATTCATGTCTAAAGTTAAGTACTATTACGATCCAGACACGCTCTCCTATCGAAAAATAGAGCTAAAGAAATCTCGACGTTATAGAAATCTCTTTCTGTTTTTTCTTGGCTCTGCCCTTTTTGGTTTTCTTGGACTAATATTACTCCTCAATACCAATATTTTAAATACTCCAAGGGAATTATCCCTTGCCAGAGAAGTGAAGAATTACGAGCTCCGTTTTGAATTGCTCAATAAAAAAATGCAGCAAATAGAAGAGGTGCTGGCGAATATAGAGGACCGTGACAACAACATATACAGATTGTACTTTGAAGCCAATCCTATTCCTGAGGAGCAGCGCAGGGCCGGTTTTGGAGGGATAAACCGCTATAAGTCGTTGGAAGGATTCAATAATTCCGAGATGATTGCGGCTACCACAAAAAGGCTCGATATCATTCAAAAGCAAATGGTCATTCAATCGCGCTCACTAGATGAGATCACGAAATTGGCCGAAGACAAGGAAAAATTATTAGCTGCCATTCCGGCAATACAACCAGTGAACAATGAAGATCTAACAAGGATGGCTTCCGGCTACGGCTGGCGATCCGATCCTTTTACCAAGGCGCGGAAAATGCACTGGGGTATGGATTTCACAGCTGCAAAAGGGGTCCCTATCTATGCAACGGGAGATGGCACAATTACACGGGCAGATAACAACGCATCTGGATATGGAAAACACATCCGAATTGATCATGGATATGGGTATATGTCTCTTTATGCGCACCTGAGTAATTATAATGTAAAACGGCGACAAAAAGTTAAACGAGGAGACCTGATCGGGTTTATTGGGAGTACTGGCAGGTCTGAAGCGCCTCATTTGCATTACGAAGTATGGAAAGATGATCAGCGTATCAACCCAATTAATTTCTATTACGGCAGTTTGTCTGCTGAGGAATTTGAGAACATGCTGAAATTTGCTAATCAGGAAAACCAATCATTAGATTAATGCACGTAGAACTCCCCGAAAAAAGATATTACGGTATTGGCGAAGTAGCCAAGGCCTTTGAGGTGAATACTTCTCTCATCCGATTTTGGGAAAAGGAATTTGACGAAATACAACCCAAGAAGAACGCCAAAGGGAACCGTAAATTTACTCCAGAAGATATTAAGAATTTACAGCTCATCTATCATTTGGTAAAAGAACGTGGTTTTACGCTCGAAGGAGCTAAAACCCACCTCAAAGAGGAGCGGAAAAAAACACTTTCAAATTTTGAGATCATTCAGAAACTGGAACGTGTTAAAGCTGAGCTTATCAAGATTAAACAACAATTATAATTACAACTTAAATACACTATCAAGATGAAAAAATGGTTAATTCCCGTAATTGTCCTTGCAGTCGTTGTCTTTGGGATCTATCAATGGGCCGTAGGTTTTAATAATACTGCTGTTGAATTCGAGGCAAATGCGAAAACTGCCTGGTCTAATGTGGAAAGTCAATATCAACGCAGAAATGACTTAATTGGAAATCTGGTAAAAACAGTGCAAGGGGCAGCCGACTTTGAAAGGGGTACGCTTACCGATGTGATTGAAGCCAGAGCAAAAGCCAGTTCCACCACTATTGACGTGGATAATTTGACACCCGAAAAAATGGCGGCCTTTCAGGAGGCGCAAGCCGGATTGTCTTCGGCCCTTTCGCGCTTACTCGTAACTGTAGAGCGTTATCCCGACCTAAAGGCGAACCAGAATTTTCTGGAACTTCAATCGCAACTAGAGGGTACTGAAAATCGGATTAGCACCGAAAGAAATCGCTATAACGAAGCCGTAAATACATACGACATACATACTACCAAATTCCCCAATAAATTACTGGCCGGATGGTTTGGTTTTGAGGAAATGACCAGGTACCAGTCAAATCCTGGGTCAGAGAATGCCCCAGATGTGAACTTCGAATTTGATTGATCCCATGGCAGAATCCAAGGTAGAAGCTTTATTAACACCAGAGGATGAACAAGAGATTGTCAACGCCATTCTGAAGGCAGAAAAAAATACCTCTGGAGAGATCAGGGTTCATATTGAGCCTGGCACAACATTGGATCCATACGAAAGGGCTCAGGAAGTATTTCTTAGTCTAAAGATGGAAAACACCAAAGATTCTAACGGAGTGCTTCTATATATTGCCGTAAATGATCGCACTTTTGTCATTTATGGGGATAAAGGCATCAATGATGTGGTCTCCAAAACCTTTTGGAACGATACCAAGGATGTGATACAAACCCATTTTAAAAAGGGCCAATTTAAACAAGGTATTGTAGAAGGTATTTTGAAGGCAGGAGAAGAATTAAAGGCTCATTTCCCGTATAAATCTGATGACACCAATGAATTGAGGAATGAAGTATCCAAAGGCTAGCATCTTATTACTTTTCCTGTGCAGCATTTCCATTGCCTGGGGCCAATTCACTATTCCGGAGAAACCCCAACTCCAAACAAGTGTTTACGATTATGTATCTCTCTTATCTAAGAGTGATAAGGAAGCCCTTGAGCAAAAACTAATACGCTATTCGGATAGCACTTCTACTCAGATTGTAGTTGCTATCATTGCCTCTACCGAAGGGGAGGATATCAACTATTTAGGAGCTCAATGGGGTGAGAAATGGGGTATTGGTCAGGCCAAAGAAGACAATGGTATCCTGATCCTGGTGGCCAATGACGATCGTAAGATCGCAATTAATACTGGTTATGGTGTTGAAGGTTCTCTTACTGATGCCCTTAGTAAGCGCATCATTACTCTCATCATTGTCCCTGAATTCAGAGAAGGGAATTATGCTACCGGACTTAACAAGGGCGCAGATGCCATCTTTCAAATTCTCAATGGAGAATTCCAAAAAGCCTTAGAAGACAATGAAAGTCCTAATAATGGTGCGAAAGCTGCTTTTGTTTTGATTTTTGTTGCCTTTGTAATTTTTATCATCATCCTAATTATCATAATTGCCAACCGCAAGAACAAAGGAGGCGGAAAAGGAGGCGGTCGCAGTAAAGGACTAGACATTTGGGATGTTATAATCCTTAGCAATATGGGACGCGGCAGCTATAAAGGCGGTTCAGGCAGCTTTGGAGGGGGTGGCTTTGGAGGCGGTGGCTTTAGCGGCGGTTTCGGTGGCGGCAGTTTTGGAGGCGGAGGTGCCTCAGGTGGCTGGTAAGTCTTACTTCTTCCTCATAAAGATAGTGACAGGCACTCCGGTGAAATCAAAATTTTCTCTTAGTTTATTTTCCAAAAATCGTTTATAAGGTTCCCTTACATACTGAGGCAGGTTGCAGAAAAAAGCAAACTGTGGATAGGGTGTTGGCAGTTGGGTAATGAACTTGATCTTTACATACTTTCCTTTATAAGCAGGAGGAGGTGTATGCTCAATAATGGGCAACATAACATCATTCACTTTACGTGTAGGGATACGTTTACTGCGATTCTTATAGACTTCCACTGCAGTTTCTATGGCCTTATAGATCCGTTGTTTGGTAAGTGCCGATATAAACAGGATGGGCACGTCAGTAAAAGGTTCTATAGCTTGTTTAATCTTAGTAGTATATTCTTTTACTGCATGGGTATCCTTCTCTAACAGGTCCCATTTATTCACAAGGATCACGATTCCTTTGTTGTTACGTTGTGCCAGCCAAAATATATTCGCTACCTGCCCGTCAAATCCTCTTGAGGCATCAAGAAGTATGAGGCATACATCACAGTGCTCTATGGCCCTCACGGAGCGCATTACAGAATAAAACTCAAGATCTTCGCGTACTTTGGCCTTACGCCTGATCCCGGCCGTATCTACCAAATTAAACTCGAAGCCAAAACGATCGTATTTAGTATCGATACTATCTCTGGTTGTACCTGCGATATCTGTAACTATATAACGTTCCTCTCCAATTAGTGCGTTGATAAAAGAAGATTTTCCTGCATTGGGTCTTCCTACTACTGCGAACCTGGGCAGGTCACTTTCAGTTTCAGGTTTCTCGGGTAATGCTTTTACAAGATCATCCAATAATTCACCACTACCACTACCATTCATGCTGGAGATAGGATAGTATTCTCCAAGACCAAGAGAATAAAACTCAACAGCATCTTGATCCCGTTGAGCATTGTCTACCTTGTTTACTACCAAAAAAACAGGTTTATCTACACGGCGTAATAATTTAGCCACATCTTCGTCCATCCCGGTTACACCCGTTTCTACGTCCACCATAAACATGATGGCATCTGCTTCACCTATAGCCAGTTCTACCTGCTTGTCTATTTCTTTTTCAAAGACATCATCACTCCCAAGCACATAACCGCCTGTATCGATCACGGTAAACTCCTTACCGTTCCAGTCGCTCTTACCATAGTGACGATCTCGTGTCACACCACTAACAGCATCTACAATGGCCTCACGGCGTTGAATGAGTCGGTTAAAAAAAGTCGACTTCCCAACGTTGGGCCTTCCCACAATAGCAACAATAGCGCTCATAGCTTAAAACTTGAGCGCAAAGGTAGTACTAATCACCCAACATACAAGAGATTACCATCGCTACTTATTTGTTGCAAAACCTTAAAAAACAAAAATAAATAGGCCATTAAATTGTACCTTTTGGTTCGTAAAATCGGCTGATGAAACCCATACCAAACGAAATTGTACTAAGGCCTCGCTTTCAATTAGAGCAGGAAGCAGAAAAAGAACAGCTACTTAGCAACTTTGAAAAAACAAAACGCCCACCATATCATTATAAAACGCATGGACGATCATGTCTTTATTAAGTTTAACAAACAAAAGGCGCACTTTTGGTCACCCCAACTTCAGCTAGAGATCATTGATAAAGAAGAAGGCGGCAGCAGATTGTATGGGTTATTTGGGCCCAACCCTACCCTCTGGACATTCTTTATGTTTCTTCATTTTGGAGTAGGTACTTTCTTTATCATTTTCGGGATATGGGCCTATAGCAGTGCGGCCCTTGACAAACCCTATGGCTGGTTACTGGGCATAATGGGTTTTTTGGTTGTACTATGGTTTGTTCTGTATGCCTTCGGGCGGGCAGGGAAGAAAAAAGGCAAACCGCAGATGGAAGCTCTTTATTCCTTTATGGAAGAATTGCTCGCAAAAGGTTAGCGATCAGGATTGATACCCAAATCGTCTCAGCTGTTTACTATCGCTGCGCCAGTTCTTATTTACTTTAACATAGAGCTCTATGTGCACTTGTTTGTCAAAGAACTGTTCAAGATCTCGCCGGGCTTCAATCCCTACTCTTTTCAATGCACTCCCTTTATGACCTATCAGGATGCCTTTTTGTGAATTGCGTTCAACCATGATAACGGCCCCAATACGGATGATCTTTTCATCTTCATGAAAAGCCTCGGTTTCAATCTCCACTGCGTAGGGAATCTCTTTTTTATAATGCTTTAATATCTTCTCCCGTATGGTCTCGTTCACAAAAAAGCGTTCCGGGCGATCTGTAAGCTGATCCTTAGGATAATATGGCGGCGCCTCCGGCAAAAGCGAAACAATACGTTCAAACACTTCTTTAACATTGAAGTTCTGAAGGGCCGAAATAGGATGGATCTCTGCCTTTGGCAATTGTTCCTGCCAGTATTGTACTTGTTCTTCCAGCAGTTCCTGATCTGCCGTATCTATCTTGTTTAGCAGCAGCAATACCGGTATCTTACTATTCTTGATCTGCTCAAAAAAGCGTTCATCCCTTAAAGCCTGCTCCCCTATCTCCACCATATAAAGCAGGATATCCGCATCTTCAAAAGCCGACTTTACGAAATCCATCATGGCACTTTGTAATTCGTAGGCAGGTTTAATGATGCCTGGGGTATCGGACAAGATCATTTGAAAATCATCTCCATTTACAATTCCAAGGATACGATGCCGGGTAGTCTGGGCCTTAGAGGTAATAATAGAAAGCTTCTCCCCTACAAAAGCGTTCATAAGGGTTGACTTCCCAACATTGGGATTTCCAATAATATTGACAAAACCGGCTTTATGTTTTTCCATGGTCTAATTTAGCAAGATACTTTTTTGCAGCTGCATTAACTTTCGGTGCCAGATAAAGAACAGCGATCATGTTAGGGATCACCATAAGGGCATAGGACAGATCGATCAGATTTTTTACTAAATCTAGCGATGCCACTGCCGCAAAGACTATCATTATTACAAAGTACACATTATACCACTTCCCTATACGGGCATTCGATAAAAAAGATAAACTTTTAACACCGTAATAGGAATATGTAAACAGTGTCGATAATGCGAAAGCTGTCACAATGACCATCAACAATACATCACCGTACCCAAATAAGGTAATCCTAAAAGCAGTTAGGGTCATCACAATGCCACTCCCTTCTTCCAGATAGGCCCCACTAAGGATGATCACCACTGCGGTAAAGGTACATACCATGATAGTATCTATAAAAGGCCCCAAACTAGCCACCAGCCCTTCCCTTATAGGTTCATCATTTTTTGACTGTCCGTGATACATGGGAGCGCTACCTAAACCGGCTTCATTAGAGAACATGGCCCTGCGGATCCCAATGATCACCAAGCCCCAAAAACCTCCGGTTACTATTGTTTTAAAATTCCAGGCTTCTGTCAGTATCATTTTTAAGGCCGGCCAAACCTGCTCCGAATTCATGATCATCACAACAATCACGGCTGCGAGATAGACCAGCACCATAAAAGGCACAATAGCCGAAGCAACCTTGGCTATTTTGGACAATCCTCCGAAGATGACAAAGGAAGTAATGACAGCCAAAACAATACCTATTAACAATTGCCAATTGAATTCGCTCGTCGCCCAAAGAGTTTCAGTTGGATTTACAACACTCATAAAGGTCTCTGTAAACTGGTTGGCCGTGAAGACCCCTAGAAAACCAAATAATCCACAAATACAAAAGAATACAGCAAGCGGTTTAGCCTTTGGACCCATGCCTTGAGTGATATAGAACATAGGGCCTCCCTGAAGTTTCCCGTCCGAATCTTTTCCGCGGAACATGATAGAAAGGCTACAGGAATAAAACTTAATACACATTCCGATAAGGGCAGTTACCCAGATCCAGAAAACCACTCCGGGCCCACCGTCATGAATGGCGATTGCCACCCCTGAAATATTTCCGAGGCCTACGGTTGCAGCTACGGCCGCTGAAAGCGCCTGAAATGAGCTTACATCTCCTTTGGCATTCTTATCATCGTATTTCCCGGCAGTAATAGCTATAGCATGACCAAAAAACCGATATGGTAAAAACCGTGAATAAAACACTAAAAACAAGCCCCCGCCTATCAATAAAATAAACATGGGCCATTCGGTATAGGGAATTAATCCGGAAAGAAAATCGTTAAGTGCCTCCATAGAAAAACTGATGCGCCGAAGGTAGGGATTTTTAGTTTTTTAGTAGTTCCAACGGTCCAAATAATTCTCCTTTGAAATCTTGATAATGCTAAAAAACCGTTGTATCTTTGCCGTCCATATCGCGGGGTAGAGCAGCAGGTAGCTCGTCGGGCTCATAACCCGAAGGTCGCTGGTTCGAGTCCAGTCCCCGCTACAAAGAAAGCCGTTAACTGAAGTTAGCGGTTTTTTTATTGGAGCAGGTGGAACTCGTTCCTGCCTGTGACAAGAAAAAACACAACATCGCAAAGCGATGACGGCTTTCTTTGTGAAGCCACTCCCGATAGCTATCGGGACCGATTCCGAAACGAAGTGAAGGAATCAATCCAGTCCACTAAATTTCAACCTGATCCCGAAAGCTATCGGGACGGGACCGAATATGATGTTAATCGTAAAGAATTAAATTTCTGTATCCGTGCATCATTCACTTAAATACCCTATCTTCAGGAGATAGTAACCAACAAAAAACCAACCGATGAAAAATCTAGTAATTTGCCTGGGGGCAGTGGCCCTTCTGGCCTTCACTTCCTGCAAACAAGAGGCTCCCATGGAGCAAACTGAAACACCCGACTATGCTGCCTATAATGCCAAAGTAGCAGTGATCAAAGCATTTTATCAGGCCCATCACGATGAAAACATCGACGCGCTCTCCGCCCTCATGGCTGATACCTTAAAATGGAGTCCGCCAGATTACAACGGCAACAGATGGATGGGCAAAGCAGACCTTCTGGCCGCTTTAAAAAATTATCATGATGCTTTTGACAATATTACATTTACTGAAGGCATTGTTATGCCAGACGCCACCGTTAACGGCTACTGGTCCGGATCCGTATTCCCTGCAGAAACTGCAAGCAGTACTCCGGATAATATTAGGGTTTATGGCACCTGGAATGCCACACATACAGAAACTGGTAAATCTACCGGGGTAAAATTTTACAGTATTATAATGGTCAACGCAGACGGCAAGATCGCCCAGACATCCGATTATTTTGATGTAAACGGACTGGCCGTGCAAATAGCAGCAGAATAAATTTGATTCCAAAAAGGATCTAAAAAGAAAAATGGCCCCTGTTTGGGGCCATTCTAATTTAAAATCAACTAGCTTTAAAGGGACAGAAAAAACGGCATCAAATAAGCGGTGATCTGATATAAAACAAATCATATGGCAGAACAAAAAGACCTAGACTTTACCTATACCACCATTGACGAGATCTTTCGCTTAAGTATGGGCGAAACAGGAGATTACAGTGGTGCTAAATACGATGGAGATTTTTCCATGACTTTGGAAGAGGCTCAAAAAGCGAAACATAAATTCATTGCAGATAGCCTGAATATCACCAAAGGAAGTAAGGTGCTGGATATGGCCTGTGGCTGGGCACCATTTACCCGCTATATAACCGATGATAGAGGGGCAGTCAGTATTGGACTAACCCTTTCGCAAGGGCAGGCAGATGCCTGCCAAAAGAACGGCTATAATGTACTCGTAAAGGATTGCAGAAACGTAACTCCGGAAGATTTTGGGACCTTTGATGCCATTACCTGTATTGGAGGCCTGGAACACTTCTGTTCCGTGGAAGAGTGGCGAGCCGGGAATCAAGAAAAAGTTTACAGCGATTTTTTTAAGACACTATACGATCTGTTACCGGTTGGTGGCCGATTTTATATGCAGACCATGGTTTTTAGCAAAAATATGATCCCTTTTGAGGAATTGGATGTGAATGCCCCAAAAGACTCTGCGGCGTATATCATGGCGCTTATGGTAAAGCAATTTCCAGGCTCCTGGCTACCCTATGGCCCGGAAATGGTCATTAAATGCGCTGAACCCGGATTTAAACTTATCTCTAAAAGTAGTGGACGACTCGACTATATTGAGACCATTGCCCAATGGCGCAAAAAGTTCAGGAAATTCAATCTTAGGAAATATTGGTTATACCTATCCCTTATTCCACGATACTTCACTGACAGGGAATTCCGTCACCTGGTGGCTATCTTTAGGATAAGTCCCAATAGAGTATGTTTTGAAAAAGAGATAATGGATCATTACCGTTTGGTCTTTGAGAAAGTTTAATTGTACCCTGTAACATTCCAATTTAAACGCAGTAATAAAGCAAATAAAAAAGGTGACCTTTTCAAAGATCACCTTTTATTGTTTGTAGATATTTAATAATACCTAACTGGTTTTTATTTCAGATCAAATCTGTCCAGGTTCATTACCTTGTTCCAGGCCTTAACAAAGTCGTTCACAAACTTGTCTTTGGCATCATCACAGGCATACACCTCAGCCAGGGCACGAAGTTCCGAATTAGAACCAAAGATCAGGTCTACCCGGGTAGCTGTCTTATTTAGTGCATTCCCTGTTTTACGGTCATACGCTTCGAAGACTTCCTCGTCTGCATTAACGGCCTTCCATTCCTTGTTCATATCCAACAGGTTTACAAAGAAATCATTGGTGAGGGTTCCTGGCCTGTCTGTAAATACGCCATGTTTTGAGCCGTCATAATTAGTGTTGAGGGCACGCATCCCTCCTACTAACACCGTCATCTCCGGAATAGTAAGTGTCATTAACTGAGCTTTATCTACTAACCACTCTTCTGTTTTAACAGATGATTTTTGTTTCAGGTAATTTCTGAATCCGTCCGCGAAGGGTTCTAGTACTTCAAAGGCCTCAGCGTCTGTCATTTCTTTGGTTGCATCGGTTCTACCCGGGCTGAAAGGAACATTGACTTTATGTCCGGCATCTTTTGCTGCTTTTTCAACGGCAGCGCATCCTCCTAAAACGATCAAATCTGCCAGGGAGACTTTCTTATTCCCACTTTGAGCAGCGTTGAAATCTTCCTTAACTTTTGCAAGGGCATCTAATACCTTGCCTAATTGAACAGGATTATTTACCTCCCAATGGTTCTGAGGCGCGAGACGAACACGTGCACCGTTAGCACCACCTCTGTTATCGCTTCCTCTGAAGGTAGAGGCAGAAGCCCAGGCAGCACCAGCCAGTTCCGAAACGGACAAGCCGGTAGCCTGGATATTCTTTTTCAGGTTTTCTATATCGTTCTTATCAATCAAATTGTGATCTACAGCCGGAACAGGATCTTGCCATACCAGATCTTCCTTAGGAACTTCCGTACCCAGGTATCTCGATCTTGGTCCCATATCTCTATGCGTTAATTTAAACCAGGCTTTTTGATACGCTTCCTTGAATTCTTCAGGATTTTCCAAAAAACGTCTTGATATCTTCTCATAGGCCGGATCCATCCTTAACGAAAGGTCTGTGGTCAACATAAAAGGAGCATGTTTCTTCTTGGGATCATGAGCGTCTGGTATGGTCCCTTCGCCAGCCCCATCTTTTGGCTTGTACTGCCAGGCTCCTGCCGGGCTCTTGGTTAGTTCCCATTCGTAGTTGAAAAGGTTCTCTAAGTACTTATGGCTCCATTTGATAGGAGTATCTGTCCAGGCACCTTCTAAACCACTTGTGATGGTATCCGAACCCTTCCCGGTATTAAAATTACTTTTCCAACCCAGGCCTTGCATTTCTATAGGCGCTCCTGCAGGCTCTGCCTCTAAATAATCAGAATCTTTGGCAGCCCCATGCGTTTTTCCAAAGGTATGTCCCCCTGCGATCAAAGCAACAGTCTCATAGTCGTTCATGGCCATTCGGCCAAAGGTCTCACGGATATCATGAGCAGCAGCCACCGGATCGTGATTCGCATTAGGACCCTCAGGATTCACATAGATCAATCCCATATGGGCAGCTCCCATTTGTTTTTCCAATTCACCTTTTTCGTTGTAGCGGTCTTTGTTACCAAGCCATTCTGTTTCAGAACCCCAATAAATATCTTCTTCGGGTTGCCAGATGTCTTCCCGGCCTCCAGCAAATCCATACATGGGTAATCCCATAGATTCATGAGCAACATTCCCGGCAAGAATCAATAAGTCGGCCCAGGAGATCTTTTTACCGTATTTTCTTTTGATGGGCCATAGCAATACTCTTGCCTTGTCCAGGTTGGCGTTATCTGGCCAGCTGTTTAGCGGGGCAAAACGCTGAGCTCCTGTACCACCACCACCACGTCCATCAGCAATCCGGTAAGTACCGGCTGCATGCCAGGACATTCTGATAAAGAAAGGTCCGTAGTGACCGTAATCTGCAGGCCACCAATCCTGAGAATCGGTCATCAAATCTGTGAGATCCTTTTTAACCGCTTTCAGGTCAAGGCTTTTAAATTCTTTAGCATAATCGAAATCCTTATCCATTGGGTCAACCAATTCAGAATGTTGACGCAAGATGCTAAGGTTTAGTGAGTTAGGCCACCAATCTTGATTTGTGGTTCCCCCACCGGCGGTCTGCTTAAGGTCCCCGTTTAAAAAAGGGCACATGCTTTCATCATTTGCATTATAGGCATTCCCATTGGCTGAACCATTCTTATTCTTTAATTCTTCCATGATGTGTTGTATTTTTACTGTTAGGTGATCAGTGTAAATTTACCAAATGTTTGCTGATACTTAGCCAATTTTGCATTGATAAAAACTATGGCTCATGCTTAAATCCGATAATGAATAATTGGCAAAAAATATGATGTCGAAATACTCGATTGGGCACTCATGAGTTTGGCTTTTATGATTTAAATAACAATGCTATTTTTAAAGTACAAGACCTATGAAGTCCAAACTAACATCAAAAAAATATATAGCCTTCTTAAGAGGTATTAATGTGGGGGGACATCATAAGGTACCCATGGCCGAACTTCGGAAGGAACTCGAGACAATGTCCTTTAAGAAAATTACTACCCTCTTAAATTCGGGCAATGTTATTTTTGAGACTCAATCTTCAGAAGAAAAGGAGCTTTCAGAAAGTATTGCAGAACATTTAGAAAAGGTTTTTCAATTTCCGGTACCAACTATTGTAATAAGTGCCGACTCCATATTGAAGTTATTGAATGACGATCCATTTAAGGATGAAATACTCACTAAGGAAAGCAGAGGGTATGTTTCCTTCTTACAACATAAACCCAAGTCCAGCATGCAATTACCGTGGACCAGTGAGGATAATTCCCTAAAAATTCTCTGTGCAGATGACAAACTCATTTGCAGTCATCTGGACCTTTCCAAGGTAAAAACTCCGGAGGCAATGAAAGTTCTTGAAAAACTCTATGGAAAGCAGATGACCACCAGAAACTGGAATACAGTTCAGAAAATAGGCGTTAAACTGAACGCTCAATAATTTATAGCGCACATCAGAATTTAAAAATAATCCTCGGGATAAATACAAAACACTGACTTTCAAGCGTTAATCGTACTAGTAGCAACCAATTACGATGACCTTTGAGGATTAGAATACTAGGTACATTTATCATTCTGCTGATTGCTTTGTATGGATGTAAGTCCAAACATATCAAATCAAACAGCTTTGGAGACTTCCCTTTGCATGAGCTTATCCTTGCAGAGAGAGCTACTGAAATTAGGAAATACTTTGAATCTGGGAATTCAGCAACCTATTACAAAAATGGCTTCACCCCACTTCATTTTGCCGCGCAACAAGGTCATAAAGAGATCGTTGAGATCCTTTTACAGCACGGGGCAAAAGTAAATAATACTTCCTATCCGGATGATATATCTGCCCTCCATCTGGCTGCAGCCAAGGGCTACTACAATATTGTTCAAATTCTATTGAACAATGGCGCAAAAATAGATCATCAGGACAGTAAACTTAGATCGACCCCCCTAATGAGAGCGACCGTCAATGGGCATAAAAAGGTGGTGCAATTACTCATAGACCGTGGAGCTTTACTCAATGTCCGTGGAAACAGGGGCGAATCGGCATTATTTTTGGCAATTTCAGCAGAAGAAGCTGGTATTGCAAAACTCTTGCTAGAAAAAGGTGCCAATAAAATTAGACCAGACATCTATGGTGTAACTCCGCTTCAAAAAGCCATTAAACTAAATAATAAGAAGCTTATAACGCTTCTGGAAAAATAACAACAACATGAAAATAAAAGTTACTTCATTCCTCCTATTTTTATTCATTTCAGTATACATCGGATTTAGTCAGGGTCCGGAGATCTCTTTTGTACAGGGAGAACAACTTAGTCTTTCCCAACTAAATAATGATCTCTATGAACTCAAAATAAAGCCAGAATCTTTTACTCTTATTTTTAAGGGCAACGAGCTTCACGTCTGTACAGGACTAAGTGAGGAATTATTCCAATACACCAAGCCGGAAACAGACATCAATCAGGATTTCAATTCTTACTTTTTTATATTTAAATACCTTGCCATGCCCGAGGATGCCAATTATCTTCCGGTAGGAAAGGACGAAGCAGCTTCTCTTAACAAAACCCATGGGGCCAAAGTTGCCGGAGAGGATAGTTCAAAGTATACGGTGAACTCGCTATCGATCGATGGTGAACTAAAACCTCTAAGCGATCTAAAGGAATTTTATTTAGCGCTATGGTTAGATTCTAATTTAGATCAGTTCATCGATACTTCAGAATTGCTAAAAGTACATGTTATCATAGAGTAAGAAGTTCAAAAAATTGTACTTTGAAGGGAGCCACTCAGGTTTTGTTCCTAAGTGACACCCTCATTGTTTATGAAATTGAGCTCAAATGCCCTATTTTACATCCTTACGAGAGAAGTGGTATTGGTTCTGGATAATCCTGGTATATATCACCATTCTTTCTACCTTATTTATTGGACAACCGCTAGCCAATGAGTTAAGGGATCAAAACGTACAGGCAATTTTTTTCCTGCTTGGGATGGTCCTAGTAGCCACGGCTGTTGTCATCCATGGATTATTAACAAAACCAAGTAAAGTTGAATATGCCATCCTATTTGGGATCATTGCCGTCTATATCATGTTCTTTTTTAGGTTGGGTGCACCAGAGCGAAGCCACCTTATTGAATACAGCGTTTTGGCCATTTTGTTGCATAAGGCTTTTAAGGAACGATTTAAGTCAGAGAATAAAATATTTAAGCCTGCATTTTTCTCATTACTTGTTGGCATTGCTATGGGTGCTTTGGATGAGAGCATACAACTTTTAATTCCACATCGCTATTTTGATCCTCAGGACATTATCTTTAATTGTTTGGCAGTGACCATGGCCATTGGGACTATTTTGTTGTTGCAATGGCTCCACAGGCGCTTAAAAAAGAATGGATAAACAACCGGAATATTTTAAATTGATCAATTAGAAAAATGACAGCCAAATACGATTCTTTAGGTATTAATTATAACACTACACGAAAGGCAGATCCGTATTTGTTCCAACAATTACTTTCCCATTTAAATCCAAAAAAAGAAGGTGTTTATGTAGACATAGGATGTGGCACCGGGAATTATACCAATGAATTCCAGAAAAAGGGATTTTCCTTTATCGGGATCGATCCTTCAAAAGAAATGCTAAAGCAGGCGAAAGCCAGAAACCAGGATATAGTCTGGAAAATTGGTAACGCTGAAAATACAGGTTTGGATGAAAATAGTGTGGATGGAATTGTCGCCTTCTTAACCCTGCATCATTGGACAAATATTGAAAATAGTTTCTTAGAATTAGCCCATATGTTAAAACCTAGTGGCCAATTCGTATTGTTTACCTCCACTCCTGAACAAATGGAGGGCTATTGGCTCAATCATTACTTTCCAAAAATGCTTTCCGCTTCTAAAGCTACAATGCCCCCCTTACAAAACATTAAGGAGGCCATGAAAAAAGCAGGAATACAGCTTGAGAAAACCGTACCCTACTTTGTGAGGCCCAATCTTCAAGACTTATTCCTCTATGCGGGGAAACACAATCCCTCTCTTTATTTCGACGAAAAAGTAAGACATGGAATTTCATCTTTTTCTTCCCTGGCGAATAAAGAAGAGGTTGAGAAAGGCTTATCAGCACTAAGAACTGATATCGCATCCGGGAAAATTCATGAGATCATAAAGCGCTACGAAAATACCTTAGGAGATTACCTCTACGTTATAGGAAGAAAGAAATAAGGGTAATTATAAAGTGAGGTGTACTTATATTTATCTTTAGGTAGAGTTTACAACGATTACTTCAAAACAGCAGGCAGATGGCAGAGCGCACTCTAACTTTTAACGAATCAAAACGGTATTATAGGATTGCCTTTGCCTTAGCTATTTTCACCATTATCTACAATATCACGGAAGGGTTGATCTCTACCTATTTAGGGTATGAAGACGAAAGTTTGGCCCTCTTTGGCTTTGGGGCAGATAGTTTTATTGAAGTGATCTCCGGGCTGGGAATAGCGCATATGATTATCCGTATACAAAGGCATCCAAACAGTAATAGAGATCATTTTGAACAAACAGCATTGCGAATCACAGGTGTTGCCTTTTATATCCTGGTGGTGGCCCTGGTTATTTCTAGTTGTTATAATATTTGGACGGGGCATCAACCAATCACCACCTTGTTTGGAGTCATCATTTCTATCATTTCAATCTTCGTTATGTTGTTGTTGGTGTTTTGGAAAAGAAAAGTGGGGAAACTATTGCATTCCGATCCTATCCTGGCCGATGCAAATTGCACCATGGTCTGTGTCTATATGTCTGTCATCCTCCTGGTGAGCAGCGGCATTTATGAATTAACCAGCCTTCCCTATATTGATAGTCTGGGCACCCTTGGACTGGCCTATTTTTCATTTAAAGAGGGCAGGGAATGCTTTGAGAAGGCCAATAGTGAAAAATACTGTGGCTGCGATTAATTCCAAGGTGAGTATCTTCATAATCCTATGATTACATGTCATGTAATGGCAGATTCGTAAATTTCATATGATTTAATTACTTTTAATTACGAGGCTTACTTTCAAAGGCCTTGTAAAAACATAGCTCATATGACTAAAAAACTGATCTTACTACCCCTTCTCTTCATCACACTATTTACAAGCAACTTATATGCCCAGCCCTCAGAGAAAGATATTACCAATGAATTTTTTAAACTTTATTCTATAGACCCCATGAAGGCTTTTGACTATGCCTTTGCAACAAATATTTGGATGGAGCGCAACCAGGATGCTGTTGATAATCTTAAAAATCAATACAGCAACTTACTTACTTTAATTGGCCAGTATCACGGGTATGAGCTAATTACAGAAAAAAGCATTGGGGAACGTCTAAAATTGTTCAGTTTTATGGTCAAATATGAAAGGCAACCTATCAGACTCACGTTTATTCTGTACAAACCTCATAAAACCTGGCAGGTACAAAACTTAAAATACGATGATAAATTAGATGAGGAATTGGAAGAGGCTGCCAAACAGATCAGGAAATAACTAAAAGCCGGCTTTTGTCATTGGCATTATAAAAATGTATTATGAAAACAACAAGTCTCTTATTTCTACTATTTATTCTAGTCTCAACAAATGCACAAACCCGAAAGTTACAGGCAGAAACTAATCATTCAACTGTTGGCTTTGCTATTTCTATTGCCGACTTTTCTATTGTAACCGGCAAATTTACCGACTATGATATTTTCATGGATTGGGATGATTCTGTTAATACCATTTCTGAACTTTCGGCTAACATTGAAGTAGAGAGCATAAATACCGGTATACCGGACAGGGACACCCATTTGCGCTCAGCAGACTTCTTTGATGAAGAAAAGTATTCATTGATAACCTTTAAAAGTGATAGTATTCAAAAAGTAGATTTCGCCAATTTAAAGGCTTATGGTTCTTTTATTATGCATGGAGTGTCTAAGAAAATTGTCCTACCCCTAGAAATTGTTAAAGTTGAAGGAAATACAATAGGAATTAAATCTCGAACCAGTTTGAACAGACTGGATTTTAGGATAGGTGAGAATTTTAAACATAGTTCAATGCCCAATTTCCTTTCAGACGAAATAGACGTTCAAATTGATTTCTGGACTAAAAAAAGAAAAGATTAATGAATCAACCCAACATCATCGCAGATCATATAAATCAGGTCTATTTCGGAGGCAACTGGACGGCTGTGAACCTTAAGGATACTCTTACGGGGGTTAGTTGGGAAATGGCCACTAAAAAGGTGGAGTCATTCCATTCAATTGCAGAACTGGTATATCATATGAATTATTTTATCACGGTGGTAATCAAGGTGCTGAAGGGCGCACCACTGCAGGGGAATGATGCGGAAAGTTTTGACTGCCCGCCTATTCATTCACAAGCCGATTGGGAAGCGCTACAAAAAAGAGTGTTTGCCGAAGTGGAAGAATTTGCTGTCCTTGTAGTGGCACTACCAGAGCAACAATTATGGGAACTGATAGATGATGCAAAATACGGTACTTATTACCGTAATCTGCATGGCATCGTTGAGCATTGCCACTACCATTTGGGACAGATAGTATTACTAAAAAAATTACTATTTTCAACTACCTAAAATTTCCTGGACTATAAAAAGATGAATCTTAAAAAGTACTTTGCTGAAAGCTTACTTATTGTCTTTAGTGTGTTGTTTGCCTTGTTTATAAATAAACTTTTTGACGATCATAAAACGGAACAACGCAAACAAATAGCCCTCGAAAGTATTCAAAAGGAACTCACTAGAAATAATGCCATTTTAACAGAATGGAAGGAGCACCATATTGCTATCCGAGACCGGATAACAGCCCTCGTAGAACATCAGAATGATTCATTAAAGAATATCCTCTTGGCCTCCAGCTACCTGGATCTTGGGTTACTTACTGATCAGCAAAGCCTTATCGATGACATACTTTCCGATACCGCATGGGAGTCGGCAAAAACAACCGGGATTATTGAAGCATTTAACTTTGAACAAATAGAACTACTTACCAAAGTGTATACCATGCAGGAAACACTTACTAATAAGACCTTAATGAATATTCTGGATCTATATTTTAGTGCGGAGACACATGATATGAAGAATTTGGATACTACCCTCATACAGTTGCAATTGCGCTTTTGGGAACTTACAGGGCAAGAAGAGTTAATGAATTATCTCTACGGAGAAGCATTGAACAAATTTGAGAAAATACAATAGTTTTCCGTACTTCAATGAACCTTCCTCTCTCTAAGTAATACCATTTAACTTTGTCTAATTAGGCTGTTCAGAAAATCCTTTATTAAAGGATATATCATTGATTTTCATTACTTTTAATTAGATCTTATTTCTTTGATCTTAAAATTAAACAAAGCCACAACAACCTAAAACCAACTAAAATGAATCCGATCCTAAGAAATATATCTGGCCGTTATTGCCGGACTTGTAATTGGTAGTGCCGTAAATATGTTCTTTATATCATTAAATGGAACTGTCATTGGACTACCGGAAGGTGCAGATGTGAGTACCATGGAAGGACTGAAAGAAAGCATGCATTTGTTTGAACCCAAACACTTTATCTTCCCTTTCCTCGCCCATGCTTTAGGCACCCTGGTTGGTGCGTTTATTGCCGCAAAAATTGCAGCTAGTCATAAAACCAAATTTGCTATGGCCATTGGGGTCTTGTTCCTGATTGGGGGTATCATTAATGTAATCAATCTGCCTGCACCAACCTGGTTCTCTACCCTCGACCTTTTAGCTGCTTATATTCCCATGGGTTGGTTAGGAGGAAAATTAGCGGCAAAGAAACAATAGGAATTTGAGTTATAAAAAGCATGCTACCTAACTCAATGAATGTTACTGTCTTTGATCAATTTCCTCTCTTAAAAAGTGATCGACTGCTTTTTAGGGAATTTAAAGATCTTGATGTAGCCCCATTTTATACTCTGCGTACTCACAAGGATGTACTAAACTACATGGATACATCCCCATTGAAAAATCTTCAGGCTTCAGAAAATATGATCCTGGAAAATCATACCATGTTTCAAAAGAAACAAGGAATTAGTTGGGCCATTACAGATGCAAAACAACATTCATTTTTAGGGTATTTCCTTCTTTGGAATGTAAATCAAAAACATGCCAGAGCGGAAATTGGGTACGCACTGCTCCCGGAATACTGGGGGAAGGGCTATATGAAGGAAACCTTTAAAATTATGCTGCCTTTTGCTTTTAAAACCCTGAAACTACACAGACTTGAGGCCAACATCAATCCCAATAATAAAAGGTCTGAGCGGCTTTTGATTGCATACGGGATTTGAAAAGGAAGCGCATTTTAAGGAACACTATTTGTTCAATGGAAAATTCCTGGATAGTGTGATATACAGCTTACTGGAGAAAAATCTGAAATAGGCCGTGCGCTTTACTTCTAACACTTTTTGCTTACCTTTAATTTAAAGAAAGCTAATTACTTTTTTTACCCATACCTGAAACCCAACTAACTATTGTCCTATGAAAAAGGTTCTAATACTCAATGCCCTTATTTGGGCAGCAGTCATACTGATCACCTCCTCTTTAGTGGGGAATCATGAGAATTCACAAGCCATTATTGGAGTTATCGCCGTTGCTTTTACGGTGCAAAATGGGTTTACCTATGCCTTTTTAAAAGATAAAAACGCACCCAAATAGGCGTAGTAAGATGATCTGTAAAATAACTATAGTTTCTACATCAAGAATAAAATTAGTGTCTATTGGCTTGTTTTTGGTCTTCTCCTGCTATGTCCAAAGTCAGGAAAAAACTGACTTAAAAACACCTACTAAGAATCAACATGACCAACTTCCCAGAATTGCGATTGCCGGAATCGCAATAGAATCGAGTACCTTTTCTCCTGCCCTAACCCATGAAGATGCTTTTCATGCTAAGACTGGCGAGGCCGTGTTTTCCTATTACCCTTTCCTTGCAGCAGATTCGCTGTTGCGAAAACGAGCACAATGGCTTCCTACTCTTAAGGGGCATGCCCTCCCAGGGGGAACGGTAACAAAAGAAGCATACGAATCCCTGTTAGGCAAAACACTTATCATGTTATCTAAAACACTCCCATTGGATGGACTCTTTTTGGATATCCATGGGGCTATGAGTGTAGTGGGTTTGGATGATCCGGAAGGCGATTTCATTGCCCGGATACGGAAGGTAGTGGGAACAGGAACGCTTATTTCCACCTCCATGGATCTGCATGGTAATGTTTCTGAGCGGTTGGCCCATCATTCAGATCTTATTACATGTTATCGGATGGCACCCCATGAAGACGCAATTGAATCGAAAAAAAGAGCAGTGAAAAACCTTATATCACGGCTGGAAAGTGGCAAGGGGAAACCTGCCTATAAGGCCTGGATACCTATTCCTATATTATTACCCGGAGAAAAGACTAGTACCCGAATAGAACCAGGGAAAAGCCTATACGCACAGATAGACCCCCTAACCAAACAAGAAGGAATAATAGATGCTGCCATATGGATAGGCTATGCCTGGGCCGATGAGCCCAGAAATCATGCTGTAGTGATGGTCACCGGTGATAATAATAAAAAGGTGGTGGCAGCAGCAGAAAAACTGGCCAACAGTTTTTGGGAGGTAAGAAATGAATTTGAATTTGTAGCTCCTACAGCAACACTAAAGGAAAGCCTGGATAAAGCCATAGTTAGCAAGGTACATCCATATATCATAAGTGATATGGGCGATAATCCAACAGCAGGCGGAGCGGGCGATGTTACCTGGACCTTAGGTGAAATTCTTGCGAGGCCCGAATTTAAAACCAAAAAAGGACCCTCACTTATATACGCCTCAATTCCGGGGCCTGAGTTTGTAGAAGATGCTGTTAAAACAGGAGTTGGAGGAACCGTAACCAACAACGCAGGAGCCGCGGTAGATAGCCGATATGCCCCTGCTTTAGAACTTTCAGGCACCATAACTGCCATCAAACATGGAGATAAGGATGCAGAAACCGAAGTAGTTGTGAACATAGGTAGTGTCTCAGTTATCGTCACCAAAAAAAGGAAACCCTACCATCATGTAAGTGACTTTACTGACTTAGGTTTGAACCCGGAAATGGCAGATATTTTGGTAGTAAAAATCGGGTATCTAGTCCCCGAGCTCTATAACCTGCGAGCAGACTGGATCATGGCCCTCACCCCAGGTGGCGTTGATCAGGATTTGGAACGCCTCCCTTACAAACGCATCAAACGACCCATGTTCCCAATTGATAAAGAAATGAAACATCCTGACCTCAAAGCACGATTAATTCCATTATCTCATTTATAGAGATAATACGCCTTCTAAATAGTTAGGTAAATGTATGATTCCAGGTAAAACATAATGATCGGCATCCTTGCGAAATATATTGTTATATGTTTTGGTTTATTCCTGATAGGGGTTGGATTTTTAATGCTCTTTAATCCTCAGAAGACGAGAGAAATTATTAGAAAGGCAGGCAGCACTCCTTTGATCAATTACGGGGAATTGATACTGCGAATGATCCCGGCAACAGGATTGATCCTTTGTGCAGAAGTTTCAAAATTTCCTCAATTCTTTTCTTTACTGGGCTGGTTTATGATTGGCACCTCCGTTATTCTGATGTTACTCCCCAGAAAATACCATCATGCATATGCGCTAAAAAGTGCTGATATTCTTACCCCTTCGCGAATAAGAGCTATTGCCCCACTTTCCTTTATTTTTGGCGGGCTTATCCTTTATGCTGTGCAGCAATGATCCGTGCTTCCTCATAACCATTCCCAGGAAGTTTTTTGATGGATATTCTAAAGATTCGCTATATTATTACCTTTTAATCTAAAATAATTTAGATTTACATTTTCACAAATTTGCTTCGCACATTTGTTTTGGCGTTCGGCAGAATTTAAAAAAGTTTAGTTCTACGCTTACTGTTTCACAAATTCAACCCTTCTATTATTAGCTTTGCCTTCGGGAGAATCATTAGTATCCATAGGTTTACTTTCTCCAAATCCCTTAGAAATTAGCCTATCCTTAGCAATTCCCATTGCCACCAACTGATTCATTACTGTCATGGCCCTGTCGTCAGAGAGCTGTTGGTTCATGTCAAAATCGCCATCACTATCAGTATGCCCTTCAACACTCACTTTTACCTCCGGGTGTTCAGCTAAGAGATCATAAATTTCATTTATCACGCCCATAGATTCAGGAAGCAAGCTTGCTTTGCCAACATCAAAACGTATCCCATTAGATACAATTTTACCATCCTGTAAAAATCGATCATAAAACTTAACGCCTCCTTCTGCAATTCTGAAATTCTTGACGTAAAACTTATATTGATCTGAAGCACTATACGCATATAGAGTTATACCCATTGGATCAAAAGCAAGGTGGGGGATATTAATTAACCTGGTTTCATTAATATATGCCTTCATTTTTCCATTGGTATAGGCAATGGCAATATGGGCCCATTGGTCTTGAATTGTCCCCTTATTGGGAATACGACTGCTTGCCGGTGATAAAGAAAGACCATTATATCTTATATCCAGAGCCCTGAAATCAGTTGATTTTCTTTGATTTTTATAGTCATAGAAATAGACCTGGAAAGAGTTGGGATTATTTAGATAAAGATCAAACTCTACTGTAAATACTTCGGGTAGATAATCAATCTCCGGATTTTTTAGGTAAGGAATTATCTTAGGTGCTCCACCCCTGAACATAATAATATTTTCGCCGCCAAACTGAGCGTTTTCTGTGGTCCCATCTACCAAATCCCAGCGCGATGGGAATTCACCGTTCTCTTCATTTTCCAGGTTGTCTTCAAAGATTACTTTGTCTCCTGGAACAAAATCGTATTTAGACCAGTTTAGCGTTAGTTCAGATGCTTCGGTTTGCTGTTGTCCATCACCTTTATCCGTCACTCCACCTTTCTTTTCACCTTTTTTATTTCCCTGTATACTATCTATTTTTGTAGTATCCTTCTCTTTCTTTGTAGTATCCAAGGTTTTATCGATTTCCTTATCGACTTTCTTTTCAACTTTCTTTTTGAGTTTCTTTAATACTTGTGCTTCTGCAGGAGCAGGGGCACTAAGGAATAACCCAAATAGCCCTAACAATAGTAATTTTTTCATGATCCCAGTTTTTTATAGCCATCTATTCGGTATGTTACAAGTTTTTCAAATAAGAGAACTTATTTCAATTGTAACAGTTTAGTCAAAAAAAATAGCTGAAAAAATGACCTTGGTCAGTCGGCTAGAATAAAATCACCAAAAACAGTAAATAGTGCAGTAACCCCCTTAGAAATAAAGGAAGTAAAATTTGTGTGTACAACTCTTATTTTAAAGTTTTATAGCCGATAAAATTATAAAACAGGAGTTACATAAATACTAATAATTACTTTTACAAAAGGCTATAACGCATCTTTTATAATAGTCTCAACCACCTCCGGGTTCAGTAAGGTGCTGATATCCCCTAGATTATCCGTGTCTTTAGAGGCAATTTTTCGAAGTATACGCCGCATGATCTTCCCACTGCGTGTTTTTGGGAGTCCCTGTACAAACTGAATCTTATCGAGTTTAGCGATAGGACCTATATGTTCTGTTATTTGCTGATTAATTTCTAATCGAAGGTTTTCTGGTTTCCTAGACTCCCCTATTTCTTTCAATATTACAAAACCATATAAAGCATTCCCTTTGATGTCATGAGGGAAACCAACAACAGCGGATTCTGCTACGGCAGGATGTTCGTTGATGGCATCTTCTATAGGGGCTGTTCCCAGGTTATGACCCGAAACAATGATTACATCATCTACTCTACCCGTTATTCTGTAATAGCCTACGGCATCTCTCTTTGCCCCGTCTCCCGTAAAATACATGTTTTTAAAAGCCGAGAAGTAAGTGTCAAAATATCGCTTATGGTCGCCCCAAATTGTACGGGCCATTGAAGGCCATGGGTATTTAATACATAACCTGCCTTCTACCTGCTTCCCTTTTAACTCTTGCCCATGTTCATCCATTAAAGCGGGCTGAACACCAATAAATGGAAGAGTGGCAAAGGTGGGTGTTGTAGGTGTCACATAAGGAATAGGGGAGATCATGATCCCTCCGGTTTCGGTTTGCCACCAGGTATCTACTATAGGGCTCATATTCTTTCCAATATTATTATTATACCAATGCCAGGCCTCTTCATTAATGGGCTCACCTACTGTCCCCAAAACCTTCAGTGAAGAAAGATCATACTTTTCTACAACGTCGAGATTTTCCTTTGCCAGGGCTCTTATGGCCGTAGGTGCCGTATAGAACTGGGTTACTTTGTGTTTTTCTACTACCTCCCAAAAGCGACCATGATCCGGGTATGTTGGTACCCCTTCGAACATCACTGTGGTAGCACCATTGGCAAGAGGGCCGTAAACGATGTATGAATGACCTGTGATCCAGCCAATATCTGCAGTGCACCAATACACATCTTCTTCCTGATAATTGAAAATATTCTTAAAGGTATATGCTGTAAATACCATATAACCGGCAATACTATGTACCATGCCTTTTGGCTTACCTGTAGATCCTGATGTATACAATATAAATAATGGGTCTTCAGCATCCATTACCTCAGCCTTGTTTTCAGAACTGGCCTTATCTAATAAGGGTTGTAACCATTGATCCCGCCCTTTTTCCATTTTTATAGAAGCGCCCGTTCTCTTCACTACTAAAACAGATTTTATTCCGGGACAAGTCTCCAGGCCCTGATCTACAATACCTTTTAAATCAATGGTCTTGGCACCTCGGTATGAACCATCTGAAGTGATCACCATTTTACAATCGCAGTCATTAATTCTGGTGGCAAGGGCTTGTGATGAAAAGCCTGCAAACACCACAGAATGTATTGCGCCAATCCGGGCACATGCAAGCACCGAAATTGCAAGTTCCGGGATCATTGGTAAGTAGATACATACCCTATCCCCTTTTTCAACTCCCTGCTCTTTGAGTACATTGGCCATTTTACAGACCCTTTCATGAAGCTGGTTATAGCTAATATGTTGTGCTTTTTCTTTGGGATCATTGGGTTCAAAAAGGATGGCTGTTTTATCACCTCTAATATGGAGATGCCTATCGATACAATTCTCTGTAATATTTAATTTTGCATTTTCAAACCATGTTACTTCCGGTTTGGAAAAATCCCATCGCATCACATTGGTCCATCGTTTTCTCCAAACGAAATGTTCTTCTGCTATCTCTTCCCAGAAATTTTCGGGTTCGCGTACCGACTTTCGATAGATCTGAAAATATTCCTCTAAATTTTTGATATAGTAATTACTCATCCTACTTTATTTAATGTGATCTGGCCCTGCCGGCACCTTTCGGTAACCTAATGGTTTCTACAATTTGTTGCACCTCCTCCGGTGGGTCTTTTGTAAATGCTGAAATAACAAGGGATACTATAAAATTAAGCAACATTGCTATGGTTCCAAAGCCTTCGGGAGAAATTCCAAACCACCAATCATCCGGACCCCCACCTCCAAACATATCGAACTTAAATTTTAACATGTAATAGAGCATTGCCAGAATACCCACCACCATACCAGCGGTAGCACCTTCCTTGTTCATTTTCTTATAGAAAATTCCTAAAATAATGGCAGGAAAAAAGGAAGCCGCAGCCAACCCAAAGGCCAATGCCACCGTAGCTGCTACAAAGTCGGGGGGATTAATACCAAAATACCCTGCTATACATACGGCAACTACTGCAGATAGTCTGGCATAAACAAGTTCAGCTTTATCCGTAATGTTTGGTCTCCATTGCTTTTTGATAAGATCGTGGGATATTGCAGTGGAGATCACCAATAAAAGTCCCGCGGCTGTTGATAATGCTGCCGCCAATCCACCAGCGGCTACTAATGCTATTACCCAATTTGGAAGATCTGCGATCTCCGGATTGGCCAATACGGTAATATCCGGATCCACGGTTAACTCATTTTTATCAGCATCCCCTACATACTGAATAAGCCCATCGTTATTCTTGTCATTAAAAACTATAAGTCCGGTTGTTTCCCATTTTTGGAACCAGGGCGGCATATCTTCATAGGGTTGATCACTAACGGTCTCGAGCAGGTTTGTTCTTGCAAAAACAGCAACTGCGGGTGCCGTAGTGTATAAAATGGCAATAAAGAGTAAGGCATAACCAGCCGACTTCCTTGCATCGCGAACATTGGGTACCGTAAAGAAGCGCACAATTACATGCGGTAAGCCTGCTGTTCCTACCATTAGTGCTGCCGTGATACAAAAGACATCGATCATGGCCTTGGAGCCATCCGTATATGCCGTAAATCCAAGGTCTGTGGAAAGTCCATCTAATTTATCTAACAAGGAGATATTTTCACCCAGCACTTCTGCTCCCATACCTATTTGTGGAATAGGATTGCCTGTCATTTGGATAGATATAAAAATAGCCGGGACCATAAAGGCAAAGATCAAGACACAATATTGGGCAACCTGAGTATAGGTAATTCCTTTCATGCCACCCAAAACGGCATAAAAGAGAACAATGATCATCCCGATCATAACCCCGGTGTTAATTGGCACTTCTAAAAAACGTGAGAAGACCAGGCCTACCCCGCGCATTTGTCCTGCCACATAAGTAAAGGATACCAACAAGGCACAAACCACTGCTACCGTCCTGGTTATATTAGAATAATATCGATCCCCAATAAAGTCGGGCACTGTGAACTTCCCAAATTTTCGAAGATAAGGGGCTAATAGAAGGGCCAGAAGCACGTAACCTCCTGTCCAACCCATAAGATAGACAGAACCATCGTAGCCTGTAAAGGAGAGCAGGCCCGCCATACCTAAAAAGGATGCTGCAGACATCCAATCGGCTGCTGTTGCCAATCCGTTGGCCAATGCAGGTACATGCCCTCCTGCGATGTAAAAATCGCTTGTTGAGCTTGCCCTGGACCATATAGCAATACCTATATAGATGGAAAAAGAAATGATGACCAGAAGTAGCGTCCAGCTTTGTACATCCATATTTTAGGTGGTTGGTTTTTTGTATTGACTAATCATCATACCCATATTTCTTATCGAGTTTATTCATTAGTCGAACATAGATAAAAATCAGGATCACAAAGACATAGATTGCCCCTTGCTGGGCAAACCAGAAGCCGAGGCCAAATCCGCCAATTTTAATCGTATTTAAGGCATCTTTAAAAAGAATTCCAGCACCAAAGGATACCAGAAACCATATACTCAGTAAGATTATTAGGTAGCGTAGATTTTCTTTCCAATAGGCGGTTGCCTTCTTTTGTTTTGTATCCATTCCTGCTTAGTGAAGTATGTGCGGAACAAATTACTAAATTATCCGGGATTAGCTTCCCATGGTGAGTTTAATCGAACAAGAATTATAATAAATCTATTGTTCCAGGCTTAAGGCCTGAAATCCCTGAAGTTCCTGATCATTGAATTGGGCCGAAACTTCTATAGGGTTGCAGCATACCTCACAGTCTTCCACATAGGTTTGTTGGGCAACGGAAGTATCTAAGAGCATTGAAATCTCTTCCCAGCAGTACGGACATTGAAAAAAATGCTCGTGCATGGATCAGCTTATAATTCAACGTTTAATAATTGTCCGGTAAGCTGCAGTAATTGAAGTTCTGCGAGTTTAGCGTCGTATTTAGCTAAGTTCTTATTGGTTTGTGCATTGAGCAGGTTGATCTGTGCCTGACGAAATTCTATAGAGGTGATCCTTCCCAATTGAAATTGTTCTCTGGACCTTTCAAAATTATTCTCGTTGGTGATTACATTTTGTTCCTGTATGGCGTAAATATTTAAACGGTTTTCATATATATCCAGGGCATTTAAGATATCGCGTTCTACCTCTAATTCTATTTGTTTTTTCAACAATTCCTGGTTCTCATAAGCGATCTTCGCATTTTTAATACGTACCGTAGTACCCCCGCCATCGAACAAATTCCAGGTTAATCTCGCTCCAAGACTTAAGTTGTATGTTTCGTTATTAGTTCCCGGGAAAAAGGCAGATGCGGCACTTTGATTTAAGTTCCATCCATACGTACCATTAAGGCCTATTGTGGGCAAATAGCCAGATCTGCTTATTTTAATATCGTACTCATTGATAAGTAGGCTCTTTTTAGTTTGTAATAGTGCAACATTGTTTTCTTTTGCCTGCGAAATATGGTCGTCTAGTTGTAATCTGGGGATAAAAACAACCATTGTATCTACCTTAAAAGTCTCGTTTAAGTTTTGATTTAAAACAACATTCAAATCACGTTTGGTATTAGACAATTGTTGCTGGGCATTTAGAAGATTTATGCTATCATTTGTCACGTCTACCTGAGCATTCAAAATATCAAGTTTGGTATTTTGTCCATATTCAAAGGCGTATTCTGCCCGGGTTATCCGGTCTTTCGAAATTTCTAGCGCCTGTTTAAATACATTGACGTTCTCTGAAAGTCGGGCTACTTCAAAATAAATACTCAGCAATTGGAGTACGGTATTTTCAATGGTTTCACGGGCCTGTAATTCTGAGAGTTGATATTGTTCTTTTAAGCTTTTATAGTTGTAAAAGCGCCCCATGCCATCGAATATGGTATAATCAAGAGAAAGACTTGAATTATATCGTTGTGCCTCAGCCTTATTGAGCTCCACGTCGGGTCTTGGGTCTCCATTCTCCAGAAGCTGTCCAGGAAATTCAATGGTTGCATCGTCCCTGTTATAGGTTGCTCCGGCACTTCCGGTTAAAGTGGGTAAAAATCCAGTATTCAGGATGCTTTGGTTGTTCTCGGCGATCTCAACCTGGTTCTTGGCTACTTTAATTCCAAAATTGTTGTACAAGGCCGTGGATACGGCATCATCTTTTAACAATAATTGTTCCTGTGCTCTAGTACTTATCGCTATAAATACTAATAGCATGAAAATTGCTTGGTACTTTCTCATTATTTAGTATCCTCCAATTTTTTTTCTAAATCTTTTTTTGGGTCCAAAGCAGGAAAACCATTGCTTGGCTCATTAAGGATTTTGGTTGCCATTTGGCCTTGCAAATAGACCTCCTCTTTCTGTTCCTTTATAGCTCGTTCTACTTCTTCTTTTGTAATTACATTACCTGTCGCCAACCATTTTGTACCCACCTTCACCTTATTGCTAAAAGACAAGAAAATAGGTAACATGATCAAGGTAAGAACAGTAGCAAAACCAATACCATAGGCTATAGAAATCGCCATTGGAATCAGAAACTGGGCCTGTCTGCTTTGTTCAAATATTAATGGAGCCAGACCAGCAGCCGTCGTTAATGATGTTAAGAATATAGCCCTGAACCTCGATCTTCCGGCCTCAAATATGGCATCATCGAAAGTCATCCCATTTCTTAGATTACTGTTAAACTTCCCAATTAGGACAAGACCATCATTAACCATTATCCCAATAAGGGCAATGATCCCAAGCATGGATAATATATTCATCGGGAAATTATGTATCCAATGTCCCCAAGCTACTGCAGTTAAACTAAAGGGAATAAGGAGTAGTAACATCAGAGGTTGACTAAAACTCCTGAAGGTAAAGGCAATGGTGACATAAATTAGTAAAAGTACAGTTAGACCTACAAAACGAAGAGATCCTATGAGTTTTCCTGCTTCCCTGTTCTGACCTTCATAGGAGGCTGATACGGTGGGATATCTGGATTGGATCTCCGGCATGATCTCTGTTCGGATCTCGTTCATAACATCGGTTGCACTCGTAGTTTGTGCATCTTTTAGATCTGCAGAAATTTGAATTTCACGTAACCCGTCCAAATGATTTATCGCAACCTCACCTCGTTCAATAGTATAATCGGCTATTTCCTTTAGCGGTACCCTGCTTCCATTGGGTGCAACAATGCGCATTTCGTCCAGATCGGTAATAGAGGATCTGTTTTCTCTATCGTAACGTACCCAAACACGAATCTCATCTTGTCCCCTCTGAAAACGTTGTGCCTGTGTACCGAAAAATCCCGCCCTTACCTGATTCATTACGGTCCTGAGGTCTAGTCCCAGCAAATAAGCATTTTCCTTAAGCTCTAAACGTATCTCTTTGATCCCGGCAGGATCATTGTCTGTAACATCCTTTAATTCCGTATTATTTAAGAGTGCATTCTTTAATTCAATTTTGGCTCCTTTAAGCTCATCGATATTATATCCTAGTAAGGATACGGAAACGGGATCGCCACCAAAATTACCTCCTGATCCGTAAATAAGGCTTTCAACACCTATTACGGGGCCTACCAATTCACGTAGACGTGTAGTAACCATATCGGAACGTATCGCATCCGGACGTTCTTCTCCTGGCAACAAATTAATGGTAAGTGTAGCTGAAGATGAACCAGGGCCAACATTCTTAATTACATTTTCGTAAAGTATCTTATCTGTCCCCTTTAGGTATTGTTCCGTCAATTCCTGATTTACGATCTCAGCCTTTTCCTCAATTACACTAATAATAGAATCTGTTACCTGTTCGTTGGTCCCATTGGGCATCTGCAGGGTTACCTGCACCCTGTCACTCGCTATTTGCGGGAAAAAAGCAGTTCGGATAATTCCACCTCCAACAGAGCCAAAGGTTAATAACAGCGCAAAAACGAAGAAAGAAAATGTGAGCAATTTGTACTTAAGTGCAAAACGCAAGGTTGGACTGTACATCTTATCCCGTAGCCATGCCATGAATCGATCTCCTGCTCTGTTTATACCCCTTAATTTGGAAAAGAGCTTGGCTATGCCTTTCTTGGGCTTATTATTCACAGGTTGCAAGGCCTTAGAATGCGCCAAATGCGCAGGTAATATGATCAGTGCTTCAATTAGTGAAACAGCAAGTGTGAGTATTACAATGACCGATACCTCTCCAAAGAATTCTCCAATTCTACCGTCCAGAAACAGGAAAATAGAAAAGGCCAGTATCGTTGTTATTATTGCAGATACAATAGGAGGAAGCACCTCCATAGTGCCATCTATAGCGGCCTGTACGGGTGTTTTTCCTTTTTCATAATGCTGGTAAATATTCTCGGCTATCACAATTCCATCATCAACCAAAATACCGATCACGATGATCATACCGAAGAGTGATAAAACATTGATAGTTACATCAAAATACCCTGCGAAAATAAACATCCCTAAAAACGATATTGGCAAACCAAAAGCCACCCAAAATGCCAATCGTGTGTTTAGAAATAGGGACAGGAAAATAAGGACGAGGGTCATCCCCATAATTGCATTCTCGGTCAGTAATTTAGTACGTTCCGTTAGTGTTACGGACAAGTCACTAACCACATTTAATTTAACGTTATTGTATTTCTGATTAAACTCCTCAATATAGTTTCTAACTTTTTCAGCAGAAGAAATAAGGTCTTCCGTATTGGTACTTGTTATGGTTGTATTTACAGAGAGATTACCATTAAAATAAGAAGCGTTGGGAGTTTCCGAAAAACGGTCCCTGACAACTGCCACATCCTTAAGTCTGATTGTTTGACCTGAGGCATCGGCCCGTATGATTACATTGGAAAGTTCATCTCCATAATAGGACCTGTTATTAGCCCTGATAAGATACTCCTCTGCATCTGTCTTTATGTTCCCCCCTGTTACCAGAATATTGGCATTAGAAACGGCTTGTGCCACTTCAGTAAAGGACATACCATAAGCCAGCAGGCTGTTTTCATTTACAGCAATTTCTATCTCTTCCTGCGGATATCCTGAAACATTAATCTGGGATATTCCATCAATAGTCCTTATATCATTTTCAATTTGACGCCCTATCTGCTTTAAAGTTGCTAAAGGAATGTTATCCCCGCTTATTGCAAAGCTGATGGTCTGCCTTACTACTTCTAATTTTGAGACTATTAAGGGTTCCATACCCGTTGGGAATGTTGGTACCCGGTCTACAGCATTTTTAACCTGTAAGAGCATAAAGTCTATATCCCGACCTTTTTCAATTTCTACATTGATGCTACCACTATTCTCCCTGGAGGTAGAGGTTACCCTATCTACACCTTCAAGCCCTTTTAAATTATCTTCGATCTTTAAAACGATCCCTTCTTCAATCTCTTGAGGTGAAGCCCCGGGATAGGTTATGTTTATTGATATGTTCTTTGAATCGGTCAGTGGAAAGAAGGAAGATTTTAAGGACAATGCTCCCACAATTCCAAATATAAAAAAGGCAATGATCACTACATTGACCGCTACATGATATCTTATAAAATATGCGATGATATTTCTCATTGTTCAATATTTTGAGCAGTCTCCTCCTTATATTCTTTTACGAGCATGCCGGCATATGCCCCAACTACTGGTTTAGTTATTATTGTAATGCCATCTGGCACTTCTTTTAAAACTACTTTCTTGTCTGAAAAATACACGGGTTTTACATCAATTAGATCTAAGATTGTATCGCGGACAACAAATATTTTATTATTTTCCAACAGCAAGTTTCTGTCTATTTCAATAGCATTGGTCTCTTGTTTGGCATTTAAATTTGCCTCTAAATACATTCCTTCTTTAAGATCGCTATCACTTACTTCAATAAATGCCTTTATGGTTTGAGTTGCCTGATCTACACTACCATTTATCCTTGTAACTTTTCCCTTATATGTTTTGGTACGATCTAGAGTCACCAGGTTCACCACTTCTCCTACTTTTAAAAGATCACTAAAGGTTTTGCTGACGGCCACTTCTAATTCATAAACATCTGTGTTTATAAATTCTCCCAGTTTTTGACCCGATCTTACCAGAGAACCTTCTGTCACCAGTGCCTCTGTTAGAATTCCACTAAAGGGCGCTCTAATGGTGTACTTACTTAAGCGTTGTTCAAGATTTTTAACGTTGTAATAGTTGGTTTGAATACCACGCCCGGAAATGAAGTACTTCTCATTTTCTGTTGTCATCACCGGAAGGTCGGGCGTTGTTTTATCCATATCAAAATTGGATAGGTACGTTTGCCATTTGGGATATACCTCAGGATAATCAAGCCGAAGATCAGGCATAATTGAGGTAATTAAATTGTATAAATTACTCTTAGCAGATTGTACACTGGCATAATACTCCGAGGCATCTATCCGAATAATAGTTTCTCCACTGCTGTATGGCTGTCCTGCTTTAAAGAGTTTGTTTCCTTTTTTAAATACTCCCTGAACCTCTGCATAAAGTTCTACCCTGCGCTTGGCAGTTAGATTGCCATTTGCCGGTACAATGATTGCTACTGTTCCATTAGTTACGGTCTGGGTAAAAACGGTCTTTACGACTTTTTCTACCCTTGGTTTTGAACTAGTTTTACTATCAACTATCTGTTTCGCTAAAAAGATACCCAATACAATTATTAGGATTCCTACTATTGATAAAATTATTTTTCTCATTGTATGGGTTCTTGTTGTGAGGCTATTTCTAAAGTAAAATTATTTTGAATCCGTTTCAGAATTTCAATCATGCGTTTAATTTCAGATTTACTGATATTCTTTTCCATTATATCTATTGCATTTTGTATGATAGGACGGGTATTCCGGAATATTTCCCTACCCCTCTCGGTCAGATAAACGAGGTTTACCCGTTTGTCTAAATCGTGATGCCTTCTGATTATATACCCTTTGCGTTCCATCTTGGCCAATAACCTGGCCAGGGAAGATTTATCGCGCCATGTTAAATGCGCTAATTCATTCTGATTAAGACCATCCTCTTGGTGAAGTTTCTTCAAAACGATCATTTGTTCTTTACTGACATCCAATCCATGCTGTTGAAACGCTTCATGGAAATAGTAATCCACTATTTTCGAAGTCTTCCCTATCCATGGCCCAAGTGACTTTTCAAAATCTATCTCTAATTCCATTTCTTGCATTCGGCAAAATTAGATAAATATTATATAGTTGCATATGCAACTATAGTTAAATAAATCTTAATTTTCGTTTAACTATTTGTAGATACTACAGAACAAAAAAAAGGGATGTTTTCACATCCCTTTTTTAATAGCTAACCAACTTAAAACTTATTAATCATGGTCTGGATCATCGTCGTCAAACATTGTTTCAACGACCCGTGTTTTCTTAAAATCGATCTCCTTAAAGTTCAGCTTAAGATCTCCTTTGTCATAATCGAATACCAGGAATTGCCTTGTATTCATTGTCTCTAAGTTCTTTAGAGAATTAAACTTATTGTTTTGGATCTGAAGGATCTCCAGACTGGCCAATTGGCTGAATTCTGCAGGGATCTCACCATCTAACTGGTTATTGGCCAAGATTAGTTCCTTTAGCTGAACTAATTTTCCAAATTCTCGAGGAATAGCGCCTTCCAGAGTATTTTCAAAAAGACCAAGACTTTCGAGCTCGCTTAGTTTTCCTAAGGCCTCCGGAATGGCCCCTTTTAAATTATTACTGGAAAGGTTTAATACTTTCAATTTTGTCAACTCACCCATACTTTCGGGTATACTCCCGGAAAAGAAATTATTAAAGGCCGTGAGTTCTTTTAGATTTGTCAGTTCGCCAAAGGACGCCGGTAAAGCACCCTTAAATCTGTTCATCTCAATCTTTAGTACTTCCAGGCTTTCCAAATTAGCAATGGACTCTGGAAGTTCTCCTGTTAAACCATTAAAGGCCAGATTAAGCACTCTAAGATGAATCAACTTTCCAAAACTGGCAGGCAGAACACCTTTTAAATTATTTCTAAAAAGATTGATCTCTACTACATGGTCATTCTCCACCTTCACCCCATACCATTGTGTAACTGGGGCATCTAAATCCCATCCTCTAACCCACTCCGCACCATTAGTGCTCTCATAAAAATCCAAGAGCGCCTTCGTTTCGGCCTTACTTACCCTGGCAAATACAAAAACCGAGGAGCTGAGCAAAACAATCAAAAGGATCAGTGTATTTTTCATAGTGTTAAAATTTGAGCGTCAAGAAAATTGTACAACTAAATCTTATAATGTAGTTAGGAATTACCCTACAAATATACCGTAATGTAGGGATTGGATGTCATTTTTTCCGACGAACGGTTCATATTTGTTGTGAAACTATGATAATTTGTGGTGAACAAAAAAGGTGGACTACAAAAAGGTTTTCAACCGCTTAATTCTCTAGCTTTAAAGTAAGATCCTCCCACTGTTTCATCAAGGATTCCAATCGTTTTTTCTTTTTTTGATACCCATCGAAAAAATTAGGTAGTGCTATGGTATGATCGTAGTTCATCAGCAATTCATGATCAATGTCTGAAATCTCTTTTTCCAGGACCCCTATCTCACTTTCCAAATTGCTTAACTTATTTTTTAGGCCTTTTAACTTTTTCTGATCATGGTAGGGCTTTTCAGCCTGAGCAGATTGCTTTTTTTGTGCTGCTTTGACCGATTTTTTCTCAATAGCCCTAAAATCTTCAGCCTTGCGCTCATCCAGGAAGTAATTGATATCACCCAAATACTCTTTGATCTTCTTGTCTTTAAACTCATACACCTTATTGGTAAGGCCTTGTAGAAAATCCCTGTCATGCGAAACCACAATTAAGGTTCCTTCAAAGTTGATGAGGGCCTGCTTTAACACGTTCTTGGATGCGATATCTAAATGATTCGTTGGTTCGTCCATTACCAACACATTAAAGGGCTGTAACAACATTTTAGCCAATGCCAATCTGTTGCGTTCGCCTCCAGACAGTACTTTTACATACTTATCTACGTCTTCCCCGCTAAAGAGAAAGGAACCAAGAATGTCCCTTACCTTACTTCTATTCTTTTCGTTGGCCGCATCGATCATGGTATCAAGAACCGTTTTATTTCCATCCAGGTATTCTGCCTGATTCTGGGCAAAATATCCGATCTGAACATTGTGGCCTAATTTTACATGACCATCATAAGGAATTTCCCCTACCAGTATCTTTGCCAGGGTAGTTTTTCCTTGTCCATTCTGGCCCACAAAGGCTGTCTTACTATCTCTTTCCAGCAAAAGGTCGATGTCCTTCAATACTTCCTTGGCCCCGTAATTTTTAGATAAGTTCTCTACTTCTGCAACTATTTTTCCAGGCACTACAGATACAGGAAACTTTACCTTTAGCACACTGTGATCGGATTGATCTACTTCAATGCGATCCATCCTGTCTAACTTCTTTATCAGCGATTGGGCCATAGATGCTTTGGAGGCTTTTGCTCTAAACTTTTCAATAAGTCTTTCGGCCTGCTGTATCTCTCGTTCCTGATTCTTAAGGGCATTCATTTGTTGCTCTTTGATCTCTTGTCTAAGTATCAGAAACTGTGAATAAGGTTTATTGTAGTCATAGATCCTGCCAAGGGAGATCTCAATGGTTCTGTTAGTTACATTATCCAGGAACATTTTATCATGAGAGACGATCACTATAGCCCCTGCAAAACCCGTTAAGAATTGTTCTAGCCATAAAATAGATTCAATATCGAGGTGGTTTGTGGGTTCATCCAACAGTAGCACATCATTCTTCTGAAGTAATAATTTGGCCAATTCGATGCGCATACGCCAGCCCCCGGAAAAAGTATCGGTTTTTTTATCAAAATCTTCCCGCCTGAATCCTAAGCCCAATAAGATCTTTTCTGTATCACCCTGATAGTTATATCCTCCATGGATCTCGTATTGATGGGTATAATCATTAAGGTCTACCATCAATTGATGATAGCCATCACTCTCGTAATCGGTTCTTTCTGCGAGCTGTTCATTGATATGGGCAAGTTTACCCTCCATGACCTGCAATTGTTCAAAAGCCTTATATGCCTCTTCCAAGACCGTATGACCCTCATCAAAATCAATATCCTGCCTGAGAAAACCAATTCTGACCTCTTTATCAGACGCAATAGTGCCTGAATCTGGTGCTACCTCCCCGGATAGCAATTTCAATAGTGTAGATTTCCCAGCACCATTTTTGCCAATAAGTCCTACCCTATCACCAGGATTAAGGCGAAAGGCGATCTCCTCAAATAAATATTCGCCAGAGAAAGAAACGGAAAGATTGTGAACATTCAGCATTATTGTGACTGTGGTTACATTGAAGGATGAGGCAAAAAAGTATCTTTGAACAAAATTTTTGCAAATGTTAAAAAAAGGAAACAAACTCTACAGCATTTTAACAGGAAGTTGTCCTAAATGCCATTTGGAGAGCATGTATGCCTATCAGAATCCCTATAGAATGGGTTCACTTTTTGAGATGCAGGAACGCTGTTCTCATTGCAATACCAAGTACAAGATAGAACCGTCTTTCTTTTACGGGGCCATGTATGTGAGCTATGCAGTAGGGATTGCCTTTGCGATGGCCGCTTTTGTAATTTCTTTTTTACTCTTAAATGCCAGTTTACGTGCCACTTTTATAAGTATTGTTATTACTATGGTGGTATTTTTGCCTGTTATTATACGTTTATCCAGAAATATTTGGATCAATATCTTTATAAGTTATGATCCTACTGCAGCAAAAGGCTAATCTTTACCATATCTCTTTCTAAATCTGGAAATATCCATTTCAGGGTTCAATGCCGCGTCATTTTCAATAAAATTATACAAGGCCTTCGATGCATAGGGGCCTATCATAACCCCCCTGGAACCAAATCCATTCAGCACAAAAAGAGGTTTATGAACAGGATGTTGCCCCACCAAGGGCCTTCTGTCTGCCACTGTAGGTCGCATTCCCGCCACATGGCGTATCACCTCATATTCACATCTAAGAAAGGTCTTTAACTTTGTCTCCAGTTCCTCCCTCGCCTCTGCCGTTGGTTCGTTGGTCTTGTCCTGCCATTTATAGGTGGCCCCAATTCGGTAGGTATCCTCTTCGAGGGGAATAATAAACACTGAAGACTTAATAACATTCGTTTCTTTCAGCTCAGGGGCTTTAATGGTGAGCAATTCACCTTTGGTACCGTTTAAAGGAAGGTAATTGAAATAAGGATTCTGTTGTAGTCCAAAACCGGTAGCAAATACTAGCTGTTTTGCCCGAAGGTCTTTATACACTACTTCATTTTCTTTTATCTCCAACAGATCATATTGAAAAGATTCGCTTCGCAAAAGATTTTTCACTGCCAGATACTTTTCATATGTAGTCTGTAACAAGCGGGTGTCAATGCGCCCGGTTCCCAGGACTTCCCCATATCCAAATGGGGCGTCAATGGCATTATTTGTATCAGCAATAAGTGTGGTGGACATCAATGCGCTCAATGCGGTCTTATCTGAAGCTTCAAACCATCCGTTTTGTTCTTCTATACTGGCAAATCTTCGAAAGACGCGAAGTCTATGATCTAGCGTAACACCCAGTTTCTCTTCTAGTTTTGAATAAAATGGCCCCAACAGTTCTAATTGTTCGTGGGCCATCCAGGCAAGTGTAAATCGTTTAAGAATGACCGGGTTGTACAACCCACCTGCCACAATGGAAGCTTGTTGGGAATCATCATTGATCACCTTATAAGATCTCCCGTGTTGTTCAAGGGTCTCGCAAAAGGAAATACCGGCCAAACCGAGGCCTACCACAAGGTAATCTATCATGGTACAAAAATAAAAAACGCCGCTCCATTAAGAGCGACGTTTCCATTTTATAATTGAATTGGAATAAAATTAAGTGTTTTAATAGGCCCACATATCTTGTTCCCTGTCTCTAATCGCTTCTTTGATACGATTAGACTCCAGTAGTTGGAACAAGGCATTATCGGCTACATAATCATCTATAGAACGGTCTCCGTGAACGTTGTCCTCCCTGTAGATGACTGCGTTAAACCTTCTTGCATTCAACAACATATCATATGTTATTGGTTGAGCAGAATTTCGCTGATTAAACACCTTGGCATCATGCAGGATCTTCCTTGCACTTGGAAACCATACCCAGAACAATGCTACCTTATTATCGGCAGGATTCATGGATTCGTCATCCACAAAGTTTACATCCGGAGCTACTGGTGCAATCCCCAGGAGGCGATACTTCAATTCTCCCTGGCGCTTGTCAAAATACCAAATACCTTTTATACGATACTCTTCAATATCTGCCGCAGTGATCTCTCTCTTGTTAACATATTCGGGAGAAAGCGCTTCCCCGGCATTTATCTGTTCGTATCCCAGATCTGTAGTATCTACCCTTGTGAGGGTTGCTTTGAGGTCTTCGAATTTCCTTCTTTCTGTGAAATAGGAATCCACATAGACATCTTTTAGTTTTCCGTTCCTGATGTTCTTAAGAAAAACATCATAGAGCGATCTTCTATCAGCTCCTATATCAACGGTATCCGTCGGATAGTAGAGGGCAAAGTTCACCCGTTCATCAAGATCGATAACTTCCCAGATGGTCTTGGACCAGAGAATATCTCTATCGTCCACGTACCCGTAATCTAAGGGCGCATCATCGTCCATGGCCAACTGATTCTGAGTCTTCTTCCCAATCTCATCTGGTTTCTTGGCATTCAGGATATTAGCCTGAGCCAGGATGGACATTGGTAACAAAGAAACGGCTCCAACAATTAAAACATTCTTCCAATTCATAAAATTCAATTTTACTAACTATTCTTAGTTTGTGATCTCCACAACAATGGGAGATACTCTCTTAAGCTTATAGGTCTTGTTATTTGTAATATAGGCTTCAATATCAAATACTTGTACAGCATCACCTCTTTTAGCTCTTTTTAGGGCCGACTTTGCTCTAGTATCTAATTTGTTTCCTTTAACAACTACTGAAGGCTGACCAGGAACTTTAAACTTAAATCCGCTTACTGCAAGATTCAGGTCAAAGTCGAAATCTTCCAACAAGGCTCCAATGGTAGCAATTTCAAGGTTACGTCTAGGCATCTTGGAACTTCCAGATTCACCTCGCACAGTTCCTGCAGGTCTTGGAATATCCTTGATCCTAAATGTAGCAGGCGTATTTATACGCTTCCCATCTGGCAATACACCAGAGGCATTGATGGTTACTTCTCTTCCTTTTCCAGGATTCATGATGTATTTGCTTCCACTCAGCCTTTTAAGACCTGATGCACTCGCAGATACTTTATTATCTGGAATACCAGGAATAGAAATGGTCATAGGGTTAGCAACCCCACGGTATACCACATTCATCTTATCGGCAGATATTACTGCTGCATTTGGCTTTGTAATTGTAGCAAATACTGAAGATACAGGTACTTCCGTACGTTCTCCATCCTGAATAAAGACAAGGTTACCTTCAATCTTATGATCACCAGCAGCACCGGCACTAACCAGTAGCTTTACCTGTCCTTCATTGATCTCATAGTCCTTACCTTCTTTTAAAGGTCTACCATCTAAAGTAAGATTTACTTCATTAGGCTTTGTAGTTGCATCTTTACGACCTAATACAACAGATCCTGCAAATTTTTCACCTGTATAGAACGCAGATTTCTCCTGCTCCAACAAGGTGGTATAATTTGTCATAGAAACTTCTGAGGTTAACTGTCCCTGTAGCATTGCTTTTAAGGCATCTTCTTCAGTAGACTTAATATCAGATTGCATCTTACTTAAGTTTGCCAAAGAAGCCACTAATGGGTATCCTTCATAATGATAATTGATCCAATCTACTTTTACGCCATCTCTACGTTCTACTTTGCCGTTTTCGTCACCAGTTTGAAATCTGGCAGCTACAGCACTACGTACTTCAGTAAAGTTTGCCGGTAATAGAGCGGTGATCTGAGTTTTATAATCCTCAATCCTTTGCAAGAATTCTTTTCCTTCAGGAGCAAGATTGTCTCCCTGGAAGAATTTCTGATCCAGATAATCGGCTTTATCCATGACCACATAGTCCTTTGGATCATCCAATTCTTTGGTCATTGAGGTTTTAATCTCTTCAATATAATTGAAATAATCATTGTGACAATTCTTTGATCTTCACTGCATCTTTGTAAAGAGGACCAAATTTTTCGCGCATTTTCAGATGCCTTGGTTTCTAGACCACTAAGAAATGCGATATTGCTTTCCGCGGTCTTTTCGTTAGAAGCTTCGAACTTTTCGTTCATTAGACCAAAAGCGGCCAAAACTTCCTTACTCATATTCAGCGCCAGCATTGCGATAAAGATCAAATACATTAAGTTGATCATCTTCTGACGTGGTGTTGCTTTTCCTGCCATGTTTTCTAATTAGTTTGGATTAATAACTTGATTTGGGTTTATAATTCGCGACTAATTAGTTTTTGCTCATAGCAGACAACATACCACCATATACACCATTTAAGGATGAAAGGTTAGAGGCCAACGATTCCATTTGATCTTTTAGGGCACCAGCATTTTGAACAACTTCCTCGTTAATAGAGGCTTGTCTGCTAGCACTATCTAATTGTACTTTGTATAAACTATTCAAAGACTCCATCTGAGCAGCAGCCTGAGACATTTCATTAGAATACTTCTTAGTAGACTCAATAGCATCTACAGAAGGGGCAATACCTTTGGCAGCACCTTCAAAATTACGAATGCTATCTCCTAAGCTATTCATCAATTCAACATCGATGTTTGCTTCTTTTAATAATTGATCTAATTTTTTAGATAATAATCCTTCTGCTTCTTTAGCATCAGATTTAGATTTACCTGAAGACTCTCCTCCAGCTAATTCCGGATATACCAAAGACCAATCGAATTCATCGTCTACTGGTTCAAATGCACTGATAGCGAAAATAAGGGCCTCTGTAATAAGACCTACAGCGAGTAATAATCCACCTGTTAGCGGACCAAATTCCCAGTGAAGGATTTTAAATAGTGCACCAATGATTACCACTGACGCACCCAGCCCGTAGGCCATGTTAAATAATTTTTTTGTTGATTTTGACTGTGCCATAATTCTAAGATTTAATTTAAGTTTAATAATAAGTATTTGGTTTTTGTTTGATCTTTATTAGTATTCTTTTATTGTGTTGAATCTTCTTCTCCCATATAATCCTGTACAGTTCTAAAACCTATATAACTCCTGGCAGAATCTTTGTATTCATAATCCCGTGTACTTACTTGTAGGAAGTAGGCAACATCTTTCCAGGAACCTCCTCGTATCACTTTTCTGGCATTATCTCCAGAATCTGCATTCGGATTCATGGTAGACGCATATTCATAAGATCCGGGGAAATAACTACTGTTGGTCCATTCCGAAACGTTCCCTGCCATATTATACAGGTTAAAGTCATTCGGCTCATACGACTTTGCTTCTACTGTATATAGGGCAGCATCTGCAGCATAATCTCCTCGTTGTGGTTTAAAGTTTGCCATAAAGCAACCGGTATCACTGATTACATAAGGACCACCCCATGGATATGTACCTCCTTCAATACCTCCTCTTGCTGCATATTCCCATTCTGCTTCCGTAGGTAAACGGAATTGGTTTACAAACTGATTGCCACTGCTTTTTTGATCGTCATTCTTAAATTTTGTTCTCCAATGACAGAAGGCTTTGGCTTGCTTCCAGGAAATACCTACTACAGGGTAATCACTATAGGCATCGTGCCAGAAGTAATCATTGTGCATAGGTTCATTATAAGAATATTCGAAATCGCGGATCCACACGGTTGTATCCGGATAGATCTCCAATTCTTCGGTCTTAATAAATTCTTTTCTTCGCGTATCTCTGGTTCTGGCTGCAGCCTCAATATCCATCCAGGTATACTTGTACTTTAATTTGGTTACATCTATAATACGTTGCCCATTATATGACTCCTCTTCAGGAATATACAATGAATCCATTACCTCAGCATAATACTCATCCGGGTAATCTGAGGTATCCCAAACCAGATCTTCCTCCGTATTTAACTTAAAGCCCTCGTATCCTGTTTCACCCATACCCGAATAATTATCGAGCATGTATTTTTCATAGACAGACATTCTGGTAGTATCGGCACTTTTAAATGCAAAATCACCAATTCCTCCATCTTCCGGACCCAATCCTAATTCATCAGCAAATATAGCCAGATTGGTTCTCACGATAGAATCGCGAACCCATTGAACGAACTGGCGATATTCACTGTTCGTTATTTCTGTATCATCCATATAGAACGATCTAACAGTAACTGTTTTGGTAGGGGCATTGAGAACCTGAGCCATATCTTCCTCGCTTTTACCCATGATAAATGCGCCTCTTGGTATGAGCTCCATTCCATATGGTTTTTCGGGATGCCATTTTTTACCTTGGACTCCCACTAGTTCTCCTTTTGTTTTTGAACCACAACTCGATAGTAAAAAAACAAACGCTATAGATAACAACAATAGCTTCTTCATACTTTAGGTTAAATTTCGATTTAGACTTTAAACAGTAATCACATTTATTATTCTCTAAAACTACTTTTTGAATAAATTATTGTGCGCTACTGGTCTTCCTTATAAAAAAATTCATGTTTAGTTTAAACCTTTCTTATAGGCCTTAAACCACCGCTCAGGAATAATCTGATCGCACGCGTCCAAATAGTCCTGCTCAGTGCAAGGTAATAACGCAGGTGAATTTGATTTAGTATGTGAAGAAACAAAAGGTGGGACTTCTACCCACCATCTTTGGGTAAGTTGACTTTTGAAGAATACCAATTCTTCAGTGTCTGTTGGCACTATGAACTTTGTGAAGTCCTTACTGCTGGCACTAGGCCTTTCTTTGATCCTGAAGTTGTAGCCTTCCATGAAGTACCAGATGATCTGGGCTACCAATTGAAATGATTGCTGGGTATTCTCGCTTTCATAGATACCAAAAACGGCTACGTTTTCACTGATCCCTGCATATCTTGCGATAGCACAGATCTCTCTTCCGTCAAATCCATTTGGCGAAAAATTTGTGGATAGGCCAATTTCACTGGCTTTAATAGCCCGGGCATCCATACTAACTATATGGGCATTTCGCAATACGGGTTCTGCCAAAGAAATATCTGAAGTAATGGCTCCTAATCGATAGGCATCAAAGAATAGCCGTTCCATAAGATCTATCTCTTCCTGGGCATTGAAATAACTCTGGTACCCAATATTGGAGAAATTAAAAAGATTGTTGGGCTTCTCGGTGATGATCTTACTCATATAGGAACTGGAAGAAATAAGCTCTTCGTCCGCGCCAAAATCGAACCGGCTATCTACAGACACCAGGTTGATCATGGTCTTTAGTTTATCAAAAGCCCGGTAGGTAGGATAGGTAATATCCTGGGTGGCACCTATTATAATAGGTATAACATTTTCTTCAAGTAATCCAGCAACAATTTCTTTTACCACAAAATACGTATCCTCTACGGTCTCACCTTCTTCCACATTTCCGAGGTCTACGATGTTCACATTCCAGTTCCCCATCATTAGCTTGTAGAGCTGTATGCGGATCTCTACTATGGCCAGTTTTTCTGGTTTCTTTTCAAAAGCATTTCGGGATTCGTTGACCCCCATGATAGCAAAGGATGCATTGGCAAGAACAGGAAGGCCATCTCGATTGGTATGTTTAAAAACATTCTTACCTAACGACTGCGGTGGCAACAACTCACAGTGAGCGAGGGCCTTGTCTTCTACCGGTACTAAAAAATCGAATGCCATAGGATAACGCAAGAAAGGTGGGTTACTTTTTTTCTTGGTTTTTTTCTTGGGTTTTTTCTTTTCAAGGAGACCCTGAGCATCTTCCAGACTAAAATTGATGACATCTACTTCCTTAGCCAGTTCTGCCTTTAATTTACCTTTGATGATGTTGTGCCTGCCCCAACGTGCTTTTTCTATACGAATGCCTTCTTCGGGCCATTCCTTTACTACACGCTCTGCTTCCTTCTTCTTTTTAGCCTCAATCAATTCGGCTATATCATCTTCAGAAAGGTTATCAAAATCGTATTTCTTGTTAACATTGATAAACATACCATCCCATTTAATAAAAGGTCCAAATCTCCCCGTTCCTTTGGTGACATCTTTTTCTTCGTAGGTAGCGATGGGCGCATCGGCCTTTTGTTTGGCCTTTATTAATTCAATAGCTCTGTCCAGGTCTATATCCATGGCACTTTCTCCACTCTCCAGGGAAACAAATTTCTTTCCAAAGCGAACATAAGGGCCATAACGACCTACATTGGCCTCCACTTCTTCTCCTTCATATACCCCTAATTTTCTGGGTAGTTTAAAAAGTTCCATAGCATCTTCATAGGTGACAGTAGCTATAGATTGGTCTGGCAGTAAACTGGCAAATAATGGCTTTTCCTCATCCTCTACTGTGCCTATTTGAACCATAGGTCCAAAGCGACCTAAGCGTACAGAGACCTGTCTTTTTGTTTTTGGATCTGTCCCCAGGACACGTTCGCCACTGGCACGATCCGCATTTTCCTCTACATCGACCACATTGGGGTGGAAGTCCTTATAAAAATCTTTCATCACCTTTTGCCAATCTTCTTCCCCAGAGGCAATCTCATCAAAATCTTTTTCAACCTTAGCAGTAAAATGGTAATCCAGGATTTTCCCGAAATGAGCTACCAGGAAGTCATTCACAATAAGACCAATATCTGTAGGCACCATTTTTCCTTTATCAGAACCTACCGTTTCAGTTAGTTGTTTTTCGTTGATCGAATCATTCTCCAACACTAATTGTGTATACGCTCTTTCAGTGCCATCTACAGTACCTTTCTCAATATAGCCTCTGTTCTGAATTGTAGAGATCGTAGGTGCATAGGTTGAAGGTCTTCCAATACCCAATTCCTCCAGCTTCTTTACCAAAGTTGCCTCCGTATATCTATAGGGAGGTCTGGTAAATCGTTCCGTTGCGGTTATATAGGTATTATATAAGGTATCAGCTACTTTCAAAGCTGGGAGCAATCCTTCCTGCTCTTCCGCCAGATCTTCCTCGTCTTTCCCCTCCAGATATACTTTTAAGAAACCATCAAACTTAATTACCTCGCCATTGGCCGTAAATTCTTCTTTATGCGTATTGGTCTTGATTTTTACGTTTGTACGTTCCAATTCGGCATCTGCCATTTGTGAGGCCAGTGTTCTCTTCCAGATCAGTTCATACAACTTTGCCTGATCTCGTTCCACCTTTGGGGATTGCAGGGTCATATCTGTTGGGCGAATGGCCTCATGAGCCTCCTGAGCCCCTTTGCTCTTCCCTTTATAATTTCGGACCTTGCTATATTTTTCGCCATAATTAGTAACAATGGCTTGCTTGGCTTCATTAATGGCTTCCTTAGACAGATTTACACTGTCTGTTCTCATGTAAGTGATCAACCCCGCTTCATATAATCGTTGAGCCACTTGCATGGTCCTGCCTACTGAGAAATATAATTTTCTGGAAGCTTCCTGTTGCAATGTTGAGGTGGTAAAAGGAGCTGCCGGGGATTTTTTAGCTGGTTTCTTGTCTAGTGAAGCGACTGAAAAATTCGCCTTAAGATTTTGCTTTAAAAAGGTCTCTGCCTCTTGTTTAGTTGTAAAGGTCTTTGAAAGCTTCGCACTAAAAACCTCTCCCTTTTCTGTTTTAAATTCTGCACTTATCTTAAAAGATGCTTCCGGAGTAAAGGCCTCTATAGATCGTTCCCGTTCAACTATAAGTCGGACAGCCACAGATTGCACACGCCCCGCAGAAAGGCCCGGCTTAATTTTTTTCCATAATACAGGAGAAAGTTCATACCCTACCAATCTGTCTAAAACTCTCCTGGCCTGCTGAGCATTGACCAAATCGTAATTGATCTCCCTTGGGTTTTCTATGGCTTTCTGAATTGCTGATTTTGTGATGGAGTTAAAAACAATTCGTTTGGTCTTATTCTTATCCAGGCCTAAGGTCTCTGCTAAATGCCAGGATATTGCCTCTCCTTCCCGATCCTCATCACTCGCTAACCAAATCATCTCTGCTTTGTTAGCCAGATCCTTTAATTTTTTTACCAGTGCCTTTTTATCTTTATCAACGATGTATTTGGGTAAAAAATCATTCTCTACGTCCACACCCAATTCCTTGGAAGGAAGATCCGCAATATGCCCAAAACTCGACTCTACCTTAAAATCCTTACCCAGAAATTTTTCAATAGTCTTCGCCTTGGCGGGTGATTCCACAATTACTAAATTCTTAGCCATTCATTGATTTTTGAAGTCACAAAAGTATAGCAAAATTTTGATTTGCTTTCTTTTATCCACAATGAGGCATAAAATAGACCTTGTTATTCGCAGAAGAATCAGCCCTTTACAGCTTGTAATTAATTAAGGGACATAGAACTAATGAGTTCAATGCTCATATCAGAATAAGAATACTGATAGAGGGTTCCTTCACCCACCATTAAAAGATGATCCTGTAAAGGAATTACATCAAAAGTAGTAATGTTCTCAAAATTCTGTATTGCAACAAGATCGGGAACATTGGTTGTATCAAACACTTTTAGGCCAAAACTCCCATCGCATACAAAAAGGGTATTGTTCATAATTCCCAGACCATATGGTTCTTCCATGGGGTAGGTGGCCTCAAGGAAAGGATTGGAAATATCTGAAATATCTACAAGGAACAGACCGCTTTCAGTTGCACCACAGTTATTGCCGCCTCTCAAAGTAATATAGGCATAGTCGCCAGCTACCACAACAGGATCGCAGGCAGTGCCATGTTGAAATTCTGAGATAAAGCTAGGATTAGATGGTTCTGTGATATCATATATATACATCCCGCTTCTGCTGCCCAGGAATAATTGATCTCCTCGGTTAAAAATAGTTTCAATATCGAAACCTGCATACACATCTTCCATATCCTGAGGATTTGCCAGATCAGATATCTCAAAAATATTGATACTGTGGTTGTCTACGGCATATAAATAATTGGCCACAATCTTAAAACGGGCCAGAGATCCTCCTTGCCCAACACTATTTTCAGCTGCATTGGCCATTAAGATATCCTCAAAACGCTGTTGCACCTCTTCCACCAACCGGCGTTCAGTGGTTACTTCCCATCCTATAAGCACATTATTCTGCATTATTCCAATCCCCGTATTCAAAAATTTCGGCTTCCAGCGGCCATACCACATTGTCTCGCAATACATTTTCCAGGCGATTAACAATTTGAATGTTGTTGATATCAGAAATATCGAGCACTATAAGGTCTGTTAGGCTATCGGCATAGAGAAAATTGTTCTTAATTGAAATATCAACATTACCTGCAATTTTTATAAAAGACACTTTCCTTGGCGAAACAGGGTTGCTGTTATCAATGACATGCACTCCCCGGAATTTATCATTTACAAAAATATAATCCTCATAAGCATAAATTTTTCCGGATTCTGCAATGGGCTGAGGACTTACTATATCTACCCCATTCTTGAATTCTTGCATGGAGATCGTCAAAGGGCGAGCCACCAGATAGTCTGCATATTTTCCGGGATCCTCTTCCGTACAGGAAAGGAATCCGAAAACGATAAAACAGGAAAATAGGATCTTTAGAGATTTCATAGCAATAAGGTTAAAAGGTTAGATATTAGAATAGATACGTAAAAAGTAGGCACGTTGCGTTCAATTTTAAGAAAACATTTAACTGTCATATTGTCATAAAAAAAGATATTGTACTACCTTTGCGGTCCTAATATCAGTAGGTATCGCAATCTATACAATGGAGAAAGTAATTGATGAAAGTGTTCAGGGCTCAGCGCTTATCTTAGATACAGCGCAACAAAACAATCGTAAGCTATACATAGAGAGCTACGGTTGTCAGATGAATTTTTCTGACAGTGAGATTGTTGCTTCCATACTGGCTAATGAAGGTTTTAATACGACAGATCAATTAGAAGAGGCAGACCTTGTCCTAGTAAATACCTGCTCTATCAGGGAAAAAGCAGAATCTAATGTTCGTAAGAGGCTAGAAAAATTCAATGCGGTAAAAAAGACCAAACCACATATGAAGGTGGGTGTATTAGGCTGCATGGCAGAGCGACTCAAAAGTAAATTGCTGGAGGAAGAGAAAATTGTAGACATGGTAGTGGGTCCAGATGCCTATAAAGATCTTCCTAATCTTATTCGGGAGATAGATGACGGAAGAAATGCCGTCAATGTGATACTTTCCAAGGAAGAGACCTATGGTGATATAGCACCCGTACGCTTAAACTCCAACGGAGTTACGGCATTAGTCTCTATTACCAGAGGATGTGATAATATGTGCACCTTCTGCGTAGTTCCTTTCACTAGAGGAAGAGAACGAAGCAGGGATCCGCAATCTATTGTACAGGAAGTAAATGATTTATGGGAACAAGGATACCGCGAAGTGACCCTGCTGGGACAGAATGTGGACAGCTATCTTTGGTATGGAGGCGGTTTAAAAAAAGACCTCGACAAAGCTTCAGAAATACAAAAAGCCACAGCCGTAGATTTTTCAGGGCTTTTGGCGTTGGTAGCAGAGTCACAGCCAAAAATGCGTATCCGATTCTCTACGTCTAATCCGCAAGACATGACGCTGGAGGTGGTAAGGACAATGGCGAATTACAAAAATATTTGCAACCATATTCACCTGCCGGTACAAAGTGGTAGCAACCGCATCTTAAAAGCCATGAACAGGCTTCATACAAGGGAGGAATATATGACCCTAATAGACAATATTCGCAGTATCATCCCAGATTGTGGTATAAGTCAGGATATAATTGCAGGCTTCCCAACTGAAACTGAGAAAGACCACCAGGATACACTTTCTTTAATAGACTATGTAAAATACGACTTTGGTTTTATGTTCTCCTATTCGGAAAGGCCGGGAACCATGGCTGCCAAGAAATTAAAGGATGATGTTCCGGAAACGGTAAAGAAAAGAAGGCTGCAGGAGATCATAGACCTGCAAAGAAAGCACTGCTTATACAGAACAAAACAATATTTGGGCAAAACAGTAGAGGTACTTATTGAAGGCTCTTCCAAGAAGTCGGACGCCCACTGGATGGGTCGAACCTCAGCCAATACTGTGGTAGTCTTCCCAAAGGAACACTATAAAGCAGGAGACTTTGTAAATGTAAAGATCAAGGATTGTACCTCGGCCACTCTTTTTGGAGATGCCCTTGGCCTAACAGAAAATAACGGATAATGGAAAGTGTACAAGCCATAAAACAACGTTTTGGGATCATAGGAAACGACCCTAAATTGAATCGTGCCCTTGAAAAGGCATTGCAAGTGGCCCCAACAGATATTTCTGTGTTAGTCACAGGAGAAAGTGGGGTTGGTAAGGAAGTGGTGCCTAAGATAGTGCACGCCCTTTCTCACAGAAAACATTCAAAATATATAGCGGTAAACTGCGGCGCCATTCCTGAAGGCACCATAGACAGTGAACTGTTTGGTCATGAAAAAGGATCGTTTACAGGAGCTACTCAAACCCGTAGCGGGTATTTTGAAGTGGCAGACGGGGGGACCATATTCCTGGATGAAGTAGGTGAACTTCCCCTTACTACTCAGGTACGTTTATTGCGTGTCCTGGAGAATGGAGAATTCTTAAAGGTAGGCTCCTCTCAAGTTCAAAAGACCAATGTTAGAATTGTTGCGGCTACTAATATGAACATGATAGACGCAATAAAAAAAGGAAAGTTCAGAGAAGATCTTTACTACCGTCTGAGCACGGTGGAGATCCATATTCCGCCCTTGCGAGACCGAAAGGACGACATACATCTTCTATTCAGAAAATTTGCCTCAGACTTCGGACAGAAATATAAAATGCCCACTATACGCTTAGATGATGATGCGGTGCAACTCCTGGTAAAATATCGCTGGCCCGGAAATATCAGACAATTGCGAAATGTTGCAGAGCAAGTATCTGTATTAGAAGAAAGCAGAGCTATCTCACTTTCAACCCTAAACGGATACCTTCCTCATGCAAATGATTCAAATTTACCTGCTGTAATTGAGCGTGAATCCAAAAAGGGTGATTTTAGCAATGAGCGGGAGATCCTCTATAAAGTGTTATTCGATATGAAGGCAGATCTGAACGACCTTAAGAAATTAACCCTGGAAATGCTCAATTCGGGAGATTCGGATAAAGTACAAGAGGAAAATGAAACGCTAATTCGAAAAATATACGGGTCTAACGGAGAAGAGGTGGAGGAAGAAGCAACACCTGTTGAATTATTGCCCCCGCATGAGAACAGGGTTGAGCAACCGAAGGAAATTCCACAGGAAGATAAGTATCATTTTGCCGAGGAGATCCAAGAAGAAGAAACCTTATCTTTACAGGCAAAGGAGATAGAACTTATTAAAAAATCTCTGGAACGCAACCGCGGGAAACGAAAAGCGGCTGCTTCGGAATTGGGAATCTCTGAAAGAACCCTGTATCGAAAAATTAAACAGTACGATTTATAGTGAGAAAAAAACGTAGCATACTTATACTGTCCTTTTTAATTAGCTCCCTTTTTACAGGTTGCGGTGTTTATAATTTTACCGGGGGAGACGTTGGTACTGCACAAACATTTACCGTGAACTATTTTCAAAACTATGCTTCTCAAAGTCCCGGATCTACATTCGATCCTGGATTAGACAGAGAATTCACCCTTGCTTTGCAGGACCTTATCCTAAACCAGACAAGTCTGGATCTGGTATCTTCTAATGGAGATCTGCTTTATGAAGGAGAGATCGTAGAATACAGGGTGTCGCCAATGTCTGCTACAGCCCAACAGAATGCTGCACAAAACAGACTTAGTATTTCGATAAATGTTCGTTTTTTCAATAAGACCAAGGAAGGTGCCGAGTTTGAAAAGCGGTTTTCCTTCTTTTATGATTATCCGGCTACCTCGCAATTAGCCACCGTTAGAGATGAAGCACATCAGGTCATCTTTGAACGTATCAATCAAGATATATTTAATGAATCCCTGGCAGACTGGTAGAACATGAAGGTAACAGATTTTACATATCTATTGCAACATCCGGACAAGGTGGTAGAACCCATCCAAACACGGCAATTGGAAGAGGTGGTAAAAGAATATCCTTACTTTCAGGCCGCTCGTGCTTTACAATTAAAAGGACTTAAAAACCTCAACAGCTTTAAATACAACAATGCACTTAAGGTAACTGCCGCCTATACGGCAGACCGGGATGTGTTGTTCGATCTGATTACCTCTGAGGAGTTTCTTCAAAATTCTATTGCCGATACGATTTCCGGAAAAACAGTTTCACTGGAAGCACAAGAAATTGAAGCAGAAGAGATATTGCCTAATCCGGAAACAAATACAACACTGATAGTTGAATCTGTAGATGAACCTTTACCAAGAACTACTAAAGATGCGGATGCTATACTAGACCCCTCCCTATTCGCATCTAAAGACCCGGAAATAGATAAGAAAATTGCTAAAGAAAAGCAACAAGCCAAAGAAGCCCTGGAATTAGGACAGCCCTTACCCTTTACCAAGAAGGAAAAACACTCTTTTATGGAATGGTTGCAACTAAGCGGGACCAAGCCTGTAAAGCAACAGAAAGCGGCAAAGAGTGAAATGGCTAAGATCCCTGAAGATATGGAGTTCCCTATTGCAGAGGAATCGGATAGGAAGAAAAAGTTTGCAATGATAGACCGCTTCCTGGAGGAAAACCCAAAAATAGTTCCACATGAGGAAGGTGTCCCAAAAATAGACATCAGGGAATCTACCACCATAGATTCTGAAGAGCTTATGACAGAAACGCTGGCCAGGGTCTATTTAGAGCAAAAGAAATACAAAAAAGCCCTTCAAGCCTATAAAATTTTAAGTTTGAAATATCCGGAAAAAAGTAGTTTCTTTGCAAGCCGAATTAAAGCAGTAAAGCAATTACAAAAGGAAAACTCGTAAGATGAGCACATTTACAATATTCTTGGTTCTTATAATCGTAGTATGTTTTCTCCTGGTATTGGTCGTAATGGTCCAAAACCCAAAAGGAGGCGGATTGTCTTCTTCATTCGGTGGTGGTGGAACCCAAGTTGTAGGCGGGGTTAAAAAAACAGGTGATTTTCTCGATAAAAGTACCTGGACATTGGCCTCTCTTTTGGTGGTTCTTATCTTATTATCTAATGTTGCCCTGAAGGGAAATTTTGGAGAAGCAGATTCCAAATTATTACAAGGTGATGATATTGAGACTACGGTTCCGGAAACTGTTCCAGAGGAAGTGGTTCCAACAGACACTACAAGTCCCCTGGATACTATTCAATAATATATTGAACTATAATGACACTTTAAATGCCAGCCAAAATGACAAGCTGGCATTTTCATTTTACAAACTGTCAGTTTTTGGGTCTTGGCATAATTTCTGCCATCAATAATCAGAATTTTAAAAATTAAAATAAAAAGACATATGGCTAAACTTAGCATCAAACCACTAGCAGATAGGGTTCTTATTGAACCAATGGCAGCAGAAACTAAAACTGCCTCTGGGCTATATATTCCGGATACTGCCAAAGAAAAACCACAAAAAGGAAAGGTAGTGGCCGTTGGCCCTGGAACCAAAGATGAAAAGGTCACAGTAAAGGTAGGTGATACCGTACTTTACGGAAAATATGCCGGTACAGAGCTGAAATTGGGTGGCACAGATTATCTAATGATGCGTGAAAGTGACATTTTAGCAATCATATAAATAAAACTTCAGGGAAAATCTGTGGATGCAGATTGTTCTTATTGAAAAAATAAAACAAACAGAATTATGGCAAAAGAAATAAAGTTTGATATTGATGCAAGAGACGGCTTAAAACGAGGGGTAGATGCCCTGGCCAATGCCGTTAAGGTTACCTTAGGACCTAAGGGAAGAAATGTAATAATCAGCAAGTCATTTGGTGCTCCGATAGTAACAAAAGATGGGGTAACTGTAGCTAAAGAAATAGAGTTGGCAGATGCACTGGAGAACATGGGAGCTCAAATGGTAAAAGAAGTAGCTTCTAAGACCAATGATCTCGCAGGAGACGGAACAACAACTGCTACCGTACTGGCGCAATCCATCGTTAAGGAAGGCCTGAAGAATGTTGCTGCTGGTGCAAATCCAATGGACCTAAAACGAGGAATTGACAAGGCTGTTGAAGCCATTGTGGAAAACCTTACCAAGCAAACTAAGAAAGTAGGTGACTCTTCTGAGAAGATCAAACAAGTTGCTGCTATCTCTTCAAACAACGATGAAACTATAGGAGAACTTATTGCACAGGCTTTTAACAAAGTGGGCAAAGAGGGAGTCATTACCGTGGAAGAGGCTAAAGGAACCGATACCTATGTAGATGTAGTAGAAGGTATGCAATTTGACAGAGGGTACCTTTCTCCATATTTTGTGACCGATTCAGAAAAAATGATCGCAGATCTGGATAACCCATATATCTTATTGTACGATAAGAAGATCTCCACAATGAAAGATCTACTTCCTGTATTAGAGCCTGTGGCTCAATCCGGAAAGCCTTTATTGATCATTGCTGAAGACGTAGACGGGGAAGCACTTGCAACCCTGGTAGTAAACAAACTACGCGGATCATTAAAGATCGCAGCCGTTAAAGCTCCTGGGTTTGGAGATCGCAGAAAAGCAATGCTTGAAGATATCGCAATCCTTACCAAGGGAACTGTTATTTCTGAAGAAAGGGGCTTCTCTATGGAGAATACCACTATAGATATGTTGGGAAGCTGTGAAAAGGTAACCATTGATAAAGATAACACCACTATTGTAAATGGTGCAGGTGCTGCAAAAGACATCAAGACCCGTGTAAATCAGATAAAATCTCAGATAGAGACCACAACCTCAGATTACGACAAGGAAAAGTTACAAGAGCGTTTGGCTAAATTAGCCGGAGGAGTAGCTGTGTTGTATGTAGGTGCTGCCTCAGAGGTAGAGATGAAGGAGAAAAAAGACAGAGTAGATGATGCCCTGCATGCTACAAGAGCTGCTGTTGAAGAAGGAATTGTTGCCGGTGGAGGTGTTGCCTTTCTCCGCGCCAAATCTGTTTTGGCAAAAGTGAAAGTAGAGAATCCGGATGAAGAAACAGGATTGCAGATAGTGGCAAGAGCCATTGAATCTCCATTAAGAACTATTGTTGAAAATGCAGGTGGAGAAGGTTCTGTAGTTGTTGCTAAAGTTTTAGATGGTAAAGGAGACTACGGATATGATGCTAAGTCTGAAACATATGTTGATATGATAAAGGCCGGAATCATAGATCCAAAGAAAGTAACGAGAATAGCCTTGGAAAATGCGGCTTCGGTAGCAGGGATGATCCTTACTACAGAATGTGCACTTACAGACATCAAGGAAGATACGCCAGCAGGTCCTCCTATGGGTGGAGGCGGAATGCCTGGAATGATGTAAGAGCTGCATCAAAATAAGTTTAAAAAGTAGAAGCCACTTCCTCTCGGACAGTGGCTTTTTCTTTGAATAACATCTTTAATATTCTAAGCGCTAATTTTATATTTTTACAAAAAAAAAGATGTTTCAACACCTCCATTCTAAAGTACATGCAATACTTCAGAACACACAAACAACCACAGAAGCTAAACTGCTGGGAATATGTGAATTGCTAAAGGCAGAAATTCCGCATTACGATTGGGTTGGATTCTATTTTCGCAATGGAGAAAAGGAAGAATTAAAATTAGGGCCTTATGCCGGAGCCCCTACAGATCATATTATCATTCCATTCGGGAAAGGCATCTGCGGGCAGGTCGCACTAAGTAATGCCAATTTTGTGGTCCCGGATGTAGCGGCGCAGGACAATTACATTGCCTGTAGCATCAATGTAAAAGCTGAGATCGTGGTTCCTCTCTTTATAGATGGAGAGAATATAGGACAGATCGATATAGATTCTAATACGCCCGATCCTTTTACAGAAGCAGATGAACAATTTTTGGAATTCGTAAACCGGGAGGTCTCCAAAATTCTTTAAAACTTTCCCTTTTTTGTTGATAAGACCTTTATTTTCATAGCTGCTAAAAAAGTACCTTTGAGTTCTTAATCCAAGTACTAAAAGCTATTGAAAATGGGCACTGTAAAAAAAGCTACCTCCGCACTTATTTCTGTATTTCATAAAGACGGTTTAGAACCTATCGTTAAGAAATTTCAGGAACTGGGAATCACTATGTATTCTACCGGTGGAACAGAATCGTTTATACGATCTCTGGGACTAGATGTAGTACCTGTAGAGGAAGTGACCAGTTATCCGTCCATCTTAGGTGGCAGAGTAAAAACCTTACACCCAAAAGTATTTGGCGGTATCCTCAACAGGCAGGATAATGATGGGGATGTTGCCCAATTGGAAGAATTTGATATTCCTCAATTAGATATTGTGATCGTTGATCTTTATCCCTTTGAAAAAACAGTAGCTTCCGGAGCTTCAGAACAGGAGATCATCGAAAAGATCGACATTGGGGGTATTTCACTTATAAGAGCAGCAGCTAAGAATTTCAAAGATGTGCTTTGCGTTTCTTCAATGGAAGATTACAAAGAATTTTTGAACTTGATCACTATTGGTGAAGGCAGTACTACCATGGAACAACGTAAAGTCTTTGCTGCAAAGGCATTTAATGTGTCTTCACATTATGATACCGCCATTTTCAATTACTTTAATAAAGGTCATGAACTGGCTGCGCTAAAGATCAGTGAAACAAAAGGTAAAGTATTACGGTACGGGGAAAACCCACATCAAAGAGGTTTTTTCTTCGGTGATTTTGACGCAATGTTCACCAAACTGCATGGAAAAGAATTGTCCTATAACAACTTGCTCGATGTAGATGCAGCTGTGAATCTTATGAGTGAATTTCAGGACGATGATCCTACATTCGCTATTTTAAAACACAACAATGCCTGTGGTCTTGCTACCAGAGATACACTGCACCAGGCCTATGTGGATGCGTTGGCCGGCGACCCTGTTTCTGCCTTTGGCGGGATCCTCATTAGTAATAAGGAAATAGATGCCAAAACAGCTACTGAGATCCATAAGCTATTTTGTGAGGTGGTAATTGCCCATTCCTATTCTAAAGAAGCTTTGGAGATTCTAAAAGGCAAGAAGAATAGAATCATTCTGATACAAAAAGAAGCTGCACTTCCCGAAACCATTGTAAGAACCTGTTTAAATGGCGTTTTGGTACAAGATAAAGATCATGTTACTGATTCTCTGGATGGACTTAATTATGTTACTGCGAAAAAACCTTCAGAGCGTGAACTGCAGGATCTTATATTTGCCTCTAAACTCTGTAAGCACACCAAATCGAATACCATAGTCCTGGCCAAGAACCGGCAATTATGTGCCAGTGGAACCGGGCAGACCTCCAGGGTAGATGCTCTCAACCAGGCCATCCATAAGGCTAAATCTTTCAAGTTTGATCTGAATGGTGCTGTGATGGCCAGTGATGCCTTCTTTCCATTTCCAGATTGTGTAGAGATCGCTCATACGAATGGAATTACCAGTGTAATACAACCGGGGGGGTCAATTAAGGATCAATTAAGTGTAGATTATTGCAATGAGAATGAAATTGCTATGGTAATGACTGGCACACGTCATTTTAAACATTAATTTTACTACTTTTGCCGATGAAATGCACCCGTTTATCTAAACCAAACTAAACAATCATAATGGGATTTTTTGATTTTTTAACAGAGGAGATTGCTATCGACCTTGGAACCGCCAATACTCTTATCATCCATAATGATAAGGTGGTTGTAGATAGTCCTTCCATCGTAGCCCGAGACAGAATTACAGGAAAGATCATTGCAGTAGGTAAGGAAGCTAACCAAATGCAGGGAAAAACCCATGAAAATATAAAGACCATCCGCCCGCTAAAAGATGGGGTAATCGCAGATTTTGACGCCTCGGAAAAGATGATCAATATGTTCATCAAGAACATTCCGGCTTTAAAGAAAAAATGGTTTCCTCCTGCGTTGAGAATGGTGATCTGTATCCCATCAGGAATTACAGAGGTTGAGATGCGCGCGGTAAAAGAATCGGCAGAACGTGTCAATGGAAAAGAAGTCTATCTTATTCACGAACCTATGGCTGCAGCTATAGGAATAGGACTAGACATTATGCAGCCCAAAGGGAATATGATTGTAGATATAGGTGGAGGAACAACAGAAATTGCTGTTATAGCTCTGGGTGGTATCGTCTGCGACAAGTCGGTCAAAATTGCAGGGGATGTTTTCACAAATGACATCATTTATTATATGCGTACCCAACACAACTTATACGTTGGGGAAACCACCGCAGAAAATATTAAAATTACCATAGGTTCCGCTACGGAGGACTTACAGTCACCCCCAGATGAAATGTCTGTACAGGGACGTGACCTTTTAACAGGAAAGCCAAAACAAGTATCCATTTCATACCGGGAGATTGCGAAGGCACTAGACAAGTCTATTTTACGTGTAGAAGATGCTGTGATGGAGACCTTGTCACAAACTCCTCCGGAACTAGCCGCGGATATATACAATACTGGGATCTATCTTGCTGGTGGAGGATCTATGTTAAGAGGTCTGGACAGAAGACTTTCTCAAAAAACAGATCTACCTGTGTATATTGCAGAAGATCCATTGAGGGCTGTTGTTAGAGGTACCGGTATTGCTCTTAAAAATTTAGAACGCTACAAAAGTATTCTCATCAAATAGTTCCTCAGTATGACCCGTTAATGGCTCTTAGAGGTTCTTACATGAAGGAGATGAGAGCATCCAATAGATAAAGTGAATGCAGCAGATTATCAACTTCATCCTTCGCAACAAGACCACGTTGCTTTATCTTTTCTTATTATTTGTGGGAATGAGCCTAAGTATTCAATCTCATTCCTATCACAGGGCCCGTTTTTTCAATTCCGCCAATTGGGTATCGGGGAGTATTTACAATACTGAATCGAGTATTTCGGACTATTTTGACCTTAGGGAAGAGAATAACAAATTAGTAGAAGAGAACACCAAATTAAAATCACTGTTGTTCAATGCCGAGGTAGCGGAAATAGCATCTCAGGAATTAGATTCCTTTACTTTTCAGATCATACCCGCGAAGATCATAAAGAATAGCTATTCGCTTCGCAACAATTATATTACCATCAACAAAGGTTCTGGAGATGGTGTAGAACAAGATATGGGGGTCATTACTTCCAAGGGAATTCTAGGAATCGTAGAACATACTACCACGAAATTTGCAGCAGTGCAAAGCCTATTGAATACTAAATCGAATATCAATGCAAAGATCAAAAATACCAATAATTTTGGCTCCTTAAAGTGGGATACAAATCGGTTTGATGTGGTGCAATTAGAAGATATCCCCAGAATGGTTCCACTTAATATTGGCGATACTATTGTAACAGGCGCCATGTCTAGCATCTTTCCGGAAAATATTCCTATTGGAACTATTAAGAAGTTCGACCTTACTACTTCCCAAAGTTTTTACAATATTGAAGTGGCATTGTTCAACGACATGACGAATATTAAACAAGTGTACATCATCAGAAATGAGAATAGTACTGAAATACGAAGTTTGGAAGAAAAGATAAGTAATGACCAATAATGTATATCTCATAAATGCCCTGCGATTCTTGCTTCTGGTACTGGCACAGGTATTGGTATTTAATAAACTCAATTTTATGGGGTTTATTAACCCTATGATATATATTCTTTTCCTGTATTGGTATCCTATCAAGCAACGCCGGGGTGTTTTTATTTTGATAAGTTTCTTGCTGGGGTTCACAATTGACGTCTTTTCAGACACCCTGGCCTTTCATACCATAGCCTGTATAACCATGGCCTATTTACGGCCTACAATAATGCGATTTGTATTTGGTGTAAACTTTGAATTCCAAAGTTTTAAATTAACCAATACTACTAAGGCACAACAAATTACGTTTTTAGCGTTTCTAATAATAGGGCATCATACTATTTTCTTTTTGCTCGAAATTTTTAGTTTGGATCATTTGCTCTTACTTTTGAAAAAAATAGTATTTACAAGCATAGGATCTCTCTTACTATGTGTTTTAATGACCTCACTTTTTAGTTCAGAGAAAGAATGAAAAAGATTTTACTTTCTTCCATCATTGTAATTATAGGCTTCATCTTTATTGGTAGGCTTTCCTATTTACAGATATTTAGTTCTTCCTCTACCCAGATTTTAGAAGATACGGCTATTAAGGCCATTTATGATTACCCTGAACGAGGTTATATTTATGACAGAAATGGTGAGCTCCTGGTAGCCAATCAACCGGCGTACGATGTAATGGTCATTCCAAGAGAAGTAAAACCTCTGGATACGCTAGAATTTTGTTCACTGCTTGGTATTAACAAAACTCAGTTTACCACTAAATTAAAGAAGGCAAGAGTGTATTCGCCGCGTCTTCCCTCTGTACTGGTCCCTCAACTTTCGAAAGAAGATTACGCACGACTGCAGGAAAAAATGAGGAAGTACGAAGGTTTTTACATCCAAAAAAGATCGCTTCGTTATTACGCCAGCCATAGTAGTGCTAACGTTTTAGGGTATATCTCCGAGGTAAATGAGGCTGATATTAAAAAGAATCCCTATTACAAACAAGGTGAGCTCACAGGTAGAACCGGCGTTGAAAAACAGTATGAGGATTATCTCAGAGGCATAAAAGGGGTTAAATACATTCAGAAGGATAGATTTAACAGAGCTATTGGTCCATATAAAGATGGAACCATGGATACGCTTCCGGAACAGGGTAAAGAAATTCATGTAACCTTAGACAAGGTTTTACAAGAATACGGAGAACGGCTAATGAATGGAAAACGTGGCGGCATAGTAGCCATTGAACCCAGCACTGGTGAGATCCTCACCCTCATCTCCGGACCCACCTACGACCCGGCCTTACTTGTTGGAAGGGAGCGGTCTAAAAACTACAGTAAGCTGCACTACGATACCATATCCAAACCCACCTGGGACAGAGCACTTCTAGCACAGCCCTCCCCGGGGTCACCGTTTAAAACACTAAATGCCCTTATTGCCCTTCAGGAAGGGGTGATAAAACCGGAGACTACTATAAGATGTTATAACGGGTTTTATGTTGGAAATAAAAAAAGAGGATGTCATTGCGGCGGAGGCTTAAGAAACATGAACTCTGGCATTTATAAATCCTGTAATGCATATTTCGCAGGTACATTTAGAAAAATATATGACAAATACCCTACGACAGATGAAGGTATGGATGTTTGGGAGAAACACATTAAAAGCTTTGGCTTAGGCGATTTTCTCGGATACGACCTCCCAACAGGAAGAAAAGGAAGAGTGCCTAATAAGGCGTATTATGACAGGGTATACGGCGACAACAGATGGGCTTCTTCCTATATCATTTCAAATGCCATAGGACAAGGGGAAGTATCAGCTACACCCATCCAGCTCGCTAATATGACAGCCACAATAGCTAACAGAGGGTACTATTATACGCCTCATATTATAAAAACTATTTCGGGAGAGCCTATTGATAATCCAAAATACACCACACCTCATTATACGACCATAGATAAGCAGTATTTTGACCCTGTTGTCCAGGGAATGGCAGATGTGTATACAAAAGGAACAGCCAAGTGGCTGCAGATCCCCGGTATTGACATCGCAGGTAAAACCGGAACCGTAGAAAACTATACGAAGATCAACGGGGTACGCACCCAGCTAACCGATCATTCTGTATTTGTGGCCTTTGCCCCGGTCAATAATCCTAAAATAGCCCTTGCAGTATATATTGAACATGGGTATTACGGTGCCAGATATGCGGGCCATATCGCTTCACTGCTTATTGAAAAATATCTTAAAGGGGAGATCACACGGAAAGATCTGGAGAAACGAATGCTCGAAAAAACCCTGGAAGCAGAATATGCAAAACCATATAGTGGAGAGGAGTTCAAGATAAATGAGTATGTCTGGTAAAAGTGTCCTAAAAAGGGTAGATTGGTTAACCATTTTTATCTTCTTGATGCTAATCACCATTGGTTGGGTCAATATCTACTCCAGTACCTTCACTGATAATAATTCTTCCATTTTTGATTTTAGTGAGCTGTACGGGAAGCAATTATTTTTTATTGGTATTAGTTTATTGGCAGCATTTATCTTCTTGTCTTTAGAAGCCCATTTCTATGAACGCTTCTCTAGTCTGCTGTATATTATTACCATGGTGCTTCTCCTTGGACTTTTCCTTTTTGGAAAGACCATTGCTGGGGCTACTTCCTGGTACGATCTCGGGTTCTTTAATTTACAACCCTCCGAGCTCGCCAAGTTTACCACAGCTTTAGCGCTGGCAAAATACCTCAGTGATATACAGACCGATATTAAACGTACCAAGGATCAACTGTTTGCCTTGTTGATCATTCTTATCCCGGCCTTACTAATAATACCTCAACCCGATCCAGGAAGTGCCCTTGTATTTCTGGCCCTGGTTTTTGTTCTTTTTAGGGAAGGATTTCCCCTTTTCTATTTAGGGATCGCCCTGATGGCCCTTCTAATTTTTATTACCACCCTTATGTTCGGCACCATTTGGGTAAGTATTATCCTTGCCCTGATCATTGCAACCTTTCTATTGGTAAAAAAGGCCAGCTTCAAAGTACCTATTCTACCTCTAAGCCTTTTCTTTATTATCGCTGTAGTTTTTTCACTCTCGGTAAATTTTGTTTTTGAAAATGTTTTTGAACAAAGGCATCGCGACCGATTTAGTCTTTGGCTTCGATTAGAAAAAGATCCTGAAAAATTAGATGAGATAAGAAAGACAATAGGGTATAATACCTACCAATCCGAAAAAGCAATTGAATCTGGCGGTGGCTTTGGAAAGGGATTTTTGGAAGGTACACGAACTAAAGGCGACTTTGTTCCGGAACAACATACAGACTATATCTTTAGCACCGTGGGTGAAGAATGGGGCTTTGCTGGCACTGCAACTGTAGTTATATTATTCACCATATTGCTACTCCGTTTGGTCTATATCGCTGAACGGCAAAAAAGTGACTTTAGCCGGATGTATGGCTATGGAGTCATTTCCATTTTACTTATCCACTATTTTATCAATATAGGAATGGTCACAGGGATCCTTCCCACCATTGGTATTCCCCTGCCCTTTTTCAGCTATGGTGGCTCAGCACTACTCGGCTTTACCGCCCTGCTATTTATTTTCTTAAAACTGGATGCAAACAGGCTAAATGAATGGCACTAATAACGCCAACGCGATTGTTTCACTTCTTTTTCCAAGAGGTCTTCCTCTTTATCGTCTAATTCCCGAAAAAAATCAATTCCTGTTTTCTCTTCTAACAGGTCAATAGAAACCTGGAAATCTGTCAGAGGTTTATCAGTTTCCTGATGTGGTATTAGAAAAGTGATCGTTTCAAGACTACCTGGGGCACCTCGTGCAATTATTTTATAAAAGGCATCTGGTACAGTTACAGATTCATACCCAATAGAGGGCAATCCTTTTTTTAAAACACCCCCGGTAATGACATAAACGGAATCGTACTTCCTGGCCCATTGCCTAACCCTCATTTCCAGTCTGTTCCAAACTCCAGCGTTAAAATCGCGTTTCATAGGGCTTATGTTGCTGGTATAAAAAGTCTCATCATAGGCCGCTTCCGAAAACCTGCGATCTCCGGCCGGACACAAATGACCCCTGTCATATCCTGAGTTTTTATAATTTCGCCAATCTGCGGAGTTTGAAGCGACTTTAGGGTCTTCAATAAAATAAGGTCTTTTACGATCGTCTGAGGTAAGATGAGATCTCTTCAACTCATACACAACCCATTCTGCCTGTTCTTCGGACTCATTATAAGAAAGTCCGTAATAGTTATGAAAGATAACCGTATTAGTCGTTGAAGAAGGAAGTATATAGGAAGGAATTGCCTTTCCCTCTTCATATACTGCAGTGGCAGTATTATTTGGCCAAAAGAATTTCTCAATGGCCCAAAAAAGAATCATAACTAGTAATAGTAAGACGGTATAAATAAGCCGGTCTTTTGTTACTGATCTCATAAGATGATTGCAAAGTATTTTTGACCTGGCTAAAATACATCAATTTTAAGGAGGATGTCCTACCTTTATGATGTAAGGATAGATGAAGAAATTCGACTACTTATCGGATTCAATCAATACTAATTTTAAAGAAAGAAATAGCATATGCTCACTTGGAAAGATGTTATACACTATGCGGTAAGCGGCAATCCGATCCCGGATAAAAGAGTAGAAAAAACCGAATCTGAATGGAAGGAGATCCTAACTCCTGCTCAATTCAGGATCACACGTCAGAAAGGGACAGAATCTCCTCATTCCGGAGCACTCTGCAGCATATATGAAGCAGGGAAATACGCCTGTGTCTGTTGTAGCACCCCGCTTTTTGATTCCACCATAAAATTTGATTCGGGAACAGGTTGGCCCAGCTTTACGCAGCCCATAAAGGAAAATGCGATACAGTATTATAAGGACAGTTCTTTTGGAATGGTGCGGGTAGAGGTAATGTGCAATACCTGTGATGCCCATTTAGGTCATGTATTTCCCGATGGTCCCGAACCAGGTGGTTTGCGTTACTGCATTAATTCTGAATCAATGGAACTACTAAAAGAAGCTAAGATCAATGAATAATACACGCAATGAAGTAGCCACAGTTGGCGGTGGATGTTTCTGGTGCACCGAAGCTGTTTTCCAGGAAGTAAAAGGAATCCATAAAGTTGTTTCTGGTTATACAGGGGGAAATGCGCCTGGCAGACCAACCTATAGGGAAGTCTGTTCGGGTTTAACCGGGCATGCCGAGGTAGTGCAGATCACCTTTGATCCGGGGGTACTCTCATACCACGATCTTTTGGTGATCTTTATGACCACCCATGATCCTACCACCATAAATCGCCAGGGAGCTGATGTAGGCACTCAATACAGATCTGTCATCTATTACCACAATGACAAACAAAAAATAACTGCAGATATGGTTATTAAGGAGTTGGCAGAATCTTTTGACGCTCCTATTGTGACAGAAGTTAGTCCCTTGGATACTTTTTATGAGGCAGAAGAATATCACCAGGATTATTACAAGAATAATTCGAGCCAGGGATATTGCAGTTTTGTGATCACTCCAAAACTCAACAAATTACGCAAGTTGCACAAAGACAAATTAAAGAACGTCTAAGGAAATTATTAAGCACATGAATAGTTTTGTAAAGAGGTTATTCTGAAAAAATATTTTAGTGTAATCCATAAAAAAAGGGCCCTATTATAGGGCCCTTTGATATACAGATTATTATTTTATCCCTTTACGTGGGCTAATTTTTCATTCTTGATATTATTGATCTTAAGGTCTCTAAGTACGTTGATAGCTTCTTCTACGTACACATCCTTAGCAAGATTAATATGCCAGCGATTTCTTTTTTCCCTAAGTACAGAATCTTTTGTAAACAATTCCTGCTCGTATTTTAAAGATTCGAAAGTGAGTTTAGAATCGTATTCTGATAATTTTTTAAAGTAATCTGATTTGGCCCTGCTTTCTTTGTCGCGCGCCTTGTAAAGATCATAGTTCAAAGGCATAGACATTTCATCTTGTTGCTCTTTTAACCATTTGGCATTTTCCTCAATAAGTTTGATCTGTGGATTGGAAGCAATTCGTTTGTTACTCTCCTCCAGGGTTTTTTCAAAATCGATATACCCGTCCCACACTTCGTATTTGGCAGGTTCTATCTTATCCCAGTTGAGGGCATTGGCCTGTCCTTTTTCACCCAAAACAATATAGCGATAACGATCCGGGATAACCACATCACTCTTAACGCCTTCCAATTGATTAGATTCTCCATTGACTCTATAGAATTTCTGTATAGTAACTTTAATGGCCCCCAGATCTCCGTATTCATTTACATGAACCACATTCTCCAAAGGATACATTGTTTGTACCGTTCCTTTCCCAAAGGTTTGGTTACTTCCAATGATAATTGCTCTTTTATAATCTTGCATAGCTGCTGCAAGAATTTCGGAAGCTGAAGCTGAAAATTCATTTACAAGAATAACCAAAGGTCCATCCCACTGAATTCGTTCATCCTTGTCATCATAGACATTCTTTTCATTATTAGAAGCACGTACCTGAACTACAGGTCCGTCTTTAATAAATAAACCTGCCATATCAATAGCGGTCCTAAGCGATCCTCCTCCATTATCACGCAGGTCCAGGATTAATCCTTCTATCCCTTCTTCTTTTAATCGTTCTATTTCTTTTGCCACATCACTGGCAGCATTCTTGTCTGCGTAATCTTTAAAATCTGCATAGAATCCGGGCAGTTGTATCAATCCGAATTTTTCATCTTTTTTGATCACTTTGGCCGATTTGGCATACGATTCCTCAATCTCTACTACATCCCTGACAATGGCTATTTCTTCAATAGTACCATCTACTTTACGGACGGTTAGATTTACAGTAGTTCCTTTTGGGCCTTTAATGAGTTTTACTGCATCATCTAATGGCATTCCTACAATATTCACAGCAGTCTCATCGGCCTGACCAACTTTTATGATCTGATCTCCAACTTCCAGCAGCTGTCCTCTCCATACCGGACCTCCTGAAATAATCTCAGTGATCTTTGCACCTTCTGGTTCTGACTGCAGGCGAGCTCCAATACCTTCAAAACGTCCGGATATCTGCCGGTCAAAATAGTCTTTATCCTCAGGGGCAAAATACGCCGTATGAGGGTCGAACTTATCTACAATAGTATTGATGAATTGTACAAAACGGTCCTTACGTTCCAGATTATCAACAAAGTCGAAGAACTCTGTTAATTGTTTTCGGGTTACTTCTCTAGATTCCTTTTCCACTTCCTTCATTGAGAGTGAAGTGTATTTAGGATCGTCCTTTTTCTTTTGTATCTCATCCTTTAACTTGGAATCAAAAGTGTTAAGGGTCCAGAATTTAAGTTGTTTTCTCCACCGTTCCTTCAGTTCTGATTTAGAATTTGTGAAGGGTCTTTTTTCATAATCAGAATTCATGGTTTCCTCTATAGTATAATCAAAAGGCTCATCGAGCACTTCCTTTATGATCACCTTAACCTCATCCATTCGCTGTATATAGCGTTCATGTACCAGGTTAAAAAAGGAAATATCAGTATTCTTTATCTGATCATCGATCTGAAACTTATATTGCTCAAAGTCCCTGATATCTTCAGCCTGAAAATATCGTTTGGTAGGATCTAGCACATCTATAAAATCTTCAAACACACTCACCGAAAAGTCATCATTGATGTCTTTTGGCGCATAATGCCCCTTTTCGAGAATATAGGTAATGATGTCTAATAATAGTTTGTCCTTATCGTTGCTTTCGAAGGTCTTATTTGTAAAACTACAAGAGGCAACTGCAATAAGAACGGCTAAAAAGCCTAAAACAAGATTCTTTTTCATGTATATATTTTTTTCATTAGGGTCTAACCAACATCATGAAATGCCCTTTAAACCCACTCTTCATAAAAGTAATCAATTCCCTAAGATATAGAAAAAACCATGCCATTATACGCCCCTGGCGATAATTTTTTGTTAAAGGCTATCCGAGGTAATCCTGAGTAAAAACGTATTTTTACGCCGTAAAGTATGCGGCATGAGTAAACCTTTGATACTGGTAACCAATGATGACGGAATAACGGCTCCCGGCTTACGCGCCCTTGTAAAAAGCATGCAAGAGCTTGGAGAGGTAGTAGTGGTTGCTCCAGACAGCCCTCAATCTGGCATGGGACATGCCATTACCCTGGATAATACACTATATTCCAAAAGAGTGGTAATAGATGCTTCAAAAGATGCCGCAAAAGAATATAGCTGCAGTGGAACTCCCGCAGATTGCGTAAAACTGGCCCTCCAGGAGTTATTGGATAGAAGACCCGATATTTGCATCAGTGGTATAAATCACGGATCCAATGCCTCCATAAATGTTATTTATTCCGGTACAATGAGCGCAGCTATTGAAGCCGGAATCGAAGGAATTCCTGCTATAGGATTTTCGTTATGCGACTATTCATGGGAAGCCGATTTTGCCCCTGCTCAAGAAGCAATAAAAAAAATAGTGGCTGAAGCCCTTAAAAATGGCATTCCAAAAGGCGTGGTTCTAAATGTAAATATTCCCAAAGTTGCTCATGGCGAAATAAAAGGAATCAAAGTTTGCAGACAAGCCCGGGCCAACTGGAAGGAAAAATTTGACAAACGTACCAATCCATCAGGGAAGAACTATTATTGGCTTACCGGGGAATTTCAACTTCTGGATAAAGGAGAAGATACTGATGAATGGGCATTATCTAAAGGATTTATTTCCGTAGTACCTACACAATTCGATCTAACGGCACATCATACAATACAAGACATCAATACATGGAATTTAAATGAATAGAAAGAAAGAAGTGATCATAGGATTTGTAGTAGGACTTATTGCCAACGCCTTAGGTACCCTGCTCTATATACTACTATTCTCAGAACTGGGAATAACAGAAACTTTTAAAGCGGCAGATGCTCAGGGATATTTGGGTAGCTTATTGGCTCTGGGTGCCATTCTAAACCTGGTTGCCTTTTTTGCCTTCTTAAGATTGAGAAGAGACCAACGTGCCAAAGGAGTTTTGATGGCTACATTGATAACAGCTCTTATCATATTGTACTACAAGGTATTCTAAGATGAAGTACTACATTATAGCAGGGGAAGCATCCGGGGATTTACACGGATCTAACCTCATAAAAGCATTACAGGCAGAGGATCCCAAAGCCGATATTCGTTGTTGGGGAGGGGATCTGATGGAAAAGGCCGGAGGTGATTTGGTGATGCACTATAAGGAACTGGCTTTTATGGGATTTTCGGAAGTCATTGGAAATCTTCGAAAGATCTTTAAAAACATTGCTTTCTGCAAAGAGGATATTGCCAACTATCAACCAGATGTGATCATCTTTATTGATTTTTCCGGATTTAACCTCAGGATTGCCTCCTGGGCCAAGCAACATGGGTATCGCACCAATTATTATATCTCTCCCCAGGTCTGGGCCTCAAGAGCAGGTAGAATTCAAAAGATCAAAGCATCCATTGATGCCATGTATGTGATCCTTCCATTTGAGAAGCAGTTCTATGAAGAGAAATATAATTATCCAGTACATTTTGTAGGTCATCCCCTGTTAGATGCCATTGATTCTCAACCTCATATTAATACGGAAGAATTTAGAAAGAAAAATAGGCTGGATCCCAAAAAAAAGATAATAGCCTTGCTGCCAGGAAGCCGTAAACAGGAGGTTGAAAAAATGCTTTCTATTATGCTTTCGGTAAGCCCATCATTTTCGGAGTATCAATTCGTCATTGCAGGAGCACCTAGTTTAGATGAGGCTTTTTACAAACCCTTTCTGAAAAATGCACAGGTCCATTATATTACCAACCAGACCTATGCCCTATTGCGTTGTGCATATGCAGCACTGGTAACCAGCGGAACGGCAACCCTGGAAACAGCCCTTTTCAAGGTTCCCCAGGTAGTCTGCTATAAAGGAAGTTGGGTTTCTTATCAAATTGCGAAACGAATTATTACCTTAAAATATATATCACTGGTCAATCTTATCATGGATAAAGAAGTGGTAACAGAACTTATCCAAAACAACCTTGCCACCAAAGCTCTCACGCGGGAATTAAAAGAAATCTTATCCGGTCCAAAGCGAGATGCTATCTTAAAAGAATACGACATTCTTGAGAAGAAATTAGGAGGCCCGGGGGCAAGTGAAAATGCCGCTAAAAAAATTGTCGCATCTTTAAAAGATACTGCGCAATAAGGAGTTTTGTTGTTCGTTCAGATCTAAAGATATCCTCTTGCTTGGGTTTAGAGTGCAAAGCAACTTCAGAAATAATCCTTAATTTTGATAAGAGGACGCTCCTATTTTCATGCCCTATGATGAACAAAATTCTTTTGGTTGCCCTGTTTCTCAGCATCGTTTCTTGCGGGGTGGGAAAGAAAAAGGCCATTTACGAAAGTGAGCGTAAGATCACAGTAGAGGTAGTGGACAACCCAAATTACAATGCGGAAGAACGCATTGAAGAGGCACTTCCAGAAGAGAGGACCACACTTGAAAAATCTGAAGATATCATTGATACCGCTCTGAGTTATTCCGGAGTGCGTTATAAATATGGCGGAACTACCCGCAAAGGGATCGACTGTTCCGGCTTACTTTATATTTCATTTATGGAACACGACATCAATCTCCCCCGTATATCTCATTATATGGCCAATGAAGGCAAACGTATTGCTCTAAAGGAAGTGACCACAGGTGATCTGCTATTCTTCACGACAACTAAACGCAGGAAAAGAATAAACCATGTAGGCCTTGTGGTAGCAATTGAGGGTGAGGAGATCAAATTTATTCATGCTACTTCTTCCAGGGGGGTTATTGTTTCTTCACTTCAGGAAGGGTACTGGAATTATGCATTTGTAAAAGCCACTCGAATCCTATGAGATGAAACCCTATGATTTTATCTCGGTAAAACTCAGTAGCTCCTTAATTTTAGGTATTCTCATAGGTCATGCTCTTGATATTTCGATTTTCAACTCTTTCCTGGTCTTAGGTATTTCCTTACTTCTTGTAGTTTTACTCTTTATAATTGAGCCCTATAGAACAGGAATTTATTTTGGTCTTAGCATCTTGCTGGCTACCATCAGCCTTGGGGTATTAGTTGTTTCTCTGGCACAACCTAAGCTTTGGCCAGATCATTATTCAAAAGTTGCATTCTCTGAAGATAGCATTTGGGAGATACAACTAAGCAGGGTCCTGAAATCGAATACTTTTTCTGAAAGGTACTTATTTGAAGTGCAGTCAGTAAATGGGAGAGCATCTCATGGCACCCTGTTGGCAAGTGCTAAAAAAGATTCTCAGCTTTTAAGGTATAAAGTAGATGATAAACTGCATTATTGGGGGGCCATTCGTCCTATTTCCCCACCTGCCAATCCACATCAATTTGCTTATGATGAATATATGGCAACCTTTGGTGTTTATGATCAGATCCAACTAACGTCTGAGAATATTCTAAAAAGATCTAAAGGCACAAATTCCTTAAGGGGGAAAGCCGCTTCATTTCAAACATTTATTCTCCGGGCCTTAGAGAGAACTTCAATAGGAAATAAAGAGTTAGGCATTCTGCAAGCTATCCTTTTAGGACAGAGGAACAACCTGGATACAACTATTTACGAAAATTATAAAAATGCCGGTGCAGCACATATCCTGGCTGTATCCGGACTCCATATTGGCATCTTATTGTTACTGCTTCAGGCGCTTTTAAAACCCTTAAAAGCAATACGCCATGGTTCTTTTATAATATTGGCCTTGGTTGTATTCGCATTGTGGAGCTATGCGTTCATCACCGGCCTCTCCCCCTCTGTGGTCCGAGCTGTTACCATGTTCACTTTTGTAGCCTACGCGCTGTTTTTGAATCGCCCAACCAGTATTGTAAATATTCTGGCCTTATCTGTTTTTACAATCTTGCTTATTCACCCTATGTTCCTGTTTCAGGTTGGATTTCAAATGAGTTATGCAGCGGTCTTCGCTATCGTATGGATCTACCCTGTGTTAATGAAATTATGGAATCCCAGGAATTGGTTCTTAAAAAAAGGTTGGCAGCTTTTTTCGGTAAGTCTGGCTGCACAGGCGGGCGTACTTCCCATATCGATTTACTATTTTCATCAATTCCCGGGCCTCTTTTTTCTCTCCAATATGCTGATCGTTCCCTTTCTTGGGATATTGCTTGGCTTGGGTCTTCTAGTGATCATCCTCTCTGCCATTAATATATTACCCAATATTGTTGCCATTTTTTACAATCTGCTACTCAAAACTATGAATGAGATTGTACGGTGGGTTGGTGATCAAGAACACTTTGTTTTCGATGATTTATCGATAGACCCTGTAACCCTGCTACTTGGCTACCTGCTACTTTATTTTGTTATTATTGGACTAAAGCGACAAAGATATAAATGGGTGGTCAATACGGCCATTTGCGTCCTTAGTATTCAGCTATGGACGTTTTATAGGGCCTATAAGAGCACACAAAAGGAAGGAATTATTATTGTTCAGCAAATGGCAAATACCACACTTCTTTATCAAAATGGAAGAGCACTTCAGGTAATGTCTCAGGATAGTACACGTCTGAAATCTTTGGTAAGCAACTATGCCATCAAGGAATTCCTTAGTTTCATACAATACAGTCCCATCCCAAAGGCATTTAGTTTTGATGGTATCCAATGGTTGGTGATAGATAGTAGTGCGGTTTTTCCTCCAAATACCTCCAAGCCTGTGGTTCTTATAATGACACAATCTCCCCGCATCCATTTGGAAAGATTAGTTGCAAGTGTACAACCGGAAATGGTGATCGCAGATGGCAGCAATTATCCCGCTGATGTTGCCCGCTGGAAAAAGAGTTGTAATAAAATTGGACTTCCATTTTATTCCACTAGTGAAAAAGGAGCCTATCTTTTAGAAGCCGAATAGAGGATCTACCTAATTCCGTGCATCATGCGTTTAAGAGGCCTGTTTAGTACTATAGATATAAGACCAAGCAGTACACAAAGTATCGTAAAGATCAGGAAAAAGCTACTCAAAGAATATTCAGCTGTGATCTCATCGATCATCCCACCAAGGGTTCCTGCCGTTTTTTGTCCTATGGCGATGGCAAGGTACCAGATCCCAAACATAAATCCGATCATCCTGGGAGGAACCAATTTACTGAGATAGGAAAGCCCTACAGGAGAAACACAGAGTTCGCCCATGGTGATCAGAAGATAGGCGAAGATCAAATAGATCATACTTACCGAGGCGGTTGCCGCACCTGGTGCTATGCCAAGTGTACCAAAAACCAGCACCGCAAAACCCAGACCCTGGAGAATAAGTCCAATGCCATATTTGTGAGCTGCACTTGGATTGTATTTGCTTTCCCACCAGCGGGAAAACAATGGCGCCAGGGTAATGATAAAGAAAGAATTCAAAATGGCGAACCAACTCGCCTCTACCTCATTCCCTTCCTGGGCAAATTTTTCATAGAGTCGGAAGATCAACAGCCCCCAAACCCCCAAAAATGCAATTCCTAAAAATATATTTGAAAAGGGAATCCTGGAATAGGTCTTTTTAAAAAGCAGATACAATACCCAGGTAATGATTATCATTGGTACTGTTGTGAGCAGTGCATCTATGATCTTAAAGATCAGTGATGCAGAACCAGTAAGAGTTCTGTCTGTATAATCTCTGGCAAAGATGGTCATAGTACCGAGGTTCTGTTCAAAGGTGGCAAAGAAGATCACGGTAAATATCCCGAAAATGGAAACCGCGAAGATCCTGTTACGCACCAACTTGGTATACCTAAGGGTACGACTAATGATAAGAATCAAAAATAGAAACAAAGCAATCAATACAGTGGCCGTTGATCCTTCTAACCCCACAACGGTGAAATCGAGGAAATTAATGTTCTCGATCTTCGAAAGCGGGTCATTAAAAAGGTATAATAGCCCTCCTATAGAGGATAGTATAATCAGAATATAATCTAGCCCGGTAAATGGGTTGAGCTTCTCCTCTACTTCCAGCTCTTCGGCATCTACATTGTCATCTATTTCTGATGCTTTTAATGGTTTATCCCCTATTTTTCCAAAGAGATCACCTGCAAGCCAGAATTGAAGCATTCCCAGAAACATAAAAATCCCGGCCAGGCCAAATCCCCATGACCATCCGTAATTTTCAGCCAGGTATCCGCAGAGCATCATTCCGAAAAATGCACCTGCATTCACCCCCATATAAAAAATAGTATAGGCTCCGTCTTTCTTAGATTCTTTACCACGGTACATCTCTGAGATCACTGAAGTAATATTTGGCTTAAAAAAACCGGTTCCTATGATCAGAAGCGCAAGACCTACATAGAGAGACCATACAGTTTCTATGGTCATACAGGCATGGCCCAGGGTCATCACAGCACATCCTATGATGATCGCTTTCTTATATCCAATTAGTTTATCTGCAATATATCCACCAAGGATAGGGGTTAAGTATAAAAGGGAAGCATAGGTGCCAATGAGCGCCAGAGCATGTTCTCTGGGCCATTCCCAACCCGGGTTATCTCCAATTATAGGAGCCGTTAGGAATAATACCAATAGAACCCGCATTCCGTAAAAGGAAAAGCGTTCCCACATTTCGGTAAAGAATAGTACAAATAGTCCGGCCGGATGACCGAGTACTCTGTCCTTGAAAAGATTCTCAATATCCGTATTCATTGATCGTAATTTGGTTCTCGAAATTAGTTAACAGCCTTCCTTAAAATAAAAAGTGAGGATTATGTACTAGTGACTCATGTCTCGTTCTTGTTCTTCCGCCTTATGGGTGAGTCTTTTCAAAGGTTTGAGAATAGTGATCACCAATAATCCAAATATGACACAAAAGATAGTGATCCCGGCAAAAATGTTGAGTTCTCCTGCTTCTGATGCAGATTCACCAATTAATCCGGCTACTTTATTTCCCAGACCGGTTGCAGCAAAATAGACACCCATCATAAGGGCACCATAACGAACAGGGGCTAACTTGGTAATAAAGGAGAGAGCTACAGGAGAGGCACATAATTCCCCTATTGTATGGAAAAGATAGGCCAGCGCTAACCAGTATAAAGCAGATTTACCTAGTGTTTCGTATTGCATGGAAGCAAAGACCATAAACACAAAGCCTAATCCCATAATGATGACCCCATTGGCCATTTTAAAAAGAGAAGAAGCTTCCTTTCCTCTGTGTTTCCACCATAACCAGAAATTGGCAACAGGTACCGCAAACACTATAATATAAAAAGGATTGAAGAATTGAAAAGCCGCAGCAGGGATCTCATATCCAAATAAGAAACGATCCGTTCTGTTCTCCGCGTATAAATTCATGAGGCCGCCTGCTTGTTCAAAAGCACCCCAAAAGACGATCACTATTATGAACGATAGTAATAGTACCAAATACCGGTCCTTTTCCACTTGGGATCTAAGGTCTTCGTAAATGGTAAACATCATACCAATAACTACTGCCAGAAAAATGAAGAAAACAATATATGCGATCTTTTGGTCCCCGATAAAATACCAGGCGGCAATACTAGATAAAACCGCCAGCAACATTGTTATTGTTAGTGGTCTGGTGGTACTAAATTGTTGTATAAAGATCTCTTTAATAGAGACATCATCGCTGCTAGCCTCTATCTCTTTAGGTTTGTTCCCAACATTTATCAGATATTTCTGGCCGGAAAGATAAATGACCTGTCCCAATACCATCCCAATAGCGGCAAGACCAAAGCCTGCATGCCAACCCCACTGATCTGCCACCCAGGCTACCAATAATGCTGCCAATGCTGCACCCGTATTAATTCCGATATAGAAAATAGAAAATCCTTTATCTCTTCGTTCATCACCCTGCTTGTACAAGCCTCCTACCAGGGTGGAAATATTGGGTTTAAGCATTCCAACACCGGCTATTATAAGCCCTAATCCGGAATAAAAAGCCCACATCAGTTCTACCGACAAAATACCATGACCTGCCACCAGTAAAAATCCACCAATCATTACGGCTCGTTTCTGGCCAATGATCTTATCTGCTATGATTCCTCCGGGAATAGATGCCACATACACCAACATGGTATACCATCCATAAAGAGACAAGGCCTCGCCATCTAACCATCCTAATCCTGGATTATCTCCTCTGGTCTGTGCAGTAAGGTAAAGTACCAGTATACCGCGCATTCCATAGTAGGAAAAACGTTCCCACATCTCTGTCATAAACAAGATATAAAGACCAGTTGGATGTCCAAAAAGTTCTTTTTGATGAGCTGGTTTTGTTGATGTTGCCATAATTATTCCTTGGTTTGGTTAAAGATTCTCTTTTATGAAATTGGTCATTTTTGTAAACAGTTGCAGGCGTGTACTGCCTCCGGAAATTCCGTGATTCTTATCTGGGTAAATTGCCCAATCGAACTGTTTATTGGCCTGAACAAGCGCTTCAATCATTCGCATACTATTCTGTACATGTACATTGTCATCTCCAGAGCCATGTACCAGTAAATACTTTCCTTTTAAGAGGTGAGGGTAGGTCAGCGGACTATTCTCATCGTATCCGCTGGCATTTTCCTGCGGCGTTTGCATAAATCTTTCTGTATACACCGTATCATAAAAGCGCCAGCTTGTTACAGGGGCAACGGCAATCGCCATTTCAAAAGTATCATTTCCTTTTAAGATACAATTAGAGGCCATAAAGCCACCATAACTCCATCCCCAGATGCCGGTCCTGTCCTCATCAATAAAATCGTATTCACTGAGTTTTTTAGCTACAGCGATCTGATCTTCCACTTCATATTTCCCTAATTCTTTATAGGTCATTTTTTTAAAATCCCGACCTTTTAATCCGGTACCTCGCCCATCTACACAGGCCACTATAATGCCTTCCTGTGCCAACATCTGATGCCAGTAATCATTGCTTCCCAACCACCTGTTAGCCACTTGTTGAGAACCCGGACCACTATATTGGAACAAGAAAAGAGGATATTTTTTAGAAGCATCAAAATCGGCTGGTTTTACCATCCACATATTAAGGTCGTGACCATTGATGTTTATGGTTGAGAATTCTTTAGGACTGGTGGTATACCCAGATAGCTTATTGGTTAATGCTGTATTATCGAGGATATCTTTCACTTTCTCCCCGTTAGATGCTTTGTGAAGCGTGTATGTGTAAGGTGTACTGGCGCTCGAAAAAGTATTGATAAAATAAGTGAAATTAGTGCTAAATGCGGCGCTATTAGTTCCTGCCTTATTAGTCAGTCTATTTTTATTCCTTCCGTTAACCCTAATACTGTACACATCTCTGTTGATAGAACCGTTTTCCGTACTTTGATAAAAAATGGTTTTCTTTTTAGGATCAAAACCATAATAGTTGGTCACTTCCCAGGGTCCTTTGGTAAGTTGAGATTTTAAAGAACCGTTTGAATTATGGAGATAAATATGATTGTATCCGTCCTTTTCACTTGTCCAGATAAAACTGTCATCTTCCAAAAAAGTTAAATTGTCTGTTATATCTACATAGGCCTCATCTTTTTCCTCCAGCAATAGGGACACGGAAGCGTTCTTTGCGTTTACCGTGTACATTTTTAGATGATTTTGAAGACGATTCAATGTTTGAACACTAAGTTCATCAGCCTTCTTCTTCCATTGTATCCTTGGAATATAGTAGGCTTCAGGCAAGGCTACTTTCGTGGTCGAATTTTTAGCAATATTATATAAATGGAGACTTACCGTGGAATTATCTTCACCTGCTTTCGGATATTTAAATCGGTATGGAGAAGGGTACAAGTCGGCCCCATATACATCCATGGAAAACTCCGGAACTGCCTGTTCATCGAAACGCAGGAAAGCAAGCACAGTGCCGTCAGAATTCCATTCAAAGGCTCTGACAAAACTAAATTCTTCTTCATATACCCAATCTGTTACGCCATTGATAATAGTATTCTTTTCACCATCAGTGGTTATCTGCTCCTTATTGCCCGAAGATAGGTTTAGGATAAAAAGGTTATTGTCAAATACATAAGCTACCCTTGAACCGTCTGGTGATAATAAAGGCGCCATGATCTTTTCATCAGATATCTTTTTAGTAACCCCGGAGGTCATATCATATACAAAGTATACCGCTCTTCTGGAATGTCGGTAAATAGATTCTACTTCAGTAGCCAGTAGTATTTTAGATTCATCCTCATTAAAGCTGTATGAAGTAAAATATGGAATTCCGTTGGCCGGAGATGAGGCGAGTATGGTCTCTGTTTGCTGCAGGGTTTCGTATTCATACTTCACAATACTACTTGTTCCATTGGCCCTATTTATATCTAACAGTGTATAATGATTTCCATCATTCATAGACCTTAAAGCATCCATTCCTTTAGTGGAAAATGCACCTTGCCAAATTTCTTCCAGTGTTATTTTTTTCTGTTGTGTATAAACAAGAGTGGTTGCTGAGAGAAAAAGCAGCAAGAAGAGGTATTTTTTCATTCCTGGAGTTTGTTTTGATTCAAACCCTCAAGTTTACTAATATTTTCCCTAAAAAAATAACTTTCCACCATGCAATTAACCAGCAACCGCTTTGCTTGCTTGGCTATTTTGCATATTAAATGCCCATTTCTATTCCCGATGAGCCGTAAAACGAAATACTGTCAATATCACTATCTTTGACCGCATATACCACATTACAATGCCCTCACCTATTGAAGGATTTTCAAAGCTATCGAAAGAAGAAAAAATACAATGGATCGCTGAACAGTATACCCATGATCCGGAGGATAGTATTTCCCTTATAAAGACCTATTGGAATAATGACACTGCCCTGCAGCAGTTACACGATGAATTCATAGAGAATACCCTCACTAATTTCTACTTGCCATTAGGCATTGCCCCTAACTTTTTGATCAATGGGAAACTGTATGCTATCCCAATGGCCATTGAAGAAAGCTCTGTGGTTGCAGCTGCCAGCAAGGCTGCTAAGTTTTGGTTATCCCGGGGTGGCTTTACCACCAAAGTACTGGGTACCGAAAAAATTGGACAGGTTCATTTTATGTTTCAGGGGGATCCCAACAGACTTAAGGCCTTTGTTGAACATATTCAACCACTATTTTTAAGCGAAACACTGTCCATTACCAGGAATATGGTAGCCCGAGGTGGTGGCATAAAAAAGGTGGAGCTAAGAAACAAAAGCAAGGAATTAAAGGACTACTACCAATTGCATTGCACTTTTGAGACTCTCGATGCCATGGGAGCCAATTTTATAAATTCTTGCCTCGAACAATTTGCAAAAACTTTACAGCGCGAAGCGAGCACTTCTTCCATCCTGCAGGCAGAAGAACGACATCTGGAAGTTGTGATGAGTATCCTTTCCAATTATGTCCCACAATGTCTCGTAAGAGCAGAGGTTAGTTGCCCGGTAGAAGATTTAGGGTCTGTGGGAGGCATCAGTGCTCACGAATTTGCCGAAAAAATGATGAGGGCCATTTCTATTGCTAATATTGAGCCCTTTAGGGCGGTTACGCATAATAAGGGGATAATGAATGGGATAGATGCCGTTGTCCTGGCTACAGGAAACGATTTCAGGGCCGTAGAAGCCGGCATACACGCCTATGCCTCTAAGGATGGTACTTATAAAAGTTTAACCCATGCAAGCCTTAAAAACAATGTTTTTCGTTTCTGGATAGAGATCCCACTTGCCCTTGGAACAGTAGGCGGACTCACAAGCTTGCACCCTCTTGCAAAATTGTCTTTAGAAATATTGCAGAATCCTTCGGCTGAAGATCTAATGGGCTTGGTAGCAGTAGCAGGCCTGGCTCAAAACTTTGGAGCCGTTCAATCATTGGTAACTACAGGAATTCAGCAGGGACATATGAAGATGCACCTCTTAAATATTCTGAATCAAATGGGGGCCACAGATGATGAAAAGAATCAGCTGGTAGAACATTTTAAGAAACACAGTGCTACTCACAGTGCCGTGGTGGATGCATTACAAGAAATAAGAAAGTCTTTATAAATGAATGTCAGTTTCCACAGTAACGGAAAGCTCTTGCTTACGGGCGAATACGCTGTCCTTGATGGCGCTATGGCTCTGGGCCTTCCTTGCCGTCTGGGGCAAGGACTAACCATTAGTGAAAATGAAGGCGATGGTTTGGTTTGGCAAAGTCTGGACCACAAACAAGTACCTTGGTTTGAGACCAGGTTTGAGGCATCTGAATTAAAGGCAAACACATCTAAAGCCACAACCTCCGGCATTCGGGATACACTCCTGCATATACTGCAGGGAGCGATCGCATTAAATCCTGATTTTCAACATAAACTACAGGGGCACACGGCCACTTCGAAACTCGAATTTCCCCGAGATTGGGGGCTGGGCAGCTCATCAACTCTTATCAACAATATAGCCCAATGGGCAGAGGTGAATGCCTATACATTATTGTGGAATACCTTTTCTGGAAGTGGGTATGATATTGCCTGTGCACAAAACAAGCAACCGCTTACATATCAGTTAAAAGGTACTATGCCCCAGGTAGAACTTATACAGTTTAATCCTCCATTCACAAAGGAATTATATTTTGTGCATCTCAATAAAAAACAGAATAGCCGGGAGGGAATTAAGCGCTACAAAAAAGTCGTAACTAATCAACAAAACTTTTTAGATGAGATCTCTGAGATCACAAGGGCAGTTACAGCATCTAACAGTCTTGCAAATTTTCAGGAATTGCTCTTACGCCATGAAAATCTTTTGTCTGAAACCATGCAGCTACAAAGAATACAAGACCAACTATTTCCCGATTTTTACGGGTTTATAAAAAGCTTAGGGGCATGGGGTGGCGATTTTGTACTTGCCATGGGGACAGGTCATATTCCAGAATACTTCAATTCCAAAGGCTATTCAACCGTTCTTTCTTATGATGAACTAGTACTATAAAAAAAGCCCCGGTTCAAAAACCAGGGCTTTAATAGTGTGTGTTTTCAGATCTAATAGAAAATAGACCTGTTGTCTACTATCTCTGCTTTCTCTTTTAAGGCTTCCACAATACTGTTTGCTACTGTAGAGGCATTGGCCGCTTGCAAGGCATTGGCATAGGTCACATAATTATCGAGTGCCGGGGCTTCTTCCTTGTTCGTAACTTCAAACATAAATACTCCAGATTCACCTATAATAAGTTTAGATATATCTCCTATGTTCATTGATAAGGCAGTTCCCACTACGAGTGGCTCTCTTCCTGCTCCTGGAATGGTAGGTGTTTTTGCCGTAAGGGCAGTAGCTGTTGAAACATTTGTATTGTTAGATGATGCCATATCTGCCAAAGATTTTCCTGTGTTAGCAGCTTTGATCTTTTCAGCTTTCTTTTTCTTTCGAAGTAAAGGAAGTACGGTCACTGAGGCATCTTCCACATCCATAAGACCTTTTTTATAGGTAGCAGTTAATTGAACTACAGCATACCCGTTATTTATATCAAATCGTTTTATGTCTCCTAATTTGGTGTCATCTGCAAAGGCCCATTGAACGATCCTTCTCTGAGCTCCAAGGCCTGGCAGGTTCTCATCCATTGCCTTAAGCCTGTTTACAGGTCTAACCACATAGTCGTTTTCCTCCGCAATCTCACTTAGACTTTTTTCAGAATCTACAGCCGCCATTTCAAATTTAGTGGCATCTGTAAACAGTGTATTGATAGTCTCATCAGAAGGTTCAATATCTCTGGTAAGTGTGGCTAGTTGAACTTGGTCTCGTTTGTCATCTACTTTTACAATATGATATCCAAATTCGGTTTCTACCAGGCCAATATGACCCACTGGGTTCCCAAATGCAAAGTCGTTAAACTTTGGTGTCATGATACCTTCCTGGAAATACCCCAGATCTCCTCCTCTTGGTGCTGAAGGTCCGTCAGAATTGTCGCGGGCTAGTTGCGCAAAAACGGCGTCTGTCTTTAACGCACTTGCTAAAACTTCTTTTGCCTTCGCTTCGGCCTCTTCTTTGGTTCTTTTCACTTCCGGATTGGCCCGCTCTGCTCCTTCATAGGTGATCAGAATATGGCTGGCTTTCACAGATCCGTTAGGTTTCTTGGCCATCATACGCGATATTTTAAATACATCTCCATCACGGTATGGTCCAAAAAATTCTCCTGCTTGTAAGCGCATCAGCGAGTCTGCAAAATTCGCCGGTAGTTCGTTCTGTGTTTTAAAGATGGTATCGTACTTAGCATCAGAATTCCTGTCAAGGAATGCAGCCACATCTGTAGTATTTCTGAAGCCCCTTACAGTAATAGTGGTATCTCTATCTGCAAAATATTCCTCAGAGTCATCAAGCAACCGTTTGATAGTCGCTTCCGTTGCTTCCAAATCGGCCGCTGAAGGTGCTTCTTCAAAGTATACGAATTGAATATCTCGTGGACTTTTCCTGAGTGTATTTTTTTTGATTTTTCTTTATGTATGCCTCAATTTCATTTTTGGTGACTACAATGGTACTATCCGGTATTGCAGTAAAAGGAACCCGTACATACCTAATATCTACTTTGTTATTTGCCAATTTGTAATCAAATTCACCTTCTTTTAAGGTGGCTCCCATTCCGGCGCGAATCAGATTAAAGTAGACTTGTTGTTTTGCACTTTCTATGATGGACTCTTCATCCTGAAGCCAATCTTCGTACTGCGAAGGAGCATTTAGCTTTAAGTTCCAGGATAAAATCCCTGAACTTTCTTTCATCAAATACACCATTCTCATCAACGAATTGAGGATTTTGTGCAAGGCCCGGACTATTCTTGATCACTTCAATGATCTGATCTTGTTCAATCTCGATACCAAGAGAAGCAATCTGTTGATCTAGCAAGGTGCTGCGTTCTATCTGATTCCAAACACTATTTACCAATTGCATGGAAGAAGCATTAGGACCACTATTCCTGGAAGCGCGTTCTATCTTTTTTCGAAACACATCAATAGATATTTCCTGTCCATTGATCTCTCCTACTGAAGAACCTACTTTTCCTCCAGAGAACCCATTGCTGGTAAAGATCCCGGATATCACAAATGCAAATAATGCCATACCAATGATCAGGATCAATACTGTAGTTCGTTTTCGAATATTTTCTAAAATTGCCATTTATCGAGATTGTTTAAAATCAGTGGGCGAAATTACCATTTTCCATTAAATAATAAAAACGAAAAACCAGCTATCTGCAAGTGGATCTCTGCTTAGCTATTTTCCGTCACCTCCAGGGTAACCAAATCTATTTTCGTATTCGAAACTTCTAGGACCGTAAAGATGTATTCACCGATCCTGATTTCCGTACCTTTTTCAGGTATTTCCCCGGTTTCGTTTACCAGGAGCCCCCCCAGAGTTTCAAATTCTTCGGTATCCGGAAGTTCCAGTTTATAGGTCTCATTAAGGTAATCTACCTCCAGGCGCGCAGAGAATTTAAAGGTAGTATCGTTGAGCTGTTCTTCATGCAGGTCGGTGGAATCGTGTTCATCTTCAATCTCACCAAAAAGTTCTTCTACAATATCTTCAACGGTCATGACTCCGGAAGTACCCCCATATTCATCGAGCACTACCGCCATACTTTTCCGTTTTTTGGTCAGTATCTTAAGGATCTCATGAATAAGCATGGTCTCTGGAACAAATTCTACCGGGAGTAAAATACTTTTAATGGTCTTGGGTTTCTTAAAGAGCTCATAGGAATGTATATAGCCGATAATATTGTCGATGGTATCCTTATAAACCAAGGATCTTGGAATAACCAGTTTCTGTAAAAAGCTTGGTCAGGTTCTTAGGTGTTTCGTGCAATTCTACCGCTGTAATCTCTGTACGCGGCACCATAACTTCCCGTGCTTTCACCGCAGAAAATTCGAGGGCATTTTGGAAGATTTGAATTTCAGAATCTACATCATCTTCCTCTTCCACGGCTTCCATCTGTTCCGTAATATAATCGCCCAGTTCCAATTTACTAAAGGCCAATTGCACCTCATCCCCATCGGTTTTAAATAAGGTTCGCAGAATAATGTCGGTTACCTTTATTATAAAATCGGAAACAAACGAAAATAGCGCATAAAAAAGATAGGCAGGAATAGCCAGTATTTTCAGCATGGTATTGGCATAGATCTGAAAAGATACTTTTGGCAGAAACTCGGCAGTAATAAAATAATAATCGTGGAGATTATAGGTTTGGGAAAGCAAGACTAAAATCTGTTAGCCAGAGTTGCACAAAGCCATATTGTCGATGGCAGCATACTCTGAAACCAGTTCATCAGCAGGTCTCCCATATAAAACCCATATACGACCAGGGCAATATTATTGCCAATGAGCATGGTGGCAATAAACTTCGAGGGTTTATGGGTAAGTCTTGCTAAGTACCTTTGCCAGGAAGCCGGCTTGTTTCTTCTCGATCTCAATATGGATCTTATTGGCCGATACAAATGCAATCTCCATCCCGGAAAAAAAGGCCGATAGAATAAGGCATAATAACAATAATTAAGATATCGATGTTCCACAGTTAGTTCTGGTTATCCTCGTTTTCTTTTTTCAAATCGCTTCCGGTAAGTTTCGGCGAAAGATAAACATCCCGATAGAAACGATGGCAAAAAAAATAAAGATATAGGTGCCTTCGCCGGTCCGTTTCCCAAAGGGTCTGCAATCTTATAAATGCGAGATTAAGGCTACTGCCAGGTATAGGTATTCTGTATATCGTAAAATTTTGATCATGATTCTTCTTCTTTAATGGTCATTAACCCATAGGTTCTATGGGCATTAAAAAAACTAAAATCCCGGTTAAAGTCCATTCCTTCCCCATCCATAATGGTCCCGTCTTCCGGATTGGTAAAGGTAAATTTTTCTTGAGTAAATATCCATTCTTCTTTACGGTCCCAATACAGTTGAGGCGCCTCCAGTTTTTTGCCATCATGGGTTTCAATTACCACATTTCCTCTGAGTTCTATGACATTGGTATTGGAATAAATGATCCCATAATCTGCCGTTATGGTACTTTTCTTATTATCCTTATCAAAATATTCTACTTCCAGACCTTTCGGGAAGGTACGGTACTTAAAGAGCATGTTATCGTAGTCCTCACTGATGGGACTCTTCAAAATGGCAATCACGCGGGAAATACCTGCGTCTTCACTTTCCAATTCTTCTGTGGTTTCGGTATAGGTGAGTTCAAAATTTTGTGCCACTCCCTGAGGGATACACTTCAATTTGTTTTTCTTCTCCTACACGTTGTAGGTGTCCTGGCAGCCAAAAAAAAACATTGCCACAGTAAATACCATGGCAATGTGTAAACTGAAATTTTGTACCCAAGGGTTTCATTCTTATAAGTTAGGAACGGTAATGCTACCACCTACCCAACATTTAAAGCTGAGGGTTTTCCCTGCCATACCAGAGTTAAAAATATCTGTTTTAGATGGCGCTTTGGCCTCATAACTGGCCGCTGACTGACTAGCCCTTCCACTTAAGGACGGATCTACTCTACCTGCTCTACGAGCCATATCAGCAGCTTTCCAATATATCGCACGCTTTTCAAAAGGCGTATCCCCGCAATCGTTGGCACTGGAAGCGTATAAATTGGCAATCAACAAATATGCATTTCCATTCGATGGATTCGCATCAATGGCCTTTTGCGCATAACTTCTGGACGTAGATTTACTTCTTCTTCTGTAACTGGTTGCAATTTTATAAGCGATATTCGATTTCTTTCTGGAGTTTGTTTCCAGATCCAAAGCCTTGTTAAAATCGGCAATGGCACCATTATTATCTCCTGCTTTTTGTTTTAAAGTACCTCCGTAAACATATGCATCTGCAGATGGATCTAAGGCCAACTGAGCTTCAAATAATTTTTTAAACATAGGATCGTCTGTACATTCTTTACTGAACATTCTGCCTACTGCTCTTTTTACCCAGGTGATATCGCCTTTTTTAGGCTTCATAACTGCGTTCGTATAAAGGGATTAGGTTTTCACAATCGGCCAGTGCTCCCAATTTAGAATCGACACTCCCGGCAATTTTACCGTAGGATTCGGAATTGGTAGTTGCCACCTTTAAACTTCTTTTTTCTTTGGAGGTTAGCGTTCCTGCATCTTCTTTAGGAAGTAATTTGTTAATAACATCTGTTAATTGTACCATTCTCTTCTTCGATCTTCTCGGTTACATCATCATAGGTATCAAAAACATCCTGTAAGTCTTTTTTACTCAGCACCATACAGGTCTACCAAACTGGAGAAATAAAGATATAAGGCTTTCGGATTTTTAAAATTATCCTTGTCTTTTTTAAAGGCCTTATCTAGCATGTTAGAAGATCTGCTCGTCAGAAGCCATTTTATTGTCATACATCAATAAAGCCTTATCAATGCTACCTTCTGCTAACGGAAAATTACTTTCAGGAAGTACTTTCCACTGTCATCATACAACGTCATAGTTCTTTTATAAAGGCATCTTTTTCGGCTCCATGTACTTTTATCAATCTTATCAGACAAAATCCGTTCCCCATAGGAAAAGTTAGCTTTATTGATATCGGGGCAATTGGTATACACCATTTTCCATGGGCCATAGGCCGCATCATAGTTTTTCACTTTTGCATGTTCTGCATAAATGGAAAGGTTGGTCATACATTCAGGATTCTGAGCCTGTCCAATACTTACGCCTATGATGCCTAAAACGGCAATCATCATTAAGTAAAGTTCCTTTTTCATTGTGTTACGTTTTAAAGCGGTTAATGTACTAATTTTTTGTCAATTTATTTTTCTTTTTTGGAACCATCTGTCGTTCAATGATAGTCCTATGTTTACTTTAAAGTATTTTTCTTCAATTAGATATGCTGCAGTTGTTCCTCTTTTCCCCCATTCAAAACCAAGGTTAAGATTAGAGAAACTTCCACCCAACGGTAATCCTAGACCAAAAGTTATGCCAAGATTATCTATCTCTTTGTCATTGACCACAACACCGCTCATATCATATCGTAGTCCGGCCCTATAAGTTACTCTTTTAAAATAACTTCCAAAAGATGCAAAATCGGGAATGTAATGACCGCCAATGGCATAAGAACTTGCATCTCTGTATTCCTGATTTTGAATTTGCAAGAAACGGTTTTCAAAAGTACTTAGCTGCTGAAAACTGTATTCTGCCCCTAAAAACCATTTTTTCTCTTCGCCAAATCCCAGGCCAAAGGTGGCAATCGTTGGGATCTTTAATTCCGTGTTACTCAATCCTTGCGCCAGCAGATCTACTTCAATTTGCTCTATGGTGCCTCCGGTAGCTTGTGAGAAAGAGCCAAAGGTCTGACTGTTTTCTGACAACAGGTTTACCTGTGTATTCACTACGGCCGAAGTAAAGATGGTGTATTTATCATTAATGGTAGGGGTATACGTAAGACCATAGACAAAATCGTATCCATTTACTTTAGAGTCCTGTGTCTCTCTGGTTCCAAACTGAAGACCATCTATTCTCTGTACTTTTTCACTTTCCAGGGTCCCAAAGTTAAAATTCATGCTAGCCCCCAGGTTCAGATTTTTAGCCACTTCAAAGCCAAGAGAAAGAAAAACCTGATTAATTCCACCGGATCCGGAATAAAGATTGGTGACATCGTTCCCACTTGGATCTACTGTATTTTGCAAGACGTCATAACCTACAGAAGAAAATGGTCTTAACCCAAATCCTGCTGCCATTTTGGGACTCAAAGGAAACCCTATGGCAAGGTATTCAAGATTGGTTACGGACGACTTTTCCTGATCGGTAAAACTATTTAATGAGATCTCCTTATGACTTATCCCTGCAGTGTAGGTTGTGAGACGTAGCTTTCCATAACCCGCCGGATTTTTTAAAGTAAGATGTATACTATCTGTGTAAAGACTTAGGCCACCCATCATTTGGTTTTCGATGGTGCTTCCCGACCTAAGGTCTCCTATTCCGAAATATGAATACGGCGAAACCGTTCCATTTTGGGCGTATAAACTGAATGCGGAAAGGAATATAATAACAAATCCTATTTTTCTGATCATCTAGCGTTTGTTGTATTCGAGCAAATAATTCAAGCCCTCCAGGAGAAAATTTGAATTGGCAAATATGGTATTTTTTAACCGATTGGACAAAAATTGACCGTCTCCCCCTGTTAAAATAACTGTTAAATGTTCGAATCTTCTATGGTACTGCGAAATAACACCATCTATCTCCTGGCTTATTCCATTGATTACCCCACTGTGCATGCTCTTCTCTGTAGAATTTCCAATCAGTTCCACAAAAGGACTGGGATCTAGTAATGGTAACTTGGCCGTATGTTGATGAAGTGCTCTATAACGCATCAATAAACCAGGTGATATGGCACCTCCGAGGTATTCACCCCGATCATTGATCATATCATAGGTAATACATGTGCCGGCGTCTATAACCAGCGTATTGGTATGGGGATGATTATAAAATGCTGCGGTAGCCAGAGCAATCCGGTCTACTCCTAAGGTTTGAGGACTGGAATACGAATTTTTAAAAGGAACAGCAGCAATAGAGGTAAGCAATTGCACCTTACAAAATATTGCCAATACATTAAGTTCTTTTTTGGTAAGCAATCCCACAGAGGCAACCAGGGCTTGTGCAATTTCCGGAAACTTCGAAAACACATCCTTAACCGCTTTTGGAAAGCCTTCCCTATCAGAACTTGTTAAGAATAAAAGTTCCTTTTTCTAAATACTGCCAACTTAATGGAAGTATTCCCGGCATCTATTACAAGGTTCATACTGCAAAGATTAAAAATTGATAAAAAAGAACGTCCTTTTTTTCCTTTTTTATTGGTAGTTCCTAAATTTGAATTTATATTTGCCCCCGCCTAAAAGGCATGGTACCTTAGCTCAGTTGGTAGAGCAACGGACTGAAAATCCGTGTGTCCCTGGTTCGATTCCTGGAGGTACCACATCAAACACGAAAAGCTCATTCGCCAGAATGGGCTTTTTTCATTTTGAGCATCGTAGAAAGCACGCTTTCTTAAGATGCGAGAAAGGAATAAGCATTGCCGTCAGGCAATGGGCTTTGAAGTATTTGCAGGAGTGGGACACAAGGAAAAACGAGCGAAGCGAAGTTATTCCTGACCTGATGTTCGGGCGGAATCTTTCACAGTGAAAATAAGCATTGCCGTCAGGCAATGGGCTTTGAAACCTGCCTGGCGGCAGGCAAGTTTGCAGGAGTGGGCCACAAGGAACAACGAGCGAAGCGAAGTTAATCCCTTGGTTTTTGTAAATTCATTTAAAATTGAGAATATGACCCTTGTAGATTGGATTGGGAGCAGCGGAGTTTTCCTTATTTTATTGGCATATTTCCTGAATGTTACTTCCAGACTAGAAAGCAAAAACCTGCTATTTATCTTGTTAAATTTAATTGGAGCTTCTCTCGCCGGACTAGCCTCTTACCTTATCAACTACCTACCCTTCGTTATTCTTGAAGGCGTCTGGGCCCTTGTCTCTGGATATGCCCTTTTTAAATACTTTTCTAAAGATCCTGGTTATCTATAATAACCATCTAGAACTGCTATTCCTACCATATTTACTTGATAATTAACAGAGTGCTTTTTGGTTTTGATGCTAATTTTTCAAAATATGTAAAATATTTTTTACTTTGTGTATAATATTTTTTACATTTGTATACCTAAAATATTGTTTGATATGAAAAATTATCTCTTCTCAAACCGTTTTAAGACCCTGTCTGGATGGGTCTTTTATATCTCATTAATCATAGGATTTATCTTATGGATAACTGATACTTTTGATAACTACTTAGTGATTTCGGTACCCGATCTGTTTGGAACTGATGGTTTATTCGATGACGGTAGTGGCTGGATGAAAAATGGTGTTCTGGATGAACTCTTTACCGTTTTGATCATACTGTCTGGCCTTATCCACAGTTTTAGCAAAGAAAAGATAGAAGACGAACTTATTAGCAAACTTCGGCTCGACTCCCTCATCTGGTCCTTGTATATCAATTACGGACTGGTGATCTTAGCAACCTTATTGATTTATGACATCATGTATTTTAATGTCCTCATCTTTAATCTATTTACCATTATCCTCTTCTTTAATCTGCGTCTCAGGTTTAACCTACATAAACACTATGCTTCCTAACTATGAAAAACAGTATAAAGATCCATAGGGTTAAACACAATTTGACACAGGAAGATATCGCCCAGCGATTAGAGGTTTCCAGACAAACCATAAATGCTATTGAAAACAATAAATATTTTCCTTCGCTGGAGCTAGGTTTAAAACTGGCAAAAATCTTTGATTGTAAGGTAGATGAATTATTTAGTTTGGATTAGACAACCAGACCAGTGTGTAAATCAGTGTGTTTCCTCTGATTGTTTTTCTAATTTTCCAAATACCACCAGAAGAATCATAATTACACCGAGAATACTCTGTAAAATGGGAATGAAATTAAAGCTTTCATGTGAGTAGATGGTCTCTATTGCAAGGACGATCATAAGAGTTCCATAGCCTATAAAATAATATTTCAGAAATCTCTGCTTCTTTCTTGCTGATACAATTCTCAATTTGTTCATCCCCCAGCCAAGGATAGCAACCACTGCAAAAACGATCAATAGTATTAAGAGTCCTTTTGCCATATCAGCTAATAATTAGATTGCTTTACCAAACTTACTTTTTTCTGCTTCATCTACAAAACGTCTCCTAACATCCCACGAATACTCCTTTTATCGATGAAAAGCATAGGAAAGTCCAAAGTTGTAGGGTGCACATGTAATTTTTCATATATTTGGAAGCTTGACCTTTTTAGTTTAGGCATTAAAGCCCTTTGTGTATTGCTACCTGAAGGTATTTAAAGTAACCAATTGCAGATCGTTTAAGAACCATATACTATGACGAATGAAGAATACCCTATGACTGAGGGTAGTAAAAAGAAAGACCTGGAAACAGCTTCCAAAATTGAATTGATCAAAAACCTCATATTTGGAGAGAATATTCAGGCATATGATTCGGAATTTGAACTTCTAAAAAAGGATATCCTTTCCAAGAAAAAGGCCCTTGAAGATCTAATAGATGCAGTACGCACAGATCTTAGAATGTCTATTGACGATGTATCCACAGACATCAATATCCGTATCACCGAATTGGAAGACAAACTCGATACCCGTTTTGAGGACCTGGAAACTAATCAGCTCGACAAAAAAGAACTAGGTGATCTCCTTATTCAATTGGGCGAAAAGATCCAAAAGAAATAAGTCTTCTCTATGGTCACAAAGATGGATGAACAAGCGAAACTGGAGACCCTTAAAGGAACTCCTATTCCCCGATGACCGTGGGGCAGTGGAAGATATTTCCAAGCGCATCCAGTTAGTGGAACTCATCATCAATGACCAGAAACAACTTGCAGCCAGGGTAGATCCGCTGGTAGACGACAAGCTCAATGCCTTTACCAAAAGTATCCCGGATACTCTGGGGCCTACCATTACCGCCACACTTAAGAAAGAGATCAAAAATCACAAAGATGAAGTGGTAGATGCCTTATACCCGGTACTGGGTAAAATGGTTAAAAAATATGTGGCCCAGGAGATCAAGATCCTGTCCGATAAAATAGACAATCAACTTAGTTTTATCAAAACCTGGAAACGCAAGATGCGTTCCTGGTTTGGAGGCCCCACAGAGGAACAATTACTAATGCGCGAACTGGCCTCTGCTACCATAGAACAGGTACTACTTATAGAACGCGACACCGGGATCCTGAAAGCCAGTTATTCCGTTACCAATTCCATTGATGAAGAAATGATCTCGGGAATGCTCACAGCCATCAAAGGCTTTGTGGAAGATGCCTTCCACAAAAAGAACCAAAACCTGGAACTCATTCAATACGAATTGTATAACATTCATCTGCAGAGCTTTGTAACCCATTATGTAGCTGTGGTTATATCCGGGAATTATCATTTAAAATCCAAGAACAAACTGCAAGACATCATCTTTAATTTCTACTATAATTTTATGGCCATGAACCTGGATCTGGTTTTCAATACCAAAGAAGGGAAGAAAAATGAAGTGCGAACCATAGAAAAAGAACTTTTGGAACAAGAGCTTGCTGCAAGCTTCCGCAATGCAAAGATCTAAGAAAGTTGTGATCCTGGGACATTTTGGGGTAGGTAAAACTTCCCTGATACGCCGCTTTGTGACCAATCAATTTTCTGACAAATACAAAGTAACCATCGGGGTGCATATCAGTAAAAAGGTAGTGACCCTTTCTGCTGAAGAGAGCATTTCTATGATCCTTTGGGATCTGGAAGGGACAGATTCTCTGGATCAGATCCGCGATGCCTACCTGCTGGGAACCCACGGAGTTATTTTTGTATTCGACGTTAGCAGGCCCTCCACCTTTCAGCAACTTAATACAGATCTAAAGATAGTTTCCAATAAACTTCCAGACAGACCTCTTATGGTGGTGGGCAATAAAAAAGATCTGGTTTCCGAAGAAGACCTTACCGATCTATTACTGCAGCACTCTATTTCCCATGACTTTCTCACCAGTGCTAAAACAGGCGACACCGTAGAAGATGTATTTCTGAACCTTGCAACACTTTTAAATACAGATGCTTGATCAATACAAACAAGACTATATCCGGCATCGTCAGCAATTTATACTGATAGATCCGCTTGGAAAGGTTTTGGAATGTTCCGGCAATATGCTGCCCATAAAAAAAGGGCATATTCTTAAAGAACTACATCCCTTTTTTGAATCGCTCGATGCACTACAGGAAATGCCCGACACAGAATTTTCTTTCTTCTGCGTACACCTGCAACTTGGCGCACAAGATCTTATTGCAGACATAGACATTGTTCGGAAAAAGGAAGGAATGTTGCTTGTAATACATGATCTAACAGAGCATTATAATTCATATCAGGCAGTGGCCCAGGCTCGTAATGAGTCTATTATAAACGAAGAGCTTATCGTTCTAAAGAATGCAGAACTCGAAGAACGAGAACGTTTTAAGAACCTCTTTATTCAAAATTTCAGCCATGAATTACGCAATCCGCTAATGAGCAGCATGGCCATTACTCAGATCCTCAGCGATACTTCTTTAAGCAGCGAACAAAAGCAATTACTGGATGTATTGCGAGATTCCAATATGCACTTAAAACTATTACTGGAAGATACACTGAGCATCAGTATGATCGCTTCCGGAAAATTGATCCTGAAGAACACCTTATTCAACCTTCATAAGATGCTCCATCTTTTGTCTTTTACCTATAAGACCAAAGCAAAAGACAAGGGCCTTCAATTTACGTATACAGCTGATAAAAAAGTTCCCGAATTTGTTGAAGGAGACAGGCTACGACTTTATCAGGTACTTACCAATTTATTAGATAACGCACTAAAATATACAGTAAAAGGCAGTGTGGCCCTCACCGTAGGATTTAATCAGCAGTGGGCCAACAAAGTGCATTTGCATTTTGCGGTTGCGGATACTGGGCCGGGCATATCTGAAGATAAGCAACCCACCATTTTTGAAACCTTTTCTCAACTGGCTTCTCCTGAAGAACAGCAGGGAACAGGTCTTGGTCTTGCTCTGGTAAAAGGTCTTTTAGAGCTCATGGAAAGTTCAATTACTTTGCATTCAATGCCTGGGAAAGGATCCACATTTTCATTTGATCTGGGATTAAAAATTCCTTTGCAATCAACTATGCAACAGCAGTTAGATATTGGATCTGCAGCTACCTCCAGAAAAATGGGGAGCCCCGGAAGGAAATACAAACTCTTGCTGGTAGAAGATGATGAAAGAGTACTCACTGTTCTCTTTAAAATGCTCATGGATTCGGACCAATTCTATATAGATGTGCTAACGGATGGTGGGGAGGTTTTGGAAGCAGTCATTCAGAATGAATACGATCTCATCTTGTTAGACATAAATCTTCCAAATACAAGAGGCGATCATATTACAAGGATCATACGCGACTTTCCTTTTAAAAATGTAAAACAACTACCCATTATTGGGATGACAGCCTATGCCTATGAGGACCATATGCAAGCCTACAAGGAAGCAGGGATGAATACCGTTCTTGCCAAACCATTTGACAAGGAAGAATTACTTCAAACTATTTTTGGCCTGCTCCGTTCCTGATAAATATTCAGCACTATTTCTACGTGTCCATAAAATAAGTATTGTAAGTTTTATCCTACTTTAGTGTATTTCATCGATTAATGCATACCGTTCGTCGACTAATAAAATAGCCGGTGAGGCATTCCTTCCACAACACAAGCCACTTTCTATTTTTGAACGTTTTCCAGAATGGACATCAAATAATATCCAGATCCAGATGGAAACTCAACCGCTCAAACACAGAAAAAAATGGAAGTACCTTATTTAGTTGAAACACTTTTTATAATTAGCCTTTTGGTTTTTATGGTTGCTGTGATACTAATCATTCCAACTATTTATAATGAACGTCGTATTGAGAAAAAGAATAAAGAAAACAAAGTGTCTTTTTCCAATACCCGGCGAAAGCGACTTTTGAAAATATTCTGGCGCAATATCCTAAAAAAAGGTCCAACCGTGGCCATATATTCCCTAACAGGTCAATTATAATCCCCAACAACTAAATGAAAAGAAGAATAGAGAATTGGCAAAAAAGTCAATGGAAATTAAGAAGTAAAAAACCGAAGAAAGATCAAAATATTCAGTTCGTAGAGGATACTCTTTTTATAGGTGCCGCCTTTAGAGATGACATAAGATCTGATGCAGAAAATAAGATAGAAGTCAATAATTCACATACAAACTTATAGAACCATGCGGGCAGAATACAATGAAGACATAAGTATGAAAAAGACCTTTGAGAAAATTCTATTGGTACTATGTATCATAGGATTATTACTAACCATTCTATCCTGGATCCTATGAAGTTTATCCCGTATATATTCGGTTTTCTCTTAGGCCTTTGCTTTCTGGCTAGTTATGGATTTACCACTCTTCCCGAAGAAAGCAATCCTAAGAATACAGTTATACAAAAATTACCATCGGAGATGGAGAATTTCTTACCGGCTTCAGTAGTATTCCCTTTGGAAAAAGGCCATATACCTACAGAAAATACGGAGGCTACCACCACCCCACCCTTTGTAGGGCATTCTTATACAGGCTTTAAGGAGGCACTTGCTTTTAAGGAATCTCGTGGCCGTTATGGAATTGTAAATACCCTCGGGTATATTGGTAAATATCAGTTTGGGATAGGCACACTGGCTTTATTGGGACGTTTTAATAAGGATCAATTCCTACATTCTCCTGAGTTGCAGGAGCGTGTTTTTGATGCCAATATTGCCCGTAATAAATGGATCTTACGTAGAGATATAAAGCGCTTTACAGGAACTGTCATACAAGGTATCCTGATCTCAGAATCTGGAATACTGGCCGCTGCTCATTTGGCGGGTGCAGGCAATGTAAAAAAATATCTGCGCTCTAATGGGGCGTATCAGGTGGCAGATGCTTACGGCACTACCATTGCAGGATTACTTAATAAACTTTGCAGGCTATTCGGTGGGGGCTATTCGCGCCCGCCAAAGCCCCAAAGTAGAAATTTTAAAGAGTTAAATCGTTGCGAGAGTCGCAACTGATTTGAGTTGGTTGGTTACCTTTTGGGCACGGTAAGAGGAGTCTTCCGTGCCCTTTTTTTACATCAAAAGAAAAGGTTACTTTTATATAGAACAACCAAAACTCAACAGTATGGATCACTGCCCTCCAAAGCATGATTGCCAACATGCCAGAAAAGACAGGGAAATCCCTGGAAGCATGGAAAAAACTTCTTCAGACCAAGTCTTTTTCAAAACACTCAGAAGCAGTAAATTTCCTTAAAAAAGAACACGGAGTTACCCATGGTTTTGCCAATACCATTGTGCACCTTTCCAAAGACCAGGGCGATTCACCAGATGATCTTACTACAGCTCAATACAAGGGAAAAGAACACCTTTTTCCGGTCTTTGAAAAAGTGAGGGCTGCCGTGGAAAAATTAGGCACTGATGTCACTATCACGCCAAAAAAGACCAGTGTAAGCTTTATCCGGAAAAAACAATTTGCGCTTATTACCCCAGCGACCAAAACTCGCTTGGATCTGGGACTAAAACTGGTTGGGAAGCAGCTTACAGCCCGACTCGAAAATTCCGGTCCATTTGGCACCATGTGCACCCATCGGGTCCGCCTGGAAAAACCAGAAGACGTAGACAAGGAGCTCCTATCCTGGCTAAAGGAAGCCTATGAGAAAGCACAATAATAAGATGATCTGATAAACCAATGAAAGAAAAACCGGAAGCAAAACAATACATGATCAAAGGACATAAACTTGAATGTCCGGTCTGTAAAAACGACACCTTTTGGACTCGAAAAACCCTGATGAATACAACAGGAATGACGTTTTTAAAGCTAGATTGGGCTAACAAATCCGCACAAAATTTGATATGTGATAATTGTAACTATGTATATTGGTTTCTTGAACCATAGAATATAAAACGTATTGCAATAGAACCTTAATAATACAGCCATGTGGATAGATAAACTAAGTCTTTACGATGCCCTGGTAGACAAATGTCCCCGCTTTAAAAGAAAAGGCAAAACCATGCCGTATACCTCAGCTAATGGATATATGTTCTCCCTACTAAATAAATCCGGGGAGTTTGGGATCCGCTTTTCTAAAGAAGTACAAGCACGTTATATGAAAGAATGGGAAACCACCTACTTCAAATCCTATGGAGCTACCATGAGAGGTTATGTCCTTATCCCGGAAAAGATGTGGGCAGATCTCGATACACTTGCCAAATACCTCAACGAGAGTTATGACTATGTAATGTCGCTGGAGCCAAAATAACAGGTATTTTTAAGGGAGTTAATCTTATTCCTAATTAATCCATCATGCCGGAAACCAAAGAAATTACCCTGGGATCACTGAAATTCGACTGCCGGATTGCCGGAGACGAAAACGATGAATTGCTCATCTTGCTTCATGGCTTTCCGGAAACTTCTATTATATGGCGTCCCTTACTGGAAGACCTCGCACCAAAGGGGTTTTATTGTGTAGCTCCTAACATGAGGGGCTATAGTAAAAATGCCTGCCCAAAAGGTAAAAAACAGTATTCAATAGAAAAACTTGGTCAGGATGTGTTAGACCTGGCACTTTCGCTTGGGAAAAACTAAATTCCATCTAATTGCGCACGACTGGGGGGCAGTTATTGGCTGGTATCTGGCCTTTCATCATTCCTCTAACATCCTGAGTTATACGGCACTTTCTGTCCCTCATTTAAAAGGATTTTTTAAGGCCCTGGAAACGGATGCCGACCAGCAAGAACGCAGTAAATACATTAAAATGCTGGTCATTCCGTTTGTGGCGGAATACACCATTAGAAAAAACGATTTTAAGTTGTTTCGCAAACTCTGGAAACACAGCAATGAGGAAGAACTTGCGGACTATCTGGCCACTTTTCGGGAAAAGAAAGTGTTAACGGCCGCCTTAAATTACTACCGGGCCAATTTTGGGAAATCGCGTACCGAAGATATTGGAGAGATAGAAGTGCCAACGCTTTTTATCTGGGGTAACAAGGACATGGCCATAGGTGCCAAAGGAGTAAGCCTGGGCCATCAATATATGAAAGGCCCGTATACCTTTCTGGAATTAGACGCAGGACATTGGCTTATGCAAACCGTTTATGATCAAATGAAACCTGCTATTTTAAAACATCTAACTACACATAAAACGATCCCAAAAAATATCTAGGGGCATCATTGGTTTTTTTAGTAACTTTCTAAACGGAAGTAAAGTTGTTCTTATACATCTTTAAAGCCTTACACTGCATGAACCAACCAATAATTCCGGGCGCCATAATACCCGAAACTACTAAATGATCCCATCCTTAAAAAAGATCTTGAATGCCCTTGAAAAGTCAGGCTCCATCCCGGCTAAAGAAAAGGAGCGTTTGCGAAAGGAGCTCCAGAAAACAGAAAAGACCCTCCAAAAAAAGGATGCCCAACTTAGTGCTCAAGCCAGAGAACTGGAAATTGAAACTGCCCTGGAAAAGGTGCGTTCCCGGTCCATGGCTATGCAACATACTAACGATATTGGAAAAGTAGTAGTGGTATTCTTCGATCAGTTAAAACACCTGAATATTCCCTTTGAACAAGCCTGGATTACAATTTTGCATTTAGAATCTGGGTATTTTGATACCTGGTTTTCTCCTATAGATGAAATATATGATAAGCCTGCTCACTTTCAGATGCCCAGCGCTGCCTTTGAACCAACCATAAAAACATGGGAATCTGGCGTCCCTTTCGCTTATTTATCTCTAAATACCAAGGAAGAAGTCGATCAATTCATGATAGCTTGTGATGAGTTAACTAAGTCAAACTATTTTAGTCATAGTCAGAAAAAACGAAAAAACCATCAACTGGAATTCCTGGAGGCACGCCACAAATATGGTTTTATAAGCAAGACTACCGTAAAAAAACCTTCAAAAGAAGATGAAGATGTATTACAACGATTTGGAAAAGTATTTGAACAAACATATACCCGATTCCTCGATATAAAGAATGCAGAAGCCCTGGCCAGGGAAGCACAGATAGAGGCAGCCTTGGAAAGAGTGCGGACCAGGACAATGGCCATGCACAAAAGTGAGGAACTGGCCGAAACTGCCCTGGTGCTTTACAAACAATTTTCATTATTGGGAAATATCCCGGATCGCATGAGTATCGGTATTTTCAAAGAGGATAGCAGGAAGCTCGAATTGTGGCCTACAGATCAATCAGGGAGTAAGCTAAATAAAAAATTTGCCGGCTCCTGGGAGCGCTCTCCAATTATGATCAAAATATATAAAGCCTGGAAAGCAAAAGATAATTCGCTCGTTGCAGACCTTTCAGGACAAGATCTGAAAGAATGGCTGAAATTTATCAGAGAGGAAGTGAAGTTATTTGTTGATGATAGCCTTATAAAAGGCCGCAGGGTACAGCAGGCAGCCTTTTTTTCCCATGGATTTCTTCTTTTTACAACCAATGAACCAATTGCCGATGAAATTATGCAGTTACTGATGCGCTTTGCCGGTGTTTTCAGTCAGACATATACCCGTTTTCTCGACCTTCAAAAAGCAGAAGAACAAGCCAGAGAAGCGCAAATAGAAGCTGCATTGGAAAGAGTTCGTAGCCGAAGTATGGCGATGCTTGGAAGTAGCGAAATGTTAGAGGTAATAGTAGTAGTATCTGAACAACTACAACAATTAAATTTAAATTTCAATTGGGTCAGTTTCGCAAAAAACAAGCAAGCGGGTGATTTCACTTTTTGGTTAGCCTCAAGAGGGCAACCCAAGCCAATATTACTGGAAGTGCCAACATTGGACAGTCCTGTATTAAATAGGGTTTATGAAGCGCAAAAGAAAGAAATTACTTTTTTGGCAGATGTTTTTACCGCTGAAGAAAACAGGGAATGGCATGAGCATCTGATTAAATATTCAGACTTAAAATATTATCCAGCACCAGTAAAAGAATTTATTTTGAATGCGCCGGGATTTGCCCGTTCAACCTTTTTACTAGAGAATATTGACCTGTATGTCGGTAATTACAGGGCCATCCCTTTTACCGAAGAAGAAAATTCAATTTTCAAACGGTTTGCACAAGTTTTCGAACAAACCTACACCCGTTTCCTCGACCTGCAAAAAGCGGAAGCCCAGGCCAGGGAAGCCCAGATCGAAGGAGCACTGGAACGGGTACGTACGAGGACCATGGCCATGCACAATACCGATGATATTGCTGCAACGGTCACCGCCTTTTTTAATGAGCTTCTGGGCCTTGGCCTGGGAAACACTGCACGAAGTGGAATAGGGATTCTCAGCCAGTCAGAAAAAATGAAATTATGGACCGCCTCCGTTAACGATAAGTCGAAAGTAATTTTACAAGCAGGGCTTCTAGACATGACTATACATCCCTTGCTTGAGGGAGTAAAAAAGGCCTGGCAGTCAGGTGATCCTCATTTTACATACGAATTAAGTGGAGAGGACAAACTGACTTACTTCCGGGCGATCAACAAGGCTCCGGTATATACTATGAAGATAGACTTGAAAAAGCTGCCGGAAATTGTTTACCACTACAGTTTTCCGTTCAGGGATGGTAGCTTATTTGTGTTCTCTGACGAGCCTTTATGGGATGATATCCAGGATATCTTCAAACGATTTGCTGCCGTCTTTGGCCAAACCTATACCCGTTATCTGGACCTGCACAAAGCGGAAGCACAGGCACGGAAGGCACAGATAGAGGCTGCTTTGGAGCGGGTACGCTCTAAAACAATGGCAATGCACAACAGTGATGATGTGGGGGGTACAGTCGTTACCTTATTTGATGAAGTAATAAAATTAGGTCTTGATAAATCTATACGTTGCGGTATCGGAATCTTTGAAGGAACAGAGCATTTGGAAACATGGTCGGCAACTTTCTCTTCTACGGGCAAAGTAGATTTGAAAATGGGTATGTTGAATTTGACGGTACACCCTTTGCTGGAAGCGGTTAAAAAGGCTTGGAAAAGTGAAAAAACCAATTACTCATATGAATTTAAGGGGAAGGATGTAACAACATATTACACAGCACTTAATAATGAACCCAATTATCCATTTCATGTAGAATTAAATACATTACCGGATAAAATGTTTCAAAAATGTTTCTTTTTTTCTGAAGGTGTTCTTTTTGCTCATACAGAGAACCCTATTTCAGAAGAAGCTGCCATCGTATTAAATAGATTCGCAGATGTATTTGGACAGACTTATAGACGCTATCTAGACTTGCAAAAAGCGGAAGCACAGGCCAGGGAGGCAGAGATCCAACTGGCTTTGGAAAGGGTACGGGCCAAGTCCCTCGCAATGAAAAGTAGTAACGAATTGCACCAGGTACTCAGTGTTTTATTCAGGCAGTTTGATCACCTTGGTATTAAGCCGGTGAATGTATTTTTAAGTCTTTTTGATCGTGAAGAAAGAACGCTTACCTACAGGGCATCGGGTAAATCGGGGAATAGAATTCCTGGGAAGCAGGTTGTGGAAGTCGATAGCATGGAAGCGCTGCAGGCACTTTACGACAAATGGCTCACTGACAATTCCGATACCGTTGAAGTTATTTATTATCCCAGAGAAGTGCTGCCTCAACTCTTTGGTATTTTCTCCGAAACCTTCTCTTCAATGCCAAAAAGAGATCGTATTGGTGTCAACGACTTTCCGGATGGCGGGTATTCTATGGCTGGGTATACACCTTATGGGTACTTAGGCTACGACCATCAAAGGCAGGCCACGGAGGAAGAGAAAGACATACTAAGCAGATTTTGTGTTGAATTCACAAGAGTTTACCAACGATTTTTAGACATCCAAAAAGCGGAAGCCCAGACCCGCGAGGCACAGATTGAAATGGCTCTGGAAAGAGTCCGTTCAGCCTCCATGGCCATGCACAAAAGCAAAGATCTTCATGGCGTTTTAGTGATGTTGTACAATCAATTGGCTTCGCTGGGATTGAAGATGCACTCGGCCCAAATAATCGAATCTATTGATGATTTTAAAGAAATGCATATTTGGATAGTCACCAATGGTGTGGTTTATCCGGAACAGGTTCATGCACCATTCTCTAAAAATATATTTTTCAAACGTTTCAGGGAAGCAGTAACCAATGGGGAATCATTTTATACACTAAAATTTTCGAAACGCCAGAAGGATAATTTATTTCATCACTTTTTTGATAATACCATACTTAGAAATGCGCCTCAGGCAAGAAAAGACCTCATCTTTTCCAGCCCTGGTCTTGGGACATCTAATGCAATGGGGCAATATACCTCCTTGTCAGTAATGCGCTATGATGGGATTCTGTACAGTGAGGAGGAAAATGAGATCATTAAGCGTTTTGCTAAGGTGTTAGAGCAGAGCTATACACGTTTCCTCGATATCCAAAAAGCAGAAACCCAGGCGAGAGAAGCTCAAATTGAGGCAGCCCTGGAAAAAGTGCGTTCCCAGTCCCTGGCCATGCATGCCACTAGTGAAATGCAGCAGGTAGCTAATGCGGTATATGATCAACTCAAGGAATTGGGGCTTGAGATGGAGGCCGTTGGTATGAGCGGGGTTATATCAGCAAAACAGGATTACGATGTTTGGGTGGGTGGGGTGCCATTTGGTAAGGCCTTACGCATACCCTATAACGAGAATACAAAAGTACAGCGAGATTATAATAAGATGTTGGAAGAACGCCCGGAATTGTTTGCGAAAACCTATTCCGGGAAGGATAAAGAGGAATATATAAACCATCTGCTTACCCATGGGGATTTTCCGAAAGCCCTCAAAAAGAAGATGAAAACCTCCGAGACCTTTACTACCTCCATCGCCTTGGCCAAAAAATCGAGCATACAAATTCTCCGCTATACGAACCAGCCGTATTCGGAAGAAGATAATGAGATCTTAAAGCGGTTTTCAAAAGTCTTTGAACAGGCCTATATCCGTTTTATGGACCTGGAAAAAGCAGAGGCCCAGGCGAGGGAATCCCAAATAGAGGCTGCTCTGGAAAAAGTGCGGAGCCGGTCCCTGGCCATGCAAAAGCCGTCAGAATTACAGGAAGTGGTAGCCGTGGTTGGTGATAAGTTACAGGAACTAGGGGTAATTCTAGATTCGGGTGGCGTTGTGATCTGTACTTATTTCCCGGATTCCAAAGACGTGATGCACTGGACGGCCACCTTCGATGCCGCACATCCTTCCGTCCCCTATTATCTGCCCTATTTTGATACCCCCATATGGAAAGAAACATGGGCCTCAAAATGGGAATCGGATGATGACTTTTTCGAAAAAATCTTCTCTTTTAAAGACAAGAATCATTTTTTCCACAAAGCTTTTGAAATTTCAGATTATAAGAATCTGCCCGAGGAACACAAAAAAGAAATATTGTCGGTTAAAACCCACGCCCTTTCTTTTGCATGGCAAACCAATTCGGCCCTGATGATCCCATCTCATACGGGGAAATTATTGCCGGAAGAGCACAAGATCATCCTAAAGCGTTTTGCCAGGGTCTTTGAACAGGCCTATATCCGCTTTATGGACCTGCAAAAGGCAGAAGCCCAGGCCAGGGAATCCAAAATTGAAATGGCCCTGGAAAGAGTGCGTTCCCGTGCCATGGCCATGCACCATACCGATGAACTTACAGATGTGCTTGGGGTGTTGTTTAATCAGTTTGATTTTCTTGGAATTAACCCGGTGCTCACCCATCTGACGCTTTTTGACGAAGACAATGAAACCTTTACCCTGCGCATTACGACTGGGGGAGAAAAGAGGACCATTGCAGAACAACTTATAGATGTGAATGCAGTGGAAAGTTGGAAAACTTCGTTTGCTAACTGGAAGAAAAGTGAACTGCATGCAGTTGATTGTATTGATTATCCCCCGGAAGTACTACCAGCTGTTTGGGAGGTCCTAGATGGCGTGATGAGTGCCCTTCCCGAAGGTCAGAAAATATTTCCGGAAGATTTTCCAAATGGTCTCTATACTACCCAAGGGCACTGCAAATACGGCTATATTGGGTTTAACCACTCACGAAGGGCCACGGAGGAGGAAAAGGAGATCGTGGTCCGTTTTGCCAAAGAGTTTGGGCGGTTATACCAGCGTTTCCTCGACATTCAAAAAGCGGAAAGCCAGGCCAGGGAGGCTCAAATTGAAGGAGCCCTGGAGCGGGTTCGATCGAAAGCAATGGCAATGCACACTTCTGATGACCTTGCCGATACCGTGGAAATACTTTATAAAGAACTAGATACCCTCCAGGTGCATGCTTTAAGATTTGGACATGCAAAAGTAAACTCGGATACCAAAATAGTTGAATTACATACGGCTACGGATTTAGGGAAAGTGGTAGGTCAATTAAAACTTGAGGGCCATCCGTTACTGGAAAAGATATATGAACATTACTTAGCAAAGGAAGATTTGTACTATGCCCTTCAGGGAGAGGAAATGAAAAGCTATTACTCTATCGTAGGCCGCGCAATTGACGTACCGAGACCACCTATGGATACGGTACAACATGGCTACTTTTTCTTTTTAGGGGACACCGCCAATTATGCCTATTCTGACAAGGCATTAGATGAAGAGGAACTCAAAGTTTATAGAAGGTTAATTTCGGTGTTGAACTTAACGTATAAACGCTACGAAGAGCTAAAGAATGCAGAAAATCAAGCCAGAGAAGCTCAGATTGAAGGGGCCCTGGAAAGAGTGCGTTCCAAGACAATGGCAATGCATAATAGTAAAGATCTGGAGGATATAGTCGTTTCCTTATTTGATGAAGTATTGAAACTGGGTCTCGACAAATCCATACGATGCGGAATAGGCATACTTGAAGGTCATGAGGGGATGGAAACAAGGTCTGTGAATTCAAATTCCGATGGAACAGTAGATCTGAAAGTGGGGATGTTGAATATGACCATACATCCCATGTTGGTAGGTCTTAAAAAAGCCTGGAAAAATGGAAGGAAGGGATATTCATATGAATATAAATCAAAAGATGTAAGGAAGTATTATACGGCACTCAATAATGAACCTGAATACCCATTTAATGCCGATCTTAAATCCTTGCCTAAGCAAGAGTATCATCGAAGTTTCTTTTTTTCTTCAGGGATCATTTTTGCGTTTTCTGAGAATCCCATTTCTGAAGAATCATCTAAAATATTGGCAAGGTTCGCAGCAGTTTTTGGTCAGACCTACCAAAGGTTCCTGGATCTTCAAAAAGCAGAAGAAAGGGCAAAAGACGCCGTAAAACAAGCTTCATTAGACCGGGTAAGAGGACAGATTGCCAGTATGCGGTCTGCGGAGGATCTGGAGCGTATTACTCCCCTGGTATGGAATGAGCTCACCACCCTGGACATACCCTTTATCCGCTGCGGGGTGTTTATCATAGACGACCCCAGTGAAAAAGTGCAGGTGCACCTTTCCGCCCCGGACGGTCATTCCCTGGGGGTTATGCTCATGCCATTCGATGCGGATCCATTAACATCAAACATGGTGGAAAACTGGCGCAAAGCGGAGGTATTCCGGGCTCATTGGAACAGAGAGCAGTTTACCGCATTTATGCAGACCATGATAGACCTGGGCCAGATCAAGAACAAAAAAGTTTACCAGGGGGCAGAACAACCACCAAAATCCCTCCACCTGCACTTTGTTCCCTTTACTCAGGGCATGTTGTATGTAGGTAGTAAAGCTACGCTGACAGAGGAACAGATAGAACTGGTGCAATCCCTGGCCGACGCCTTTGCCATTGCCTATGCCCGTTATGAAGACTTTCACAAATTGGAAAAAGCCAAAGAGCGAGTTGAAACTACCCTGAGTGAGCTTAAAGCCACACAAAACCAGCTGGTACAGTCGGAAAAAATGGCCTCTCTGGGAGAGCTTACCGCGGGGATCGCTCATGAGATACAGAACCCTCTCAACTTTGTCAATAATTTCTCGGAGGTGAGTGTGGAGCTTATTGAAGAAATGCTCGAAGAAATTGAAAAAGGCGATGTGGAAGAGGTAAAGGCCCTGGCAGAAGATATCATACAAAATCTGGAAAAAATTAACCACCATGGGAAACGTGCAGATGGCATCGTAAAAGGGATGCTACAACACAGCAGAGCCAGCAGTGGGGAAAAGGAACCAACAGACCTCAATGTTCTGGCAGACGAATACCTGCGCCTCGCTTACCACGGTTTACGGGCCAAGGACAAAATGTTTAATGCCACCCTGGAGACACATTTTGATGAATCCATAGGAAAGGTAAATCGTCATGGCCCAGGACATGGGCAGGGTGATCCTCAACCTTATCACCAATGCCTTTTATGCGGTAAAGGATAAAAAAGAACAAAACCCTGAAGGCTATGAACCTACCGTAACTGTTAGTACAAAGAAAACTAAGGAGGGCATTGAAATTAGCGTAAAAGACAATGGGAATGGCATTCCCGAGGGGATCAAAGAAAAGATCTTTCAGCCATTTTTCACTACCAAACCAACCGGGCAAGGCACAGGATTGGGATTGAGTATGAGCTATGATATTGTCACAAAGGGTCATGGTGGGGAATTAAAGGTGGAAACAAAAGAAGGACAGGGAACCACCTTTTTTATCTCCATCCCCTTTGAAACTAAAAACAGCTAAGCCATGACTGCACTGAAAGACTTACGGGCCCCACTAGGAATATTACTGGCTTTCATTGGGTGTTTTTCAGTCACAAAAATACATTCACAATCACCAACCTTGCATTTCGAGCAGATTGCTAAAGTAGAAGATATTTCCCTTGGGAAGATAAATGCGATAACACAAGACAGCTACGGCTTTATGTGGTTTTCGGATCAGACCAATCGCTGTATTTTACGATACGACGGAAGTCAGATGAAGCGGTATGCCTTCAATCCGGAAAAAGAAAATGCCCTGGGAGGATTTTATCCCGAATGTTTTGCAGCCGATTCCGACGGGGCATTATGGATAGGATTTAGCGACAATGGGATGGACCATTTCGATCCTGATACGGAAAGTTTTACCCATTATGTACATGATCCTAATGACCCGGAAAGCCTTAGTGATAATAGGATAAATGCAATTCTTGTAGCTCATGATGGAATGGTTTGGGTAGGAACCGCGATGGGTCTGGATAAATTAGACCCTTCTACAGGGAAGTTCACCCATTTTCTTTATGATGAAAATGATTCTGCCAGCCTCAGTCATAATGTCGTAAGGGCTATTTACGAAGATTCGGATAACACAATATGGGTAGGAACAGGTTTCCCCTGGAATAATACGGGCGAAGGAGGACTTAACCGGTATAACCCTACCACCAATACCTTTACACGTTATATGAACAAGCCTGAGGATCCCAATAGCCTGAAGGCAAATCAGGTACGTGCCATCTGTGAAGACAGTAAGGGTAATTTCTGGATTGGGACAAATTATAATGGGCTTCATAAAATGGACCGGGAGACAGGAGCAATTACGCGCTTTGAATTCAATCCTGAGTACCCAGCCTTCAGCGTTCCCGAATCAGTCTGGGAAATGTATCATATCACTTTTATCAGAGAAGACCTCGAAGGATTCTTGTGGATAGGCACTTTTGCACATGGTATTTATAGATGGGACCCCCTCTCAAATACCATGACACTTTATGGTACTCAGGGTATACAGTCGGGAATTATAAAGAAAATTCGTCCTGGTGGAGCCATGTGTCTAAAGACGGGCTTGTCTGGATTTCTACCCAGGAAAATAAGCTCTTCCAGATAGATCCCAATATCCTTCAGATTTCTGAGGTACCACAAAAGTCACTAATCAGTAGTCTGGTTATTAAGGACACTTCCGAGTTATGGATGGGAACATATAACGACGGACTTTTACGAAAGAACAGAATAACAGAAAGGATAGTACAATTTACAAGCAATTACAAGGATGCCCGAAGCCTGAGTAATGACACGAGTCACAAAGTTATACATAGACCGGAAAGACCGTCTTTGGATTGGCACTGCCAATGGGCTTAATCTTTTTAATGAGCGATCCAATTCTTTTACCAGGTTTATACATGATACGAATGATCCTGGCAGTTTAAGTAATTCTTATATTTCCGATATCTATGAAGACAGTCATTCTAATCTATGGATCGGGACCGTTAACGGAGTAAATAAATTGGATAGGGAAAAAGGAACATTTAAAAGATATACGAATCAACAAATCGTATTTCTCTGACACATGCAAGGTTGGGTATGAAAATTGTAGAAGATCCGTCAGGGAAAGTATGGTTTGCTTCCGTTGAAGGTGGGGTTTATAACGATGAATGAACAAACCGATCAGTTTGAGCTTGTTTTTACGGGTCCTCAGATCAATGATCTTTATGTGGACAAAAAAGGCATCCTCTGGGCAGGAGCAAATACCGGCCTGTGGAGTACTGATAAGGAGTGGACAAAGATGTCTCCTTTTAAAATTAATGAGACCGGAACATTTTTAGGAGAATGGACATACTCCCTAACCGGGGATGCTGCTGATAATCTGTGGATCGGTACAGATGTAGCTATTGTAAAATTAGGAACAGACCGAAAAAACAAGGAAATCTTCAGCATAAAAAATGGTGTTCAGGTAAATGGATATCCTAATCTCTCATATGCCTACAAAGACTATGAAGGCAGGATGTATTTTGCCAGCAGTCCTAATGGTTACTATACATTTCAACCGGAGAATTTTAAAAAAGCCCCTAGTAAGATGGCGCTCTATGCCATGGACCTGAAAGTGAACAACCAGACTGTTTACCCAAGGGAAAATGGAATTCTTAAAACCTCCCTTTTCAGCGCAGAAGAAATTCGGCTTAATTACAATGAAAATAATTTCAGTCTAAGCTTTGCCGCTGTAGATCTAAGGGCGGAATTAAAGAAACGAATTTTTTACATGCTACAGGGGTATGATTCAGAATGGCAGGAAAGCCTGTCAGGACAAAAAGTAAATTACAATAAAGTGCCACCGGGGAACTATACCCTTACATTTAGATCGGCCATCAGAAATAGCAGTGATTGGGAAGAAAAAAGTCTCCGTATCTCTATAGCACCACCCTGGTGGAAGACGAGTTGGGCTTACGGTGCGTATGCTGCATTGCTTGTGTTAGGTATCTTTTATTTTGATAAATATCAAAAGCGCAGGATCCTTGCCAAAGAAAAGGCCCTTGCCAAAGAAAAGGAACTGGCCCATGCCCGGGAAATCGAAAAAGCATACGTCAAATTACAGGCAACTCAGACGCAACTCATCCAATCGGAAAAAATGGCAAGTCTTGGCGAACTTACTGCCGGCATTGCCCACGAGATACAAAACCCACTCAACTTTGTCAATAATTTCTCAGAAGTGAGCAATGAGTTGATCGATGAGATGAATGAAGAAATAGAGAAAGGAGATCTTGATCAGGCAAAAGCAATCGCGGACGACATCAAACAAAATCTGGAAAAAATTAATCATCATGGCAAAAGGGCAGACGGCATCGTAAAAGGGATGCTGCAGCACAGCAGAGCCAGTAGTGGTGTAAAAGAACCCACAGATATCAATACGCTGGCTGATGAATACCTCCGCCTGGCTTACCATGGCCTACGAGCCAAGGACAAAACCTTTAACGCTACTCTGGAGACCCATTTTGACAAATCAATTGGAAAGGTGAACGTAATTCCTCAGGATATGGGCAGGGTGATCCTGAACCTGATCACCAATGCATTTTATGCGGTAAAGGAGAAATCCTCCGAAGCCTTGGCGAAGGAGGATGAAACATATGAACCAACGGTTACCGTGAGTACAAAGAAACATACCACCACTTCAGGGGCCGGGGGCGTCGAAATTAGCATAAAAGACAATGGCAATGGAATTCCCGAGGGGATCAAAGAAAAGATCTTCGAGCCCTTCTTTACTACCAAACCTACGGGACAGGGCACAGGACTAGGCCTAAGCATGAGCTATGATATAGTAACCAAAGGGCATGGAGGAGAGATAACAGTGGAAACAAAGGAAAACGAAGGATCAGCATTCAATATTTATTTGCCCTTGTAAAATAAAATAGTTTACCAAATGACGAAAAGCAAAATAGCGATACTACTATGTTTATTTATCATTAATACTATGGCTTCACAAAACCAGCATGTTGC
>CAWCNT010000013.1:0-443250 GCA_963796935.1 uncultured Flavobacteriaceae bacterium
TATACCCATATTAATGGTACCTACGATTTTACGGATACCAATATTATTGCAGGATCCGATCAAAAGATCGATGCCAAGATCAATACCTGGGTTTTTCAGGCCGTAGTATCTACCAAGCTGCCTATAATTAACTTTTATGGGAGTTTAGGATATATGACCGGTAAATCAGAAACTGCTATCCTTGGAACGTATACAGTTCAGTCAGGACCATTTCAAGATTCTTATGTAGATCCGTTTACACTTACTAAAGATGCAGGGGGAGTTACCGCTAATATAGGTACCAAACTCAAACTAGGTTTCTTCCGACTACATGCGGATTATACCATTGCCGAATTCAATAACCTTTCGTTAGGTCTTAGCGTTGGGTTCAGATAAGAGAAAAAAATTAACCAACTCAAATAAAAACAGCCTTCCAAATGGAAGGCTGTTTTGCAATTATTAGGAAAAAAGCAGGGGAAATATTATTCTCTGCGTGCCAGTATATTACCCTGGGTGTCTTCCAGGATCTTACCTTCCTCAGATTGTTTCAAACTTACCTGATCGCTGGGCATATCCGTACCGGGATATGAAATGGTGTAAACACCATTATCTATTGTCCAGCTAAAATCGGTCTTTACATCAAGGGTATTTCCATTATACGAATGGTACCTTCCCAGGAAAACATCATTGAAGATCCATTCCTGTCTATGGTTTTGACGTTCTGTTTCTGATGTATTGGTGATATCTGTTTTGGCCCAGATGCCAATAATGGGGTCATTATTATCCGGAACTCTAGAACAGTTACTCGCCAGAATAATGGCAATGATAGCCATGAGGGATGCTAGCTTTTTCAAAATGTAGGTTTTTAGATTTGGGATCTATGTTAAATTCTTAACGACATCAACTTCCTATCTATTGCCAATTATCGATGAATGGCACTGTGAATGGCATTTTATTCGACGAACGTCACCTATTTGTCACAAGAAAGCCCATAGAATTACACCTTCATCCTATGATCATAATTAAATATTCTGGGGACTCTACCTGAGAATTATGTTAAATTTCCCTATTTTTGATACGCCCTAATTTGAAGGGAAAAACAAGAAAATTGCCGGAAAATAGTTGTCTTTTGAAAGCACCGTTTCTGGCGTATTAATACAATATAAAATAAAAGAATTATGAAAATTACAGTAGTGGGAGCTGGTGCCGTAGGGGCAAGTTGTGCAGAATACATAGCCATTAAGGATTTTGCTTCGGAAGTGGTCTTGTTAGATATTAAGGAGGGATATGCAGAAGGGAAAGCGATGGACCTTATGCAGACGGCCTCTTTGAATAGTTTTGATACCAAGATCACAGGAACAACAGGAGATTATTCTAAGACAGCCAATAGCCATATTGCTGTGATCACCTCAGGAATACCAAGAAAACCTGGTATGACCAGAGAAGAACTAATCGGTATCAATGCAGGAATTGTAAAGACAGTAGCTAGCAGTCTTATTAAACATTCACCTAATGTAATTTTAATTGTGGTTAGTAATCCTATGGATACAATGACCTATTTGGTCCACAAGGTTACCGGCCTGCCTAAGAATCGGATCATTGGGATGGGTGGTGCTCTAGACAGTGCACGATTCAAATATCGCCTGGCTGAGGCCCTGGGTGCCCCTATTTCGGATGTAGATGGGATGGTTATTGGCGGACACAGTGATACAGGTATGGTGCCGCTTGCCAGACATGCAACAAGAAATAGCGTAAAAGTGTCAGAATTTCTATCAAAAGATCGCTTGGCTCAGGTAGTAGAAGATACCAAAGTAGGCGGAGCTACGCTTACAAAATTGTTGGGAACAAGCGCATGGTATGCTCCGGGAGCTGCTGTTTCTGCCCTTGTTCAGGCCATTGCCTGCGATCAGAAAAAACTTTTCCCCTGCTCTGTTTTTCTAGACGGCGAATACGATTTAAAAGATATTTGTATTGGAGTGCCTGTAATTTTAGGAAAGAAAGGGATCGAGAAAATTGTAAAAATGGAGCTCGATAAAGCTGAGAAGGCCAAAATGCAGGAGAGCGCCGAAGGGGTGCGAAAGACCAACGACTTATTAGATGTATAAGTGCTGAATTCTTGATAAAACACAAGGCGTTCCTTTGGGAGCGCCTTTTTTTTGCACTTATACCGCCATGTATTGTGCAGTGGAACCGCAGTATTTATAGCGCCATAAATCCGGTAAATAAATTGTCAGTTCCTGTTGGAAATGATATATTTGCACGCTATTTACGGATACCATCAATTAATTCAAAACACAGATGCAGAATAAAGGACTGATTAAGCTTTTTGCTTTCTTGTTCGGGATTGTAAGTATTTATCAACTCTCTTACACCTTCATTACCAGTAAAGTTGAAGACGAAGCTGAGACATATGCTTCCGCAAAGATCCCGTCTACCGTTGACAATTACGTCGCTGAGCGCGAGACTATGGAAGCCAGCTATCTGGATTCTATTGGAGACAATACCGTCTTGGGATTTACTACTTACAAAGAAGCCAAAAAGAAAGAGCTTAACAAGGGACTCGACCTTAAAGGAGGAATCAATGTAACACTTCAGATCTCTGTAAAGGATATCTTAAAAGGTCTTGCAGATAATACTAAAAATCCTGTTTTTAATAAGGCACTTGCAGACGCAGATACCGCTTCTAAGGATAGTGATGATACCTACATCGATTTGTTCTTTGATGCCTTTGATAATATTAAAGGTGATACCAAGCTTGCGGCCCCTGATATTTTTGCAAATAAGGGATTGAGCGATGAGATCAATTTCCAAATGACAGATGATCAGGTAAAACCAATCATCAGAAGAAAGATAGATGAGTCAATAGTCTCAGCTTTTGAAGTACTTCGTGAGCGTATAGATGGTTTTGGAGTAACACAACCCAATATTCAACGAGAAGGAACCTCAGGGCGTATCCTTGTTGAATTACCGGGAGCAAGAGATATTGCCAGAGCGCAAGATCTGCTTTCCAGTACGGCACAACTCGAATTTTGGGAGACCTACGAGCCAGGCAATCAAAGCCTTATAAACTTCTTTATTCAGGCCAATGATCGCTTAAAGACCATGGTGGAGGTCACATCCCAGGAGGAAGTTAAAGAAGCTTCAGAGATAGATTCTTTATTATCTGATGTAGCTCAGGATTCGCTCGACCTTACCGCTGAGAGAAATCCACTTTTTGAAAAATTACAACTAAACGGCCCCGGTTATGCAATTGCGATTGCCGCAATAAAAGATACTGCCGAGATAGGATCATGGTTAAGAATGCCTGAGATCCGAAGGTTATTACCGGCAGAAGTTCAATTCACCAAATTCCTATGGGAACGGCCCTCGCAGGATTCAGAGGTTGCAGGTTTATTTGCCTTAAAATCTAATAGAGATGCCACTCCACGTATCAGTGGTGATGTGGTAAGCGATGCCAGGGATCAATTCGACCAGTTCAACAGACCCGCTGTGGGAATGGATATGAACGTACGTGGTGCCAAGGAATGGGAAAAACTTACAAGTGAAGCCAACCTTAACAACACAGGGATCGCAATTGTACTAGACAATAAAGTGTATACCGCACCCGGGGTTTCTCAGGTAGGAGGTATTTCGGGAGGGAGTTCAGAGATCACAGGAACTTTTACTGTAAATGAGACCAAAGATATCGCGAATGTACTTAGAGCAGGTAAATTACCGGCCTCTGCAGATATTATTGATTCCTTTGTTGTAGGACCATCCCTGGGTCAGGAGGCAATAGACAGTGGGTTTACTTCCTTTATGATTGCCATGGTCTTTGTATTGATCTGGATGATCTTCTACTATGGAAAAGCAGGTATTTTTGCTGATATGGCACTGAGTTTCAACATCGTTTTGATCTTTGGTGTTTTGGCAAGTTTGGGAGCTGTACTTACCTTACCCGGTATTGCAGGTATCGTTTTAACCATTGGGATGTCTGTAGATGCCAACGTTCTTATTTTTGAAAGGATCAAAGAAGAGTTACAAAAAGGTAAAGGAAAAGGGCAGGCCATAAATGATGGTTTTAACAATGCCTTGTCTTCTATCCTTGATGCAAATATTACCACAGGATTAACCGCATTGATCCTTCTTGTTTTTGGATCGGGACCTATTAAAGGATTTGCTACTACCCTAATCATCGGGATACTTACTTCCTTGTTCACGGCTATTTTCATTACAAGATTATTGGTAGACTGGTATATTTCAGGGAAAGGAAGATCGCTTACTTTTTCTACGTTTATTACGAAGAACCTGTTTAAAAACGTCAACATAGACTTCCTTAAAAAAAGAAAGATATCTTATGTAATTTCCGGGGTTGTTATTATTGCCAGTGTATTCTCACTTGTTACGCGCGGACTAGACCAGGGAGTAGATTTTGTGGGAGGAAGGAATTATCAGATCCGCTTTGTTGACCCGGTAAGCCCTACAGAGATCACAAACGATCTAACTGCAACATTAGGGAGTGCCAGTGCAAAAACCTTTGGGGATGCCAATCAGATCATGGTGACCACTAAATACAAAGTAGATGTGCAGGGTACAGAAGTAGATGATGAGATCCTTGGGATCTTACATACTTCCTTGCTAAAATATTTACCAGATGGCACTACCTATGAAGATTTTATTCCCGGAGGTACCAATGAGAATATTGGGGTCATGAAGTATAGGAAGGTTGGCCCTACTATAGCAGATGATATAAAAAAGAATGCAGTTTGGGCTATTTTTGGTTCACTTGCAGTTGTGTTTCTATACATCCTCTTGCGATTTAGAAAATGGCAATTTTCACTGGGAGCTGTAACAGCCGTATTCCATGATATCATCATAGTACTTGGCGTCTTCTCATTTTTCAGCCCTTATATGCCATTCAGTATGGAGATAGACCAGGCTTTTATTGCAGCTATACTCACCGTAATAGGGTATTCCCTGAATGATACGGTGGTAGTATTTGACAGGATACGCGAAATTGTTAACGAGAAAGGGTTTAATCGAGGGATCAATACAAACGAAGCATTGAACAGTACCTTGAGTAGAACCTTAAACACCTCCTTAACCACGCTTGTAGTGTTGCTTGCCATCTTTATTTTTGGTGGAGAAACCTTGAGAGGATTTATGTTTGCTATGATCATTGGGATCATTGTAGGTACCTATTCTTCCGTATTCATTGCTACACCTGTGATGTATGATACCTTGAAGGAAAAGAAGACGAAACCTAATAGCTAAGAGCTATTTAAAGAATAAAAAAACCGCCTAAATGGGCGGTTTTTTTTATTGTATTACTTAAGCTAAAAGCCATTTTTCATTCAGTGAACAGCCATTTTCTTCCGTCGCGTTTTTTTCTGAAAATTTTCATTTCAAAGCCCAGATTATTCATGACCGTTTCTGTAAATAGAAGATGATTAAAGAGAGCTTCATTTTTTATGACCATAGAAAGTTTATACTCGGGCAGCCAGCCGTAAGAGGTGGCGGCATCAACCAGGTTAAATTTAGAATCCAGGGAATGCTGACCATCAAGATCCATAAAGGCCAGTATTAAACGGCGATTTTCTTTTACACACAGTTCCGCCACTTTTGTCCAACGTTCAATAGCTTCCTTTAATTCTTTCCCGGGCACAATTTTTCCTTTGATGTGTACTTCTAAATACTCGGGCATTACCCTATGTTCAATGGTATAAGGCATAAACAGACAATTTCCACTTAAAGTAATAAATAAAGATATTACTTCAAAATATTTCCTACAGAACCTTGTAGGGAAGGTCTTAGTTCTAATATACTTTTTGGATACAAACCGGGTTCCTCACGGTGTGATACAAAACTATAGCAGTGGCACTTTCTCTTCCCAATTTGTTGACCAATTGAACTACCAAATCAGCAGCACTATCATCCAGATCTGAAGTGGGTTCGTCCAGGATCAACAATAAAGGCTGTTTTATCATGGCCCGTGCACACATAATAAGGCGTTGTTGCCCTTTTCCAAGGTCATGAAAGTAGGTATCTCTTTGCTCTTCCAACCCAAGTAATGACAGCCAGGAAATAGCTAGTTTCTTTTGTTCATCCGTTGGTTGTATATACAGTCCAATTGAGTCAACCAAGCCGGAGATCAGCATATTTTCAATGGTATGGTACCCCCTAAACCTGTCAGTGAGTGCCGGGGTAACATAACCTATTTGTTTTTTAATATCCCACACACTTTCTCCGCTTCCTTTTTTATGTCCAAATAGGGTTAGGTCCTGCCCGTATCCTTTGGGATTATCCCCTGTGATGAGGGAAAGGAGCGTTGTCTTGCCGCTTCCATTTGCCCCCTTTAATTCCCAAAAATCTCTTGGTTTTATTCTCCAGTTGATCTTATCCAAAATAGGCTTGTCTCCGTAAGAAACAGAGACGTTGTGCAATTCAATTAGTGAGGAATGTTCATAAGCCACTTGTTCTAACGGGGTAGGAAGTGGTTGACTAAAATGTTTGTTTTCTTTTACAGATGGATCCGCTGTAGCGGGAATCTTCTTATGCCAGTTTAGTTGATCTTTTTGCCAGGTGGCATAGCGATCTATAAAGGGAAGCAGATCCGACTTTCGACTCAGCACTTGTATAATACTCATTGAACTTTTTAGCCCATGAATAGTTTCAGTAAAATCCTTCCTGCTTGCAACATCCAGATTGTCGAAGGCATTATCCAGGATCATATAATCTGGTTTTTGCGATAAAAGATAGGAGAACAATGCTTTTTTTCGTTCGCCACTAGACATGCTCTGAAGACTTTGTTTTCTGTCCTTGCTGAGTATCTTACTATCGTGCCGCATTTCCTCTTCTATAAACCAGGCGATCTCAGTAGTGGAAAAAAGGACCCCTTTCTTTGTTTTCAGCATTTCAAAGCCATCAGGATAGGGGCCATTTAGTAAGATATCAAGAAGTTCTCTTACCGGAGTGGAAGTTTCTGTAAAAATAGCCCAGTGTGGCATTATAAAGATTCAGTATTTAACGGGTGTTAAAAGCAAATATAAACTTCCTACCCCATATGATTTTCTGGTAGTATTACATTTTATGTACCGAGGGAGGGATTTTTGTATGGTGAAAAGTGATTTAGAAAAATGCCCTGAAGACAACATTTGGGGTAAGGCCCAGGGAAGGCTGGAGAAATTCTTTGACTCCGCCTGTAGCTTCAGGTCTGTAATAATTATTGATATTATTTTCACGATCAAGCAGGTTCCAAATGGAAAATCCAAGTTGAGCTTTTGATTGCCGGCTTATTGAGAATTGATATATGGCAGACAGATCAACCCGCATATACTCCGGTAAACGATCTAAGTTACCGGGCCCGTAATTTACCTCGTTATTCACAACAGGGTTAGTAGAATCTATGGCCGTTGCAGGTCTGCCACTACGCCAGTTCCATCCTGCTGCAATTTTTACCTGACCTATTTCATAGCTGGCTCCTAAAGTAACGGCATGTGTTATATCGTAATTACTTGGAAAGGATTCCTCAGAAAATGAATCAAAAGTATAATCGGCATTTAGATAGGAATAGCTCAGCCATGTACTGGTCCCTTTGAACTGTTTTCTTACTAAAAGATCGATACCACTGGCCTTATAACTACCTACTGCCTTTTGAAATTCATACTGGTTCTGAAATCCCTGACTTTGTGCCGTTATTCCCTCCACTTCCTTGATATAGCCTACGGCATTCAGCAGCCAGCCAGCCTTGTTGAAACTAAGTCCTGCCGAAACCTGTTTTCCCTCAATCACAGGGATATCCGAGTCGTTCGATAATTGCCATCTCCGTTTCTCTATGCCCAGAAAATCATTTTGAAAATTGATGATCTGTGATGTATTCTGATGTTTTAATTCTCCTAAAATTTGCAGTGTCATCCACTTAAGGAAGCGATGGTTGAGGCTTAGACGGGGTTCCCATAACCAACGCCCGAATTTACCGAGGTAATTCGCTCTGAGCCCTAAATTGGCATTGGTTGAACGGTTTTTGGAGGAGTAGCCCAATTCCGTAAATCCGCTATGTATGCGCAGCACATCCCCATTGAGTCTGATAAAAATAGGATTGTCAACGTCATCGAGGTTGGTAACCTTGGTCTCTATAAACTGATATCCATTGGTCCATTGTAGCCTTTCATTAATGGTATAAACAGTAGTAAGTCTTGCGCCGGTTTCAGACACTTTGTTTTCCTGTAAAAACCTTTGATCATTCTGGATATTGGCATTGATGGCCCTGAGCTCATAATCAGTGTTGTAAAGGTGCAGAGTGGTACTAAAAACCTGGTTCCAGTTTCTTCGGTACCGCAATCCTGCTCCCACGGTATTCTGTGTCAGACTGCTTTCCCTTCTTACATCGGTAGTGTTTACCGTACTGTTTTCATTAAACTGTAATGTATTGCTCGCATGGATAAAATTAACCCTGAGCTGGTCTTTATCTGTAGGATGCCATAACCACCTCAAGGAGGCGTCGTAAAAATCAAACGTTTGGTCCGAATTGATAATATTGGCAGCATTGTTTTCTACTTCTGTATCTTGTGAGATCCTTGAGAAATACTCAGAATAGGTGGGTGTTTCAACAAAATCACTAATGGCCTTACGTGCAGCCAGCTGAAGTGATGAGCGCTTGCCTAAAGGCGTATCCAGGAAACCACTGAAGTCAATAAAGTTAACGCCTAGAGAACCCACCATTTGTTCAGTAAGCGCATCCTCTGTTTCCATGGCTATGGTACCAGACACTCCGTCCGTATAGGAAGCTGGGGTGCCATTCTTGCGCAACGATACATTCTTTGTGATCATTGGGTTAAACATAGAGATAAGACCAAAAAAATGACCAGATTGGTACATTTTAATATCATCCCAAAGCAGGAGATTTTGATCATTGGTGCCACCTCTTATATTGATGTCGGATACCGTTTCATTGATACTTTGAATGCCTGGAAGGGCCTGTACAGATTGTAAGACATCTGTTTCCGTGAGGCCGGGAAGAATGCTGAACCTGCTGAAATCGATTTGGTAAGAGCCATCATCCAGTTGATCAATCCCCCGGATAAGGTAGTCGTACAAAACAATTTCAGGAAGTTGTTGTTGTTGCGCCACCAGGTAGATATCGCCACAGTTTCCGGAGGTAAAAAATCTGGCCTGGCGTTGAAGATCCTTATATCCCAGATAGCGAATGGTAAGCATATCTGCCATTCCTTGTACCACGATTTCAAAATAGCCATTTTCATCTGAGATCGTTGAAGAACGATTGCTCCTGATAGTGGCAAAAGGAAGACTTTTTTGGGTATCCTTATCTTTTAGATAACCACAAAGGAGGATATCTGCTTTTTTTATGGCAATAAATTTATTGGGGAGCATAGAAAATGTAAGGCCAGTTTTTTCTGAAAGATAGCGGAGCACTTCTTCGATCGACAACTGCTTATCTGGCGGGGTCAATGCAATGTTTTGAATGGTAGAAATCGCATAGTTAAAGCGATACCCGTAGTCCTCACTAACCTCCTCAAGTACATTGATCAACGGTCGGGGTTCCTTTGTTTCCTGTGAAAAAGCTGAAAAACAGCTTATAACGAACAGGAGAACCAGGAATTTCCGGAGATTACTTTTCACGATGGTTTAAGGTGACGGTATTATTATTAATAGTGAAACTTAGGCCCATAGGTTCTGTTATGGATCGAATAGCATTTTCTAAATTATCGTGTTCAAATCCTCCGGTAAAAAGAGCCTCCTCTTGTCCCTTTCCTTCATATTTGACCTGTATCTTGAAGTGCCGTTCCAGTTCTTTAAGTACTTCTTCAAAAGGCGCACGTTCAAAAGAACTAACATTCTTGGTCCAGGATGGTAGTACCTCTTGGGTCTTTAGGAGCCTTATTGTGCCCTTGCGCCAGAAAAATTGGTCACCCACTTCGAGAATTTCAGTGAATCCTCCGGCAGTTACACGCACTTTTCCTTCAAAACATACAACCTCCAGAGCAGTTTCTCTTTGTTTTACATTAAACTCGGTACCAAGGACAGTAATAGTTCCTTCTGAAGTTACCACGTCGAAGGCCGAGCCCTTGGCAACATCAAAAAAGGCTTCACCTATGAGCTTTATTTGTCGGTGGTTTTCCCATCCCTTCTTAACATAACGCAACTCTGAAGCAGCATTCATATTAACGGTGGAGGCATCGGGTAATACAATAGTTATTTTTTCACCTATCGCCGTTTCAATTGTCGTAGCGGCATTCAAGAAGAACATGAAATACACGGAAACGCCAATGACAAGTACACTGGCAATCTTAGCATACCATGGGAAGCTGCCGTACCTGAGGACGGGTCGTTGTCTTTTTTGGAAGTTTATCTTGAAGTAGTTTAAAATTAGCTGCAGAAGAAAACCCACTAGCCCTAAAAAGTGCTGCGTCCTCTACAATTGATTTATGTAAAGCATAGTCATCCAATTCTTGAAACGCAGTGGTTTCTTCATCAGATAAGGTGCCATTCAGCCATTTTTTTAACAAGTACTCTTTTTCCATCAGGGGACTATCTACCTATATAACAACTAAGACTTCGTTTTTCCTGAAATTTAAATTCTAAAATTTTCTAATTCTGTTTTTAACAGGGTGAATGCAGAGTAGATTCGGTACTCCACCACCTTCCTGGTTACGCCCAGCATCTCTGCAATTTCCTGATGTTTTTTGCCTTCTACCTTATTCAGCATAAAGGCTACCCGTTGTTCTTCAGATAGTTTGGAAAGTGCATTTTGGTATCTTAATAGATACTGTTCTTTTTCCATCAAAAATTCGGGATTTTCATTGGTGTACCCCTTTGGTTTTTCCTGCTTGTAACGCAAGACAACCTTTTGGTGTTTAAAATCATTGAAAACCATATTATTCACAACAGTATATAAGAAGCCCCGGGCTTTGCTCAGCACAACTTTTTTGCAATTTTCCCATAATTTAATGAATGCCTCCTGGGTCTTGTCATTGGGGTTGCATTGTTCACCATATTTGTAATACAAGTAATCATTCAGTTCCTGAACGTATTTATCGTATACACTCTTAAAAATATCTTCCTTACAAATGTCGTTGTATAGTTCTTTGGCCAATGTTTATTATTTACAGTTAAAAGTATACATAAAAGTTTTTACTTTTTTTTCAGGAGAAAATAGAAGTCAGTTGTTTTCTTAGTAAACAGTATAATTAAAAATTTAGTATGCTATGAAAAACACAATGAAATTTATTACCGTTTTAATGCTCTTTTTTCTTGTAGCAACATCGTGCAGGAAAGAAGAATCAGTATTGATTGAAGGACCCCAGAATGAAACCCTGAAGGCCAATTCTGCAGTTGCCAATTTATTGAGAAGAACATCTATGAAAGATGGTTCTGATGACAATATTGTGGACAATGCCAACTGTTTTTCCCTTGATTTTCCGTTCACTGTCTTTGTGAATGGTATGGAAATAACGGTTACTTCGGAGGAAGATCTCGACACTGTAGAAGACATTTTTGATGAATTCGATGATGATGATGATACCCTGGAGATCGATTTTCCCGTAACAATAGTTTTAAGTGATTTCAGCGAACAGGAAATCAATTCCATAGACGAATTTGAAAATTTTGTGGATGATTGCGAAGGTGAGAACGAATATGATGATGATATAGAATGTCTGGACCTTGAATACCCTATAACTGCTTCTGTATTCAACTCTAACAATGAATTGATCGATACCATCACCTTTACTTCAGATGAGGAATTATACAACTTCCTTGACGACCTGGAGGATTCAGATATCGTGAACATCGATTTTCCTATAACAGTGATCCTTGCTGATGGCACAGAGGTATCCATTCCCAATTTGGATGCTTTAGAAGAAATCATTGATGATGTAAAAGATGATTGTGATGAGGACGACGATTATGACTACAATGACGATGATTGTGATAATTGCACTACAGAAGGATTTTCCGATTTCTTAACAGGCTGCGATGGATGGTATGTGAAGAGATTTGGAACGGAATGATATGGATCTGGACGACCAGTATGTAGGGTATACATTTACCTTTTGAACCGATGGAACTCATTACAGTTGACTACGGATACTGAAAGCTTTACCGGAACATGGGAAAGTAGCGGTTCCGGAAACAATATCACAGTTACAATAACATATCCGGATCTTTCAGATTTTAATGATGACTGGATGCTGCACGAAGTTGAACAGGAAGGAGGATGAAAGGCAAGTAGATCTGCGCATGGAAAATGATGATGAGTTAGAATTTAGAAGCAACTGCAATCCATAATCTGAAAAAAGAGAAGAGAATCCCAGATTTTTTAACCGGGAATCTGGATTCTCTTCAAAAATGAACACTAATTATAATTAAATAAATAACTAAGATGAAAAATACAATCATTACTTTGACATTACTTCTATTGGGTTAGTAACAACTTCCTGTTCATCAGATAACAATGATGATACTATACAAGATCCGTCTGTTTCAATACAAGTGGTAACAGACCTTGCTGTTTCGGGTTCCTGGACCATAAGTAGTTTTATTGATTCCGGAACGGACGAGACGAATGACTTTGCCGGATACACATTTACCTTTAATGCGGATGGCAGTCTTGTAGCAGTTAACGGAAGTACCACCATCACAGGAAATTGGTCAGTTACCAGCGATGATAGCTCAGACGATGATGATTACGACAGCAACGATGATATAGATTTTAATATTCTGTTCTCTGCACCTCCGGAATTTGCGGAATTGTCTGATGATTGGGATATAGTCTCCCGTTCTGCTTCGCGCATTGAGTTGATCGATATCAGTGGCGGTAACGGAGGAACTGATACGCTCACTTTCGAAAAGAACTAAGGAATGCTATGGATTAGAATGATTACAGGCATCCAATTCGATTGCCCCTCAACAAAAGAACGATGTTTGTAAAAAACTGCCCCATGTTTGGGGCAGTTGTTATTTTATCCTTTGAAAAGCGATCTTGTCTCCTGCTTCAATTTCCCAAACATCACTTAGTCCTGCTTTCACCTCCAGGACGTATTTAACCGGTACCTGTGATGGTAAACTCGATTCATTTAAAGGTTGGGCGTTTTTGATAATACTGGCCACCTTTAATTGCTCGTCTATATAAATAATATCTAAAGGAAATTTGGTATTCTTCATATAGAAAGAGTGGTAGGCTACATCGGGAAAAATAAACAGCATTCCCTGCCCGTCTTCCATCGAATTACGGTACATCAACCCTGTTTGTGTTTCGTATGCTGTCTCTGCGATCTCAATATCTAATTGAATTAAAAGCGAGTCTGTTTGGTCCCTGTATATATCAAGACTTCCTTCCTTTGTAAAGGTGATAGGAGCTGTGGTGAGGATCTTTTTCGACTCTTCCTTGCAGGAGACAATGCTTAGACCTATCGCAATAATAGCAACGGCATACAAGATCTTACACTTCATAAACTACGATTTTAAAAAGGTGAATTATGCCTTTTGAGGTTTAAACATAAAGTAGAAACCTACCAGTATAAATGGAATGCTTAACCACTGACCGGTGGAGAGCAAGCCTAATGATTCTTCAAAACCACCCTGACTCTTTTTCACATACTCTACAAAAAATCTGATGGTCCATAACAAGACCAGAAAAAGGCCAAACAGATACCCGGCCTGGTTCTTTTTATCGGTTTTCCAATACAGAAAATACAGGATCAGGAACACAAATATATAGCAAACACCTTCGTATAGTTGGGCAGGATGCCTGTAGGGAATGGCTTCCAGATACTCCGCGAATTCCGGTTTGTTTTCCAGTGCCTTATAGGCGGCATTAACGGTTCTTTCCTTGGTAATACGCAATGCAGAAGATGCCGGCATATCATCCGAATCCCGAATAAATCTAGTTGCAAAAAGAAAACCCTTATCTACGATCTTCCCATTGATCTCTGAATTAAAAAAATTTCCAAGACGTACACAAAAAGCACCAATGGCAACAGGGATCACAACCCGGTCAAGGATCCACAACATCTTAAAGCCCTTATGTTTTCTGGTATACAGATACATACCTATGATGATCCCAATGGCCGCTCCATGACTGGCTAAGCCGGTAAAACCGGTGAATTCATAACCGTTGATAAATCCAAATAAGGTGCTGCCAGCGCGTTCCCTAATTGGTAGTAATATTTCTAGTATATGGTTGGAATAGTAGGCCCAGTCATAGAAAAATACATGCCCCAGGCGTGCACCCAACATGGTAGCTATAACAGTATAAATAAACAGGGAGTCGAGTTGCTCAACGGTCTTCTTTTCATTGAGGAATATTCGTTTCATAATATACCAACCCAATGCAAAGGCTATGATCCAAAGTAAGTTGTAATATTTGATCTGAAGAAATCCTATTTTAAACAAGGTGTCTGCCGGATTCCAGGTAATTCCTAATAAATACATAAAGGTGTTTTTTGCGCGACTAAGATACATAAATAGATAGAGAGGAAAAGCCCATTGGGGAACCTATTCTAACATGAGATCTATATAAAATAGAAAGTTTAATACAATTTTAGGGAACAGGATCATAGCCCTTGCCTCCCCAGGGATGACAACTAAAAATACGTTTTAAGGCGAGCCATCCTCCTTTGAATAGGCCATGTTTTTTCAGGGCCTCCAGGGTGTATTGAGAACAGGTAGGGGAGTATCTGCAGCTTGAAGGGGTATAAGGAGAGATGAGCAGCTGATAGGCTCTTACCAGAAAAACAAATGGAGCTATCAGAATTTTTTTCATGAAATGCTAAAGGTAGTTCCTTCTTTTCCATCTTTTAATTGGATGCCCATGGCAGCCAATTCATCCCTTATTTTATCGGATGTCGCAAAATCTTTCCCGGCCCGGGCCTCATTCCGCATCTGTATCAGTAAGGATACAACTCCGGTAAGCTTGTCCGATATAGTATTTGCCTGATCTTGTGATTCCAAGCCCAGTACCTCAAAAACAAAATCGTGCATACTTTTTGTAAGTAGCTCGTGATCATCTTGCGAAATACGTTCTTTTCCTTCTTTTACGAGGTTAATGTATTTCACCCCTTCAAAAAGTGTGGCAATTAAAATGGGAGTATTGAAATCGTCATTCATGGCATCATAGCAACGCTGTTGCCAAGCCTTGATATCAATGGTAGAGGAAGCACTTTTTTCTAAACCATCTAATACTTTCATTGCCTCCATAAGCCTGAAATATCCTTTTTCTGACGCCAGCAAGGCTTCATCACTAAGGTCCAAAATACTGGTATAATGAGCCTGTAACATAAAGAAGCGTACTACGGAAGGGAGAAATGGTTTACTGAGTACGTTGTTCTCCCCAGAGAAGATCTCATTGGGCAAAATATTATTTCCGGTAGACTTGGCCATTTTTTTCCCATTCATAGTAAGCATATTGGCATGTAGCCAATAGTTTACCGGGCTATGACCATGAGAAGCTTCAGATTGGGCGATCTCACATTCGTGATGTGGAAATTTTAGGTCCATTCCACCTCCGTGAATATCAAAGGTTTCTCCCAGGTATTTTGTACTCATGGCTGTACACTCCAGGTGCCAACCTGGAAATCCATCACTCCAGGGAGATGGCCAGCGCATTATATGCTGAGGTTCTGCCTTCTTCCAAAGTGCAAAATCCTGAGGATTTTGTTTTTCATCTTGTGCGGTTAATTCGCGGGTATTAGAGATCATATCCTCCAGCTTACGCCCGCTCAATTTTCCGTATTCATACTTCTCGTTGAATTTCTTAACGTTAAAGTAAACGGAACCGTTGATCTCATAGGCATAGCCTTTCTCAAGAATGTCTTTGATGATCTCTATTTGTTCTATGATATGGCCGGTAGCCGTTGGTTCAATACTTGGCGAAAGAAAATTGAATTTTTGCAGGATATTATGAAAGTCAACGGTGTAGCGTTGTACCACTTCCATGGGTTCTATCTGCTCTAGCCGGGCTTTTTTTGCGATCTTGTCTTCTCCATCATCAGCGTCATCCACTAAGTGTCCTGCATCTGTAATATTCCGTACGTATCGTACCTTGTATTCCAGATGTTTCAGATAGCGAAAGATCATATCAAAAGACATAAAAGTGCGGCAGTTTCCCAAATGCACATTGCTATACACTGTAGGGCCACAGACATACATGCCTACGTGTCCTTCATTGATAGGTTTAAAGACCTCTTTCTTGCCGGAGAGTGAATTGTAAACTTTGAGAATTTGGTTCTTGTAGAGGGCCATTAGGGTTTAAGATCGCTTAAAAACTAGTTTCCATATTAATGTATTCCAAAAATTCCTTGCGAACGCCTTCTTCTTTAAAACGCCCACCGTATTCTGCAGTAACAGTGCTGCTATCCACATCGCGAATTCCTCTGGAATTTACACATAGATGCTTGGCATCTATCACGCAGGCTACGTCCTCAGTTCCCAGGACCTTTTGTAGTTCACGTACGATCTGAATATTCATTCTTTCCTGTACCTGTGGTCTTTTTGCAAAATAATCCACAATTCGGTTCATTTTGGAAAGGCCAACTACGGTTCCTTTGGAAATATAAGCAATATGGGCTTTACCCACTATGGGAAGCATATGGTGTTCACAGGTAGAATACAGGGTGATGTTCTTTTCAACCAGCATTTCCCCATACTTGTACTTATTCTTAAAAGTGGAGGATTTGGGTTTTTTATCGGGATGCAATCCGCTAAAGATCTCATTAATATACATCTTTGCTACCCTCTTTGGGGTACCGTTAAGGCTGTCATCATCCAGATCAAGACCAAGGGTAAGCATAATGTTGCGAACGCTCTCTTCAATTCGCTCAATTTTCTCTTCATTGGTCAATGCAAAGGCATCCGGCCTCATGGGGGTGTCCTCGGCAGAAGAAACATGATCGTCCCCTAATGCCTCAAAATGTTTATCCAAAGTACTCTTTATTTTCATTTCCTACGCGCTTAAACAAAGGGCAAAGATATACATAAAATGGCACTTAACGTGCCGTTTGGCGCCATACACAACATAAATTAGTGTTAAGGAAGCTGGTCGTGTATTTTTAACTTTTAACATGTTAAGGTGTACGATCTAATGAGAATACCTGTTGGTTTTCTATGCTTTTTTATGATGTTGGCCCATTCCGGGGTTTCAGCTCAGGTGGCAGATGATTGCCTTAATGCAATTCCTATTTGCAGTAATACCCCTGTAAACGGAGGTACAGCAGGATATGGAAATGACGATTTTAACAATGCACCCAACAGTGGATGTCTGGAACCTACTATGACAGGTTTTATAGAATCTAATTCGGCCTGGTATCGCTTTAGGACAGGGGCTACGGGAGAACTTGGGTTTAATATTGGCTTTGATACTTCTGAGGATTGGGATTTTGCTTTATACAAGGCTTCAGATTGTGCTACATTAGGCGATCCTATACGTTGTAACTTCTTTGACAATAGCGATGAGGATACCTATATGGGGGTAGGGGAAGATCCTACGGGCAATGCTACCAATGTACAATACGAAGATTGGATACAGGTGGCCCCCGGCGAAGATTATTATCTCCTGATCAACAATTTTAGCAATAGCAATTCTGGCTTTTCCATACAGTTTTCGGGACAGATCTTTGAAACGAATCCTAATGATGCGCTCGACTGTTCCATTGTAAATAATTTACTGGGCGCTCCTATTGCTGCCTGCGATAATGAAACCATAATTTTAGATGCTACTACCACCGGTGCTCTGGGGTATACCTGGTATAGTGATACCGGCAGTGGATACCAGGTGTTAGTGGGAGAAACCGCTGCAACCTTGTCTTTAACTACCTCCGCTATGTACAGAGTACAGGTGCTTATGCCTGCACCACCCAATATAATCAGCGAAGTGCAAGTTGCGTTTTCAATAGCACCTACTACAGATCCTGTTATGGATGAAGCCGTATGTGTTGAAAGTGGAATTTATGATCTATCTCAAAAAGATTCGGAGGCCCTTGGTATACAAGACCCGGCAACTCATGTAGTTAGCTATCACTCCAGTCTTGCCGATGCTACTAATGGAATTAATGCCCTACCCAAGCAATATACAATATCCTCTGGGACCGAAATCATTTATGTGCGTGTCTCAAGTCTTGATAATCCCAGGTGTTTTGATACTTCAGAGCAGTTCTCCCTGGAGGGGGTCATTACGCCAGATCTAACTTTTGATGACACGATCTATATTTGTGAAAATACCACCGGAGAACCCATTGGTGAATTCTTTCCCAATGCGCAATACACTTACGCCTGGGATACAGGAGAAACAACACCAAGCATTCTGGTTACTCAGTCAGGACAATATACATTAACAGTAACCAATACTACCTCAGGCCTGAATTGTATGGCAAGCAGGACCGTGGATGTAGTAGTGTCGGAAGTTCCGGTTATTTCTGAGGTGCTCATAGACGACTTACAGACTATTAATACCATAGAGATCGTAAACGAGGTGGTCGGCAATTTCGAATATCAGCTAGATGTGGGTCCATTTCAACCATCTTCCGTATTTACAGAGGTGAGTCCGGGTATGCATACAGTGACCATTAATGACCTAAATGGTTGTGGAAGTGTATCTGAAACTATCATTGTGGTAGGCTTTTCAACTTTTTTTACACCTAATAGTGATGGAGCAAACGATTTCTGGCATGTTATAGGCATTGAGACCCTGCAAGAACCGGTGGTTACAATATATGATCGGTTTGGAAAATTACTGATCGTTATGGAGGAAGACTATCTGGGATGGGATGGAACCTACAACGGCTCGCCGGTGCCTGCTTCCGACTACTGGTTTAAAGTTTCCTATCTGGATACCAATGATCAGCGGGTAGAGGCCAAATACATAAACAATCACTTTTCACTTATTAGATAGATTCCTCAATTACAAATACAGGAATCCATTCATCGATTAAGGGTCAAAAAAAGGGGTGTAATTATACTAAAACCTATGCCTTCCAGTTATACATACTGTTTAACAGTCTATTGATGGCCCCAAACCCTATGCAGAAATACCTGTGCTTTACGGCTATATTGTTCTTTTGGATAATAGGAATACACGCCCAGAACTCTCCGGATTGTAGAAGTGCCATCCCAGTTTGTGCAGATGCTCCTATTATGTCGTTTGCCGATGGTGGGGGAGATATAGATGATTTTGATCCGGATGTGATCCGGGAATCTGGTTGTCTTGAAAAAGGTAGTGTGAGTTCGGCCAACATAGAAAATAATACTTCATGGTACGTATTTCGTGCCGGCACCCGCGGGCAAATAGGATTCGATATTGAAGCCTTACCCGGAACTAGTGGTAGCATCACCGCCGAATGGGATTTTGCCTTGTACGGCCCCGATGTGGACTGCGGCAGTATCAGTAATGGTTCTGCACAACCCATTCGATGTAATTATGAGGTAAACGATACAGATTTTACAGGAATAGGCGTAAACCCTGAGAACGGCCAGGTTGGAGCTCCTAACTTAACGGGGAGTCAGAATACATACGATGATTGGCTTATTGTGGAGGAAGGGGAGATCTACTATCTGCTGATCAATAATTTCAACACTAATTTTGACGGTGATCCGGAACCATTTTCACTGACCTTTACCGGGTATTCTGTGGATCAGGATCAAAATACTGCACTCGATTGTACCCTGAGAGATGAATTTCTCGGTTTAGATATAGTAGCCTGTGAAGGCGATCCCGATATTGTCCTTACTGCGCTGAATTCGCCCGCCGGACCAGATATTGCCAATGTAGAATGGAGTGTGGATTACGATGATGATGGTACCATAGATGCTGTTTTAGCATCCGGTCCTGCAGAAACGGAGTTAACGGTAGCAAGCCCTGATTCTGGCCGCTATTTTGTAGAGATCTTAACAACACTGGCTACCACCATCACAGATGATATTCTTATTACCTTCTATGGGATCCCGGTCTTAGATGAGGTCATCATTCTGGACGACCTTTCGGATAGTAACAATGTAGAAATTGTGGTTCTTGGTAATGGCAGTTACGAATACGCTATTAATGGAGGCGATTTCCAGGATTCACCCATCTTTTACGATATACCTCCGGGCGAAAATACAGTGATCATTAACGATAAGAACGGCTGTGGATTTACAGATCCTATCCCATTTTTAGTGGTTGGCTATCCAAAATTTTTCACCCCCAATGGAGATGGGATACATGATGCTTGGAATATCCTGGGGATTGAGACCTTAACAGATCCTGTGGTCTTTATTTTTGATCGCTATGGTAAATTGATCAAGCAATTAGATGAAACTACCATTGGTTGGGATGGCACCTTTAATGGGAGGCCAATGCCCTCCTCAGATTATTGGTTCCGCTTAGACTATGCCAGGGATGAACAAGGCATCGTAGTGGCCAATACCATTCGCACCCATTTCTCACTAAAAAGATAAAAAAAAGCCGGTATTAACCGGCTTTTTTATTTGATCTACTTATCTCTTATAAATTAAGAGTATACCCTAAGATTATATTTGTATTGGTATTATTCACTAGCGCGGTGCTTGGAAAACCAGTGGAAAACAATTGCTGACGGGCGCTTTGCTCTGAACGACTGTAGGCCAGATCTAGTCTGCTTCCTCCAAAATTAAATCCTATCCCAAGAGAAATGGCTTCCAGGTCCCCTATAGTTACGCCATCCTGATAAGGGCTTCCTTCGAAGCGATATCCCCCTCTGAGGCTTACATTGTCTATTCTGTATTCTCCTCCTATTCTGAAAGTGTCTACCCCACCCAGTTGAGAGGCTATAAAACTGTTCTCATCATTAAAACTGGGATCTAAAGTAGGACGTAATTCAGCCTCAGACATATCCTGATAGCCATAATCAAAGCTCAAGAGACCTTGAGGTCCAAAGATGATAGCCAAACTCGCATTCACCTTCCCGGGTGTTTTAATTCGATATACATCAAACAAATTCACTACATTAAAATCTATAAATCCGATCTCAGAATCAGCCAGATCCGAATTGATACGCTGAGAGGTGTCATCCAATAGTCGGTACCAGGTAGGGGATTGATAACTTCCACCTACACGTACATTCTCATTTAATTTAGCAATGGCTCCCAGGCTAAAGGAAAAACCGGATCCTTCGGTACGCAGGTAATTGTCAAAAGTCACAAATTGTATTTCCGAATTTGCATCATAGCCGCCTTCAGTGAATTCAGTATATTGATCGAACAAAACATTGTGGAAGTTCAGGGAAGCCCCTAAAAATAGATTCTGTTGGTATTGCCCAGCAAAATTAAGAGTAAGTTTGCTGTTGTATCCATTGGTTCTTTGGAAATACTCCTGATTTACGGTATTGTAGAGCGCATTAGAGACGTATGCAGTATTATTATTGTCGTTTTCATCCACAGGGTCAATAACGCCACCATAATAGCCTAAAAAGGCCTGTTGTTCCCTAAAACCAAGATTACTTCCTATGTCTAGGTACGCATCCTCTATAAACTCTCCGTCTTGCACCAATAGTGGACCAAAAGGAACGCCTTGCGCAAAATTGAGAAAGTAATTATCTATTCCCTGATCGCTATTGCCGTTCGTGAATACCTCATTATCATAATTCTGGACCATATCATAATTTATGGCCAGGGCTACTTTTTGCCATGGGGAACTGGCATTTCTACTTTTAAACACAAAAACACCTCCAACCTGGTTTAGATCGAATGAATTGCGTTCTTCTGTAGACAGGGTCCCGAAATAAGAAGATTCATTATTCTGATGAAAATTGGCCCCTGTTATTGTAAACAGGCTATTGGCAAAAACTGCCGAACCTGCCGGATTAATATTTAGGGCAGACATATCGCCGCCCAGAGCTCCAAAAGCACCACCCATTCCTTGGAATCGGGCTGTTCCCTGAAGGTTTTCACGACTGTATCTTAAAACGTCGTCTATGTTCTGGGCAGATACAGCCAGACATGACAGTCCTACGATGAAAGTTAGAATTCTTTTCATTTTCCTACGATTTTAATGTTGAATGTAGAGGGATTATTAATTATTTCTTCCGCCTCGGCTGCCACCGGAGGATCTTCCTCCAGACGACCTTCCGCTAGATGACCTACTGCCACCAGAACTTCGCACGCTTCCGGAACTCCTGGAACTACCAGAAGAACTTCTTACACTACCTGAGCTTCTTGAACTTCTTGAGCTTCCAGAACTTCGTACGTTACCAGAGCTTCTTGAACTGCCTGAACTCCTTACGTTACCAGAACTTCTTGAACTTCTTGCTGCTGAAGAAGATCTCGAATACCCTGATGATCTCGGGGTACTAGATCGGTAACTTCGGCTAGCAGCAGATGAACGCACCGCATTACCAGTATTTCTTCTATAGGTATTAGAACGGGCCGCTGGCGATGAATTGCCATATGATCTGTTCTGTATTGCACTTCTGTTATAACTTGGAGTTGTACGTGTACTTCTGCTAGAACGATAACTCCTGTTTCTGTTAATGGCATCTGCACTTACACTGCGTCTGGCTGTGGTGCCACTTCTGTAGGCAGAAGAACTACGAGCACTACTTCTTGAAGAAATATTAGATCTTCCACTATTGTCTCGTAAACGAGTACTGCTGCTTCTGGGAGTTGCCACATTAGATCTTCCTCTCAACGAATTTGCTGTTAAAGAATTTCTGTTGTAATAACCCCTTCGGGAATTGTTGTATCCGTAATTATTATAACCACGTCCATATCTATTGTAACCGTAGTACGAATTGCCATAATAGCCTCCATACCCAAAATTGTTCCATCCCCATCCGTAATTCCAGGCAAAGGCTCCGCCCCAGCCCCAGTTATTCCAACCATAACCGCCCCAGCCCCAATTGTTCCAGCCAAAGCCACCCCAGCCCCAGTTGTTCCATCGGTTCCATCTCCATGGATTATATATGCCGCCCCAGCCCCAGTTGTTGAAACCCCAATAAGGATCGGACCAGCCCCAATTGTTATAACCCCAGTTGTCATTAATATTTATAATTACACTGGTTGGATTTTCACCCCATCCGGCATTCCCGGCATAAGAGTTGTTTTGATCAAAATAATTGGTATCTCCTTCAAAGTCAAGACTGTCATTCTCTACTCCGCTGTAGTAATCATCAACATCTGTAAAGATCTCATTATCCATGATCTGGTCTATTTCCTGAGCTTTCTGACCAAAATATTCCCCATATACCCCATCATCATTGCTCTTTTGAGATTGCTGAACAGCTCTTTGGTTATTCTGCTGCACAGGTCTTTGGTTGTTGTATACCGTGTTAGGTCGCTCAACGCCTGAGGAATACACACCATCATTATCGTAGTATGATGCTTGTTGATACGAACCGCAGGAGGCCACTATAGTAGCTAGTACTCCCAAGGTTATCATTTTCATGGTTTTTGGGTGGGGGATGGATTGTATCATGAGAATAAATTTATATTGTTGAACATATTAAAAATAGTTAGTTTTGCTCAACTATTCTTGACATAAGTTGCAAGTTTTGTGCCAAAGTACACTAGATGGGAAAAAATTTAACGACGCGAACTGAGGATTATTCTAAATGGTATAACGAGCTTGTAGTAAAAGCAGACTTGGCCGAAAACTCAGGTGTTAGGGGCTGTATGGTGATCAAACCGTATGGCTATGCTATCTGGGAGAAGATACAAGCCGGTTTGGACAAGATGTTTAAAGAAACTGGCCATGAAAACGCCTATTTTCCCATATTTATCCCGAAATCTTATTTCAGCAAGGAAGCCAGCCATGTAGAAGGTTTTGCCAAAGAATGTGCGGTGGTTACCCATTACCGATTAAAGAATGCAGAGGATGGCAGCGGTATTATTGTAGATCCTGAGGCCAAATTGGAAGAAGAGCTTATTGTTAGGCCCACTTCGGAAACTATCATCTGGGATACCTACCGAAGATGGATACAGTCTTACAGAGATCTTCCACTACTTATTAACCAATGGGCGAACGTAGTTCGTTGGGAGATGCGAACCCGACTCTTCTTGCGAACCTCAGAATTTCTATGGCAGGAAGGACATACGGCACATGCTACTGAGCAGGAGGCCATTGATGAAGCAGAACTGATCTTAAATATTTACGCTGATTTTGCGGAAAACCATATGGGCGTACCAGTGATCAAAGGAACCAAGACAGAAAGTGAACGCTTTGCAGGGGCATTAGAAACGTATTGTATTGAGGCACTCATGCAAGATGGAAAAGCATTACAGGCAGGTACCTCTCATTTCCTTGGGCAGAACTTCGCCAAGGCCTTTGATGTAAAATTTGCCACAAAGGAGGGCAAACAAGAATATGTATGGGCAACTTCATGGGGTGTTTCTACCCGTTTAATGGGAGCTCTGATTATGACCCACAGCGACGACAATGGCCTGGTGCTACCACCAAAATTAGCACCTATACAGGTGGTAATTGTTCCTATTTATAAAGGAATGGATCAATTAGAAGCCATATCTGAAAAAATAAACCCTCTGGTAAAAGAATTAAGGACAAAGGGAATAACAGTGAAATACGATGACCGAGACACCCATAAACCTGGTTTTAAGTTTAATGAATATGAAATGAAAGGGGTCCCCGTGCGTATTGCCATTGGGCAACGCGACCTGCAAAATGACACCTATGAAGTAGCCCGCCGGGATACTTTAGAGAAAGCGACGATACCCTCAGGGGATGTGGTGAGCCACATTGAGCATTTACTTCAGGACATTCAAGAAAATCTTTTTAACAGGGCTCACAGCTATCGGGAAGAGCATATTACCAAGGTAGATTCCTATGAGGAATTTAAAAAACTTTTAGATACCAAAGGTGGCTTTTTCTCTGCCCATTGGGATGGAAGTATGGCCACGGAAGAAAAGATTAAACAGGAGACCAAAGCAACAATTCGGTGTATCCCAATAGACGGTCCAAAGGAAGAAGGTGCATGCATGGTAACAGGCAAACCGTCAACACAAAGAGTGCTGTTTGCTAAGGCCTATTAACGAGCATCTTAAAAAATAATGGGTGGGGGTTGTGGTAGTAAAAAATAATTGTATTTTTGCATCCGCAATTGTACAAACCTTTGGCCCGTTCGTCTAGGGGTTAGGACGCCAGGTTTTCATCCTGGTAACAGGGGTTCGATTCCCCTACGGGCTACATATCATTCAGTGTGCCTTGTAAAAAGTATTGTTGAATGAATTTTTTGGCCCGTTCGTCTAGGGGTTAGGACGCCAGGTTTTCATCCTGGTAACAGGGGTTCGATTCCCCTACGGGCTACAGGTAAGCTGTAGATTAAAACAGTTATTAAAACATAATTTAAAGAAAGATGGCAAATCACAAGTCGGCATTAAAGAGAATAAGAAGGAACGAACAAGTGCGTTTACGTAACAGGTATCAGCACAAAACCACTCGTAATGTTATCAAGAAATTACGAAGTGAAACTAACAAAAAGAAAGCATCTGCTTTATTGCCATCTGTGGTTAGTATGATAGATAAGTTGGCAAAACGCAATATTATCCATGACAACAAAGCTGCGAATCTCAAAAGCAAGCTTATGAAAATGGTTGCAGCGATATAATTATATGCCTTCAATAATTTAAGAGAAACCTGGCCTTATGGCCGGGTTTTTTTATTTCTGTTTCTTAATTGATGCAACAAAAAAAAATCCCGTGATACTGTTGTACCACGGGATTCTTATATGATAAGGTTTTTCCTATTGACTCATAGTCATTAAGAACTCTTCATTATTCTTGGTCTGCTTAATACGCTGCTCCATGAATTCCATGGCTTCAATAGGATTCATATCTGCCAGGTATTTCCGCATAACCCACATCCTTTGAATGGTATTTTCATCCAATAACAAATCATCTCGTCTGGTAGAGGATGAAATAAGGTCGATCGCAGGGAATATCCTTCTGTTACTGATCCTTCTATCTAGCTGTAGTTCCATATTACCGGTTCCTTTAAATTCCTCAAAGATCACCTCATCCATTTTAGATCCGGTTTCTGTAAGGGCGGTTGCGATAATTGTTAGCGAGCCTCCATTTTCAATATTTCGTGCTGCACCAAAGAATCTTTTCGGTTTATGCAAAGCATTGGCATCAACACCACCACTTAATACCTTTCCTGAGGGAGGTTGTACCGTATTATAGGCTCTGGCAAGTCTGGTTATAGAATCTAATAAGATCACTACATCATGACCACATTCAACAAGGCGTTTTGCTTTTTCAAGGACGATATTGGCAACACGTACGTGTTCTGTAGCTTCCTTGTCAAAGGTTGAGGCTACTACCTCACCTTGTACATTACGCTGCATATCTGTAACCTCTTCAGGCCTTTCATCTATTAATAAGACGATTTGATATACTTCCGGATGATTAGCTGCAATGGCATTGGCTACATCCTTTAATAACATGGTCTTTCCCGTTTTTGGTTGGGAAACGATCATCCCTCTTTGTCCTTTCCCAATTGGGGAGAACAGATCTATGATACGGGTAGAGATGTTACTTTGACGTTCGGCCAAATTAAATTTTTCCGTTGGAAATAAGTGGTGTAAGGTGTTCAAATGCAACCCGGTCTCTTACTACCTGAGGATCTTGTCCGTTGATCTTATTCACTTTGATCAGCGGGAAATATTTTTCACCTTCTTTCGGCGGTCTTACATTTCCGAGAACCGTATCTCCTGTCTTTAATCCAAATAAACGTATCTGAGATTGAGAAACATAAATATCATCTGGGGAAGAAAGATAATTATAGTCCGAAGACCTTAAGAATCCATAACCATCCTGCATGATATCCAGAACTCCTTCACTCTCAATGATACTGTCGAATTCGTATTCCGGTTGTTTGTATTTGTTCTTGAGATCTTTGTCGTAGTTGCTCGACTTTTTCTCTTGCCCATTATTCTGATGGGCGGGCTTATTGGAGCGTTGTCCTTTAATTTGATTCCCGGAATGTTCTTTCTTGGGATGTTCCTTTTTAATGTGTTCTTTTTTGGGATGCTCCTTTTTAGGTTGTTCTTTAGCAGCATCCGAAGATGTTGCTTCTCCTCTGGGTTCTTTTCTTTGTTGAATAGCCTTAGGGTCTTTTGATTCTGGGACAACATCTTTCTTGGGTCTTGGCCGTGGCTTGGGAACATGCTTTTTAGGGCGTTCTGTCAGCCGCAGTGTTTTCAATCACACCGGAAGTCTCCTTCACAATCGTGGGATTGCTGGCCTGCAGATCTAGTATTTGATAAACCAGATCTAGTTTCTTTTGGGTTTTGTACTTAGGTACTTTTAAATTTTCGGCAATCTTCTGAAGCTCAGGAAGCTTCATTGCCTTTAAATCAGAAATCTCAAACATTGAGTATTGAATAAGTTATATGTGGTTAAAAATCGAAGTATTTGTTACTTGGGTATTAATTGGGAATGAGATCCCAGTGGGTAAGTGTTATCTTAGATAACGTTACAAAATTACAAATTATTTTCAATATTTCGTGGTAAAATCTTAAAAAGACCTTTATTTTTGCAGCGCGAACAAGCAATTGTGCAATGATTCAACGTATTCAATCCATTTATCTGCTGTTAGTTGTCCTCCTGGGGGCACTGCTACCATTTTGGTTAGAACTATGGGTAGATGCTGCTGGTGCCGTTGTTTTTGCTAAAAATGAAATTGCGGTTTCACTGGCCTTTTATGGGTCGGCTGTCTTGGCAGCCTTGGCAATTTTCCGGTTTAAAGACCGAAAGAGCCAATTTGTGCTAAACCGGTTAAATATGATACTTAATCTTTTTTTACTAGGATTTTTCGTTTACCGATCGCTAAACTTATCCGGAGAGGCTTTGGTCTCGGAGAAGGGTATTGGGATGCTGATTCCTGTATTTTCTATCGTTTTTTTAGTCCTGGCCAACAGGGCTATAAAGAAGGATGAAGATCTCGTAAAATCTGTTGATCGTTTGCGTTAAACCTAACATCTTAGTAGTATTAGTGCGTGAAACCCCGGTAGCCATACCGGGGTTTTTTGCTTTATACTATGAAATAGTAGTCTCAGATGGAGATAAATTGGCTTAAAGTGCCGCACGTTTTCCCAATTCTATTACTTCCAGATTTTTAATGTCTTTCCCATCAATTTCAAAACGCAACATGGTTCTCATCAGATGAAAGCCCTGTTTTCCGCAGGCACCCGGATTCATATGTAGTAAATTCAACTTTTTATCCCACATCACCTTTAAAATATGAGAATGTCCACTAATAAAAAGGTTGGGGGAATTTTCTTGAATGTTCCGTTTTATCTTTGGGCTATATCTGTTTGGATACCCTCCAATATGCGTGATCCAAACATCGACCTCTTCGCATAGAAATCTTTGGTGCAGGGGAAATTCCTGTTGTAGCAGTCCATTGTCTATATTGCCATGCACGGCCTTTAGAGGTTTAAGAGCAGCCAGTTTGTCCACAACCTCAAAGGTTCCAATATCTCCTGCATGCCATATTTCATCTGCTTGTTTCGCATATTTCAGAATGGCTTCGTCCAAATATCCATGGGTATCAGAGAGGAGTAAGATTTTGGTCATTTAGGGGTATATTTGCGAGGAACAAAAATAAGACTTCGCATTGAGATATTTTGTTGAATTTTCATATGATGGTAAAGCTTACCATGGATGGCAACGACAACCCAACGCTACAAGTGTTCAACAGACCCTGGAGGAGGCCATGACCACCCAACTCAGAACCCCTGTTCAATTGGCAGGTGCAGGCCGCACAGATACCGGAGTACACGCCAGGCAATTGGTTGCACATTTTGATATAGATTCACCTTTAGAGACCGAAGAACAGGTACATCGCTTAAATGCGTTTCTTCCTGATGATATCGCTATCCAAAATATCTTTCAGGTCAATGATAAGGCTCATGCCCGCTTCGATGCTCTGGAGCGCACTTACGAATATTGGGTATTGCAATACAAAGACCCTTTTTACCGGGACTGGGCCCATTATGTTCATCACCCTTTAGACATAGAGGCCATGAACAAAGCAGCATCATTACTTCTGGAACATACTAATTTTGAGTGTTTTTCTAAGTCGAACACCGATGTTAAGACCTATATATGTCACCTGAAGAAGGCACAATGGAAAGAAGATAAGGGCAAACTTGTCTTCACCATTACAGCCGATCGTTTCTTGCGCAATATGGTGAGGGCCATAGTGGGGACGCTTCTAGATGTAGGCCTTGGGAAGACCACAGTAGAGAATGTTAATAGTATTATAAAAAGCAAAGACAGGGGGGAAGCCGGCGTTTCGGTGCCCGCAAAAGGATTATATTTGACGAAGATTACGTACCCTAAGACCCTTTTTGATCTTAATGGATAAAGAAACAGGCAAAGCATTTGATTACAAACTCTTTAAGAGGTTAATTGCCCAGACAAGACCCTATCGCCTTACCTTTTATGGGGTTGCCCTGGCAGCAATTCTTCTAACCTGTTTCGCTGTACTCACTCCCTACATTTTAAGGATCATCATTGATGATGCCATCAACCAAAAGGACATGGATGCCTTGTTTTGGCTTTCTATGGCCATGCTGGGTGTATTGTTTGGGCAGGTAATATTTCAATTACTCTTTAATTACTATGCCAACTGGTTGGGTGAATCCGTCATTAAAGACGTACGGATCTTGCTTTTTAAAAGGATGATGGGCTTTAGGATGAAATATTTTGATAACTCATCTATTGGGCTCCTTGTAACAAGGGCAGTGGCCGATATGCAACGGATAGGGGAGATCTTTAGCCAGGGATTTTTTATGATCGTTTCAGATCTTTTGAAAATGTTTGCCGCCGCCAGTATCATGCTCTTTATGAACTGGAAACTAGCGCTGATGGTCTTTGCTATCCTTCCGATAATTCTATATGCCACCCGCTTGTTTCAAAAAGCCATGAAAGTCGCCTTTATTGAGGTAAGGGCCCAGGTCTCTAATTTAAATTCTTTTGTACAGGAGCGTCTTACCGGGATGAAGATCGTACAGCTCTTTACCACGGGAAAAAATAGAAAGTGAAAAATTCAGGGGTATCAATGAAAAACATCAGAATGCCTGGTTAAAAACAGTTTGGTACAACTCCTTTTTCTTCCCGGTCGCGGAAATCGTAACCTCTATAGCAGTAGGTTTGGTGGTATGGTACGGTGGACTCCAAAATATAGCCAATATCAATGTAGATATTGCCGGGACCATTTTTGCCTTTATCCTTTACATAGAAATGCTTTTCAGACCCTTGCGTCAAATTGCAGATAAGTTTAATACGCTTCAAATGGGAATGGTAGCAGCCAACCGGGTATTTAAAATATTGGATACAGACAGTAAGATCGAAGATAATGGCACCCAGGAGAAACAACAGGTTAATGGCCATATTCAATTTGAAAAAGTGCGATTTGGCTATCTGGAAGATGAAGAGGTCCTGCATGGAATTTCATTTGAAGTTCAAGCTGGCGAAACAGTGGCCATTGTGGGAGCAACCGGCGCCGGCAAGTCGACCATCATAAATCTTCTGAACAGATTCTACGAAATAAATTCTGGATCTATCAAGGTAGATGGCATTGAGATCAAGGATTACACCTTGTCTTCGCTCCGTAAGAACATTGCTATCGTCTTACAGGATGTCTTCCTTTTTGCAGATACCATCGCCAATAATATTACCCTGAAAGATGCGGATATATCTGTGGCTACCATTGAAGAGGCCGCCAAGAGAATTGGCGTGCACGAATTTATAAATACATTACCTGGCGGTTATACATATAATGTAAAGGAACGGGGTACCATGCTCTCCAGTGGGCAGCGGCAACTGATCGCCTTTTTAAGGGCTTATGTAACCAATCCAAGTATTTTGATCTTAGATGAAGCTACTTCCTCTGTAGATACCTATACCGAAAAACTCATACAGAAGGCTACAGATAAGATCACCGAAGGCCGTACTTCCATCATCATTGCACACCGCCTGGCTACCATTAAGAAAGCAGATAAGATCATTGTGATGGATGCCGGACAAATTGTAGAAACGGGTACGCATAAAGAACTCCTCAAAAAAGGAGGATACTACAGCAACTTATACGAAGCACAATTCCTCGCTGAAGAGGTGGCCTAAAAATTTCTTGGTACTTACTTACTTTTGAGGAGGCGCAAAATCCTGCAATTCGAAGGTTCCGTTAGAAACATAACGATATAGAATAGATGACTAATCCCAAAATATCCCACGATAGCCAGCAAGAAAAAAACAAAGGACCTAAGGATCATCGCATCCAGTTGGAATCTATTAATGCGCTGCATCACAAAAATACAATAAAAGATCATTACAAAAAGCAATGGGATAGCTCAAGGAAACATAGAAGCTGCAGGTTCCGCATAGTAAGAGATGATTAATGGAAATAGGGAATATAACAATGCTCCATTGCGCCATGATGTATATATAGGCTAATCATATACTCTGAAAGCAAATAGTCCTTTCGGTTAAATGTAACATATCCTGCTAAGGCAAAAACTGGGATATATAAAACGAAATAATAAGGAAGAGTAGTCGAAATGACCGTCATCAAACAGTTTTTAGGATAGCTTCTTCAGATAATTGGCTCCGCCATATGCAATTAAACATATCAGAGGTAAATACTTTTTGCATCACAAAAATGAGAAGACCAGAAAGGTTAGCGCAATTCCCAGATGACTAATGGGATTTAGAAATCTTCTGCGAACTCCCTGAATATAGGAATCTATGACCACTTCAGGCCGAATACATAATTGAACTACTGTTTTTATAAAGGTATTGTCCAGATTAAAATATCGTTCAGTAATATCGTAAGTAAGATTTTTAAAAGATAAGTCGGTTGATGGATCACTTTGGCGCCACAGTTAGGACAATATTTAAAGTCGGTTCGTTGGGGAGTTTGGCAATTCTTACAATTCATACTACTGAAGGTCCTTTTTTAACAGTTTTTCTAATTCGTTGATATCCTTGTACATGGTGAACTCACCATTTTTGATGTAGGAAATACTTCCGGTTTCTTCGCTGATCACCAGGGCCAAAGCATCTGTTTTTTCTGTGATCCCAATAGCCGCTCTGTGCCTAAGGCCAAATCGCAGGGGAATATTGCGCTCCTGGGATAGAGGTAAAATAACTCTGGTGGCAATGATTCGGTTCCCTCTGATGATGGCTGCGCCATCGTGCAGCGGACTATTTTTAAAGAAAATACTTTCTATAATTGGGAGATTTAGTTCTACATTCATCTTGTCTCCGGACGACTTTATAAAATCGAGTGAATTGCTGCGTTCAATGACCAAAATGGCTCCGGTTCTGCTTTTTGCCATTTTTTCGCAGGCTTCAAGGACCACAGAAACCTTTAGATCCGGGATTATCCCATCTTGTTTTAAAAAATTAAAGCGTTTTACAAAATTGCGTTTGTTAGACAGATTGGTGGAGCCAATCATTAAAAGAAATTTTCGAATTTCCTGTTGAAAGACCACGATCAGAGCAATAAGTCCAACCTGCATAAATCCTCCAACAACGCTGCTGATCATTTTCATTTCCAGCAATTGGGTAAGTTTCCAAAAGGCCCATACAAAAACGATCCCCAAAAAGATGTTGACAGCTGCTGTGCCACGGACCAATTTATAAATGTAATAGAGAAGTATAGCGACAAGAAGGATGTCTATAAGATCTGTAATTTTGAAATCCAGGAAATTTAGAAAGTCCAATCTGGTCGTTTTTGTAAAATTAGAAAAAATAGTCTACATAAAACTATTCTGCTTGTGTGCTTAATTTTTCAAAGAGGGCCACACATTCTACCGCTTCTTTTACATCGTGCACCCTGAGGATATTAGCACCTTTTTCCAGGGCTACCATATGGAGTGCTGTGGTGCCATTGAGTGCTTCATCCGGGGTCTTTCCCAACACCTTATAGATCATAGACTTCCTGCTAAGTCCGGCCAGCAAGGGCACTTCAAAGGTTTTAAACAAAGAGAACTTTTGAAGTAATTCATAATTTTGAGCTATGTTTTTGGCAAAACCAAAACCAGGATCAATAACAATATCATATATTCCCAGCGCCCGGGCAGCCGCTATTTTTTCTGAAAAGTAAAAGCAAATATCTTCAACAAGGTCGGTATAGGTATTCAGATCTTTCATTGTCTGCGGAGTTCCCTTCATATGCATCATGATGTAGGGTACCTTCATTTTAGCGACTGTTTCCATCATTTGCGGATCCAAAACTCCGGCAGAAATATCATTGATGATAGCCGCTCCTTGTTCTAAGCACTCTTGAGCAACCCTGCTTCTAAACGTATCGATACTGAGAATTATATCAGGGAATTGTTTCACCAAAAGAGCTACTATTGGGCTTATCCTTTTTAATTCTTCCTCAACTGATATGTCTTCTGCACCGGGCCGTGAACTATAGGCCCCTACATCAATAAAGGTAGCGCCTTCGGCCAGCATTTGTTCGGTCTGAGTTAGGATGCTTTTTTCGTCCTTGTATTTGCCCCCATCATAAAAGGAATCGGGGGTAAGATTTAAGACACCCATTACTTTGGGCTGTTGCAGATCAATAAGACTTCCTTTGCAATTTAACGTCATCATATAAGAACAGGCGTTATCTGCCAGAATTCATTTTGTCGATTTAGATTAAACTCCGACCTTTGAGGCCGACAGTATTTCGTACGAAATGTACGCAAATTAGAAGAATATGCAGCAAACTTCAGAACAATACGATGCCATCATACAGCGGTGTAGGGAATTGTTCGTAAAAAAAATGAAGGATTACGGCAGTGCCTGGCGAATCCTCAGACTCCCCTCACTTACGGATCAGATCTTTATTAAAGCACAACGTATACGAAGTTTACAACAAAATGATGTCCGTAAAGTGGATGAGGACGAAAGGTCCGAATTTATCGGGATCATTAATTATTCTATCATGGCCCTTATACAAATAGAAAAAGGCGTAGTAGAACAACCAGATCTCAATACAAGGCAGGCAAGTGTTCTCTTTGATCAGTATGCTGAGGCTACCAAAAGTCTTATGGAAGATAAAAACCATGACTATGGGGAAGCATGGCGTGAGATGAGAGTAAGTTCTTTGACCGACCTGATCCTTCAAAAATTACTGCGAGTTAAACAGATAGAGGATAATAAAGGGGTTACCCTGGTCAGTGAAGGAATTAGTGCTAACTATCAGGATATCATTAATTATGCAGTTTTTGCTATGATTCATCTGGAAGAAGAAAATTCCTGACCCCAAATCAAAACCTATGAAGATCATTGTAACCATATCGAGAATATTTGTCGGGATCCTTTTTATTATCTCGGGCCTAATAAAGTTGAACGACCCGGTAGGGTTTTCCTTTAAACTGGAGGAGTATTTTAGTCCGGGTGTTCTAGACCTCGGATTTTTGATGCCCTATGCTCTGGCGCTGGCCATATTTCTGGTTATCCTGGAAGTACTACTTGGCGTACTACTCTTGTTGGGCTATCAGAAAAAGATCACCCTCTGGAGCTTATTGGCAATGATAGTGTTCTTTACTTTCCTTACTTTTTATTCTGCCTATTTCAATAAGGTTACCGATTGTGGCTGTTTTGGTGATGCGGTAAAACTTACTCCCTGGGAATCCTTTACCAAGGATGTGGTATTGCTGATCTTTATCCTCATCCTCCTATACGGCAAGAAACATATAAAACCTCTCTTTGGTCAGCGAACATCGAGGATCGTAATGGTAATTTCCCTGTTTCTTTGCGGGCTGTTTGTAAATTATGTGATAAACCATTTACCCTGGATAGATTTCAGGCCCTATAAAATTGGAGCGAGTATTCCAGACGGCATGACTGTGCCTGCAGATGCCCCTAAAGCCATTTTTGAATACGCCTGGACGTTTGATGTGCAAGGAGAAAAAACTACCATTGTAACAAATGGGGAATACCCAACAGTAGACGGAACTTTTCTGGAAGTAGAGACCACAGAGATCCAAAAGGGATACGAACCACCCATTCACGATTTTACCATTGAGCAAAATGGAGAAGACTTCTCTGGGACCTTGCTGCAGGAAGAAAATCTTGTGATGGTCATTGCCTATGACCTGGCAAAGAGCAATTTTGAGGTGTATAATGAGCTTAAAAAAGTAACAGATAAGGCAATCGCTAAGGGATTTAAAGTGATAGGGATGTCTGCATCCAATGAGGAATGGAGTTCTAAAGCGATCAATGAATTTAAGCTCAATTTCCCTTTTTATTTTACGGACGAGACCACACTAAAAACAATTGTAAGGTCAAATCCGGGAGTGCTGGTGCTAAAAAAGGGCGTCATTATTCAAAAAGTTCATTATAATGATATGGACGAACTCACATTTAATAATTGACCATTAATAAGATAAACAAGATGAGAAATAAAATAGTTGCAGGGAACTGGAAGATGAATAAGAATAGCAGTGAAACTGCAGAACTACTAACCCAACTGCTTAGCAAGATACCAGATACAACTGCTGAGGTGATGGTGGCCCCTACATTTGTAAATTTAGCACAGGCCGTAAAGCAGCTGTCAGCATCATCTATGGAGGTGGTTGCCCAGAATATGCATTTCGCGGAAAATGGAGCATATACCGGTGAGATTTCAGCCAATATGTTACAGTCTATTGGAATACAAACCGTGATCCTGGGACATTCTGAACGCAGAGCCTACTTTGGAGAAGACGATGCCCTATTAGCCAAAAAAGTAGATGCAGCACTAAAAGCAAATATGCGTGTGATCTTTTGTTTCGGTGAAGAACTACAAGATAGAAAAGGCGGGGATCATTTTAAGGTCGTTGAAGGCCAACTAAAGAACGGTCTTTTCCATTTAGATAAAGGGCAGTGGGGAAAAATTGTCCTTGCTTATGAACCTGTCTGGGCCATTGGTACCGGAGAAACCGCTTCGCCCGAACAAGCACAGGAAATGCATGCCTTTATTCGTAAAACTATTGCCACCGCATATGATCAGGAGACCGCTCAAAAGGTGACCATTCTGTACGGTGGAAGTGTAAAGCCGGGCAATGCCAACGAGATCTTTTCTAAACCAGACGTAGATGGTGGACTTATAGGAGGTGCTTCCCTTGTTGCCGAAGATTTTGCTGCCATTATTGCCGCAATTTAATTGGCATGAGTCATTTTTATATTGAATGCAGCTTTGAGGTTACTCCAAAAGTACCGGGCACTGACATCTTATTGGCGCAATTGAGTGAATACCCCTTCGAAAGCTTTGAAGAAACAGAGAAGGGCCTTAATGCGTACATAAGAAAGCAGGATTGGCAAAGTGAACTATTAGAGGATGTTGGCATTCTAAAGGATCCATCCTTTAAGATCACAAAACAGATCAGAGAAATACCCCCGGAAAACTGGAATAAAAAATGGGAATCACATTTCAACCCTATTGAGATAGGTTCCAAATGCAGGGTTCGGGCGCCTTTTCATGAGAAGAAAGAGGTGCAGTACGATATTGTCATTGAACCAAAAATGAGTTTTGGAACGGGCCATCATGAAACTACTCATATGATGTTGGAATTCCTTTTAGATATGGATCTAAAAGGGAAGACAGTACTCGATATGGGCTGTGGAACAGCAGTTCTGGCCATACTGGCGGCCATGAAAGGAGCCTCTTCTGTAGATGGGATAGATATAGACCATTGGAGTTATCTCAATGCCATAGAAAATGCTGAACGCAATGGACAGGGGGATATAACTATCATGGAGGGAGATGCCGGGGTAATTCCCGATAAAAAATACGATTGTATTCTGGCTAATATCAACAGAAATATTTTGCTCGCAGATATCGGGATTTATTCAGAGCATCTGGAGGCAAAAGGTTGCTTGCTTCTCAGCGGGTTTTATCTGGAGGATGAACCCACTATTACAGCAGCTTGTACAAAAGCCGGGCTTACTTTCAGCAAAAAAGCTACTAGAAATAAATGGGTTGCAGCTCAGTATTATAAAACTATGACGGCGGAATCTAGAAAATAGCGTTATTTTGTAATTCTGCCTTCAAAAGTTGAAAGTCGGAAAAATTAGTATATTAGTACAAATTCTTCGCTATGGGATCTAAAGAAAAATATTCGGAAGAACTGTTACTAGAGGAAGTAACGGTAAAACAACACGAGATCGTGTTGTTTAATGATGATGTGAATACCTTTGATCATGTCATCGATACTCTTATTGGTGTGTGCGAGCATACTCCGGAACAAGCAGAACAATGTGCACTAATTGTACATTACAATGGCAAGTGCACGGTTAAAACCGGAGAGTATGTCGATTTAAAACCTCGTTGCAGCAAATTACTTCAAGCGGGTTTAAACGCGGAGTTGGTTTGAGAGGACTATTCGATTTATTATATTCTAATATTGGAGTTTAAGGTTAGTTATTTCCTGCTGGCCTTTTTTTTTATTTACATTTAAAAACTTTTTGGCCTATATAGGCAGGAAAAATATGTTTTAAAACCAACCAACTAAAGAACAAGAGTATGGAATCACCGGCAGTACAAGTAAAAATGAATAAGTCGTATACCATTTTAATTAGCCTTATCGTAGCGCTGGGTGGATTCTTATTAGGGTTCGATAGTGCTGTTATATCCGGAGCAGTAAAGGGTATTACCATTTATTTCGAAATGACCGAATGGATGTTGGGCTTTTCTGTGGGATGCGTGGTCTTCGGAGCCATGGCCGGGAATCTTATGGCTGGCCCTATAGCAGATCGTTTTGGTCGGAAGAACACACTAATAGTAGTCGCGGCACTTTTTACAATATCCGCAAGCTGGTCTGCCATGGCAACGGGATACACTGAATTTATCATAGCCAGGATCATAGGAGGAGTAGGCATTGGTGGGGCCATCCTTATTGCACCCATCTATATTGCAGAAATAGCACCTCCAAAGTTAAGAGGGAGTTTGGTTTCTTTTAATCAGTTAAATATTGTGATAGGTATTTCTGTCGCCTATTTTTCAAACTATTTTCTTATCAATCTTGGGGATGATAGCTGGAGATGGATGCTCGGGGTAGAAGCCATTCCTGCCGCTATCTATTTTTTATCACTTTGGACCGTACCCAAGAGTCCACGCTGGCTAATTCAGAAATTGAACAACGTAGAGTTAGCTCGTAAAACACTGATGAAAATTGGGGGTGAAGCATACGCAGAACTTACCATACAGGAAATACAACGAGGAGTTGACAAGAAGGAAGAAAAAGGAAAATTATCCGATATATTCAAAAGCAAATACGCCACCATAATGGTTATTGCATTGGGTATTGCATTCTTTCAACAAATTACCGGGATCAATGCCGTATTTTATTATGCCCCAACTATTTTCGAACAAGCAGGAGGCAGCACAGATTCTTCGTTTCTTCAGGCCATAGTGGTTGGACTTACCAATTTGGTGTTTACACTGGTTGCTATTTGGCTCATTGACAGACTTGGCAGAAAACCCTTGTTGTTAATTGGCACCACTTTTATGACCATAGCTTTGCTGATGGCTACCTATGCTTTTAATAATGCCACTTATGATTTCAATGATACCACTTTAGAGAAGGTAACAGATTTGGATGTAAAAATGGCGTTGACAGATCTGAAAGGGAATTCCTATGACGGTCAGGCTGTACTTTTTGCCGCGGTACAGGAACGATTAGATGAGGATCAATTCCTCGTTTTCAAAAGAAATGAGATCACAAATTTTATTCAGATCAATGCTACTTTAGTTTTGATTGCCATTTTACTTTATGTAGCCTCTTTCGCTATTTCATTAGGGCCTGTAATGTGGACACTGATCTCGGAGATATTTCCTTCCAAGATCAAAGGGATTGCAATTTCAGTAGTTGGATTCTTTAATTCCCTGGTAAGCTTTTCCGTGACTCAGGTATTTCCATGGGAACTTTCAAATTTAGGGCCAACCATAACCTTTGCGCTCTATGCCATATTATCTCTGTGTGCACTAATATTTGTCTATAAATTTGTCATAGAGACCAAAGGAAGAACCCTGGAAGAAGTTGAAGAATTATTAATTAGAAAATAAACTAGATAATGAATCGCATTTTAGTGATGGTTCTTGCATGCGCCCTGTTGTCATGCAAAAACGAACCAAAAAAATCAGAAGAAAACCAGGACTCTACGGCGATGGCGCCACCAGCCAAAGTTGAGATACTGGAAAACAATGGTAAATTTCAAATGTTGGTTAATAAGGAACCATTTTATATAAACGGTGCCGGATTAGAGTTTGGAAATATAAAAGCGCTGGCAAGTCATGAGGCCAATTCCTTCAGGACCTGGAGAACAGAGAATGGAGAACGATCGGCGCAGGAAGTATTAGATGAGGCATATGAGAATGGCCTAATGGTAACCATGGGCATCGAAGTAGGCAGAGAGCGTCACGGTTTTAATTACGATGATCCGGTAGAAGTTAAAAAGCAGTTAGAGGATATAAAAAGTCAGGTGATGGCGTTAAAAGATCATCCTGCCTTACTGATCTGGGGAATTGGGAATGAACTAAATCTTAGATATACAAATCCCAAAGTTTGGGACGCGGTCAATGAGATCTCAGAAATGATTCATGAGATTGATCCAAATCATCTAACCACCACAAGCCTTGCAGGAATTTCCGAAAAGGAAGTTCAATTAATTAAGGAACGTTGCCCGGATCTAGATATCCTGGCCGTACAGATGTATGGTGACTTGCCAGATTTGCCCAATCTTATCAGAGAATTTGGTTGGAAAGGCCCTTATATGGTAACCGAATGGGGAGCCACAGGCCATTGGGAAGTGCCAACTACTTCATGGGGTGCACCCATTGAAGAACACAGCAGTCTTAAAGCCGCTAATTATTTAAAACGGTATAAAGGTGGTATTGAGGCAGACTCTTTACAATGCATTGGCTCCTATGTTTTTCTATGGGGAAACAAACAGGAGCGAACTCCAACCTGGTATGGGATCTTTTTGGAAGATGGACAGGAAACAGAATCAGTAGATGTAATGCACTACATATGGAATGGGACCTGGCCTGCTAACAGAACACCTAAAATAGAATCTTTTGTTTTAGATGGTAAGACTGCCTACCAGAATGTTACACTGTCTCAGTCTAAAGAATATACAGCAATTATCTCCACCACAGATGAAGAAAACGATCCAGTAACGTATCGTTGGGAAGTATTGCCGGAAAGCACGGATCTGCAGGATGGAGGAGACTATGAAGAAAAGCCTCAGGCGATTCAGGGTTTGTTTATGTCTGAAAGCGATAATAAACTCATTATGAAGGCACCTGCTAAAGGGAAGTACAGATTATTTGTGTACGCAACTGATGGAAACAATCATTCAGCAGCGGCTAACATTCCATTTTTAGTACAATAGCACCATATCACATACGTGATTAGCCTCTTAAAAAATGGATAATTTTGAGAGGTTTTTTTATGATTAAAGACAATTAATATGGCAAGTAAAATACAAATAGGAAATAGTAAGTTGCATTTAGAGCAGAGAGTTGTGAGTGGCAGCCATATGAGAATTGGTGATGACGTCTACTACAAGATCTCTAATAGTGATTGTATGAGACCTTTCTTTATGAGCATTGTGAGTGAGTCTAATCACTGGATGTTTATTTCCAGCAACGGAGGGCTTAGTGCGGGCAGGAAGAACAGTGAGTACGCCTTGTTTCCATACTACACAGATGATAAGATCACGGAGTCAGCAGAGATAACAGGAAGCAAAACAATTTTACGGGTAAAAAGAGGTTCAGATACCTATCTGTGGGAACCATTTTCTGATCAATACAAAGGACTGTATAGTATCCGCAGAAACCTATATAAAAACATGTATGGGAATAAGGTCATCTTTGAGGAGATCAATGAGGACCTCCAACTTACCTTTACCTATCAATGGAATTCCAGCAATCAATTTGGCTTTGTTAAGCGCACCAAACTTACAAGCCAGTCAGATAAGGAAATCAAAGTAGAGATCCTCGATGGAATACAGAATATTCTCCCTTCCGGAGTTACTACTGAGCTTCAAAATACACGGAGTAATCTGGTAGATGCTTATAAGAAAAACGAATTATTACCTTCTTCTGGTTTGGGCATTTATGCGCTTAGTGCCATTATCGTTGATAAAGCAGAGCCTAGTGAGGCATTAAAGGCCAATGTGGCCTGGTCCCTTGGGTTTAAAAAGGCGACCTATCTGGTGTCATCCCTTCAATTACAAGATTTTAAAGAAGGAAACTCCCTCACTCAGGAAACTGATATCAGAGCAGAGAAAGGAGCCTACTTTGTAAATGCTGCCGCAACAATAAAGGCTGCTGATTCCATAGAATGGATGATCGTTGCTAACGTAAACCAAAGCGCTTCAGGTATTGCCGATCTAAAGGTGAAATTAAAGTCACCCACAAATCTGGAAAAGGAAGTAAATGAAGATGTGGAAATGGGGACCAAAGGGTTGCGAATGTTGGCAGGAGCTGCTGATGGTTTGCAAAGTACACAAGATCAATTGAGAATCTCCAGGCACTACGCCAATGTGTTGTATAACATTATGCGGGGAGGGATATTTGATCACGACTATAATGTAGAAAGAGCCGATCTCAGTTCCTATTTACAGAATGCTAATAAGAAGGTTTTTGAGTCCTTTTCAAAACAAGTGGAAGAATTACCAGAGGTTTTCAGCGTACAGACGCTTAGGGCACTTTCTATGAAAAGCAAGAATGCAGATTTTAAGCGCCTTTGTTTGGAATACCTCCCCTTGAAATTTAGTCGCAGACACGGGGATCCAAGCAGGCCCTGGAATAAATTCTCCATCAATACCCGCAGTGAAATAGACGGTTCTAAGATCCTGGATTACGAAGGTAACTGGCGAGATATTTTCCAGAATTGGGAAGCGCTGGCACATTCATACCCCGAGTTTATGGATAGTATGATCCACAAGTTTTTAAATGCCTCCACTTTTGAGGGTTATAACCCGTATCGGGTCACCAAAAGCGGATTCGACTGGGAGGTAATAGAACCCAATGATCCATGGTCCTATATAGGCTATTGGGGAGATCATCAGATAATTTACTTGTTGAAATTCCTCGAGTTCATTGAAGATTATTATCCTTCCAGACTCGCTGAGTATTGGGATCAGTCATTGTTTGTATATGCCAATGTTCCTTACAAGATAAAAAGCTATTACGATATCATAGCAGATCCTAAGGACACCATAATTTTTGATCATGAACTGGATCATAAGATCAATGGTTACAGGGAAGAAGTTGGAGCAGATGGGGCTTTATTACAAGAACAAAATGGGAAAGTGGTCCATGTAAATCTGGTGGAAAAACTATTAGCTACGATGCTGGCCAAGTGTTCCAATTTTATACCAGAGGCAGGTATCTGGCTCAATACACAGAGACCAGAATGGAACGATGCCAACAATGCCCTTGTAGGCAATGGGGTATCTATGGTAACGCTGTATTACCTGCGCAGGTTTTTGGTAAAATTCAGGCAGATCGTAGAAAAGAATGCCACAAATAAAGTGGAAGTATCAGAGGAGTTGATACAATTCTTCAAATCAGTAGTATTAACCCTTGATACCCATAAAAATAGTCTCGAAGGTGCCTTCTCAGACCATGAACGCTTGCAGATCATGGACGGACTTGGTATGGCTGGCAGCGATTACAGGGAGCAGATATACAATTCTGGATACAGTGGAAGAAAAGCTTCCATATCAAAGAACGAACTGCTGCAATTTACAGATACAATGTTGCCATACCTGGAACATTCAATAGATGCCAACCAACGCGAAGACAAATTGTATCATTCCTATAATCTCATCGAAATTGGACCTAAAAAAGGAACATCTGTAGATTATTTAAATGTAATGCTAGAAGGGCAGGTAGCAGTACTCAGTTCGGGTTATTTAAGTCCGGAGAAGGTTCTTAGTTTGCTAGACAATCTTAAACAAAGCGACTTATACCGAAAGGATCAGTATAGTTATATTCTGTATCCCAATAAAGAACTGCCACGCTTTATGGACAAGAATGTGATACCGGCTTCAGCTATAAAAAGCTCGGCACTCTTAACTCAAATGGTGAAGGAAGATAACAGGCAGATATTGGAAAGGGATGCAGAAGGGGTATACCATTTCAATGGAAATTTCAATAATGCGAAAGATCTGCAACTTGCTTTAGAGGTATTAGAAACGAAATCTAATTCAAAGTTAGTAAACAAGGAGAAAGAACTGATCCTGAAAATCTTTGAGGAAGTCTTTGATCATAAGTCGTTCACCGGAAGATCGGGTACATTTTTTGGCTATGAAGGCCTGGGATCTATATACTGGCATATGGTATCCAAATTGCTGTTGGCGGTAATGGAATGCTGTAAGAGTGCCATTGAACAAGGAGCAAATAAAGAAGTGGTACAAGGTCTTATGACACATTTTCACGAGATCAATGAAGGTATCGGGGTTCATAAATCCCCTGAACTATACGGAGCATTCCCAACAGATCCATATTCACATACCCCGGCCACCAAAGGAGCACAGCAGCCCGGAATGACAGGGCAGGTAAAAGAAGATATTCTGAGCCGTATGGCCGAATTGGGGGTTGAGGTCCGGGATGGAAAGCTTTCTTTTGGAGTAGGTTTACTGCAGAAGGAAGAGATCCTTAAGGAGAATCAGGAATTTGCATACATAGACCTGAATCAGGAAGAACAGTCAATTTCTCTAACACCGGGATCACTGGCGTTTACTTATTGTCAAACCCCTGTGATCTATACTTTTGGATCGAAAAAAGGCACAGAAATTTTATTCAGGGATGGATCTGTAAAGAATCATGATGAGGTAAAGCTAGATACCGAGACAAGCGCCAAGATCTTCCAGAGAACGGGAGAGATCAGTATGATCAAGGTTTCTCTTCCATTGGAGGAAGTGCCTATGTAAAAGCAATTAATGAGGCAGTTTATTACGTAGTATACCGTAAACAAAGGTCCCAAGAATGGCCCCTCCTATAACGAGTAACATACTAAAAACTCCTGTACCAACAAGGATATACATGGGGCCGGGGCAGGCCCCTGCTAATGCCCAACCCAATCCAAAGATAGTTCCTCCTATAAGAAGGCGAAACATGCCTTTATCCTTTGGGGGTAGTGTGATGGTTTCGTTCTCAATGCTTTTTAGTTGCGTTTTTTTGATCACCCAAATGGCAAGGATTCCCAGTATAACAGCAGATCCAATTATTCCGTACATATGGAAGGATTGAAACTTGAACATTTCATAGATCCTGTACCAGGATACCGCCTCAGATTTTACCAGGACGATCCCAAAAAATATTCCGACAAATAAGAATTTTAACAACTTCATGAGGCAAAAATTAAAGGGAATAAAACGTGGATCATAAGTAAGCCTCCTATAAAGAAACCAATTGTCGCTATTAAGGATGGCCATTGTAAATTACTTAAGCCGGTAATTGCATGGCCAGAGGTACAGCCTCCGGCATAGCGGGTTCCAAAACCAACTATAAACCCTGCTCCGATTAGTATAAGCAATCCTTTAAGACTCCAAACCGAGTTCCAATCATAGAGTTCTGGCGGTAACAACGTAGCACCTGCATTTTTAAACCCAAGTTCATTGAGGTCCGATACTGTTGTAGGATTCAGATCAATGACCGATCCATCAGACAAGAATGTCACTGCTATAAAACCACCTATAACCGCACCTAGAACTACTGTAAGGTTCCAGCGTTGTGCTTTCCAATCCTGTTTAAAGTAAGATGCATATTTATCAGCTCCCCCTATGCTGCATAAAGTTTGCAGGTTGCTAGACATCCCGAAGGTTTTACCAAAATAGATCAGGGTAATCATTACCAGGGAAATCAGAGGTCCCGAAACATACCATGGCCATGGTTGTAAGATGAATTCCATCAATTATTTTTTTTTGGCAAAGATACAGGAAAGGGTTAATTGAGTTGTGAAACTTAACATAAAGGCGTTTTATGCACAGATCAATAGGACGTTATATGTTGTCGTAGAAAATGGGTATATACTTACTGTTTTTGGAAGACCATTCGCTGAAAATCGGGTAAGTTCTTACCTTCTGTACGTGTTAAGACCGAACCATTCAGGGAAAAAGTTCCCTCCGTGCCCTGGCTGAGAACGATCTGATTATTAACAAGGTCCCATGTACCGGTGGTAGTTGTATTATAAGAACAGCGGATGACGTATTGGTCGTTTGTAATAGAGGTAAAATCTAATTGAACAGCAAATAAACTAAAACTAAGGTCTTCCCTTAGAATAATGCTGGCGTTAAGGCAGTCTAATTCATCCAATAAATTTTCGGAGAATACATCATCATCATTAAGATCCTGCGCCGGACTAATTATATATTCGGTGAGGTTGTACATGCCGGTGATGGTTTCTAGTTGTTCCTGTGAGATTTTGGGTTCTTCAGAGGAAGATTTAGAACACGAGATGAATAGAATTATAACCAGTACTGAGAATAACCTGGCTGCGGCATGTAATTTCATAGCGGATAATTTTTAACGAAGATAATGCTTATAGGCTTTTGAAGACATATGAAGATACTTCTTTATTCTAACTAAGTTTAGGTAAAACATATTCTTACTTCATTTTTTATAGTTCTTAGAAGCTTCTTATCCCCATCTAAACACCTTTAAATTATTACCCAGTGAAACTGATTTTAAAGGTTCATTTCCAAGTTTTTTAAGGTTCTACAAACAGTGTAAGGTAGTGCCCATTTAAACTCTTATCTTAGAAGACTAATTAAATACAAGATAGCACTATGGCAAAGCAATATATAGACATGGACACGCTGAAATTTCTACTTTTTGACGTTCACAACCTACAAGGGGTCCTGAAACAGGATAGGTACTCGGATTACGATGAAGAGTCTATAGATATGATGTTGAATGCCGTCAAAGATTTTGCGGATAAAGAAATGTTTCCCTATTTCAGGGAGATGGATGAAAAACCGGCTCATTATAAAGACGGAAAAATAATAGTGCACCCGCAAGTAACAAAATACATGAAGGCCGGGGGTGACATGGGTTTTATCTCAGGACCATTCAGTACGGCTTCTGGCGGTATGCAAATGCCCGCTATGGCGGTAAATGCCTCTGCCTATATTCAGGAAGCAGCTAACAATCAATTACCCGGATATATAGGATTGACCATTGGTGCTGCAGAACTCATCACTCATTTTGGCAATCAGGAACTGAATGACACCTATGTTCCTAAGATGTTAAGCGGAATCTGGGGTGGTACCATGTGCTTAACAGAACCACAGGCAGGCAGTTCGCTTTCGGATATTGTTACCTCAGCAACGCCAGATGGAGACAGTTATAAGATCCACGGGCAAAAAATATTTATTTCTGCAGGAGATTATGAGGGAGCCGAAAACATAGTTCACTTACTATTGGCCCGTATCAAAGGGGCCCCGGCCGGCACCAAGGGAATTTCTCTTTTTGTGGTTCCAAAGAGCAGACCTACTTCAGAGGGAGGCTTAAAATCTAATGATGTGACCACCGTTGCCGATTTTCAGAAAATGGGGCAGAAAGGCTATTGTACCACGCACTTGTTCTTTGGGGATAAGGAAGATTGTACAGGCTGGCTTGTGGGAGAAGCACATCAGGGATTAAAATATATGTTTCTGATGATGAACGGAGCCAGAATTGGAGTGGGTAGAGGTGCTGCTGCGATAGCTACCGCTGCTTATCACGCTTCCTTGAATTATGCACATGAAAGACCTCAGGGACGCAAACTTACCAGCACAGGTAAAAAGGATGCCGAACAGGAACAGACTCTTATAATCAATCATCCGGATGTGCGCAGAATGTTGTTGCTGCAAAAATCCATCTCAGAAGGTTCCCTGAGTCTTATCTTCTTGGCAGCAAAATATCAGGATCTTTCACTATCCCTGACAGATCCGAAGGAACGGGAAAAATATACCTTGTTGTTAGAAATAATGACTCCTATAGTTAAAACGTATCCATCTGAATTGGGTAAAGTAGCTGTAGACCAGGGGGTTCAGGTTCTTGGCGGATATGGCTTCTGTTCAGATTATATCCTTCAGCAATATCTTAGGGATATACGAATATTTTCAATTTATGAGGGAACAACAGGCATTCAATCTCAAGATCTCCTGGGTCGAAAGATAACTATGGACAAGGGCCGCGCCTTTCAATTATTATCTGAAGAGATATCAAATTCCATACAACAGGCAATGACCCATGAATCGCTGGTACCGTACGCGAAAATACTAGGCGAGAAAGTAAGTTTAGCACAAAAGGTGGTTCAATCTCTTATGGGATTTGCAATGAAAGGAGATTATGAACGCTTCCTGTCTGATGCAACGGTATTTATGGAATTTTTTGGAAACATTACAGTGGCCTGGCTGTGGTTAGATATGGCCAGCAGTGCACAAGCTGCATTGGTAGCCGGAGATAAAAATTTCACTGATGATTTCTATAATGCCAAGATCCATGCAATGAAATTTTATTTCAAATACGAACTTTCAAAAACCACTTCTTTGGCTGAAGTGCTAACAAATAAGGAGGTGTTAACGGTACCAACCGACACTAAAATATTTGCATAAAAACTATAACATTCAAAAAGACAGCATACCGAATATGGATACTATAAAATCAAAATTCAACCTCAAGGGGAAAGTCGCTATTGTTACCGGCTCAAGTAAGGGGATAGGAAAGGCAATTGCCCGTGGTCTCGCAGAGAACGGCGCCAAAGTAGTGATCAGCAGCAGAAAACAAGAGGCAGTAGACAAGGTAGCGGATGAGTTTAAAGCTTTGGGCCTGGAGGCAATTGGCATACAATGTCATATTGGTGATTCTCAGGAGCGAGCGTCCCTTATTGCCAAAACCATTAAGCAATTTGGAAGGATAGATATTTTAGTGAATAACGCCGCTATTAACCCGTATTACGGTCCTCTCGAAGGATCGGACGAAGCCGTATTCGATAAGATCATGGATATTAATGTGAAGGCGCCCTGGCTGCTTTCTAATTTGGTGTTGCCTTCCATGAAAGAAAATGGCGCTGGCAGTATTATCAATATCTCATCTGTGGAAGGGCTGCGACCCGGATTTGGTCTGGGGCTTTACAGTGCCACCAAATCTGCTTTGATCATGCTTACCAAAAATCAGGCTAAGGAATGGGGAAGATACGGGGTAAGGGCCAATGTGGTATGCCCGGGCTTAATTAAAACCAAATTCAGTGAAGGCCTCTGGAATGATGAAAAACTGGTTGAGAGATTCACCAGGTCACTGCCTATGAACCGTATTGCCAATCCGGATGAAATGGCTGGTTTGGTCTTGTTACTGGCTTCAGATGCCGGGTCTTATATGACCGGTGGTGTCCATGTGGCCGATGGAGGTTATATGGTTTCCGGATAGATATAAACGAACTACAAATAGTATCAAAATGAATTTTGAACATAGCAAAAAGTCTTTAGAGTTTCAGGATAAATTGAATCGTTTTATTGAGATAAACATTCTTCCTGTTGATGCTGAGGTTACAGCTTTCTACAGAGATCCAAAGAATATCTGGAAAAAATGGCCAGGTCTGGAAGCCTTGAAGGAAAAAGCCAAAAAAGCGGGATTATGGAATTTATTCCTACCAAAGGGGTATGGACCCTTAAGTCCCGGACTTAGCAATTTGGAATACGCTCCCCTGGCTGAATGTATGGGCAGGATTCAATGGTCCTCAGAAGTATTTAATTGTAGTCCGCCAGATACCGGGAATATGGAAGTATTGGCCAGGTATGGTACTGCAGAACAACAAGAGCAATGGTTACGACCTTTAATGGAAGGCAGTATCAGATCTGCTTTTTTAATGACAGAACCAGAGGTAGCTTCATCTGATGCAACCAACATTGAAACTGCTATAGTTGCAGACAAAGACGACTATGTGATTTCCGGAACTAAATGGTGGTCTTCCGGCGGGATGGATCCACATTGTAAGATCGCCATTGTGATGGGAAAAACCGATTTTGAAGCTCCCAGACATTTGCAGCAAAGTATGATATTGGTCCCCATGGACACACCCGGACTAACCATAAAACGACCATTAAGTGTTTTTGGGTACTATGACTCTCCTGAAGGGCATGCAGAGATCGTATTAGACAAGGTGCGGGTACCAAAGAAAAACATCTTGCTTAGTGAGGGAAAAGGGTTTGAAATTGCCCAGGGTAGATTAGGTCCCGGAAGAATACACCATTGTATGCGACTTATTGGAATGGCGCAACGTTCATTAGAGTTAATGTCAAAAAGGGCTTCAGAACGTATTGCTTTTGGGCGATCTCTGGATACCTATAGTAGTATTCGGCAGGATATAGCCCGTTCGAGATGTGAGATAGAGCAAGCCAGACTACTGGTACTTTCCGCTGCAGATAAAATGGATAAAACCGGAAATAAGGAAGCCAAAGATCTTATTGCCATGATCAAGATAGTAACGCCCATTATGGCTGAAAAGGTCATAGACCGGGCGATCCAGATCATGGGAGGAAAAGGGGTGAGTCAGGATTCCCCCTTAGCGCACTTCTATGCGGCCGCCAGAACCCTCCGATTAGCAGACGGACCAGATGAGGTTCATATGAGTCAGTTGGGAAAAAATACCATCAAACAATATATCAGCGAATAACAATGTCTGTGAAGGAGGAAACAAAACCGGTTCGTAAAGGAGAGGAACTCAATGAAAAAGATCTTAAAAGATTCTTGCAAAGTCATGGGCTTATAAAAGATGAAAAAAGTGAAATGACCGTGGGTCAGTTTCCTAATGGCTATTCCAATCTTACCTATCAGCTCAACATCGAGGAAAAAGAATACGTACTTCGAAGACCACCTTTTTCCGCCCCTAAACGCGGGCACGACATGGGCAGGGAATTTAAAGTACTAGACTCCTTGCATAAAGTATTTGATAAAACCCCTAAGGTATACGCTTACACTGAAGATCCTAAAATACTCGGTGTACCTTTCTACATTATGGAAAAAGTAGACGGTATTATTTTGACCACAAAAGAAGCCGGTGAAAGAGAGCTTACTCCTTCCGAATTTAAAACTATCTCTAATACCTGGTTAGATACTTTTGTAGAGCTCCACGGAGTGGATTACAAAGCAGCCGGCCTGGGATCTTTGGGCAGGCCTGAAGGCTATGTTGCCAGGCAAGTGACCAACTGGGGAAAACAATATATTGCTGCAGCCACTGATGATGTGCCAAGTGCAAAAAAAGTAATGGCATGGATGGAAGAACATCAGCCCAGACAGTATTCCTACAGCCTTATTCACAACGATTTTAAATATGATAACGTCGTATTTTCAGATACCCAATGGAATAGGATAGTGGCCATTTTGGATTGGGAAATGTGCACCTTGGGAGATCCCTTAATGGACCTTGGAACATCGCTGGGGTATTGGACCTCTGCCAATGATGCAGAAATAATGAAACAAGGTCTACCTTCTCCCACAGTGATGATGGGCAACCCTTCGCGAACGGAGATCGTACAACAATACGCCCTAAAAAGTGGTAGAAATATTGATAATTTAACCTTCTATTTTGTGTATGGCTTGTTTAAAATAGCGGTGATCGCTCAGCAGATCTATTACAGATTTAAGCATGGACATACTACAGATAAACGCTTTGCTCAATTGAACAAGGTGTCTGCCCTGTCCTGTAATACGGCCTGGCAGGCCATTCAAAAAAATCAAATAGACAATTTGTATTAAGCTGGTGGAAACATGGAATTGGAGAATAAAGTAATAGTTGTAACAGGAGCCGGAAGTGGCATAGGAGCTGCATCTGCCGCACTAATAGCTTCTTTAGGGGCCAGGGTCATCGCTGCAGATATTAACCTGAAAAATGCCGAAGAAGTAGTTGGTAAAATAAAGAAATTAGGAGGTGTGGCAACGGCATATAAAGTAGATGTAACCCGGTACGAAGAGGTAGAAACGTTAGTGAGCCGTGTGGTTAAGGACCATGGTAAGATAGACGTATTGGTAAACAATGCAGGGATAGGGGGCAAGAATCAAAATAAAACCGCTGAGCATACCCTGGATGATTGGCATAATGTAATTGCCGTAAACCAGACGGGGGTATTTTATTGTATGAAAGTGGCCTTAAAGCAGATGATAGAGCAGGGACATGGTAACATTGTAAATATTGCTTCTTTGGCAGGCTTAAAACCTTCAGGAAATAATCTTTCCTATAGTGCCAGTAAATTTGCGGTGGTAGGCATGACAAAATCTGCTGCCTTGGAATACGGACATAAAAATATTCGGATCAATGCAGTTTGCCCGGGATATACCCATTCGTCACTTTTGGATCAGTTATTATCCAGCAGGCCAGATATGGAACAAAAATTAAAACAGTTGATCCCAATGGGCAGATTTGGAGAAGCCACAGAGGTAGCTGAGACTGTTGCATGGCTGGCATCAGATAATTCAAAATACATCACAGGACAGACCATTACTATAGACGGGGGAACATCCCTGCATTAATTTAAAGACAACACAAAGCATGAATACGCTACAACTCATAAAAAAAGAAGGCTATACCATTGTTCAAATGAATAGGGGGAAGGTGAATGCCATTAATTACGAAATGGTGCAGGAACTGAGGCAGGTCTTTAACGAAATTGAAAAAGATGATACCGTAAAAGGAGTGATCTTAACCGGACAACCCCACTATTTTTCGGCAGGTCTAGATCTTATTGAACTTGTTCAGTATAACGAGAAACAGATCCACGACTTTTTTAGTGCCTTTGGAGTTTTATACCTCGAACTGGTGCGGTTTACAAAACCATTTATAAGCGCCATTACGGGTCATTCTCCTGCCGGGGGTTGTGTCCTTGCTGTTGCCAGTGATAACAGATATATGGCTGCCGGGGAAAAATATGTGATCGGACTAAACGAAGTGGCTGTTAACATCCAAATATCTCAAAACCTAACGGAGGGATATGCTTTCTGGATGGGAGAAGGTCTTGCGAACAGGTATATTCTGGAAGGTAAATTACTTTCGGGGGTTGAGGCAAAAGCAGCAGGTTTGGTGGATGCATTGCTTCCTTTGGATGAGGTCCTGGAACATGCAGAAAATAAGATGCAACAGTATTTAAAGGCAGATCCTGAAATTTGGATCAACACTAAAAAGAAACTCAGAAAACATTGGTTGGATAAGCTCGATCCGGATCCGGAAAATTCCCTTAAAGAGGCGGCTACCTTATGGTGGAAACCCGAAATTAGGGAAAAGATGCTGGCCTATGTAGCAAGTTTTTCCAATAAAAAGAAAAAATAAATGACAATGAACAAACAACTCTTATTTGTAAAAAGACCCATTGGAGAAGCAGATGCTTCTACCTGGTCCTTAGAAACCAATCCCATTCCCGAAATTGAAGAAGGGCAAATCCTGGTAAAACAGCATTATGTGTCCCTGGACCCTGCCATGCGCGGATGGATGAATCAGGGCAAATCCTATATTGAACCAATGGCAATTGGTTCTGTAATGCGGGCCGGTTCTGTAGGTGAAGTAATTGCTTCTAAAAATTCAAAATTTAAGGTGGGCGAATATGTTGCAGGTACCGGAGGGGTGCAGCAATATTGTGCGACAGATGGGCAAGGATTTTATCAGGTAGATCCGGGAATTGCCCCCTTACCAACTTATATTGGAGCCTTGGGAATGACCGGAATGACAGCCTATTTTGGAATTACCGAAGTGGGGAAGATAAAAGAAGGTGATGTAGTTCTTGTTTCCGGTGCAGCAGGCGCCGTTGGTAGTATCGTTGGGCAAGTTGCGAAGATCAAAGGGTGCAGGGTAGTAGGAATAGCAGGTGGTCCAGACAAATGTAGTTATGTAGTTGATGAATTGGGATTTGATGCCTGTATCGACTATAAAAATGAAAATGTAGCTACCAGATTAAAAGAAGAATGTCCAAAAGGGATCGATGTGTATTTTGATAATGTGGGAGGCGACATTTTAGATATAGCCTTAACCAGATTACGGATGCACGCCAGGATAGTTATCTGCGGTGCCATTTCTCAGTACAACAATAAACTGGCAGTAAAAGGCCCAAGCAATTATTTATCGCTATTGGTGAACAGGGCCACCATGCAGGGTATGGTTGTGTTTGACTATGCACCAAAATATGCCGAGGGTGCTAAAATTCTTGGTGGATGGATGGCAGAGGGAAAAATAAAGGCGCGTGAGGATATTTATGAGGGAATTGAAAATTTCCCTGAAACATTTAAGCGACTTTTCTCAGGAGAAAAACTGGGTAAATTGGTCTTAAAAGTAATTGAAGAGTAGAAAGCGATGAAAGCAATACGTTGTAAGGCTTACGGACCACCCTCATCTTTGGTATTGGAAGAAATTGACGCTCTGCAGCCAAACGCAAATGAAGTGGTAGTGCAGGTAAAAGCTTGCGGCATTAATTATCCGGATACCTTAATTATACAGGGTCTATACCAATTTAAACCGGAACTGCCTTTTACTCCCGGCAGTGATTTTGCCGGTATAGTTAAGAGCGTGGGGGAAGGGGTGAAACACCTTGCCATTGGGGATGCTGTTTTTGGCTTTGTAACCTTTGGCGCCCTGGCAGAAGAAGTAGTTGTAAAGGCAAACGCCTGTTTCCGAAAACCGGAGAACATGGATTTTCCCGTAGCGGCCTCCTTTATGATCGCTTATGGAACTTCGTATCATGCGCTAAAAGATCGTGCCCAACTCAAGGAAGGGGAGACCTTACTGGTGTTAGGGGCTTCCGGAGGAGTTGGACTTGCTGCGGTTGAATTGGGAAAACTGATGGGAGCCAATGTTATTGCAGCCGCTTCCACCGATGACAAATTAGCACTGTGTAAAGAATACGGTGCAGACCAGACCATAAATTATAGTAAAACAGATGTAAAGTCGGCCATCAAAGAGCTCACCAAGGGAAAAGGCGTAGATGTTATTTACGATCCTGTAGGGGGTGATTATACCGAGGCAGCTTTTAGGGGAATGGCCTGGGAAGGAAGATATCTGGTGGTGGGATTCGCAGCGGGAAACATTCCAAAGATCCCTATGAACCTCCCATTACTAAAAGGAGCTTCTCTTGTGGGCGTTTTTTGGGGCACTTTTGCCATGAAGGATCCAAAGGCAAATATGGAGAATGCCATGACCTTAATGAGATGGTATGGCGAGGGCAAGCTAAAACCTCATATCCATAAAATATATGAATTAGAGGATACAGCAAAGGCCTTACAGGAAATGCTGGACCGCAAAGTAAAGGGCAAATTAGTGGTAAAGATGTGAATTAAAAAAAAATGATCTATGAGACTTAAAGACAAAATTGCCATTGTTACAGGTGGTGCAAGAGGAATAGGGCAGGCGATATCCGAACTCTTTGCAAAAGAAGGTGCCACGGTCATTATTCTGGACCTGTTGCCACAGGGGCAGGAAGTAGTGGACGGGATCAAGGCTAAAGGAGGTAAGGCTGAATTTCATTCGGTTTCTGTCACGGATAAGAAAGCCATTGAGGGCCTTTTTAGCGCCATACACAAGAGATTTGGTAAAATAGATATCCTTATCAATAATGCAGGAATAACCAGGGACAGGACGCTGGAAAAGATGAGCGAAGAAGAATGGGATGCCGTAATAGATGTAAACCTAAAAGGAGTTTTCCTATGCACACAGGCCGTTATTCCCTATATGAAAGCCAGTAAATACGGGAGAATTGTAAGTGCGGCATCTAATGTTGGCTTGCGGGGAAATTTTGGGCAGACGAATTATGCGGCAACCAAAGCCGGAGTTATTGCTATGTCTAAAACCTGGACAGTTGAATTTGGAAAATATGGGATCACAGCAAATGCCATAGCACCCGGATTTACGATGACGGATATGGTAGATAAGATCCCTGAAGAGCATTTTGCAGCAATCAAGGCTAGTATTCCTTTGAAAACAGTAGCAGAGCCAATTGATATTGCCTATGGGTATTTGTATCTGGCCTCGGATGAAGCGCGTTTTGTATCCGGGATCTGTTTAACAATAGACGGAGGAACATCACGATAAATAGAAACCATGGCAAAACTGGAAGTAAAAGATTTTAAAGCATTTAGGGAACTGGAGGGTAAGACAATTCCAACGGGGGATTGGCTACCCATTACCCAGGAAATGATCAACGATTTTGCAAAAGCCACTATGGATTTTCAATGGATCCATATAGATGTGGAGAAAGCTGCCAAATACTCCCCTTTTAAAAAACCTGTGGCCCATGGTTTTATGTCGGTTTCCCTGCTAGCCAAGCTTTTGGGAGATAGTATACGGGTGACGTCGGCCAAAATGGGCGTCAATTACGGTCTAAATAAGGTGCGCTTTCCGAGTCCGGTGTTGGTAGACAGCAGAGTGCGATTAAATGGGCGCGTACTAAAGATTGAAGACTATGGAGAAAATGGTCTTAAGGTCACCTGGAATTGTGAGGTAGAGATAGAGGGATCAGAAAAGCCTGCCTGTGTGGCGGAGTTTATAAGTTTGATGTTTGAGTAGGGGTATGGGCTGGATTAATGATCCGGTAATCCTGTAGTTTTATTAGCTAGTTCAGGTTCATTGTCCACATTAGGTTCTGTTTTGTCCTAAAAAACCGTAATAAGGCTCACTTCGTCTTATTTCATTTTGTAATCTGCAATAAATCACTACTTTAGATTACTTAATCTATAACCCCAATCAATAGTTTTAGATCATAATCGCCTCATTATGCTAAAAACAAGGAAACATTTTATTATTGTACTTATCCTCGTCGTGCTTGGTTTTGTTGTAGGTATATATCTTCAGGACCTTAAGCATCAGGAAAGCACAGAAGCTGCCTGGAAGGCCAACAGATATAACCTGTCTAGGTTTAATGACATAAGGAATCACACCATAAAAATGAATGCCGCTAACTGGCGGAAAATGCGCGATAGTATTGGGCAGGAATTAGACAGTTTTATGATCCTTCGGTATAGAAAAGAGATGGATAGTATAAAGAATGCCGGGGAAGCTGATTTGTCTAAATAAGATGATTTTAGCTCATTTATTTAAAATTCAGAGATTTTTAGGTTCTTTTTTTTTTTGACTAAAATGCGTAGGGAATAAAAAGCCACTTACTTCCAAACAGCACCAAGCCATAGCTACTCAATATTAACACGTATACCAGACTTTTTAAAACCCGGCTAAACTTTGCTACCCTGCCAAGTCACTTTGCTTTTTTTGGCTAGAGTTAGCGAGCGTTTTATGGTTTTATAAAATTCAACGAGTTTCCTTTTGCAGTATATCTGGCGTAGTAGCTGAAGTTTCGATTATTTAATATAATATTACCAGATGGCTTCAAAAGAAAAATCTGGATTAATACGGCAATTGGGAGCTGGTTCACTCGCTGTCAATGCCATTAACCTGACGATCGGAACCGGTATATTTATTCTGCCTGCCTATGTAGCAGGGTATTTAGGCGCCATGAGTTTCCTGGCATATCTATTTTGCTCCCTTTTGATTGGATTAATCATGCTGTGCTTTGCAGAAATGGGTAGCAAAGAGACGAGTACCGGTGGAGCGTACACCATGATTGGAGATGCCTTTGGTCCATTTGCCGGATTTTTATCAAATACGTTGTTTTGGTTAGGATATGGGATTCTTTCAGACGCAGCCATTCTTAATGTAATGTCGGACATGTTAGGTATCTGGTTTCCTTACTTTAACGAGTATTGGTTTCGAACTATTTTTATTTTTGTTGTTATAGCTGTATTTGCATTAATAAATATTCGCGGTGTAAAGTCTGGAATCAGAATGGTTATCATACTGACTATCCTAAAACTTACTCCCTTGGTATTACTTGTACTGGTTGGTCTTTTTAGCTTAAAAGCTGAAAATTTGGCTATGACTGCACTCCCGGATATATCTACTTTTGGAGCGGCTTGTTTATTGCTATTTTTTGCCTTTGGAGGCTCAGAATCAGCATTAAATATCAGTGGAGAAATGAAAAATCCGGGAAAAACCATTCCACGAGGTATTTTCATGGGAATCACCGGAATACTGGTCATATACCTTCTAATTCAATTTGTAGCAACAGGCGTCTTAGGAAATGAATTGGCCCTGTTTACAGAAGCTCCTCTTGCGGAGGTAGCCATTCGTCTGGTTGGTCCTATTGGAGGCACCATTTTAATTGCTACCGGAGTAATATCGATGTACGCTGTAATCGGTGGTGATGCCTTGGTTATGCCCAGGTTGCCCTTTGCTGCTTCAGAAAACGGATTGCTACCTAAAGTTGTGAGCAGGGTGCATCCAAAATATAAAACGCCACATATTGCGATTATTTTATATTGTAGTATTATGTTCCTTATGGCAATTAGTGGAGGCTTCAAAACATTAGCCATCTTGTCTAGTTCTGCGGTTCTTATCATATACCTTGGGGTAGTATTGGCTATGTTTAAAAGTAGATTAAAGCCAGATTTAACGAATCCGCCTATGTTTAAAGTACCCGGGGGGTTCTTAGTTCCTATTCTTTCATTACTGGTTCTGATTTGGGTACTTTCTCATGTACCCTTTAATGAATATATGGCTATAGGAATATTCTTTATAGTCACCACCTTATTCTATTTCGGATATGCGAGGTGGAAGAAATCGAGGAAGTAGGTCAAGGAGATTCAGTAGCAAAAGTAGTACCTAAGGATTTATAATCTTATCACGAAACATATGGATGCCCGCTAACGGTCCTGGCAATAATTTTCTCACGCTAGTGGCTCGATGACCTATAGTCGCTGTCGTAATGTGTTTTTATTTTTTAAAATTTCGAGTCTCTCAATCCAGAAAATTTCAGATTCAAAAAACTGGAGTCTCGTTTTTATTACACGATCAGTTTTGTCCCGAAAAGGTTTGGTTATAATCCGAGCCTTGGAGTTACTGAAATCCAGTGTATATTTTTCGTCTAGATCCTTTTGCACGTGCGTAAAAAAAGTAACAACGTTTCCATCCATACTCCAATTTCCTTTTCCGTATTTATCTTCTTCCCATGGAATTCCCTTCTTATGATTGCGATACGAATGAAAATGAAAGGTGCCATCTTGATTTAATGTTAGTGTATATTCAATTAGATGTTCTTCATTATCTCCTGCGGTAAGGAAATACTCGCCAACCAAGATATCCGCTTGTGAGAACAAAGGAATACTAGAAAATAAGAGTAAAATTAAAAATATTTCTTTCATGCAATTCGATTTTAATGTATTACAACGTCCTGGTATATGACTTGTACTAGCTTTAAAGTAGCATTTTGTTACAATAATAATTATTAATATTAAAGCTAATCATTTTTCGTGTAAAGATGCTAACATGAGTTATACCTGCCGGCAGGCAGGCCTTCCGTAGTCTCATACGGAGGACAAGCAGGTAGGCGCTGTGTTTTTAATTGATATCCTATAATTTCTCCTGAAGAGCTTTTCTCCAAAAGTATATACCAAAGACAAAGGTTACAATCGCAAACATAATTCCATTTTCACCAAGCCAATGTTCGGTTCCTTCAATATTTCTTGTTAAAGGAGGAAATATTTTCTGAACATATACATTACTTACTGCGTGAAAGACTACTGCCGGCCATAAACTTTTGGATTTAAACGTATAGTAGGTCATTATAAATGACATCGAAATCACAAAAACAAAAAAAGTTATAAATTCCAATGTGACATTTCTACTGTAATTCAATAATATTGGCCAATGCCAGAATGCCCAGATAAATCCACAAAAAAGGGAAACACCGGTAAAGGAAAGAACCTTTCTTAATTCATAGATAAAAAAACCTCGCCACCCTATTTCCTCTCCTAAAACCGTTGCCATTGCCCTTATAACGCCTACGGATCCCAACAAAATAACACCTATAATTACTACAAATGTTGGGTTTAATGTCCCAATTCCGATTAATCCAAGTTCTGTAGCCCATTCCATAACTATTTCTTCATTGGGTAATCCTCCAAGTCCAAAAAGCCAGATGAGCATATAGGTTATGAAGACATATAAGGCAGGAATAAAATAAGACAAGCGAATATATTTCCAATTTCCCCAATCCCAATTTAGAGAAGAAATTGTCCGTCCTTTAATTTTCATTGTGATTATTGCCGCTATGGCCGGACACCACATAAGTGCACCAACGTATATTCGAGAAGGATATAAATTAACAATTGCATAATGAAATGGTGTGCTTATAACTGCAACAAGAGTTAAGAAAATTAGAATTGTTTTCCAAGCTTCTTTGCGTTCGGAGGTTTTTTCCAACATCTCTTTTCGATTGATTTGTTTTATGGAAGACGATGGGATAAAAGTATTGTTACATTGTTACCAGTAGTTTTTATTTGTTTTGTTTTTGTAACAGTTATTTTACTCTGCAAGAACATTCGTGATGTTCATTAATGTATTTAATTGATTCTATACATAGTTCTTGTAAAGTCGTAATATTGATGTCAGCTAGTTTTTTCACATAAATACAGGCTTTACCCATTTTGAACTTACCGAGGTCAGCTAACAATAATTTACTTTTTTCTGTATCAGAATAAACGTAGAGCGAAAACGCTGCTTTTCTGGGAGAAAATCCAAGAACTGGTGCATCGCCTTCGTGTCCGCTAGCATATTTGTAATGGTAGTTGCCGAATCCTATAATGGTTGGTCCCCACATTTTAGGTTCAGAGTTAGACCATTCCTGCATCAATTCTATCAAACGAAAACTGTCAGCTTTTTTCTGTTCGTTGTCAACAAATGAGTTTACAAAATCCTCAACGTTTACACCAGTGTATGTAGTCTTAGTTTTTGCCATATTAACTTTATTCTTGTTTTGATTGTGTTGTTTAAAATTGCTGGTAACGATTACTTGTAATATACCGTAGCGAGAAATTCGTTTGGATTTCGAAGTGGGGAATCAGCACGATTTAAAGTTAGTGATTTCCTTTGAAGGATATAGCAAGCTATGGATTATACACCTTGTTGGCAGTAGTATTTGTATTCTTAAATGATTACTTACTTCTCGGCAAATTCTTTAAAAGCGTTCAAATACTTCATGGATTGCTTTTTAAACATGCCTTTCATTAAAGGACCCAAAATCTTCATAATTCCTTTTAATTTGAAATAGCTGTTGTTGATTTGTTTTGTGCTATTGTCATTTAGCTGTTCAAATATCATTTCCACTTCATTGTATCCCATAGAGCTGGTAAAGCCAAACTTGATTTGGTAGGGCATGTTTTGTTCAAGAATGGTTTCATCTATCACAAACTTTTTATTCTTATGTAAAGAATGAAATCTGCTTTTCGCACCTACCTCATAAGGCTTATCGGACAAACGCTCTATTTTTTGTAGACCCTCCATCCATAGCAAGGCGCCATTAGGTTCCATAAACTTAGCAGCAACTACACTTATAGGCTTGTCAATGGTGTTTGCAATAGAATATTTCATGGTTTATAATTTTAGTGAGAGGAAATATAATACTCTTTGTTTTTTTATTAATGCCAACGGTTTTGGCTATGATTTGCTTGCGCTGTTCGCTTCGCTCGGAACGTCACAGCAGTGACGTGATAAACCTGCCTGCCGTTAGGCAGGTTATAGCCGTTGTTGGCAACAGTTTTTTTCATGTTTTTTGATTTTCTACCAAGTCAAAATATTTGCCCATTTTAATAGAAACATCGTAATAATTGTAAGTACAACACTATAGAATATCACAGCTTGCCAATTATATAATCTACTGGGCCAATTGTTCCACATTTTTGTGCCGTATTCTTTTTTAATATAACCACTACCTAGCCTCAAAAGAACAAAAGTGAATATTATAAAAATCAGAACTGCAATTAATAATATCCATTTCTTTTCCATTTGTTTAACCTATAGTTTTATTCTTAATTGTTGCCAACGGTTTTGGCTATGATCTGCTTGCGTTGTTCACTACGCTCGGAACTTCCTACTTTGAGCGTGATGGATTATAGCTTTAGTAAGCAGTCTTTATTTTACTTTTATCCCTTTCATTTATGGCCTCAAGTTAGGCGACTTATATTATAATTCGAATTTATTCCGATAGATTAAGTTGCCATGAAATCCCATATTTATCTTCACACCATCCGAATTTTTTACCAAAGCCGTAATCCCCTGAACCGTCATAGTTGTCCAGAGGGACCATTATCTGCCCTCCATTTGAAGAAAGTTTTTCGAATAAAATTTGTATCTCATTTTCAGAATTGCATGCAACGAAAAGTGATACCCCTGGTGTAAATGACCAGGCATGATTATAATTACTTTCGGACACCATGTACTCTATACCATTTAATGTAAATACTCCATATTTGATAAGCTCCGGTGTTCCTCCAGCTTCTCCTTCTGAGTATTTTGTTATGCTTTTGATTTCCGAATTTGGAAATATAGAAATGTAGAAATGTATCGCTTCTTCAGCCTTTCCGCATTGATCACCTACAAATGTTAGAAATGTTGTTGTTTTCATTTTTTTGAAATTTGGTTAAAATGAAATATTCCGAATTGAATTACTGCCGACAGGTAGGTTATAGCCGTTGTTAGGAGATGGTTTTTCACTTTTCGTTTTTGGTCCAAGGGTCGTATGAACCAAAGTTCCAGATATATTCTTCAGTATCCTTGCATGTATAGCCTCGGCCACCGTATTCTTCATCTTTAATTTCTATTAGAATTTTTGCTCCGGCAGCAACGGCCTTTTTATAATGTTCATCAATTTTCTCGACTATAATATAAGGTGCTTGAGTGTTTTTTCCGTTGAGGTTTTCGGGCGTTTTTACCAGTTTTCCATATTCGTTTTCACTTTCAGAACTTAGCATAATCATGGAATTACCATATGTTAGTTGTGCGTGCGCAATGGTATTATTCACTCCTTCAACTATGAGATGTTTTTCAAACCCGAATGCGTTGCATAGCCAGTCAATAGCCGTTCTTGCATTTTTGTATCGCATTGTCGGAATAATGCTTGCTTTATTTTCTTGCATATTTTTTTTGATTCGTTTTCTACAAGTTCAAGTTACAGCAAAGTAGTTATTTTGTTCAATACCGATTAGGGAAAGTTCGTTTTTTTAGCTTGCATACAACAGTTTTGGTTATAAGCCCGTTACATTTACATCTTGGATATGATGGATAATAGTCGTAGTTGTAAGCAGTACTTTTTGCACTATTTTTTAATTTTGTAACTATGATCTAGATTGTCTATATAGATTATACAGTCTTTAAAAAATCCAATACCAATTCTAGGTTGACTTGAAATATTAACTGTCGTATTTACATTTTTAAATTCCATATTCCCCAATTTAATTAGAGGAACGATTCCGACTTTTTCTTTAATAGTTTGAAGTCCGCCAAGTGTATACCTATCTCTTTCGTTGTCGTCAAAATTGTATTGCTCTAATAATTGTTGTGCCAGTTTAGATTCTTCAGGTAAATTAAATTCGGATGATGAGCCGAAATCTATTATAACTTTTTGTTCGAATCCGTTTATGGATATGACAGTATATGGTGCACCATGTTCTCTTTTAATTTGAATAGTTTGAAAGGTGTTGTCAACTAAATTTTCGCTTGAAATATGTACCGTTTTATTCGGATAATCGATTAACCAATTCGCTTTATTAATTATAGGCTGTCCTATAATTCCTCCAAAATTTGGGATTTGTTCTTTTAAACCTTCAAAATTTCCATTCCCTGCAAAAGTGTTGAGAAATTCTATGTGTCCAATTTTCATGGATTTTACATATTCATGTTCCGAGTTTCATTTTCCGATTAGATGCTCCATCATAATTTTCAGTTTTTCCTAGGGTAGAGTCTCTTTGAATAAGGCTATAATCTGCTCCTGTATCAAATAGAAAGTTTTTAGAAATTCCATCAATCTCGAAAGGCAAGATTATTACTGATTTAGCTGTAGTAAATTCTGTTTTGAAGTTGAAACTTTGTGGTTGTACTGTTCCTTTTTTTTGATTTTTAGTTACTGAACAACTAAAAATTAGGATGAGGATTAAACCAAATAATAATGGATTTAAGTTTTTCATATTTGGTTTTGATTTGATACGCAACTACCTTTGTTTAAGTACATAACCGCAATTATTTTTATACGGTGTTAGCCTTTCGTTTTTCTATATTTATTTATTAAATCAATCAATTTATTTGCTTGATTTATATTCTTCTCAATTCTTGGCTTAGAATATTCGAGAAAAGAGACTTGCCAATTCACTAAAGATAATAGTTTTCCATTTTCAAGCGCTTCGGTAACTTCTTGAGGATCAACAAGGAAATTTTTCTTGTGATTCAACATCATGAGTAATGGACCCTCTATATTATCGGAGATAAATTTTTGGTGAAACTCAGCAATTTCATTGTAGCTTGAGCAAGTTTCAAAGTAATATGATTGTAAATTTCTATTGAGGTCAGCATCATTTATATATTCTATATTCCCCGTTTCTAACAACTTATTGTATGATGCACCAAAGTTTCTATGACTAAGATTTTGCGACAATGAATATAATAATTTAGATAAATCGATGCCATCAACTTTCCCTTCACTGATTAAGTTTAGGTAATTAATGCTATTTTGAGAAGTTTTTAATTCATCATTAAGAAATTCAATATCGAGCACTAGTTCAGCTTTAATTTGTTTTAAATAGTTTAAAGTAGCATTTCTTTTTAAACTGTTTTCATTCCAGTTATTGATGGATAACGCAATCAAAATCCCAATAACTACAAGTACAATTTCTCCAATAGCATAAAGCGCATATTTACTTGCTCTGTTTTCTTTAACCATGTTTTGCCGGATTTTGCGAAAGAATTTTATCATTGTTTTAATTCAGCGTTTGAGACTTCAATTATGTCTGTCATTATTCCTCTGAGAGATTGAAAATCATTTCTTAAACTAACAGCAAGGAAATAGAAATTATCTGCCCTATTTTCAAATTCAGGTATCTTTAATAACTCAGGATTGTTGCTGGCAATCGTAGATTTTTGAAGATGTTTGGTGTTTTCAGATAAGGCATCTAAATTTCTAACTGAGCCATTTTTGGTAATAAATTCAATATATTCTTCCGCAAATTTTTCATATCCTTCATTGCTCTCTTTCATATCGTCATAATCTCTTTCCCATTTAAAAAGCAAGGTTTTTAGGTTGTTATTGTCGAGTTTGGATAAGGCCCCGGAACTTTTTAATTCTACCAGTACAAAGGAGCTCGGAGACCAATTTGGTGTCCAGAATGTTTTGTGCAAAAGTTGGTCAAATTCAGGTTCAGTGAGATTACTGTCCTGAGTTCTCATAACTGTCAGTAATTTATACAATCCTTCAATTACGCTGTTTAATTGGCTGATACTGCGGTCTAATTCAATTAGATTTCCGCTAAACTCTTTATTTAGATTATCAAGAAGAACAAGGTTTTGTTCTTTTACAATGCGTTCTTCATTCCAATTATTAATTGAAAGTGCAATTAATATCCCAATTACTACAAGCACAATTTCCCCTATGGCGTATTTGAGGTATTTACCAGTTTTATTTTCGTTCATGAGGTCTAGTCTGATTTTTCTAAAGAATTTAATCATAGCTTCAATTGGTGATTTGGATATGCCCGCAAGCGGTTATCTCGTCCAAATGTCCACCGGACATTTGATTTACTTCGAAAATTTTGACTCGATAATCTAAAAAATTTATCATTTATTAAGCTTAATTAACTCAGTTTCTATTTCTTTTATTAAACTCTCCAGGTCTTTTTCAAGTAATTCATTTATTATGATGCTATAATTTCTTAACGATATTAGTTCAGAAAGCAAATTTTTATATTCATCATTGTCCAATAATTCTTTATAATTATTAGGCCTTGCATATTCATCTTCAAAAACACTCCATGTATCTGGAAAGTACTTTCTGAATAATCTTGTATGTAAAGGGTAAATGGTTGAACTCAATAATTGAGAGTCCCATACTTCTACTTCAGACTCAATTACATCAAATCTAAAATCATACATGGTTGTTAGGTCCCTGCGTAGCTTTGAATTAGATATAATTTCAATTCCCTTAGTTTTTAGCTCTTCATAAGCCGAGGTAGAAAACTGCACTGTTGACGACCAATAATAAGACCCAAAACATTGATTAAGGTTAGGGTTATAATCTTTTCTTTCATCTAAAAAGTCTAAAATCCTAATTATACAAGCTCGCCACCGTTTATCATCTTCAATTGCTGTTTTTACTTCTTTCTGTGATTTTATAAGGTTTTCTTTAATTTCAATAAGAATAGTAATTTCATAATCCTTCTGCTTTTGATGCTCATTCCAATTGTTGATTTGTAGCGCAATCAAAATTCCAATAACAACAAGAATAATTTCACCAATGGCATATTTAAAATATTTCCCTGTTTTGTTCTTCTCCATAAGATCGAATCTGATTTTTCGAAAAAACTTTATCATAATCTAATTTAACTATTTAGTTCGTCCACAATCGCCTGCCTGCCTGTCCTCCGTACGAGACTTCGGAAGGCGGGCCGGCAGGCAGGGTTATCTCAACCAAAGGTCTACCAGACCTTTGATTTTGTTTTACAAAATTATGTTTCGATAATATCATTGGTTAGTCGTTGTTGGCAGTTGTTTTTAAATAATTATCAGTCAGTTTATAAGTTTCATCAATTAAATTTGGTTCAGTTTCAAATAAACAATTTGAATTCATAAATATTGCAATTGTCAGTGGTCTGTTAAATTCAAATATCACAAAGGAGTGAGCCCCAAAAGTCTCACCTCCATGCACAGCCATCGTTTCATTTAATTCCCATCCAAAACCATAGTATGAGCCGGATTCTTTTATTTTGAAAAAATCTCGATCCGCCAATTCCTTTACCTTAATTTGTGGTTCAAACAATAGTGAATCAATTGGTGTAGAAAGGATTTTTCTCTTCCTTAATGCATTTGAATATGAATGAAAGTCTTTGATATTTGTATAAAGACTGCTTGCGCCATATAGTCCATTCAAATAATGATCCCCAACGATTTTCCAGGTTCCAGTGCTGTCTTTCTCATAGCAATAAGCTCGTTCTGATAGATGAAAAGGTTTTGCCAAACTAATGAAAGAAGAAGTTTTCATATTAGCTTTGTCAAACACATTTTCTTTTATGTACTCTGGAAAATCCTTTCCACTTAGCTTTTCAATTAAAGATGCAAGCAGTTCATAAGCTCCGTTATTGTATTCAAACTTTTCTCCTGGATTAAATTTTTTTTGGTTGTTACTTTTGTACCAATCAATTATATCGTCATTTGTTGTAAACCTGTTCAGTGTCCAATTTTCCCAATATTCAGTATCAGCATCTACAATACCAGAAGTATGAGATAACATTTGTTTTATTGTAACTCCTTTCAAACTTTCATAAGGGTAATATTTATAAATGCTGTCATTCAGATTAAGTTTGCCTTTTTCAACCAGAGATAATATACCTAAAGCGGTAAACTGTTTGCTAATAGAACCAACTCTCATGTTAGTTGAAGTTGTGATCGGCTTATTTGTTGATAAATCTCTTAAACCATAACCTTTTGAAAAAATGATAGAATCGTTATAGCTTATTAAAATGGCTGCTCCAGGTTCGTCTTTTCTAATAACTGAATTAAATATCGAGTCAACTTGCATCTGCAACCTAGAAAGAGCAACTTCTGATGAATCACTTTGTTCCTTTTCTGCAGATTTACATGAAAAGAATAGGACAAGTAATATAAATGTGAATACTCTCATTATAAATAACTGCTAACGGTTTTGGCTATGATTATGGCGAGCTTGCTTGCCTTTAGCAGGCCTTGGCCGTTTAGCATTAAAGCCAGTATTAGTTTTATTTAAAAATAGGAAATTCTGATGAAGTTCTTGGGAAGTGATGAACCTGCCTGCCGGTTTACATACCGTAGGTATGCAGGCAGGTTATTGCCGTTGTTGTACAAAGTTTTCATTCTTCGTAGATATCAAATTTGTTAGAAACGGATTTCATTAATTCTTTATTGGAGAAATCCTCTTCAGTCATTTTCGAAAGCTCTTCTAAAAAAATATCAAATTGTCCATTTTTAAATATTGTAAGCATTTTTCCACCATCCTTGCATATGGCTTCATGCCACACGTTTGCAGGAACTGTAATAGTATCACCTTCTTTTAGGATTATTGTCTCATCATCAAAAACAAGCTCCATTTCACCAATCAGCATATAGAATACCTCTGTCATCAATTTATGATGATGCCGCTTTAAATGAAACCCTGGTTTTAAGGTATCCTCAATTAAGCATAATTCCCCATTCGTGTCTCTTGATGACAGTTTAACAAAGCAATGGTCTTGCGAGTAGTTGTAATTCTCGCCTTCACCGTTTTTAATGTATTGTTTCGATTTTATCATATCTTTTAAATGTTTACAACTTGTTTTATGTCTATAAAAATAACACTTATCCATCTTAAGAGTTCAATAAGTGAAAATAGTGAATTCAATTTCCCGGATAAAGTGGAAAAAAAGAAGCCTGTCCTGATCAAAATCATTTACTAAATGATTGACCGTCAGTATATTTATTGCTCAACCTAAATAACTGTACTCATGAAAACTTTAACTATTTTACTTATTGCACTCTGTTCACTGGTCTCTTTTAGCCAGGCAGAGAATGAAGGTGAGATCCTAATTAATAAGACACAGCAGGATGACACTTATCGCGCCGGAGAAACCATCAAAGTAAATGCCGTGGTACACGGAGACCTGGTCATCGCCGGAGGAAAACTCATTGTTAATGATAGTATTTATGGAGACTTAACGGCAGCTGGAGGAGAATTATTTCTCAACAGTTATGTAGCAGATGACGTTCGTATAGCTGTAGGTAGGGCTACTATCGACTCTGAAGTAGGGGATGACTTAATTGTTTTTGGCGGGGAAGTTATCCTTACTGAAAATGCCATAATACAAGGGAACCTTATTTGTTTTGCCGGAAATATTGAAATAAATGGCGACGTACTTGGAAAGCTCGACATTAAAGGGGCCGACGTTCTTATAAATGGAACTATAAAGGAAACCTCAAAAATAATTGCGGAAGATTTCTCCATCGGGTCAAATGCAAAATTTAATAAGGGAGTAGAGTACTGGAATAGCGGCGGAGAAATAGATTTTAATAACTCATTGGTCAATTCCGAAGCTCAATTCAATGAAGATCTCAGTGAAGAAAAATCAGATTTATCTTTAACTACTCTTGGCACCACTTCCTTTTCATCATGGATATATTATGTATTGTCTGCATTTCTGGTGATACTGGTGTTGCATGGGCTGTTTAGAAACACATTTTCAACGGCCGTTGAAGGCATAGAGAATAATTGGCTCAAAAGTTTTGGCTTTGGATTGATTTATTTATTTGGTATTCCATTATTAATTATCCTTGCCTTGCTGATGATTATTGGTATCCCCTTGGGACTTTTCGCAATGGTCATATTTATATTTAGTCTTCTGTTTGGTCATTTAATCGCTGCTTTACTGGTAGTTTATTATTTCAAGCATACAAAAGAAAAGGATTGGGGATTTTGGAGTGTTACATTCCTGGCATTATTGTGTGCTATCGTATTGCGCTTACTCACAATTATACCTTTTGCCGGGATATTACTTTCTGTGGTCATCCTGTCAATTACATATGGAGCATTGACTTTGAAGGTAATTCAATCTAAAAAGCAGCTTGTTAAAAATTAATACCATGAATAAAGAACATCCAAATATCAGTATTTTAAAGAGGTTCAACCCTGCAAATCCGAATACTGTGGCTGAGGTGTTAGCCGAAGATTTCGTTTGGCATTATATTAATCCGGAGCTGCTCCGAGTTAGAAGGAGACTATTTCGGCCTCTCTGGTTTGACGGACTTCTTCCAAAAAGTAGCAGGTCGCACCAGTGGTTCCTTTAAGGTAAATCCCATATCCATAATCCCTATGGGGGATGAACTAATCATCACACATGTTAGAGACACGCATGTCACTGGATGGTAAACCAATGGAGATTGATGCTGTTGTTCTATGGTGTATTATTGATGGTAAGATCAAAGAAGCCTGGGATATACCTGTGGTGCATACTGCAAAAATGATAAAAACGGTAAAAGAAAAACTATGAAAATAGTAGAGGTTACACCAGAAAATGCAATAAAGGAAACCTTCTTCTGCATAAAAGACTACCAAAAGACAAGGGTTTAAAGACAAAGCTACGTGGTTTGAAAAGCGCTACAAAGAAGGCTTAAGAATAAAAATCCTTAAAAATGATGTGGACAAGATGATTGGGTTTATTGAATATGTGCCAGCCAAAAATGCGTGGCGACCTATAGATGCTGATAACTATATGTTTATTCATTGTACCTATATATCTTCTAAAAAAGAGAGAAGTAAAGGCTATGGATCTATGCTTATTGAGGATGCCGTAAAAGAAGCAAAAGCCAAAGGGATGGATGGCGTATGTGTAATGACAAGTAAAGGTAGTTGGCTTGCCAATAAAACCCTCTTTGAGAAAAACGGTTTCAAGCAAATTGAAGTAAAAGACAGGTTTGAACTTCTTTCAAAAACCTGGAACAGCGATGCTGATAACCCTAGATTTCACAATTGGACCAAACAACAAAATAAGTACGAGGGCTGGCATCTTCTTTATGCAGACCAGTGCCCATGGCACGAAAAATCTGTTGCTGCATTACTGAATGTTGCGATGGATTATGATGTAGATTTAAAAGTAACAAAAATAAACACCGTAAAAGAAGCAAAAATGGCACCTTCTGGCTTTGGCGTTTTCAATCTTTTGTGTGATGGTAAATTATTAGAAGACCATTATTTAAGCGCTACGCGATTCAGAAGTATTTTAAAAAAAGAACTCGATAATAAGGAATCAGTAGAAACTTAATTCTTTAGTTTGATTTCTTTTAAACAGAACTTTTGGAATAAACGTTTGCCAATAGCCTAAAAGGTTCAATGGATTGCATGAAAATGCAACGTTTGCATTGAAATCAATGCAGGATTCATTTCGCTTCGCAAAATGTTCCTGAAAAGCTTGGAAAAAAAAACAGGATTCATTTCGCTTCGCAAAATGTTCCTGACAAAGCTTGGGAAAGAAAAACAAACAGGATTCATTTCGCTTCGCAAAATGTTCCTGACAAAGCTCCGTAGTCTAAATGAAAAGCTACAAACTACGTTTGTATGCTTTTTTATTTTTACTTCGATTCCCAAGCAAGCTTGGATCTCGTTCAAATAAAAAAGCCCACCTTTCGGTGAGCTTTTCATTCTTAAGTGACCTCGACAGGATTCAAACCTGTAATCTCTTGAGCCGTAATCAAGTGCATTATTCAGTTATGCTACGAGGCCTTTTTTTAAGTACCATTCCTTCATCCAACTATTTCAATTCATTGGATGCTGTAATGGGCTGCAAATATATTTCTTTTTACATTTAGGGCAAAATTAACCGGAACCTAATAGATGGATTTAAAGAAGTTTGTGCGAGACATCCCCGATTTTCCTAAACCTGGAGTAAGTTTTAAGGATATCACCCCCTTGTTAAAGGATCCTGAAGGCGCTGAAAGCAGCCTCCGATGCCCTGGTGGAATTTATTGGAGATCAAAAGATAGACAAGGTGGTGGGAATGGAAAGCAGAGGATTCTTTTATGGGCCGGTGTTGGCAGTTGCCCTTAATGCCGGATTTGTACCAGTACGGAAAGTTGGAAAATTACCACATAATAAAATAAGTCATACCTATGACCTCGAATATGGCTCAGATACACTAGAGATCCATGAAGACGCTATCCTAAAAGGGGAGAGGGTGTTGGTTCACGATGATGTATTAGCCACCGGGGGAACCGCAAAGGCAACCTGCAAGCTTGTTGAAGCCCTTGGCGGGGTGGTGGTTCAGTGTAACTTCCTTTTGGAAATTACGGCGCTCCAAGGTGCTTCAAAATTGGTTGGTTATGAGGTAAAATCCTTAATGCGGTTTTAATCTAATGCCCTGGTGGTAATATAGTACCTCCAGCCTATAAGAGCCATTTGAACACTACTGGCTCTGGAAAGATCTAATCGTCTTTTAGAAAACGACGGAAGTACTAATTTGTTGATTTTGGCAAGTATCTTAAATATCATCTTTCCCATGTTCCAAAAATAGGTATTCTTACGATGTTCTTTAAAACCTTTTTAATGCGGTCTTCATAAGAGAATACTAATTAGAAATACGAAAACCTGAAGTATTAATTTGGCTAGTGCGATCATAGTTTTTTTTATTTTAAAAGATTGTTGTCTTTGGTTTTATAATATTTGAGGAAGATAGAAAAGCACCCCAATCACTCCAAGGAAAACACTCATTATTAATAAAATTACATACACTTATGTAAGGAAAATGATGAATTAAACTTCATATTACAACATACTGTCTACATTCATATTCTAAATAGTAATAGTAATGCCCTATAAATATTTCATATTGTAATAATTGTAGGGCGTTTTTGAGTCTTTTTTCTAATTTGTAGACGTAAAATGACTAAAAAACACGCTTTTCTTAATATTTCATCTTTTTTAAACAAAAAAACCGACCAGGCAGGTGATCGGTTTCTTTCAGGTTGTTGTTGGTTGTTTTCTTAGCTAACCCGCAAATTCAATTCTTTTTTGTGGTGATTTCAACTACTCCGTCTTTGGCTTTCTTACCGTACTTTTCAATGGCTTTGTCGCCTTTCCAGACATTAACAGTAGCGATCTCCTTCGGTGAAATAGATTTAAACTTCTTTTCATTTACCTCTTTTCCATCAACTATATAAAGAGGTTTTTCGCCTTTTTCAGAATCCATAAAGAAAAAAGCCTCGCCATCGCCTTCAATGATCTCAATATCTTCCTCATCATCTGAGTCTTTTATGATAAAGACATTCTTGCCTTTTCCACCTTCGGATTTGATTATCTTAATGTGTTTTTCATGTTCGCCACCTTCATGGATCTCCATTTCCTCCCCATCATCTCCAATGATGATTTTCTTTGTAATGATCTTTATGTTCATCATCATCGTCATCGCCTTTTATCTTTTTTACATTGATACGTGCCCCTTTATCTCCATGATCTCCTTTTTTGATCCTAATTTTCATTTTACTCTTTCCTTCTTCATCCGTCATTTCTTCCTCGTCTTCTGTGATGGTTATGATTTCAACCCCTTCCTTGGATAATTTTTGGATCATTTCCTCATCCATTTCACCGTCATCTTCTATCATCCATACCATTTTATTCTTCATGGTACTTAATGAGGATTCCTTATCACCATCATTGCCCATAAACATCACCTGCCCATCAGGATCAAATACGATGGTTACCGGCTCAATGGGTTCACCGTCATTATCAAAACTAGAAGAGCCTTTGAATTGCTTCCCTTTTTCTGGAGTAGCATTCATGTCTACAGATAGGTCAATGATCTCTTTATTGCTGTTGCGTACTAACGTATAGGAGAAATCTACCCCTTCTTTCGCCATATCCTGCTTTATCTTTTCTAATTCAGCATCGGAAGTATCCTTGGTGATCTTCACCTCTATCTTTTCACTGGTATCCAGGCTGAACCAATTAATTTCTGCAGCTCCCGCTGTGGGAACATAGACCTCCTTGGTATTAAAACTAAAGAGGAACAGGGCAAGGGCAGGAAGTACCAGGGCCGACTTTAACATATTCGCTTTTTTTGATTGTGATCTTTGTAGCATGACGATTCGTTTTTTGATTAATGAATTATAAAATTGATTGACAATTGGTATGGGCAATGCATGCCCGGAAACTTTTAATAAGGCGTATTGATAGTTCTTTTTTGAGGGTAGGGTATTAGTGGCGCTGGCATCGGCCAGAAACTCCAGATTTTGCCGAATAGTATTCCGATATAAAAAACTAAGAGGATTGATCCACAACACCACCGTAATAAGATGACTGATAAGGATGTCCAGCGAATGCTTTTGTAAACAATGGGCCCTTTCATGTGCTAAAATGGCTTCTAACTCCGCATCATTATATAAGGACGGATTGTAAACTATATAATGGAAGAATGAGAAGGGAGCTATTTTTCTGGTAGTTTCAATGTAAACAAGGCCTCCACGTTGCGTTTTTTTGCCCGAATGTAAGAGTACGGCGCGTAAAGAGAACACTTGTATGGCAAGCCGACCTATTGAAAAGAGCATTCCCGCCAGATAAAGTGCACTAGCCATCATCCATAGATCTAAACCCGATTCTTGCAAACTACCTACCTGAGTTTCTGAAGTAGAAACGAGCTGTGTAAATGAGGTTGGAACCATTTCTATATATACCGGAATAGTGAGAAACGGACAAAGCAGGGCACAAAAAATGCCGAAGAGTAAAAAACGCCTGTTTTCTTTAAACAGCGTTTCCTTTTGCAGGAATAAAAGATAGACGATATAGAATATACCCAGGATCCCGGACGATTTTAATATGTATTCAAATACTGTTTCCATCACTTTTTATTTTCGATGAGTTCAATGATTTCCTTTAATTCCGCTACCGAGATCTTCTCTTCTTTTGCAAATAAAGACACCAGACTTTTATATGAATTGTCATAAAAATCGGCTATGGTAGCATTTACAAACTGCTTTCTGTAGGCCTCTTTAGGAATTAGTGGATAATACCGATGGGTGTTGCCAAAAGCTTCATGGCCAACGTACTTCTTATCTTCCAGATTTCGAACAATGGTAGACAGTGTATTGTAATGAGGCTTGTCTTCCTTCATCTCGGCAAGGATCTCCTTTACGAAGGCCTTTTCTAATCGCCATAAGATCTTCATGATCTCTTCCTCCTTATTCGTTAGTTTTTGAATCATTTTCATTATTTTTTTAACTCGGTTATGGCTGTTCTGGCAGATTCTAGTTCTGGCTGTATTTCCAATGCCTTGCTATAAGCCTTTATGGCCGCTGCATTCTCTCCCTTTTCCCTGAGGGCCTCCCCATAACTGTCCCAACAATTCGCTATATCCGGAAAAAGCTCGGTATTTAAACCAAAAATTTCTAAAGCCTTATCGGTATCCTGTGCTCCGTAAAGATACGCGTAACCCAAAGTATTTAGAATTAAATCTTTGGGATCAGTTGGATGAAAATTAACAGTTAGCTCTGTGAAATTTTCTCTGATATAGTCGATATCGTTTTTTTCATAATGAATACGCACATTCTGTACGGCAGGCATTTGTGGTTTCTCAATTTGCTTTCCTCTGTATGTATTCAGTATGTCTGTGGCAATACGTTCCGCAACCGGTTCATCCATATTGGCAAGTACAATTATAGTTAAGTCGTCACTGATAACTTGTAACAAAGCAGAATTGAACCCCTCGTAGCCACCAGCTGCCCCCTCAACAGCTCCATCCGGAATTTCCTGGATGGACTGAAAAAAAGGATCATCTTTTTTTGTCTTTTCTGAAAGTAACGAAGTGCCGTAGTAATAGGATCTATAAAATTTCATGATATCTTCTGAGGTCGACAGAAATCCGCCATCTGGATTTGGAATATCCTGCAGGGGGATGGATTCTTCTAAAATTCCAAGTGGTGTATAGAGATAGCCAATGGCGATGCGATCTTTCAGGCCATCGAAATTATTTAAATATGTTTCCTTTAGGTCTAATTTATCTACGATTCGTTTTTGCACATTGTCAAAATAAGAAGTGCCACTGGCCACTTCTATTATTCCTCCAAGAATTACATATCCAAGATTAGAATATGACTGTTCTGTGCCGGGAGCAAAGTCTAATGAAGTAGTTTTGGCCCTTTCAATAATGGATGCAAGCTTTCGTTCAGCAAGGGGAAGTTCAAAATACTCCTCCTGGTGATAGTCGCCAAAACCCGATTGGTGTTCTAATAAATGGGAGATAGTGATGTCTTTGGCTTGTGGATCTGTAAATCCAGGTATATAATCGGTAAGACGATCGGATAGTGATAGTTTTCCTTCCTGAACGAGTTGTTTTACCACAACAGAAGTAAATGTTTTATTCATAGAACCTATATCAAAAAGTGTGTTTTTAGTGACTTTCTGATTAGTGGAACGGTTCATTAAGCCATATGCCTTGTGAAATAATGGCCGACCTTCTTTTGCGACCAATACTACTCCGGAAAAGATTTCTAAATCCAGATAGGATTGTACTATAGGTTCAATTTTTGTCACAAAGACTTTTAACTCTGGGTCTTGTATTTCGGCAGCAGCTGTTTGTTCTTTTTTGTCGCTGCACGATATTAAGGGAAGGACCAACAGTAAACTATAATAAAGTAACTTCTTCATCTTTTAGTATTTTTAAGTAATGAAAATGTCAAAAATGTTTATGATAGTTCAAATGTAAACTAAAAAAATAGTTGAAAAACTAAATAAATAGTTAAAAAACTATAAAAATAGTTTGTATGTTTTTTTTCACTTTTTAAGTGCAAATTGATTTGAGCATAGTATTTTTAACAAAACTACTTTCCTTTTGGATGTATTTTTCATCATTCTCGGTTTACTTCTTTTAATCCTGGGTGGCAATTGGCTATTAAAATCGGCTGTGGCTCTTTCACTACGCCTCAACATACCCAGGTTCATCATTGGGATGACTGTGGTTTCATTTGCTACCTCTGCGCCGGAATTGATTGTAAGTGTGAATGCGGCGTTGGACGGTTTTCCCGATCTGGCATTGGGCAATGTGGTAGGATCTAACATTGCAAACCTCGGCCTGGTGCTAGGGGTTATTCTGATTTTGGCACCTATAGATGTGCGGAAGGCTTTTTATATTACAGATTGGCCCGTTATGATGGCTGCTTCTTTATTATTCTTCTTTTTTATATACTTCGATGGAGTTCTGGTAGCATATGAGGGTGCCATCTTGTTAGTGGCACTCTTTCTGTTTCTTGTCTTTCTGCTGCGATTCCAGAAACCTGCAGTTGTTGAAGACGAACACGATGATTCTGAGCCACTCCCTTTGTACAAGGCGGTATTATTTCTTGGACTGGGAGGAGTTGGGCTTTGGGCCGGATCCGAATTTCTGATCACAGGAGCAATAGGGCTGGCCACATTTTATCAGGTAAGCGAACGGATCATTGGCATAACTATAGTTTCTGTTGGTACCAGTATCCCGGAATTAGCCGCCTCGGTCATAGCCATTTTAAATAAGGAAAAAGCTATTAGTTTAGGTAATTTAATAGGGTCCAATATATTTAATTTACTGGCAGTCTTGGGGATTACTTCACTGGTAACACCTATTCAGGTAATAGATCAGGGCTTACTCACCGGCGATATTTTTTGGATGTTGGGATTTGCTTTTCTTGTCCTGCCTTTGGTGTTTTTGCCAAAGGGACTTAGGCTGGGATGGCGAGACGGTATCATATTACTCGTAGGATACGCTGCCTTTCTATATTTTACGCTTAATTAAAAAGAATTTTGGTTTTTCTTTTGCGCACCCTGGACCAAAATAAAAAACCGTTTCCGGGTTTCCCCAAAAACGGTTCTTCTATATATTAAAATTTGCTTTTAGACGGGAACGCCTATGTTCGCAGATTTTACAGTTTTTATAATTCTACCGGCAATTTTGTAAGGATCTCCGTTAGAAGCTGGTCTTCTGTCTTCCAACCATCCTTTCCATCCTTGTTCCACAGTAATAATAGGAATACGAATGGAAGCACCCCTGTCCGATACGCCGTAGCTAAAGTCCTTGATGGAAGCCGTTTCGTGAAGTCCGGTAAGTCTTTCATCATTAAAAGCACCATATACATCTATATGATGTTCTGTAACAGGTCTGAACGCTTCACATATTTGCTCATAGATCTCTTTGGAACCACATGTTCTCAATGTAGTGTTGGAGAAATTGGCATGCATTCCTGAACCATTCCAATCTCCTTTTATAGGTTTTGGATGTAATTCAATATAGTAGCCATATTTTTCTGTGAGCCTGTTCAATAAATAACGGGCTATCCAAATCTCATCTCCTGCTTTCTTGGCACCTTTCGCAAAGCACTGAAATTCCCATTGTCCGGGTGCTACTTCCTGGTTGATTCCTTCAATATTGATCCCTGTAGCTATACAGATATCCATATGCTCTTCCACAAATTGGCGTCCCCAGGTGTACCTGCCACCTACAGAACAATAGTATTTACCCTGTGGTCCTGGAAATCCACCACGTGGGAAACCTAATGGCAGATCAGTTTCTGTATCCATCAGGAAATATTCCTGTTCAAAACCAAACCAGAAATCATTATCATCATCATCAATTTGCGCACGATGATTAGATGGGTGAGCTGTACCATCGGCACTTAAAACCTCACACATTACCAAAAATGCATTCTCCCTTTCCGGATCCGGGTATATCGCAACAGGTTTTAGTAAGCAATCGGAGGATCCTCCCACTGCTTGTTCTGTTGAGCTCCCATCAAAAGACCAGATAGGACAATCTTCCAGTTTTCCACCAAAATCATTTTCGATTTTAGTTTTACTTCGTAGTTCTTGAGTTGGCTCGTGCCCATCCAACCAGATGTATTCTAATTTCGTCTTGCTCATAATCTTAAAAGTTACTTAGTTTCATTTTTTCGATCTTCAAAAATAAATCATTTTATGAACAACCATAAAAAAATAGGGGGTATTTATCAAAAAAATCGACATAATTATTAACACCCCTAATTTTTACAGGGTTAATTATATAAAATGATAAAATATGGGGGTATTTGTATGAAATGCTTAATTTTGCCTCCAGATCAATAAATTTGCTGACAATGTCTAATATAAGATTCAATGCCATCCTTCAAAGTTCTCAACATAAAGAGATTTCGGTAGTAGAAAAAACGCGGAGGTCTGAGATCTTTGGGGTAAACGTTTTTAACACGAATAGCATGATGCAATACCTTACTAGGGATGCCATGGAAAGTGTAAAGAACGCCATTCAAACAGGATCTAAGATAGACAGAAAGATTGCAGATCAGATTGCAGAAGCCATGAAGGCATGGGCTATGTCTCTCGGTGCTACACATTATACACATTGGTTTCAGCCCTTGACAGGGGCTACAGCTGAAAAGCACGATGCTTTTTTTGATCTCTTACCAGATGGTAAGGCCCTGGAAAAATTTGGTGGCAGCCAGTTGGTTCAACAAGAGCCGGATGCATCCAGCTTTCCCAGTGGAGGTATTCGAAATACTTTTGAAGCCAGAGGATATACGGCCTGGGATCCTACTTCCCCTGCATTTATATACGGCGCAACTCTTTGTATACCTACGATATTTGTTGCCTATACCGGAGAAGCATTAGATAACAAGGCACCTTTGCTAAGGGCTTTATATGCCGTGGATGAAGCGGCAACGGCAGTAGCCAGATACTTTGATAAGAATGTAAATAAAGTGATAGCCACCTTAGGCTGGGAGCAGGAATATTTTTTAATAGACAAGTCATTAGCCAATTCCCGACCAGATCTGGTTATGACAGGCAGAACGTTGGTGGGCCATTCTGCAGCTAAAGGACAACAATTAGATGATCACTACTTTGGGGTAATTCCTCTCAGAGCTCTCAATTTTATGAAGGATCTGGAAATGGCATGTAATAAATTAGGGATCCCGGTAAAAACAAGACATAATGAAGTAGCACCCAATCAGTTTGAACTTGCCCCGATTTTTGAAGAAGCCAATTTAGCGGTAGATCACAACTTACTTTTAATGGATGTGATGGAAAAAATTGCAGACCGTCATAACTTTAAAGTGCTCTTTCATGAAAAACCATTTGCCGGGATCAACGGATCCGGGAAACACAACAACTGGTCCCTGGCTACAGATACGGGTGTAAACCTTTTAAGTCCGGGTTCTACCCCAATGAAGAACCTGCAATTCCTGACCTTTTTTGTAAATACCATAAAGGCTGTGGATACCTATGAGGAATTATTAAGAGCTTCCATAGCATCTGCCAGCAATGATCATCGTCTTGGAGCTAATGAAGCACCGCCTGCCATCTTTTCAATTTTTATAGGGAAGCAACTTTCAAGAGTATTGGACGAATTAGAGGGAGTATCTAAAGGAAAACTGTCTCCGGAGGAAAAAACGGAATTAAAATTAAATGTAGTTGGGAAGATCCCTGAGATCTTGTTAGATAATACAGATCGGAATCGCACCTCACCTTTTGCTTTTACCGGAAATAAATTTGAGATGAGGGGAGCAGGCTCTAAAGTGAATTGTGCCAAACCGATGACCGTTCTGAATACAATTGTGGCAAGACAACTCATCGACTTTAAAAAGGAAGTAGATGCCCTAATAGATAAGAAGAGCCTGAAAAAGGACGAGGCTATTTTTAATATACTAAGGGAGTATATTAAATCTTCTAAAAGAATTAGATTCGATGGAGATGGGTATAGTGAGGCCTGGCAAAAAGAGGCTGCAAAAAGAAAGCTAAGCAACAATAAAACCACGCCGGAAGCCGTGAATATTTTAACATCCAAAGCCAGCCTCGATCTCTTTAAGGATATGAACGTAATGAGCGAAGTAGAAATGCGCGCCAGGCAGGAAGTAGAACTGGAGAATTATATCTTGCAAACACAGATCGAAGGAAGGGTGTTTAATGAACTTGTCAATACGCATATTATCCCTGCGGCCATTACCTATCAGAACAAAGTGATAGACAATGTAAAAGGACTAAAAGAGGTTTTTGGAGCAAGCTATAAGAAAATGGCGGAAGGCCAGTTGAAGATCCTTGAAGAACTATCGACTCATCTGACTGCCACCAAGAAAAAATCGGATGCCATGGTAGAAGCTCGTAAAAAGGCCAATGTAGGCAAAGATGCTCATAAGAAGGCAATGGCCTATTGTAATGATGTTAAGCCGTATTTTGATGATATTCGTTACCATTGCGATAAGTTGGAACAACTGGTAGATAACCAGAGTTGGCCATTGGCCAAATACCGGGAGCTATTATTTATTAAATAAATTAAATCTGTGCAGAAAGCCCTCCGGGTTTACCTAGATTTTATAACATTCCCCTATTTTTGTTCTAAATGATTTCCTATGAGTACGCCCATTAGTAAACGATATCACCAGCGTGGAGTTTCTGCCTCCAAGGAAGATGTGCATAAAGCCATCAAGAATATCGATAAAGGGCTCTATCCCAAGGCTTTTTGTAAAATAGTACCAGACACGCTGACCAGGGATGAGGAGTATTGCCTGGTGATGCATGCCGATGGAGCAGGTACAAAATCGTCCCTGGCCTATATGTACTGGAAAGAAACGGGTGATCTGTCTGTCTGGAAAGGGATTGCGCAAGATGCCCTGGTCATGAACCTGGATGATCTTTTATGTGTGGGGGTCACTGAGAATATTTTGCTTTCCTCAACCATCGGAAGAAACAAAAACCTTATTCCCGGAGATGTTATTAAAGCCATTATTACTGGCACCGAAGAACTGATAAAGGAAATGGCCAACTATGGGGTGCATATTCACTCTACAGGAGGTGAAACTGCAGACGTGGGAGATCTTGTAAGGACCATCATAGTAGATTCAACTGTAACGGCACGAATAAAAAGAGAGAAAGTAATAGACAATGCCAATATTAAGGCTGGTGATGTCATCGTAGGCCTGGCCTCCTATGGACAGGCTACCTATGAAACGGAATACAATGGCGGTATGGGAAGTAATGGGCTCACCTCCGCCAGGCATGATGTATTTTCCAAAATACTCGCAAAAAAATATCCGGAGAGTTATGATCCTTCCGTCCCGGAAGACCTGGTGTATTCGGGTCAGAAAGGGCTAACAGAAGCTATTGAAAATGTACCACTAGACGCTGGCAAACTGGTCCTTTCCCCAACACGTACCTATGCACCCGTTATCAAAAAGATGCTGGAAAAATTTGACACAAAAGATATCCACGGGATGGTGCACTGCAGTGGTGGCGCGCAAACAAAAATATTACACTTTATAGATCAGTTTCATGTCATTAAAGACAATCTGTTCCCCATTCCTCCTTTGTTTAAACTTATTCAGGAGCAATCTAAAACAGATTGGAAGGAGATGTACCAGGTATTTAATTGCGGACATCGCATGGAAATGTATGTGAATGAGGAAATAGCTGCCGAACTTATAGCCATTTCCGAAAGCTTTAATATCCCAGCTCAAATCATAGGGAGGGTAGAGGCACATCCCACTAAAAAGCTCACTATAAGTAGTGAATTTGGCACCTTTACTTACTAAAACATACGATTCTTTTTATTGCTGCGTTCTTTTTAATAAGAAATCTTGTGTTATGGAAAGAAAAGTATTTTTAAGAACCCTGGGTGCAGGAGCAGCATTTGCCCTAACCTTCCCTTGTGTACAAGGATGTTCCAAGGATAATGAGGGCGGACTGCCAGTCCCAACAGGAGTTGATTTTACGATCGACCTAACTTCCAGTGAAGGAACCCAACTACAAAATAATGGAGACTTTATCCTTAAGAATGAGGTTGTGGTAGTTAAGAACCTCCAAGGTAATTTTATTGCTGCCAGCCAGATATGCAGTCATCAACAGACAGATCAGGTGCGTTTTATTGATGATGATGGAGGAATTTTCTATTGCTCCACCCATGGTTCCCGGTTCTCTCAGACTGGAACTCCCTTGAACACCATTACAAGTAATCCACTTAAGATCTTCAGCACAGAGTTGAATGGGGATATCTTACGGGTATTTGAGTAAATCCAGGTATAAAGTTACATTTTCCTTCAGTAGAAAGATATCATGGCCAATCCTTTAAAATGGGCCAAATGGTACGTTTTTCTCATTGATGCCATTTAATTTAGTATCAGCTATTGCCCCTAAATGTTGTAAATTAGCAGCGTAAGGGAAGAAAGAACATGATAGATAAATTAAATATTATTAAGCAACGTTTTGATGAGGTTTCGGACCTTATCATACAGCCCGATATTATTACAGATCAGAAAAGATACGTTCAATTAAACAAGGAATATAAGGACCTCAAGATCTTATCAGACAAGAGGGATACCTATATTGAGTTAATGAACAATCTTGAAGAAGCGGAACAGATTATATCTGCCGGGGCCGATCCGGAGATGATTGAAATGGCCAAAATGCAATATGATGAAGCCAAAGAAGCATTACCACTTTTAGAAGACGAAATTAAACTGTTACTGATTCCAAAAGACCCGGAAGACGCCAAGGATGTGGTGATGGAGATCAGAGCAGGTACAGGTGGCGACGAGGCGAGCATTTTTGCCGGTGATCTTTACAGAATGTATGCAAAGTACTGTGAATCCAAAGGCTGGAGAACCAATATCATTGATCTAAATGAGGGAACCAGTGGAGGGTACAAAGAGATCCATTTTGAAATAACAGGTGAAGATGTATATGGTACCTTAAAATTTGAAGCCGGAGTGCATCGTGTTCAAAGGGTGCCTCAAACAGAAACACAGGGCAGGGTGCATACCAGTGCAGCTACTGTTATGGTATTGCCCGAGGCGGAAGATTTTGATGTGCAGGTAGACCCGAAAGATGTGCGAGTCGATTTTTTCTGTTCTTCAGGACCCGGAGGACAATCAGTAAACACTACCTATTCTGCGGTAAGACTAACCCACGTCCCTACAGGACTAGTGGCACAATGCCAGGATCAAAAGTCGCAACACAAGAACAAAGAAAAAGCCTTTAAAGTACTGCGGTCTCGTTTGTACGATATGGAATTGCAGAAAAAACAGGAAGAGGATTCTGCCAAGCGAAATTCGCAGGTGAGTAGTGGTGATAGATCTGCCAAGATTAGGACCTATAACTATCCTCAGGGAAGGGTTACAGACCATAGGATTGGGCTTACACTATACGATCTTCAGAATATTATCAATGGTGATATTCAAAAGATCATAGACGAGCTAATGCTCGTAGACAATACTGAAAAATTAAAAGAGGCTTCTGAAATTTTTTAATACCCTATGACCACAGCGGAGTTAGTAGCGCAGATTTATCGCAAAAAATCATTTTTGTGTATCGGCCTGGATACGGACCTGGAGAAGATACCCCCTCATCTATTAAATGAACCAGATTCTATTTTCGCTTTTAATAAGGCCATCATTGATGCAACCCATCACCTCTGCGTTGCATATAAACCCAATACAGCCTTTTATGAAGCTTATGGTCTTAAAGGATGGGAATCACTCTCAAAAACCATTGAATATCTGAATGACAAGTATCCGGAGATATTTACGATAGCCGATGCAAAAAGAGGGGATATTGGTAATACAGCTACCAGATATGCGAAAGCATTTTTTGAAGCACTAAATTTTGATTCGATCACGGTTGCCCCCTATATGGGTCAGGACTCCATTGAACCTTTCCTGGAATTTGAGAACAAGCACACAATTCTCCTTGCTTTAACTTCCAATCCGGGTGCGTTCGACTTTCAAACTCAAAAAGTAGACTCTACAGAATTGTATAAAAAAGTACTGGAAACTTCAAAGACCTACAAGAATTCAGAAAACCTGATGTTTGTTGTAGGGGCCACCAAAGCAAGCTATTTAAAAGAGATAAGAGCCATAGTTCCGGATCATTTTTTACTGGTTCCGGGTGTAGGCGCACAGGGAGGGAAATTAGATGAGGTATGCCGCTTTGGTTTGAATGACCAGGTTGGGCTGTTGATCAATTCTTCAAGAGGTATCTTATACGCTTCCGGAGGGAAGGATTTTGCTGAAAAGGCAGCGGGAGAAGCCGGTATACTGCAACAAGCAATGGCTATTGAATTAGAAAAAAGGAAGTTGAATTCTTAAACCAGTTCGTCGAGTAATTTTTTTAGACTACGTGCTTTTCTATCAAAAAATTCACCCAATTGTGTACCTGCATATTGAGTATCTGAAGCCAAAGAAACAAACAAATTATAGTAACTTTCTACTCTGTCAGGGGCATGAGATCCGCTTGTTATATGAGTTGTAGCTCCAACTTTGCAATTTTGGTTTTCCATTATACTATTCTTATATAGTAAGATACGTATGAATGAGTTCCTTGGTTTTTTAGGATTGGGGAATACAGCTAAAATTGTGGTTATTTATCTAATATTTAACGTTCTGGTTGCATATTCTCAACAATTAGAGGAATAATGCTCTTATTAATCATAAAAATCGTTAGTCGGTTTTGTATCTTGATAATCTAATTCACAAGATCCATGAGAAATATAATTACAGGAATTATACTCGTTCTTTCAATCACCACAATGGTAGCTCAGAATGCACCTTGTGCTTGTTGCACTGAGGCACATACCGAATTTGATTTTTGGATTGGAGAGTGGGATGTAACCTTGCCCAACGGAGCCAAAGCCGGTGAAAATACTATTGTAAAGGAACATGGGGGCTGTGTGATCAAAGAAAGTTGGACAAGTGGAAATGGCAATTTCACCGGAACGAGTTTCAATTACTATAATACGATAACAAAACAATGGGAGCAACTTTGGTTAGATGTTGCCGGGACCATTCTAAAACTCAAAGGGAAAAGGGTAAATAACGAAATGATCTTACGATCCGACCCCTCACTGCAGGAAGATGGAACCTCTCAGGTGCAGCAGATCACTTATACTTTAAATGAAGATGGGAGTATTAGGCAACTCTGGGAATTGCTTCAGGATGAAGTTTCAGTAAGTGTGCTTTTTGATGGCTTGTATAGGAAAAAAATGTAAGTAATAGATTGAAGTATAAAAATTGAAAACAAAGCATAAAAAAACCGGCCACTACACCGGTTTTTTAAACTAACTAACTCAAAAATACTAACTCAAATAATACGGGTAAACAATATTTTTTTTATGCCCTTCAGGGATCAACTTACGATTTTTTGAAAGTTACCTTTGACGGACTTATGTAGCTAACGGAAATAGGATTAAAATATTGCAACTTTCTAAGTTCAAAAGCTGCGTTTTGTAGTAAAAACACTGATAAATACTGTATTATTGGCTTGGTTTTCTCTAGCTGTTGTAGTATTTGGAGATCAGGGCCTCAGTGTCTTCTTTAGATTTAAACACATCAAAAGTCTTTCCTTGTGTGCGCAGGGCACCTAACGCATTCGCAAACTGGGCGGCCTTAACGGGGTCATTATGAACGGCAAAACCATAGGCAAGTCCTCCCGCAAAGGAGTCTCCACAACCGGTTGTGTCTACCACATGATCCACATAGACAGATTTTATAAACTGTTTTTTTATCTCCTTACCTACCTTAGTATAGAATACACACCCTTTGGCATCTAAGGTTACATAAAAGAATTTAACGCCTTTCTTAAGGACATAGGCGGCCATCTCATCTAAGTGTTCTGTTCTTTCTTCATCATAACTGGTCATCTCTTCTGAAGAATACTCTCTCTTAAACCAGCAAGCTTGCGATTCTTCGAGGTTCATTTTTAAAATGTCTATGTATTTAAGCCATTCATCCATATCTACCCAAAATTTTCGGTAGCGATCCCCGGTCATTCCCATAGAAGTAGTTGGTCCGTGTGCATCAAAAACAACCAACCCTTTTCTATTCTTTTTAATAAATTTCAACGTTCTGATGGATATCTCGAAATCGGTAATAGGAATAAAGACATAGGCATCCATCTCCCCTATATCCTTTATGTCTTTAGGTACTATAGGTCTCATACATGCCGTTTGCCGTTCCAAACGATTGTTCTGGTCAATGAATTTTAACTCAATAACGGTACCCCGGTCATGTTTCCTTGAAACATAGGTGGTATCAATATTTGGATATGGTTTAAGGAGTTCAATAATATTTTGATAATCCACCTCATGAACATGAGATACCGGATATACCGTACCATCATTCCCAAACAGTTTAGCAAGGGCTATAACAGGGTGTGTTACACAGCCATATTTTTTAATGGTCTCCCCGTGATGTGTTATAATGGTGTCTCTTGGAATTGGCCCAAGAACGGCTATTTTCGTCATATAATTCGGTCTTCTTGAATGCAAATGGAACCTATTCAGATTCTATCTATATATCATAGCATTCTTTTTGAATGGAGGAGTAATTTATGAAAAATAAACGTAGTAAAGAATAAAAAACCAAAGGACGAGAGGATCTCTCTGTTTGAAAGGGAATTAGGAAAAGATCACTGTTTTATTGTTGTAAACCATGGTTTTTCTATTTAGATGTAGTTGAACAGCTCTGGAAAGAACAATTTTCTCCAGATCACGTCCCTTCTCCACAAAGTCGTGCACTTTATGCACATGAGATACCCTGGAGGTATCTTGTTCAATGATAGGTCCGGCATCTAATTCCTCTGTTACGTAATGACTGGTTGCCCCTATGATCTTAACGCCACGGTCAAAAGCTGCATGATAAGGTTTTGCACCCGCAAAGGCAGGGAGAAATGAATGATGTATGTTGATGATCTTGTTAGGGTATTCCTCTATAAGTGTTGAACTAACGATCTGCATATACCTGGCCAGTACTATAAAGTCTACCGCATGATCCTTTAATAATTGCAATTGTTTTTTTTCGGCCTTGGCCTTACTGTCCTTTGTTACGGGGATATGATAGAAAGGAATATTAAACTGAGTTCCAATGTATCTCAGATCATCATGATTACTTACAATAAATGGGATCTCCACCTTTAATTCTCCCGAATAGTATCTGCTTAAGAGGTCGTATAAACAATGATTGTACTTACTTACAAATAGTGCCATTCTGGGTTTTTCATCCCCAAAATGGGCGCTCCATTCCATTTGATAGGTCCGGGCAATACGTTTATCAAATTGATCCTTGAGATTGCTTTCAGAATCCTGAGTATCCGCAAACTCACTTTCCAGCCGCATAAAAAATACCCCATCCTCTTTGTCTACATGTTGGTCCAGGTATATAATATTTCCTCCATTCTCCTGAATGAAACTAGTTACCGTACTAATAATACCGGTCTGGTCTGGACAATGAATAAGAAAGGTTGCTTTCAAGACTTATTGCTTTAAGTGCGTAAAATTACTACAAATGGCCCCACACCCAAATAACAGGAAGAATATTATAAAATTCGAAATGTAAATCAATAATTTTTGCATTTATCGTAAATTGCACCCTTGAAAAGGACTGTTTATTAAAAATGGAGCAAACTAAACCCTATATCCCGAAGAATAAGATCAGAATCGTTACTGCGGCCTCTTTATTTGATGGTCATGATGCGGCTATCAATATAATGCGTCGCATTATCCAATCAACCGGGGTTGAGGTGATCCATTTAGGACATGATCGCTCTGTTTCGGAAGTTGTTAATTGTGCTATACAGGAAGATGCCAACTCCATTGCCATGACATCCTATCAAGGGGGGCATAATGAGTACTTCACCTATATGTACGATCTTCTCAAAGAACGCGGTGCAGGGCATATAAAGATCTTCGGAGGTGGGGGAGGTGTTATTTTACCCAAGGAAATTGAGGCCCTAATGAAATATGGCATTACCCGAATCTATTCGCCCGATGATGGCAGAACAATGGGATTGCAGGGGATGATCAATGACCTGGTAATGCAATCAGATTATCCTACACCCCCTTTGGTCTTGCCAAAAGGAAAAGATCTGTTAAGCTCGGTGAAGAACAAGGACATCACCACCATAGCCCGCCTAATTAGTCTGGCAGAGAATGATCAAAAGTCCTATGAGAAACATTGTAAGGAACTACCTGCAACCGATAAAAAGGTACCGGTACTTGGAATTACCGGAACGGGAGGAGCAGGAAAATCGAGTTTGGTCGATGAATTGGTGCGCCGGTTTTTATCCGACTTTCCCGATAAGACCATAGGACTTGTTTCAGTAGATCCATCTAAACGAAAAACAGGAGGGGCACTCCTGGGAGATCGTATCAGAATGAATGCCATCAATAATGACAGGGTGTATATGCGTTCCCTGGCAACACGCCAGTCTAATCTCGCCCTTTCCAAATATGTAGGAGATGCATTGAATATACTGCAACAGGCCGAATTCGACCTGCTTATTCTTGAAACCTCGGGCATTGGGCAGTCCGATACAGAGATCGTGGAGCACAGCGATATGTCACTTTATGTCATGACACCAGAATTTGGTGCAGCTACACAGTTAGAGAAGATAGATATGCTAGATTTCGCAGATCTGGTGGCCATCAATAAGTTTGATAAGCGTGGGTCCCTGGATGCGCTCCGGGATGTTCGCAAACAATACACTCGTAATAATAACCTGTGGGATGCAGATCCGGAATCTCTTCCTATTTACGGAACTATTGCCTCTCAATTCAACGATCCGGGCATGAACAGTCTTTACAAGGCCGTAATGCAACAATTGGAGGAAAAAACGGGATCAAAACTTCGGTCTCAATTTACCGTGGCAATAGATGAACCGGAGAAACGCTTTATTATTCCACCGGCCAGAACTCGTTATTTGTCTGAGATCGCGGAAGCAAATCGAAGTTATGATCAACAAGTAGACATTCAAAGTAGTACAGCACAAACGCTTTATGGGGTTTATAAAACCATCCTGTCTGTGGTGTCTGAAAATGAAGCGAAGGAGAAAGAACTTGCCTTGCCTTATATACTTGAGATAGGCTTAAATGAGGAAGCGCTTTTAAAAGATGCACCCGAAGATCAAAAAGCATTTTTAAAACTCCTTATTGCAGAATTTAACAGGATAAAATTAAACCTCGACCCATATCACTGGCAAACCATTATTCAATGGGCATCTAAGGTACAGCGCTATAAAGAGCCTGTCTACCAATTTAAGGTACGCGATAAAGTAATTGATATTGAGACACATTCGGAGTCTTTGTCTTATACGCAGATCCCAAAAGTGGTCCTGCCCAGGTATCAGGCCTGGGGCGATCTGTTGCGTTGGTCCCTACAGGAGAATGTTCCGGGATCTTTTCCCTACGCGGCCGGATTATACCCCTTTAAGCGTACCGAAGAAGATCCTACCCGTATGTTTGCAGGAGAAGGCGGCCCCGAACGGACAAACAGACGCTTTCATTATGTTAGCCTGGGGATGAAGGCAAAACGACTTTCTACAGCATTTGACTCCGTTACACTTTATGGTCATGATCCTGGAGAACGGCTAGACATCTATGGTAAAATTGGAAATGCCGGAGTTTCCATCTGTTGTCTTGATGATGCTAAAAAACTCTATTCCGGTTTTGATCTATCAGATCCCATGACCTCTGTAAGCATGACCATTAATGGTCCGGCTCCTATGCTTCTGGCATTTTTCCTAAATGCAGCCATTGATCAGAATTGCGAAAAGTATATCATTGAAAAAGGACTAGAGAAACAGACGGGCAGGAAGATAAAGGAACTGTTGAAGGACAGTAAGGTGGGCCAACCTGCATATTCGGGTAAGTTGCCCACAGGAAATAATGGCCTGGGACTTATGCTCCTTGGTGTTACCGGGGATCAGGTATTGCCGGCGGATGTCTATGAGACTATCAAAAAGAAGACCTTGAAAGAGGTTAGAGGTACTGTACAGGCCGATATTTTAAAAGAAGATCAGGCGCAAAACACCTGTATTTTCTCTACGGAATTTGCTTTGCGGCTTATGGGTGATGTACAGGAATATTTTATTGAAAATAAGGTCCGTAATTTTTACTCAGTCTCAATTTCGGGTTACCATATTGCGGAGGCGGGTGCCAATCCCATCACTCAATTGGCATTCACTCTATCCAACGGCTTTACCTATGTGGAATATTACCTTAGCAGGGGAATGGATATCAACAAATTTGGACCTAATCTGTCCTTTTTCTTCTCCAATGGTGTTGATCCGGAATACGCTGTGATAGGCAGAGTAGCCAGAAAGATCTGGGCAAAGGCGATGAAAGAAAAGTACGGTGCTGATCCAAGAGCTCAAATGCTCAAATATCACATACAAACCTCAGGAAGAAGTCTACATGCGCAGGAGATCGATTTCAATGATATCAGAACTACACTTCAGGCACTGTATGCTATCTATGATAATTGCAATTCCTTACATACCAATGCCTACGATGAGGCTATTACTACCCCTACGGAAGAGTCTGTAAGAAGAGCCATGGCCATACAACTCATCATCAATAAAGAACTTGGTTTAGCCAAAAATGAAAACCCGATACAAGGGTCCTTTATTATTGAAGAACTGACAGATCTTGTTGAGGAAGCTGTGTTGACAGAGTTTGACCGTATCACAGAACGCGGAGGCGTCTTAGGTGCTATGGAAACGATGTATCAGCGTTCCAAGATTCAGGAAGAAAGTCTGCATTACGAAACCTTAAAACACAATGGGGAATATCCTATCATAGGGGTTAATACATTTCTGAGTTCTAAAGGGTCACCTACAATTCTTCCCGTAGAGGTTATCAGGGCAACAGAAGAAGAAAAACAAGTGCAATTAAATACACTGAAACTCCTTAAGGCACTTCATAAGAAAAAAGCAGAGAAGGGATTGCAGGAATTACAGGAGTCTGCTGTACACAATGAAAATATCTTTGAGAAACTTATGGAAGTAGCAAAATTCTGTTCGTTAGGGCAGATCACTCAATCGCTCTTTGAAGTAGGCGGGCAGTATAGACGAAATATGTAGCAAAGTGTCAGTAAGCTGTTCCAGGTTTTTGACTGCTTTAGTATGCTGTTTTAAAAAAGAAGGTGTTTAATCCTAGCCGAGATATTCTCTAAAATTCCAGGTTTCAGATTGATGGCCGTAATGGACAATAGACTTACGCCATTTTTTGAAGGATTTCCTGAAAATTCTGATCTCCCGTTTTAAAAGATGAAGATATTCTTTTTCACGAACTCCGTCTTGTTCCAGGCCATTGCAATAGGCACTTATATTGCGGATCATGATCCCAATAAAGGTGGCACTTTTCATCCTGTCACTTACAGAATCTGAAGTTTCTGCCCGTGCTATTTGCTGTGGGATTAAAACGGCATCAGTAATTAAAGAGTCCGCAATATGATCGCGAAGACTTTGAGATTGGTATAATGTTAGCATGTTTTTGTTGTAGGTAACAAAAGATGCAAGCTCCCTGCTTAGGGTGCAAAGCTCCAATGCTTTTTGGTAGACCGGTAAGGATCCAAGATTTTTGTGGGACATGATTCTTTTATAGCAAAATTGATTACCTTAAAATTAGCTGCTATTTACAGCAAATTGCTTTAGATATTAAAGAGAAATTGTATATTAGCTTTAGAAACTAAGTAATTCATAGTTAAAAAATTTGAAATCAGCGATAGATCAACTAAACTGGGGAATTTTACAATCCTTACAGGAAAATTCCCGCGAATCCTTTGCCAGTATTGGCAGGAAGGTGGGTCTTACTCCACCTGCCGTTGCCGAACGTGTTAAGAAGATGGAAGACCTGGGGATTATCAATGGATATTATGCCAGAGTTTCTCATGCCATGGCGGGGTATCAACTAAAAGCAATCATTACATTAAAAGCCTTTATGGGGAAGTTAAAACCTTTTCTGGAATTGGTGGTTACCCTGGATGAAGTTGTGAATTGTTATCGGATCACAGGGAATGAGAACATCATCATGGAGGTGGTCTTACGAGATCAATTCCATCTTGAAAAATTCATTGATAAACTGATCTTGTATGGAGAAACACGGACGCATATTATTTTGTCTGATGTGGTGGCCGATGCTCCAATAAAAAAGAGAAAGGGATAATAAATATTGTTTAATTTAGAGTATTGGTGGTATCTTTAAATAGAACCTGGAAGTTTCAAAGTACAGAATTACGGACAATAAACTTCTTTTCACAGGCCTTGATACTGTTTTGGCCAGATTTTTGAGGAATAGTTTGCTATGAAAAAAATGATTCTTCTATTTACCCTGATTGCTTTTTGCGATCTTTTCCTGCTTCAGGGACAAGATATAATCATCAAAAAAGGTATTATTCAAGATTCTATCAGGATCAATGATTCCATTCCGGAAACTTTTGCGATTTATCTTCCTACCAGCTATGATCCATCAGCGACCTGGCCCATTATTTTTGCCATGGACATGCAAGGACGGGGGAAACAGTTGATACATATGTTTCGGGAGGTGGCAGAAAAGGAAGGCTATATCGTTGCGGCTTCTAATAACACCCAGGACAGCCTTTCTATAGTACAGAATACGCTCATCGCAAGCAGGATGTTTAATACCGTATATAGCTTATTCCCCATTCACAAACAACGATCTTTTACTGCGGGATTTGGAAATGGGGCCAAATTTGCTTCTATTATTCCCTCCGTTATTAGGCCAATAGAAGGGGTTATTTCTATTGGTTCAGGCATCCCATATAAAGAACTTATAGATCCCAAAAAACCCTTTCAATTTGTAGGAATTGTTGGCAGATCCGATTTTAATTTCGTCGACCTTTCTGATGAACAAAATACGAGCGCTACGGTAAAAAGATATAGGGATCAATGGATTTTAAACAGCTATCTGCTGGTATTTAACGGAGAGACAGAATGGCCGGATAATTCCTATTTAGAAAGAGCAGTAGAGATTCTTACTCTTAAATCAATGAATAAGAAAAATATCCCAAAAGACTCCACTTACATTAGTAGTATATATAATAGGGATTTCTCAACCTTAAATAATTTTGTAACTGCAAATGACTATTTGGGAGCCATGTACCTTGGGAATGAAATGTTAACCAAGTTTAAGGGCTTATTGAAATTGGACGACCTAAAAAAACGGATAAAACTGATCTCAAGAGAAAAAGCATACTCCATTCAGAATAGGAGGCAAAAACGCATTTTCCAAAAAGAATACTTTATCAGGGACGATTATGATTACAATTTAAATGATGATGTGCTCACCTTGAATTATAACAATCTTGGGTGGTGGAACTATCAAATGGGAGAGATCAAAAAATACCGAAATAGTACAGATCCCTTGGTTAAGGAGATGGGAATGCGACTCTTGGGATACCTTAATGCCATTATAGAAGACAATATTAATTTAGAATTAGCTCAAAATCCGGTGAATGAGGAAGCGTTGAGTTATTTATGGATGGTAAAGACCATAACGGCGCCCAAAGAGTTTGATAGTTACCTCAAAATTATATCCGATAGTGCTAAGTATGAAGACTTTGGGACCGCCTTATTCTATCTTGAAGAACTACTAAAGAATGGCTATAAAGATAAGTCTGTCCTATATTCGCTAGAACATACTGCCTTACTCCGTATCACCCCGGAATACAATAAGATCATTGATAAATACCTCTTAGACGCACGCTACGATATTATTGAAGAATAAGGGAAGGTACCTGCTCCAGATCCCATTCTATAACCAAACCTTTTGCCAGGGATTCTGCGATCTCTTTTCCGTAGAGATATTCACATAAATAAAGCGCTGCCTCAAAACTTTTGGCGCCACCGGCGGAGGTAATATACTTTCCGTCGTGCACAAATAATACACTGTCTTTTACCTGCAAGCTAGGGAACATCTCCCGATAGGTGTTTATGTCACTCGGAAATGTTGTAGAAACCACAGAATCTAACAATCCTGCTTTAGCAAGCACAAATGCCCCATCACAATGAGAGGTGACAAATTGTGCTTTCCGGGCAGTTTTATAAACAAAGTTTATCATTACACTATCTCGCAGGTCTTTGTCGAGATGATGTTCAGCACTGGGGACCACCAAAATATCTATGGGCGGCAGAGAATCTCTGGTGTAATCAAAATCTGGAAGGATACGTACCCCTTCAAAAGTTCGGATCGGGTCCTTTGTATTGGCAACCGTGAAGGTATTCATAGCCTTGATACCTTCTCTGTATTGCGTATGTTGAAAAATATCATAAGGTGCGGTAAACTCGGTATTGTAGGTTCCTTCCATTATCAGAAAGGCAACGTTATAACGGTTCGGTTCCAAGACAACTTCGTATGATGGAGTTAATAATTTTTCTGGTTGACTCTGGTTGGTTTCTCCGCAACCAGCTAGCAGTATTAAAATAAGGCTTGGCATTATGCAAATGGTAATGATTGTTTTCATCTTGATTCTTTTTGTTTTAATCGCATTCGTAATCCCATCAATAGGAATATTCCCAGAACACCAATGATCATGGCACCATACCAGGTAGTTTTATAGCCCAGATGTGCTATGGATAACATACCACTATTATGGGCAAAAATATGGGAAATGGAAAAAGAAATGCTGTAGAGCGCCATATACTCTCCTTGTTTGCCTCTTCTGGATCTATCCATGGCGAAGGCATTAGAAAATGGAAATGCGATCATTTCGCCAACAGTCATAAAGAACATTCCTATTACCAGAAGTCCTATCCATGAACCGAATGTTAAGAAAAAGAAACTAAAGGCTGTAAGTACAAGGCCTATAATTATTTGAGTCACCTTTGAAAAGGGACGAGATTCTAAATATTTGATCAGAGGCATTTCAAATGCGAAGATCAGGAACCCATTCATGGCTAATAAAAGGCCAATTTGAAATTCGCTTAAAGCACGTTCACCGCTATAAAAAAGTGGTACTGTAGAAAAATATTGAACGAAAATAAAGCCAAATAAGACCATTGCTACAATAAATAGCAAATAGGATGTATCCTTGTAAGCTGAAGTGGGAGCTGTATTTTTTAGGGTATCCATCTCTTTGGCCTTTTTTGGATGTAGTACAAAAAGCAAGAGTATCCCTGCCAGGATGCAGGTAATACCATCTACCCAAAATAATCCAAAATACCCTATAGAGGCTATGATGACTCCCCCAATTGCGGGCCCAGCCGAAAAGCCAAGATTGATAGCCAATCGTATCAGAGTAACAGATCTGGTCTTGTTCTCTTGTTTGCTATAGGCACTTAATGCAACAAAGGTGGCAGGTCTAAAGGCGTCTGCAATAACCATTAAAATGAATATTCCAAAACATAAAGCTACGTAAGACTCCAGAAGCTGAACCCAGATAAACATGAGTCCCGTTAGCAGAAGACTAATAAACATTACTTTGTAGTACCCAAAAATATCTGTTAGTTTTCCTCCTAACCACGATCCTACCAAAGAACCCAATCCAAAACAGCTCATGATCACACCTACATTTTCCAAAGTTAATCCTCTGTCTTGCGTTAGATACAGGGATAAAAAAGGAATCACCATGGTTCCGGCCCTGTTAATCAGCGTTACCAATGCCAGCCACCAAACTTCTTTGGAAAGACCCCTGAAGGAATTAATATAGGAAGTATACAAAAGTCGCATTATCAGAGGTCTTTAATGTTCGTTGACCGGGTAAACCCATGATTCAATTGAAGAAAGAGGTTGATTCTCTTTTAATAAGCTGATCAAATCTAGCCAAAAAAAAACCTAAATTGTACTTTTGTTATCAAATAGGAATATGATAAACAGCGTTCTGATAAGAAAGGTGACCCTAGGTCTGTTTTTGCTAATAATAGGCTGCGGCGATGGGAAGAAATACCACGATGATCAACAAACTGAGCCAGTACTTTCATCGAATAATGAACTGGCTTCAATCACAGAATTTCAAAGGGATTTGAATGCAGAGTTTTCGGATCCGGAAACTTCGCCTTTGCCAGATCGATATAGAAAAGACTTTAATGGCTTAGATTTTTTTAAGCCCGATACTACATTTATTGTAAATGCAACTTTTACCAGAACCCCGGATGCAACACCATTTTTAATGCCCACAACTACGGACCGGATGTCTAAAGAAGTGGTTTATGGGTTAGTGTCTTTTCAACTTAAAGGAAAGTCTTTCCAGTTGGAAGTATACCAAAATGAGGAATTGAAGGAGGATGAAGGTTTTGAAGACTATCTGTTTCTGCCTTTTACAGATGCTACTAATGGAAATGAGACCTACAGTGGCGGGCGGTATATAGATCTAAGAATTCCTGAAGGTGACCAAATAGTGATAGATTTTAATAAGGCATACAATCCCTATTGTACCTATAATAAAAAATATTCCTGCCCTATTGTGCCCAGTCAAAATTCGCTTGATATTGAAATATTTGCCGGCGTTAAGGCATTCAAATAGTTCCATAAAAAAAGCCCCGGCAGGATTGCAGGGGCTTAATCAACTCAACGAACTAAACAAAACTAATATAAGGGCTTAAAAAGAGTATACAGCTGCGAGCACAAAGGAGGATAGACTTTTCATAGATGCACCATCCGTATCTAAAAAGGCATCATCCGAAGCATTGTCTAGCCTAAGTTCTGGCTTTATTACCAGGTCGCCAATAGTTGCGCTGCCTGTCAGAGTAAGGGCCAATACACTAGAATCTTCAACACCTGTACCGATGGCTCCAAAGTCTCCGGTCTCTACAAAATATTCACCTCTTAGACCCAATGTAAAGGTTTCTGAAGTCTTGTATTGAGGATACACAGCTCCACCTGCGAATCCGGTATCATCTGCCCCATCAAAATAAGCGGCATTGATCCCCAGGTAAAAATCCTCGCTAAGATCAAATCCTCCGGTATAATCTATTTCGAAATTACCATCGTCTGAAATTAGATTCAAATACTGACCGCTGTAGCCCAATTGAGCTCCATAGGCATATTTTCCATTAGGGTTAAATTCGGTAATGTCTGTAGGGTTCATAACGGCCAACATTAATGACCAATCACTTCCTAAATCGAAATCGGCTTTAAGTCCGGTGTGACTAAATGGCCCATAGGAGAAAAGATAAGACGTACTGTAATTAAAATTACCCGCTGGTGAAATTACCTCATAACCAAGGAAGGTATTAAAATTTCCAAAGGTCAAAGTTACCTTATCACTCACGTTCCAATAGACATACAATTGGTTTACAATATTCCCGGTAGCCGAGTAAAGCGGAGATGCAAAAATGGCATCCGTACCACGTGGCCCAAAAACAAGATCGGCCACAAAACCTACATCTTTTCCTTCATAACTTGCTATGACGTTGGCCATCCCAAGGGCAAAACCAGGTAAATTTGCAAATGAACTTCCCGGGGCTGAGTAATTGGCGCCAGAATTGGCTGAATTTAAGTTAGCCCGGTAATAAGCATCTACGGTTCCACTAAGGCTGAACTTTTTTTCATCAGAGGTCTCATCGTCCTGCGCCATCAGTGCAATGGAGTTCATAAACAGGAAAAGAAATAATAATTTTTTAACGTAATTTGTATTTATAATCGTTTTCATAATTCAATGTTTGTGATGTCCTTTTTAAAAGGATGTTAGTAACTGTTTTTAGTTGAAAATTTTGAAATGGTTATAAACGGAGCGTTCTGCAAAACGCTCCGTTCTTTTTATATTAATGTTGGTTCATTCTAAAGTCAGGATAGGCATCCATCCCATGTTCATGGAGATCCAGACCATCTATTTCCTCTTCCTTAGATACTCTGATACCTATTGTTTTCTTCAAGGTATAGAAGATGATAAAGGCAGATAGCGAACAGAAGGTTGCTGCTGCACCTACACCAGCTAATTGGTATAAGAATTGGTCGCCTCCTGCTTTGGCACCAAAGATACCTACGGCCAGCGTTCCCCACATTCCACAAATAAGGTGAACGGTGACAGCTCCTACAGGATCATCTAATTTTATTTTGTCAATGAAGGCTACACCCAGAACAATGATGAGTCCGGCAATAAGACCAATTGCTACGGCCTCATTGGGTGACATAAGATCGGCTCCGGCGGTAATTCCTACCAGACCTCCTAAGATACCATTCAAAAACATGGTAAGATCCAGATTTTTATAAAGTATGGTAGATAGTAATAGAGCTCCGACCCCTCCAGCGGCGGCGGCTAAACTTGTAGTTACCAAAACAAGGGAGGTTAGTTCTGGATCACCAGAGAGTACAGAACCTCCGTTAAATCCAAACCATCCTAACCAAAGTATTAATACCCCAGCGGTTGCCATTGGAATATTATGTCCGGGAATTGCCTGCGCCTTTCCTTCATCACTAAATTTACCGATCCGAGCTCCTAATAGATAGATCCCTATAAGTGCTCCCCATCCTCCTACGGAGTGTACCAGGGTAGAGCCTGCAAAATCGTAAAAGCCTTCTTCACCACCCAGGGTTGAAAGGAATCCACCTCCCCATTGCCAGGATCCTACTATTGGATATACTAATCCAACATAGATAATTGTGAAGATCATAAAAGATCCAATTTTCATTCGTTCTGCGACTGCACCAGAAACAATTGTTGCGGCCGTTGCGGCAAACATTCCCTGAAAGAGAAAGTCGGTCCACCAGGTGTACCCACCATCTGCATATTCAGGAGTCATACCATTTTCAGGTGCGGCGATACCCCATCCTGCAAAATCCAGAATACCCAAGGAACCATCTGCGAAACCGGGGTACATTAGGTTAAACCCGCCAATGTAGTACATCAGTAACCCTACGGTAATGATAAATATGTTTTTAAATAGAATATTGATGGTGTTCTTTTGGCGGGTAAGCCCTATTTCCAAAAAGGCAAATCCGGTATGCATGAAGAATACCAGGGCGGTACAAATCATCATCCATATATTGTTAGCTGTAAATAATCCTGCGTCCATTTTTCAAAAGTTGTTTGTTAGTTATTTCTTTATTTAGTTGATACCATCGTATCCGTTCTCTTTAGTTCTGATCCTATAGGCCTCTATTACGTCTGAGACAAAGATCTTTCCGTCCCCTACATTTCCGGTATAGGCGGATTCTAAAACAGTTTTGACTGGTTTTTTCCAGGAAATCATCAGAAACTACTATTTCTAAATACCGTCTCTGAATGTCTGTGGTACTATACGAGATACCTCTATAGACATGTCCTTGTTTTTCATTGCCAACTCCGGTCACATCCCAGTAACTAAAGAAGTTTACCTCAATTTCATGAAGTGCTTTTTTCACATCATCAAATTTTGATTTTCTAATAATTGCTTCTACTTTTTTCATTGTATTAGTTTATTGTTGATGCGCCAAAAGTAAATTAAATAAAACAACCCCTATAAAAATAGGGGTATATCTCTTCAATTTTTATCATAATATGAAAATATACCCTAAAAAAATTAGGGGTATAATCATAAATAACTATATAATTTGTTTAAATGATTTTATTGTAGGGGACTTTTAACATCTAGAGTAGTAGATGTTATATGATTTGGAAAGAATAAGGTGTACTAAGAGAAATGCCTTTGTTTTGTAAAGTATAAAAGGTATGGACTAGAGGATCTTTGATAGCCAAAGGCCAAGAGCAACGGCAAGGATGCCTACTATTATGCTACTTAAGGTATAGAGTAGAAAAGAAGTGATCTGTCCTTCGCGCAACATTCCGTAATTTTCAAGGGCAAAGGAAGAGAAGGTTGTAAAACCACCGCAAAAACCAATAGTAATAAACAAGACGGTGTTATTGCTAAGCGCAGTTGATTTGGCTGACAGTCCTAGTATGATCCCAATGATCAAACAGCCCAGGATATTGACACCAAAGGTTCCAATAAAAAAATTAGTAGTATACGGGTTAAGTGTTTTGCTTAGAAGGTAACGAAGTCCGCTACCAATTCCGCCTCCAAGGAATACCAGCAAAAATTGTTTCATTTCCTAAAGATAGGAATCTAAATGGCTTTTCTGTATTCTGAAGACGACAAATCTAATGGGTATACCTTGTCTTTGGAATCCTGAGATTTGTCATTTGAAAAATTGTTTTGTCTTCGTCCGTTGGTAACAATGCTAAAGGATAAGAGAGCGGCATTGACTAGAACTAAAACAAAGAAAATGGTAAAAAAGGTTGTCATTTATCGAATTTATTTGAACTTATAACGCAAAAGTACTTGTTTTCTTATAGTATACGCATGAAATCCATATTAAGTTGTGAGAACCATGATTTTTGTGGTGTAGACAAATTTAATGTTAATTTTTGAGCCATTTCTTAAGAATGAAAAGAAAAATTATGAATACAATAAATACAAGTCCCACCCATTTAACTCCTTTGTAATTTTTGGAATGAAGTTCCCTGTCTTTTTTGTAGGAAAGGAAGATTACTATCGCAAAAAAAAACACAAAAAAGGCTGCGAAAATTAATTGTCCTGTACTAAACATATGTATATTTTAGCGCAAAACTACATTAAAAAGACATAGCATGAAAAACAAGATTGATGCCGTTGCACAGTTTCATCACTCTTTTGGATTAGGGGTAGAGCATGCACCGAAGGCCAATTTAGGCAGCGCAAAGAATCAGCTCCGATTTAATCTGATGGATGAGGAGAATAAGGAGTATTATGAGGCTGCCGAAAATAATGATCTTGTAGAGGTAGCAGATGCCTTAGGCGATATGCTATATATCTTATGCGGAACAATATTAGAACATGGCATGCAGCACATTATTGAAGAGGTTTTTGAAGAGATACAGCGAAGTAATATGAGCAAGCTGGGGGCAAATGGCCAACCTATTTACAGAGAAGATGGAAAAGTATTAAAAGGTCCGGATTATTTCAAACCCAATATTAAGGGTATCCTGGATAAATAAAAGAGCACCCAACAAGAGTGCTCTGATATATATATGTCAACTAAAATATTTTATAAAACCTGAAAGCGCCAATTAAAAGGATCTTCAGCTCTGTTGTACTGAATATCTGTAACGCGTTTCTTTAATCGATCTGCGTAACTATTTTCAATTTGCGGTAGTGTATAGTCCTGATCCCTATGGCCAAAACCTGAAATTGGTGAAATTACAGCGGCTGTACCGGCCCCAAACATTTCTTTAAGGCTGCCATTTTTGGAAGCTGTCACCAATTCTTCTACCCTTATCTTTCGGATCTCTACAGGAATCCCTTCAGCTTTTGCCAATTCTATGACGCTTTTACGGGTAATACCATCTAAGATACGGTCACTCACAGGACTCGTAAGCAAGGTATCATTGATGCGCGTAAAGATGTTCATTGAACCGGCTTCTTCTATGTACTCATGTGTATTGTCATCTGTCCATACAACTTGTTGATATCCCTTCTCTACGGCTAGTTGAGTGGGATAGAATTGGCTGGCATAATTTCCTCCTGCTTTGGCATATCCCACTCCGCCATTAGCAGCTCTCGAATATTTTTCTTCAATCAACACCTTTAATTTGCCTGAAAAATAAGGTCCGGACGGGGCACATACGATCATAAATTTATATTGATCAGCAGGAGAGGCATGTAATCCTTTACCCGATGCAAAAATAAAAGGCCTAACATACAAGGAACTGCCCGGAGTTGTAGGAATCCAATCTTTCTCCACCTGTAAAAGGGTCTTGAGTCCTTCCATAAAGATATCCTTGGGAACTTCCGGAATGGAAATCCTTTTGGAAGAAATATTCAATCTTTTTTGATTTTCTTCCGGTCTAAAGAGCCAAACATGACCGTTGGTATCTTTATATGCTTTCATTCCTTCAAAAACAGATTGTCCGTAATGGAATATTTTGGCAGAAGGATCCAGGGTAATGCCTTGATAAGGAACTATCTTTGGCGCCTGCCAGGCTCCATTGATATAATCGCATTCCAGCATATGATCTGAGTGTACTTTGCCAAAGGGAAGATTGGAAAAATCTACCTGGGAAATTTTAGACGTTTTAACTTTTTCAACAGTAATGTTCGTGACGTTGGTCTCCATCATCTTATTTTTACAATTCAAAATTAAACATTTATGCCCTCTTGTTCCTTCTTTTTTCGCCGAAAAATCGCCAGTTTTGCAGAGTAACTACAAATCATATCTAAAATGAAAGGATTTAACATAATCATTGTGATCTTTCTACTTCTTGGAAGTTGTAAAGAGCAGAATACGCAATCTAAAACTGAAGAAATAGTTTCTTTAGATGAAGAAATGGAGATCTTCGGGGAGTCATTCGTCCTGGATAATGCTATGAAGGAAGCGGAAATAGCCGTGGCTTTTAAAGATCTGGGTGAAACAGATACCCTTACCACAGCTTTTTATGGTAAAGTAACCGATGTGTGCAAATCAAAGGGATGTTGGATGAAGGTTTCTCTGGGTGACGGACAGGAAACAATGGTTACATTTAAGGATTATGGATTTTTTGTCCCAAAAGATATTGTTGGGAAAGAAGTGGTTATACATGGTAAAGGTTTTATCGAGAAAATGAGCGTAGAAGATCAACAACATTTTGCAAAAGACGGTGGAGCATCAGAGGAAGAGATCAGTGAGATCACAGCAGTTAAAGTTACCCGCAGTTTTATTGCAGATGGTGTGATTTTAGAACAATAGGTTGAAACGTACCATAATTACAACGGCTGATGGATCTAAGACCATACATTTAGAAGCCTGGAATGAACAATATCATTCAAAACATGGAGCAATACAGGAAGCCTATCATGTATTTATAGATCATGGATTATCCGCTGTCAAAAAAAGCCGTATTTCCGTTTTGGAAATAGGATTTGGTACCGGGCTAAACGCATTGATCACATTATTAGAAGCTGCTACCAAGGGTTTACAAATAACCTATACAGGCGTAGAAAGATATCCGGTTATTACAGCCGAGTTAGATCAATTAAATTACATTTCAGAACTCAAAGCGGAAGAATATAAAGAGCTATTCCTGGCAATGCACAGTTCTTCCTGGGAAGTAGAGACAGAAATAACCCCTTATTTCAGGCTGAATAAGCAGCAAAAGGACTTTAAGGAGATTAAGGATATACAAGAATACGACCTCATTTATTTTGATGCCTTTGGTGCAAGGGTTCAACCCGAATTATGGACGGAGGAGATATTTCAAATTATGTTTAACTCTTTGAAGAACAACGGTATACTGGTGACATATGCTGCAAAAGGTAGCGTAAGACGAGCTATGTTAGCGGTGGGCTTCCATGTAGAGCGGCTTCCGGGACCGCCTGGGAAGCGTGAAATGTTACGAGCAACAAGAATCCAAAGCTAGCAAGCCAAGCATCTAAATTTCACAAGTATTAAACAATACTGTTAAACCTACTATAAACCTGAATCATCTCCATCTTAAATAAAATATCTTTACAAAAAAGAGGAGCATGAGCGTTTTGATCACAGGGGCTACAGGATTGATCGGTAAGGCTGTTACGCAGAAATTTAGGGAACGAGATATTGAAGTCCATTATCTTACAACTCGGAAAAGTAAATTAAAGCAGGAAGAGGGGTTCAAAGGATTTTATTGGGATCCTAAGAATGGAGAAATTGATATGCAATGTTTTGATGGAGTAACTGCTGTAATCAATCTCGCAGGAGCTTCTATTTCTCAGCGTTGGACCAAGGCAAACAAAAAGAAGATCATTCGAAGTAGGCTAGACAGCTTGCAAACTTTGAGGAAGGCCCTTGAAAAATTAGAGAACAAATCCATAGAATCCTTTGTTAGCGCTTCGGCAATAGGAATATATCCCAATTCATTAGACAGATATTACACGGAAGATGAAACTGAAGTAGATCCCAGTTTTCTTGGTGAGGTTGTTTCTCAGTGGGAAGAGGAGATCAATCAATTTTCTAAATTTTCATTTTCGGTTGCTGCCATAAGAATAGGTTTAGTACTTTCTTTAGAAGGTGGTGCCTTGCCATCCATGGTTAGACCAGTAAAATATTATGCAGGAACTGCTTTTGGCAGTGGTGAGCAATGGCAATCCTGGATTCACATTGATGACCTGGCCAGACAATTCATTTATGTCATTGACAATGGCCTGAAGGGAATTTATAATGGCGTGGCCCCAAATCCGGTAACAAACACAAAACTGGTCAAGGAGATTGCAGCTTTGCTAAACCGACCTTTATTTCTTCCCAACATTCCCAAAGGAATAATGCAGTTGCTGCTTGGGGATATGTCATACCTCTTATTTGCGAGTCAAAGAGTGAGCAGTAAAAAGATAGAAAAAGAGGGATTTGAATTTTATCACAATAATATCTGTAACGCTCTTAAGAACATACTCCGCCCTGAGAAGGAGGAGTTGAGTGATCTCTTTCAAAAAGAATTCGTTTAGTTGCAATCGTACTTCAAATAGTAGAAAACATCCTGCAATCAGGATGTTTTTTTGTGACATTTTGACATTTTTCAATAAATGGCAGTACTTTTGCCATCTTCTAGAACACACTAAGAAGTATTGTTTGAAAAAATGATCAGAAATGAGTAAAAAAGATAGAATTGAAGAAATGGATGAGATAAAAGACGCCTTGTCTCAAGAGGAAACCTTTGCAAATGAAGAAGAATCAGATAGTATTTCTGAACAAAATGAGGAAGAGGAAGTAGAATCTGCCTCTAAAGAAGAAGAACTGGAGCTTGAGCTGGGGAAAGAAAAAGATAAATTCTTGCGTCTTTTTGCAGAATTCGAAAACTATAAGAAACGGACCTCCAAAGAGCGTATGGATCTTTTTAGGACTGCCGGACAGGAAGTTATAACAGCTCTTTTGCCTGTTATGGATGATTTTGAAAGGGCTTTAAAGGAGCTGTCAAAATCTTCTGAAAAAGATCTATACAAAGGGGTTGAACTTATTTCTAACAAATTCAAGGAAACACTTAAAGCCAAGGGTCTTCAGGAAATAAAGGCAAAAGAAGGAGATAGTTTTGATGCTGAAATTCATGATGCTATCACTCAGATCCCTGCACCAAGCAAAAAATTAAAAGGCAAGATCATGGATGTGGTGGAAAAAGGGTATCGCCTTGGAGATAAAGTGATAAGGCACCCAAAAGTGGTGGTAGGCAATTAAAAAAGGGACATGAAGCAAGACTATTACGAAATTTTAGGGCTTAACAAATCTGCTTCTGCGGCTGAGATCAAAAAAGCCTATCGCAAGAAGGCCATAGAATTCCATCCGGATAAGAATCCGGGAGATTCCAAAGCTGAAGAAATGTTTAAAAAGGCAGCTGAAGCCTATGAGGTCTTGAGTGATCCCGACAAACGTGCAAGGTATGACCAATATGGACACGCAGCCTTTGAAGGTGGTGGCTTTGGCGGTGGAGGCATGAACATGGAAGACATTTTTAGTCAGTTCGGGGATATCTTTGGCAGTGCCTTTGGCGGCAGTTTTGGTGGCTTCGGTGGATTTGGAGGTGGTCAGCGACGTGTAAAAGGAAGCAATCTGCGAATTCGCGTTAAGCTTAGTTTAGAAGAAGTGGCCAATGGTGTAGAAAAGAAAGTAAAAGTAAGGCGAAAAGTACAAGCTCCCGGAGTTACCTACAAAACCTGTACTACCTGTAATGGAAACGGACAGGTAACCAAAATAACCAATACTATATTAGGGAGAATGCAAACTGCAGCAACCTGTTCTAGTTGCGGCGGTAGTGGGCAGATAATAGATAAACGCCCGGCCGAGGCAGATGCTCAAGGTTTAATAATGGCCGAAGAAACTGTATCTATCAAAATTCCTGCGGGCGTGGAAGAAGGGATGCAGCTAAAGGTGAGCGGTAAGGGTAATGATGCTCCAGGCAATAGTGTGCCCGGAGATCTATTAGTGGCCATTGAAACCAAAGAACATGACACGCTGAAAAGAGAAGGTGATAATTTACATTATGATCTTTATGTCAGTATTTCTGATGCAGTCCTGGGGACCTCCAAAGAAATAGATACCGTAGGTGGCAAAGTCAGGATAAAATTAGAACCAGGCATACAATCTGGAAAGATCTTGCGATTACGCGGAAAAGGCATCAATAATATAAATGGGTATGGAAGCGGGGATCTTTTGGTTCATGTAAACGTATGGACACCGAAAGAATTGAACAAAGAACAGCGCGATTTTTTTGAAAAAATGAGTTCTAATGAAAATTTTGAACCCAAGCCTGAAAAATCGGATAAATCATTTTTTGAAAAAGTAAAAGACATGTTTTCTTAAATCAATTAGGAATTCATTTTAAAATAAAAACGTATATTTGATTTGATATTGGGCAACCAATATTAATTTTCTTTTTCATAGCAATTTTTTTCCCATCCTTAACTTGTTAAGGGTGGGTTTTGCTTTTTCAGGGAGCTCACTAGTATACAATTGGCCTTATAATTATTTCTAATTTTGATCAAATTTGCAATTTAGCATCTCAAAAGTCCTAATTTCTAACTATTTACAGTTGTTCATAATATGCCGGGAATTCCTTGAATTATAATATTTAAACTCAAAAGTCTTTTCTTCCAATTCTATATCTTTGGTAAAATTGCATACATGAATTCTATTTTGATCGCCGAGCAGATTACAAAACAGTTCGGTTCTCATTTCGCACTTAAGAATGTCTCTCTTGAAATCCCCACAAACAGTATTTATGGGCTTCTAGGTCCAAATGGCGCAGGAAAAACCACATTACTTCGGATCATTAATCAAATTACCTATCCGGATAGTGGTCATGTTTTTTTTAATGGTGAACCCCTAAAGGCAGAACACATCTCCATGATAGGGTATTTACCCGAAGAAAGAGGTCTCTATAAGAGCATGAAGGTAGGAGAGCAAGTACTGTATTTGGCACAGTTAAGAGGACTTTCTAAGCCTGAGGCAAAAAAACGATTAAAGTATTGGTTTGAGCGTTTAGAAATAGGTGACTGGTGGAATAAAAAGATACAGGAACTCTCCAAGGGAATGGCGCAGAAGATCCAATTTATTGTTACGGTTTTGCATGAACCTAAATTATTGATCTTTGATGAACCCTTCAGCGGATTCGATCCTATAAATGCCAACATCATAAAAGAAGAGATCTTACAATTGAAGGAACGCGGAACCTCTATTATTTTTTCTACGCATAGAATGGAATCTGTAGAAGAGATCTGCGAATATATTGCGCTGTTGCATAATGCTGAAAAGATCCTGGATGGAAAGCTTTCCGATATTAAAAAGCAATACAAGAACAATATCTTTAATGTGGGAATGGCCATACAGGAGGGAGATACTTTTATTAATGAACTTGCGGAAAAGTTTCAGATAACTTCTTCTGCCTATGATAAAGCCCATGCTAAGTTGCAATTTCAAATACAATTACCTTCTGAAGATACGCGTCAACTATTAAATCATTTGACCTCGAAAGGCACTGTCCATAATTTTGTGGAGACCATTCCTTCGGCTAACGATATTTTTATAAAAACGGTTCAAAGTAAATCTGTCCATGAGTAAATTAGGGTTAATCATAAAAAGAGAATACCTGGCAAAAGTGCGGAACAAGTCTTTTGTGATCATGACCTTTTTGAGTCCGATTTTGATGGTAGGTATGGTGGTTCTTATTGCCTATCTGACCAAGATCAACGATAGTGAGACCCGGGTCATCAGTGTTTTAAATGAAAGCAATTATTTTTCTACAGATTTTGGATCTACGGAGAGCACCTCATATATAGTTTTTAAAGATCTAAGCCTGGAAGAAGCGAAAGACTCTACGCTGGCGTTAAACTTTTACGGTCTGCTCTATATTCCCGAAGGAAAAACCGTTGAAGAGGTGTCGAAAAGTGCGTACTTCTTTACTAAAGAAGCACCCAATTCTAGTGTTATAGGTAAGTTAGATGCCGTATTTCAGGAACGCTTACGCCAAGAAAAGCTGGTAGATCTCGGGGTTTCCGCTCAGGAATTTGAAGCCATAGAATCTGGTTTTCAACTGCAAACAGAAACCTTTGAAGGGGTGCAAAATTTAAAAGGGATCAACGAAATTAAGGCCTTTATTGGTGGCGGATTTGGATATTTGATCATGATGTTCATTATTATTTATGGCGGCTTTGTGATGCGAAGTGTTATTGAAGAAAAAACAAGTAGAATTATAGAAGTGATCATATCTTCTGTAAAGCCATTTCAACTTATGATGGGCAAGATCATTGGTACTTCCCTGGCCGGCCTAACCCAATTTGCTATCTGGATTTTTTCTGCAACCTTGTTACTTTTTGTGTTAATGTCTTTCCTGGGTTTGGATACTTCCGGCCTTCAGAGTGCTTCTGTCCTTCCAGGTGCTTCGGTCAATGGTATGCCGGCCATGCCTTCGGAGCTCGATGAAATGCAAATGTATGCGAATGAGCTTATGCAAATCCCCTGGGCCATGCTGATCTTCTTTTTTATGATCTATTTTATTTTGGGATACTTAATATACAGTTCTATCTATGCAGCCATTGGTGCGGCTGTTGATAATGAGACAGATACACAACAATTTATATTTCCGATTATTTTACCTTTAATGCTGGCTATTTATGTCGGATTCTTCTCTGTTTTTGGAAATCCACATGGACCTATAGCTGTCGGATTTTCACTTTTTCCGCTTACATCCCCTATAGTAATGCTGATGAGGCTACCGGGGGGAATAGGGGATGGGGGAGTACCCATCTGGCAGTTGATCCTTTCCATTGCCCTGTTGGTTGGGACCTTTATTGGGATCGTTTGGTTGGCGGCAAAGATCTACAGGGTTGGTATCCTGATGTATGGGAAAAAACCGAGTTATAAGGATTTGTTTAAATGGTTAAAATATTAAGATGGAAAAGTTAAGGACCCTTTTATCAAAATTCAACGAATATCTTTCTTATCAGATCTATGATAGCGATAGTATACACATCACCGTTGGCACCTTTCTAAGTATTGTTATTGCGGTGATTCTGGTGACCTATTTACTGCGGATAATTCATAATGTTGTGGTCAAAAATTTACCTGAAGCGGATAAGAATAAGTTCGTCAGCATCTTTTCCTTTTTTAAATATCTGTTTTACATTCTTGTGATCATTATTATCCTGCACACTTCCGGCGTAAACCTAACCGTACTGCTTACAGCGTCTGCGGCCTTATTTGTTGGCTTGGGGTTTGCACTTCAAACCCTTGTTTCAGGATATTATTTCGGGTGTTCTTATGATTCTGGATCAATCTATTCATGTGGGAGATATCATTGAAGTGGATGGAAAAGTAGGCAAGGTGTTCGAGATACGGTTGAGAAGTACCAGATCCATTACCAGAGATGATAAAGTGATCATTATTCCGAATCATATCTTTTTAACGAATACTATTTACAACTATACCCAAAATCATAATATGACTCGGGAATCACTAATTGTTGGTGTAGCTTATGGGAGTGATGTTACATTGGTTACCAACATATTGTTAGATGTTGTAAGCGACACAAAAAGGCGTATTGAAAATCACCTGAGGCTTTTGTTCAGTTTGATGATTTTGGCGACTCAGCATTGATTTTTTCACTTAATTTTTTTATTTCGAATAGTTTTAGGGTGCCGAGGATGAGAAGCGAAATGCGGTATAATATAGATGCTCAATTCAGGAAAAATGCGTCACCATTCCTTTTCCTCAGAGAGATGTACATGTTTTTCAACAAAGTCCTTTCTTACATCAAAATGCCTCATCTAAACCAGAGGCTGGAAAAGTAAAAAAATGATCTAGTAACTTATTAGTCTTAGGATAAAAAAGGTTTATGATGAACATGGCACTGTTTTTGAAAAGAATATGAACATAGTGAACTCATTAAAGACTCAGTAGTTAAACAATAATAGAATACATGCCAAAAATATTAGTTATTGAAGATGAAGCTGCCATTCGAAGAGTATTGGTTAAAATTCTTTCCGAAGAAAATGAAAGTTATCAATTAGAGGAGGCGGAAGATGGCCAAAAAGGCCTGGATATGATCAAAAAGAACGATTATGACCTGGCGCTTTGTGACATAAAAATGCCCAAAATGGACGGTGTGGAAGTTCTTCAAGCGGCAAGAAAAATTAAACCAGAGATTCCTTTTATAATGATCTCTGGCCATGGTGACTTAGATACTGCGGTCAATACAATGCGATTAGGTGCGTTCGACTATATTTCTAAACCTCCGGATTTAAATAGATTGCTTACCACGGTAAGAAATGCCTTAGACAAAAAAGAATTGGTCGTAGAAAACAAGATCTTAAAGAAAAAGGTAAGTAAGAATTACGAAATGATAGGTGAAAGCCCTGAGATCAACAGTATCAAGGAGATGATAGATAAAGTAGCTCCTACAGATGCCAGGGTGCTTATTACGGGTTCTAATGGTACGGGGAAGGAACTTGTTGCACATTGGATCCATGAAAAAAGTGAACGACATACCGCTCCGTTTATAGAAGTAAATTGTGCCGCTATTCCCTCAGAATTAATTGAAAGTGAACTTTTTGGTCATGTAAAAGGAGCCTTTACATCTGCTATAAAAGACAGATCAGGTAAATTTGAAACAGCTAATAAAGGTACTATCTTCCTGGACGAGATAGGGGACATGAGTCTCTCTGCACAGGCTAAGGTTTTAAGGGCATTACAGGAGAATAAAATTTCACGGGTAGGTTCTGATAAAGATATTAGCGTTGACGTACGGGTAGTAGCTGCCACCAACAAAGACCTAAGTAAAGAAATTGAGGAAGGCAGATTCCGTGAAGACCTATATCACAGACTGGCGGTCATTTTAGTGAAAGTACCGTCACTAAACGATAGAAGGGCAGATATTCCATTACTTATTGAACATTTTTCTGAGAAAATAGGTGCCGAACAAGGCATTGCCCCTAAGCAATTTTCTCCCAAGGCACTAGAACTTCTTAAGGCCTATGACTGGACCGGCAATATCAGAGAATTGCGCAATGTGGTAGAACGACTTACCATACTTGGAAATGATGAGATTTCTGAAGAGGACGTGAAATTATTCGCCAGTAAATAAGGAAAAATTCAAAGCTACTTTAAAGAACACTTAATTACTCCTGCTCACAATTAACGGACAGATCTTCCAGGGCTTTAGCTGCTATCTCTTTTGTTCTTAAGTTGTAATAACGCTTGCCTTCCGTTAAGTTCGTTTTAAGAAGCTCTAATTCACAGCGCTCAAAAATACGCAGGACATAATCTTGTGCTTCCTGGCATTCTACTGTTAGAACCACCTTGTTAAGAGAATTCTGAAAGCTAACCAACGAGGAATCTATCTTTGATGTGAGTTTCTTTCCTTGGGTTGGCTGAAAACGCTTTCGAGGTTTCTTAATGTCGTTGGTATTTAAGGACAGCATATTATTACCGTATTCGCTCGTATGTATCTCATTGTGATCCTGTAAAGATTCCAAACTACCCTGCGCATTTTCCATTGCCTTTTCAAGTAACATCCTCGAACTCAGAAGAGAAGTGACCTTAATGGCCTTCCTAAGATTGTTTTCTCCTTCCTCAATACTCAGTTGTGCGTATTCACATCCACAATCATTGAATTGTTGTTTGGATTTTTCTATCGCGTTCAGGGCTTTATATGCATAGTAATGCACCATATTCAACTTTTGGGCATCAATGGCGTTTTGGGTTTGAGTTCTAATATAACTGATATTAGATCCTGCATAATCGCAGGCATTGGAGTTTACCCCAACAGGGAGAACCGGTAAAAGGGCAAGCCATAAAGAAGCTATAAGTCCTTTCATAAGCAAAGGCTTTAGGGATAAGATTTTGGTGGAATAAAGATAAATGAGAAGTCCTGGACTACCTCATTTTATCGTCATAACGGAAAAAAGTTACGATTTACGTGAATTTATGGTACATCCAACCCCCCTTTTCTTCCCTTATTTATGAAGAGGAACTACCAAAGGCATTATAAATTATTTTATATTCATCCTATGAAGAATATAGTTACAAAAGAATATAGGGCAGAGGGGAATATTCAACTTAATTCCTGGGAAACCTATGAAGATCTCCAGGTTTCAGAGAAACAACTCAAGAAATACTTACGGAAAATACGGGTTAAGTTGGGGAAGTTTCAGGACGTCATGTACGCCCATGATAAGTACAGTGTACTCATATGTTTACAGGGAATGGATACCTCCGGTAAAGACAGCCTTATCCGAGAGGTATTTAAAGATTTCAATGTGCGGGGGGTTGAAGTGTATAGTTTTAAGGTCCCAACAGATCTTGAACGCAGTCATGACTATCTATGGCGGCACTATATAGCCTTGCCAGCCAAAGGTAAATTTGGCGTTTTTAATCGTACCCACTATGAAAACGTATTGGTAACAAGAGTACACCCATCTTATATTTTGGGAGAGCATATTCCGGGAATCCATAGTGTGGATGATATTGACGAGGTATTTTGGGAGAAGAGGTTTAAGCAGATAAATGATTTTGAACAACATTTGGCGCAAAATGGCACCATCATTTTCAAATTCTTCCTGCACCTGTCAAAAGAAGAACAGCGTCAGCGTTTGTTAAGACGGTTGGAGTTAAAAGAAAAGAATTGGAAATTTTCATCCGGAGATCTGAAAGAACGTGCCCTATGGGGAAAATATCAGCAGTGTTATGAGGATGCTATCAATAAAACCTCCAAGAAACATGCTCCATGGTATGTTATACCTGCAGATAATAAGGAGGCTGCACGGGTTCTGGTGGCGGAAATACTGCTGCAGGAGTTAACGAAGTATACGGACGTGGTAGAACCAGAGCTAGATGAAGAAACAAAGTTAAATATTGAATCGTATAAAACACAATTAGAGAACGAATGATAAAGAATTTAATTTGCCTGATACTTATGGTCAATTTGGTTACAATCTATGGCCAGACTGAGGATGAAAAACAATTAAAAAAATTCTATGACCTTGCCCTCACAAAAGGAAAGTCATACGATTGGCTAAATCACTTGTCGAATCAGATCGGAGGCAGATTGTCCGGATCGGTTCAGGCTGAACAGGCCATAGTGTATACCAAGGCTCAATTAGACTCTTTGGGGCTAGATAGGGTTTGGCTACAACCGGTTATGGTGCCTAAATGGGTCCGCGGCACTCCAGAATTTGCTTATTTAGAAAGCAAGCCCGGATATACGAGTAACGTTCCTATTTGTGCATTGGGAGGGTCTGTTTCAACGCCTCCGGGAGGTGTAAAAGCTAATGTAATTGAAGTAAGGGAACTAAGTGATTTGGAAAAGTTAGGGAAGCAGAAGATACAAGGGAAGATCGTTTTTTTTAATCGCCCTATGGATCCAACCCTGTTAAATACATTTCAGGCGTATGGTGGTGCAGTAGATCAGAGATCTTCAGGAGCGGCTGAAGCATCCAAATATGGCGCAGTAGGAGTAATCGTTAGATCAATGAACCTTCGGCTCGATGATTATCCTCATACAGGCTCCACGCGTTACGGAGACCTTCCAGATGCCGAAAAGATCCCTGCGGCCGCTATAAGTACCAATGGGGCAGAATTATTAAGTGCTACCCTTAAGTTAGATCCCAACATTCAATTTTATTTTAAACAGAACTGCAAGCAATTAGAAGATGTTCCCTCTTTTAATGTCATTGGTGAGATCAAAGGCAGCACAAAGCCTAACGAGATCATAGTTGTTGGGGGCCATTTAGATTCCTGGGATCTCGGTGATGGCGCTCATGATGATGGTGCAGGCTGTGTACAGAGCATGGATGTATTACGACTTTTGAAACTCAGTGGTTATCAACCTAAAAGGACTATTCGCGTGGTGTTGTTTATGAATGAAGAAAATGGCCTTAGAGGTGGCAGAAAATATGCTTCTGAAGCTGAAATTAAGGGCGAGAAACATGTATTTGCTCTAGAGAGTGATGCTGGAGGGTTTACACCCAGAGGATTTTCTTTTGATAGTTCAGAAGCCGATTTTTCTACCATCTTGCAATGGAAATCACTTTTTGAACCTTATTTAATGCAACATTTCACCAGAGGCGGAGGTGGAGCAGACATAGGACCCCTTAAAAAGGAAGGAATGGTCCTAGCAGGCCTGCGCCCGGATTCACAACGATATTTTGCCCACCACCACGCGGAGAACGATACGTTTGAGCATGTGAATAAGCGCGAATTGGAACTGGGAGCTGCTGCTATGGCAAGTCTAATATACCTCGCAGACAAATATGATCTGGGAACTGCAAACTAATAGTATTCTTAATAGGGTTTAATAAGGATATGAATGGTGATACAGGGTTGGTCCCTGTTAAATTTATTACCTTTGCGGCTCATTAAAATAGATCATATGCAAAACGGAATTTACGCTAAATTCAATACTACAAAAGGAGAGATCCTTGTAAAATTAACTCATGACAAAACTCCTGGTACCGTTGGGAATTTTATAGCCCTTGCGGAAGGGACCTTAGAAAATGAAGTTAAACCACAAGGCACGCCTTATTACGACGGACTATCATTTCACAGGGTAATACCAGATTTTATGATCCAGGGAGGTTGTCCATTAGGCACCGGAACCGGTGATCCTGGTTATAAGTTCGATGATGAATTTCACCCAGACCTAACCCATGATGGCCCTGGTGTGCTTTCCATGGCCAATGCAGGTCCCGGATCTAACGGGAGTCAGTTCTTTATCACCCATATTGCCACGCCATGGTTAGATAACAAGCACACTGTTTTTGGGAATGTAGAAGCTGGTCAGGAAGTGGTAGATGTTATTGAACAAGGAGATACTATAGAGTCGCTCGAAATTGTACGTGTTGGAAAAGAAGCACAAGACTGGAATGCGATTGAAGCATTCAGAACGTTTGAGGGTAACAGAGAGAAAAAACTAGCTGAGGCAAAAGAGAAAGCAGAAGCAGAGCTTCAGAAGATAGCCGTTGGTTTTGATAAGACCAAAAGCGGACTTCGTTATAAATTGATTCAAAAAGGATCTGGTAAACAAGCTTCAAAAGGCAATGAGGTCTCTGTACACTATGAGGGATCTCTTGTGGATGGACAGGTTTTTGATTCGTCCTATAAGCGTAAACAGCCTATTTCTTTTCAACTTGGGGTTGGCCAGGTAATTCCCGGATGGGATGAAGGCATAGGCCTCTTAAAAGTAGGAGATAAGGCTCGTTTTGTGATTCCTTCCAATCTGGCGTATGGCAGTGCAGGAGCCGGCGGGGTTATACCTCCAAATGCTACACTGATCTTTGATGTTGAATTAATGGATGCCAAATAGACGTATTCCAGGTTTTTAAATTCCAGGAATAGCCTAAAGTTGACTTAACTGCGTTTCGTTACTTGAATTGAAAATAATAACAATACCATATTCAGTACTACCAGGAATAATAAGATGCTAAAGAAAACAGACATAGTCTTTTTTTTTAGTATAACATCTTAATCATCTTAAACCCTACCTCACAGTAGGGTTTTTTACAATTTTGTTTTACTCGTGGTACTAAGTAACAATAAAACGATATTGACTGCGATCAATATCAAAAGGATCCAAAAGAAGGAATACATCCTGTTGGTTATTAATTGGTTATAGGGGTGTACCCATAAGACGCAGAAATGAAGAAAATGTTGTGTTAGAAAGGGTTGAATTTAATAACAACTTATTAACAATGCTAAATGGAAAATATAGAGCATAAAAAAACCCCGGCCAATTGGCCAGGGTTATACTAAAAAATGGAATTTTTACCTAATCTAATACTTTCACATTAACGGCGTTTAATCCTTTTTTTCCTTGTTGTAGTTCAAATTCTACAACATCACCTTCGCGTACTTCGTCAATTAAGCCAGAAATGTGTACAAAGTGATCTTCTTGCGAACCGTCTTCAGTAATAAAGCCGTAGCCTTTTGAATCATTGAAGAATTTTACTGTTCCTTTACTCATAATAATAAAAAATAAATTGTTAATTAAGCTGCAAAGGTACATTTAAATAATTAAAAATAAGGACTTTTGAGGTAGAATCTATTAATTCCCTTGTTAAGGATTAGGTGAGGAATGCCAATAGTACGCTAGAAAATACCCATTTTAGTTAGTTGTCCCTAAGCTAAACTTTAAGCAAGTTTTACATGAGCGTGTTAGAATTGTAACATAATTTAAACGTTTAGTCTTCTTTAGGCATAGGATAGATTCTTATTTTTAAGCTATGGAAAATATGTCATTAGAAGAATTGAAATACCCAATTGGCCATTTCGTAAAGCCTGCAAAGGTCAATTCCATGATCGTTAAAGATTGGATTGCACAAATTGAAGCTCTACCAGTCAACGTGTCAGACATCACAACTCCTTTATCAAAAACGCAACTAGACACGCCCTATCGTCCCGGGGGTTGGACGGTGCGCCAGGTAGTGCATCATCTATCAGATAGCCATCACCATAGCTATATTCGGTTTAAATGGGCATTGACAGAAGATAAACCGGTCATTAAACCCTATTTGGAAAAGGAGTGGGCTCAATTATTTGATTCTGTTACAGGCCCTATCGATCTATCTCTTGCCCATCTGGAGGCTGTTCACGCTAAATTGGTTTACTTACTCAATGGACTTTCAGCAGAAGACTTGAAGAAGACATTTATCCACCCCGTTGGCAACACCGAGACAACCCTTGAAGAAAATATAGGACGTTACGCCTGGCACGGAAATCATCATCTGGCTCATATACAGGGGCTAATTGACCGAAATAACTGGTGATCTAATTAGAAAGACAAAGGTCGTAGCTTCTTTTCCAATATGTACATCCCTTTTTCTTCTTGCCTGGCATTTTCAAACGGCAATAACTTTTCGCCAATAATGGTATACCCAAATTGCTGATAAAATTTTAAAGCCCTGCCTTTTTTCATGGTGTCAAGCCAGACATTTCGAATGTTTAGACCTAAAGCAATAGATTCTATTTTCTCCAAGACTATTTTACCATGACCTTTTCCTGTAAATTTATGTAGCAGATAGATCTTTTCCAGAAGCATAGAGCCTTTGTGCGGGATATTTTTGACCCCAATATCCTTTATCAATTTTAGGATCCCTATTCCTTCACTTTGTAGTCGAATTATAAAATGATAGGTACTTGGTTCTTTAATTTCCTTCTTTAAAATAGCTGCAGTGAAACTACTTTCAATATAGGGTGATGGATCCTCATCTGGCCAGAGATGAAGATAATGATCCCTGTATGCCTGCTCCCCAAGTTTGCAATAGGTAGAGAAAGTAGCTACAGACAAAGGCTCAAGAACTATTGAATTGGTCATCTATTGCTGATCAATTTTCTCTCCATTTAATATTACAACCTATGCTTGGTTTTTGGTCTTCGGGCAATGATCTTCCACCCAACAAACAGTCCATGGCCTGCCTAAGGTCGGCCCCAGTTACAGGTAAACCATTTCCCGGCCTGGAATCGTCTAACTGTCCACGGTAGACCAGACGTAATTCAGCATCAAATAAATAGAAGTCGGGTGTACATGCTGCATCATAGGCCTTTGCAACTTCTTGTGTAGCATCGTACAAATAGGGAAAAGTGTAGTTTTCTTGTTTTGCGTTCTCCTTCATTAAATGCGGGGCATCCTGGGGGTAGTTCACAACATCATTGCTGGAAATAGCAACAAATCCTATGCCTTTGACCTGATATTCCTTCGCTAAAAGAGAGATTTGCGCATTTACATGTATTACGAACGGACAGTGATTGCAAATAAACATAATGACCGTTCCTTTGCTTCCTTTTACATCATCCAACCTTTTTACTTCGTCGGAAACTGTATCGAGCAACGAAAAATTAGGGGCTTGCGTTCCTAAGGGTAGCATATTGCTTAATGTACGTGCCATGTTTTCTTCTTTTTATGGACAAAAGTAACAAGCTTAAAAAGAAAGTAATACAAATCCAGTCTTTTTTCAATGATAAGAACAAAGTTATGTGAATGAGGATTTAGGATCAGTGCGCTATTTCATTAGAGAAGGGTAACTTACTTATCTTTGAAATGAAGCTATATTTAACCCAATTGAATATTTAATTTGTCATAGGTGATAGAAACTACTATAGACGCTGTTCGTATCAACTTTAATACAGAAACACTATGGATACTCAATCTCATCCTGGCTTTTATTATGTTTGGTGTGGCTTTAGATATCACCTTAGATGATTTTAAACAACTAATACGGAACCCTAAACCTGTTATAGTTGGCATATTGAGTCAGTTTATAGTCCTTCCTTTTATAACGTTCCTCTTGGTTGTGATCATTGAACCTTTGCCCAGTATAGCGCTGGGAATGTTTCTGGTAGCAGCGTGTCCTGGTGGAAACATCTCTAATTTTATTTCGTCCCTGGCGAAAGGAAATGCTGCATTGTCTGTTACCTTAACAGCGAATGCCACATTATTGGCTATTTTTCTTACACCTCTTAATCTCAGTTTATGGGGTTCTCTCTATGAGCCTACAAATATGATGTTAAAGGAAATTGCTATTGTTCCCATGGAGATGATAAAGCTTGTTTCGTTGATCCTGGGAGTGCCTTTGGTGTTGGGTGTTTGGATCAATCATCGTTTTCATCAATTGGCGAGAAAGCTTTCTAAGTATTTAAAAATAGTATCCTTGGGATTCTTTATCTGCTTAATACTGGTAGTAATCTTTAATAATTGGCTGCTTATCAAGGAATATCTCCTATATGTATTTTGGATAGTACTGCTTCACAATGCCATGGCATTCTTAACAGGTTTTTCTCTGGCTGAATTATTTAAATTATCGAGTCCGGATGTACGTAGCATTACCATAGAAACTGGTATTCAAAATTCCGGTTTGGGACTAGTTCTTATTTTTACCTTTTTTGACGGCTTGGGTGGCATGGCCATCCTAACAGCATTTTGGGGATTATGGCATCTTATTTCCGGCTTGCTTTTGGGGTCCTATTGGGCCAGTAATCCTATAAGAGAAAAGGTCAACGCATGAAGACCAGCTTGTATTTTATAACACAGAAAATAGCCTGTTTCGGGCTCTATTGTTATTATAAGGAAGTGCAGCTCCATGGGATGGAGAAGGTGCCAAGAAATAAACCGGTAATGTTTCTGGCAAATCATCAGAATGCATTATTAGATCCTCTGGTTATCGCTTCATTTACTCCATTTCGCTCTTTTTTTCTAACGCGTTCAGATGTTTTTACCAATCGGCTGTTTAACCAGATCTTTGGTTTTCTGAGGATGCTTCCAATTTATCGCTTGCGCGATGGGCGTGATACGCTGGGAAAGAATGAAGCAATTTTTAAGCAATGCACTCAGCTCTTGCAAAAAGGGGAGGCCATTCTTCTTTTTCCCGAAGCCAACCATAATATTATGAGGCGGGTACGGCCTTTAAGCAAAGGCTTTACGCGAATTCTTTTTGCCGCTTTTGAAGAAGATCCGGAGATAGACATTCAACTGATTCCGGTGGGAATCAACTACGAAAAGGCAGATGCTTTTCCTGATAGGGTAGCTTTTTATTTCGGAGATCCTATTTCTTCACGCAGTTTATATGATAAAGATGATCTTATGAGGTCTGTTGCTTCTATCAAAAACAGCGTTTTTGAAGCACTAAAGGTACAAACCACCCATATAGATGATCTAGATGACTACGCAGAACTGCAGCGATATTTAGATGAGCTTGTGATAGATTATTTAAAACCTGAACAGGCAAATGAAGCCCTTCAGAACTTCCAAAAGGGCGCAGAGCTTTCAAGAAATACTCATCAAAGGAATGGGCATAAAGTCTGGACGTTCCTATTTGAGTTAATGAATTGGCCCATGCTATTGATTTGGAGAAAGCTTGTTAAACCAAGGATCATCGAAATTGAATTTGTGAGCACATTTCGCTTCGCCTTTGCCTTTCTAATACAGCCTGTATTTTACCTCGCTTTGTGGTGGCTATGTACCGCACTTATTAATCCATTGGCAGCAACTGCCATTGTTCTAGGCCATTTCCTATTTAATCTGGCGTATGTAAAGTTTGGCAGATCCTAAAGCAGCTCTTTCCCCAGCCAATTGCCCATTTTTCAATTGCTTTACATCATATTCCCAAAGAATATTGCATTCATCAATAGTTTGTTGGTGCCGTACCAGAACGCCCTGAAATTCGTATTGTCAGTAAAAAGAATTACCCTGCCACGACCCATACGGCTTACTTTAAAAGGAACACTGTTCTTTATTAAGTCGGAGTTTTCCTCTGAAATATACCCACTTAGCAAAGGGGAAGATGTATATTGAATAGGATTATTATAGCTGTCCTTTTCAGGTTCCAGATAAATGTTGCTATTTCTAAAGAGCGGTATGGTACTGTTCTTGTACCCAAAATTGATAGGGTGCGATCTGTCTATTTTCGCTTCAAAAATGGCACCACCTGTGACCTGTGCTCCCCGGAAATCATTTTTTTCGCCAAAAGAGATATTCTTAGCTACCAGGGTGTCTTTTTTAAATTTTAGATCGAGGAATTCTTGTTGTCCAAACCAATTGGCGGTTGTGCGATATCCTATAAGACTACCTCCGTCCTTTACCCATTCTTTTAGCTTCTCCGCATTACTTTTACTAAGCCCGCCACTGCCCCAGTTCCCTGGGATGATAATATCTGTATATGAGTTAAGATCTGTTCTTTCTAAATATTCAGTATCAATTTTGGTGAGTTTAATATCATATCGGGTATCGAACAAATGCCAGATCTCCCCGGCATCGTAGGATCTGATCCCTTCACCAACAATAATGGCAATCTTCTGTTTTTCTAGTGGTTCGAAATCTCCACTCCCAAGATCTATTCCATTAGTTATTCCGGTGCTAACTGCTGTTATCGAAAGAAAGCTTTCTTTGGCTACTTCGGTCAGAAAATCATAGAGCTCTTTCTTGCTTAAATCCTGATTTTGAACAGGGATCATTACGGTACCGTAGTCATAGGATACGCCGTTCATATTAAAAGGGTATTGCGCAACCTTGGCCCTTATCCCTTTATTGAGGATCTTATTTATTGCTTTAGGACTGTAATATTCATGCCATTCAAAGAGATAGGCATAGTTGCTCTCTCCACTAACAGTCCCTGTAAGTGGTTTAAAGTCTGTGATCTCTGGTCCTGCATTGGCCAAAGAAGAAAGCTCCGCATAATCCAGATTAAAGGAAAGGGGAAAGGTCCAGGCAGATATATCGTAGAAAAGACTATCTGTGAACGTTGTCCTTTTTTCAAACATGGCCTTGATAAGTCGATGATTCTTTTGGTTCATAGGTACCACATAGCTATTGCCTTTTTTGTAACGGGCTCCCCCTATGGTCACATCCTGATTCACCTCATGAAACTTAATATTTTGTCTATTGAGAATCTCCGCCAGATGCCAGGTCTTGGCTGCATCCTTCTCATCCCCAAAGATGATGGCCTTGGTCTTACTTTTTGCTGCTTCATTGCGAAGATCACGATAGAAATCTCTTTGATATCCCAGGATCTTTGTGCGCATTTTTTGAGCCGCTTCCACGGTTGAAAGCGCTGCAGTAAATTGATTTCGGATCGTAAAAGGGAAGGTGAGGAGTCCGTTTTCGCTTTCCTGGATATGTCCTCTGGAACTGGCCTGTTCAAAAAGGATCCCGATACTACCTACGACATCCGGAAACGTAGAACCTTTCCCGTAATAATAATCATCATAGTTTTCCTCTGAATAATAGAGCGACCCTATTTTATCTAACGCTTTTGCATGATAGGTACCTATCTCAGCTGTTAACTCCTGATTCATTTTTGGAGTCAAAGGATGAACTCTTGTTGGCTCACCAGGTTGAAAAAAGAAAGTGGAATTGGTGCCCATTTCATGATGATCTGTTAAAATGTTGGGCAACCAGTTATGAAAAGTTTTTATTCGGGCCCTGCTTTCCGGTAACTGTACAGGTAACCAATCCCTGTTTATATCAAACCAGTAATGATTGGTACGACCACCGGGCCAAACCTCATGATATTCGCGTTCGTTTCCATCTGAGTTGAGGTTTATACTGCGGTTGGTATTTGCCCAATAGGCAAAACGTTGCAATCCATCCGGATTAAAAGATGGATCCATCAAAATTACTGTCTTATCTAACATGGCATCTATTTCCGGTCCTTGGGCCGCAGCCAAATAGTAGGCATATGCCAGTCCGGCATTTGCGCCGCTAGGTTCATTTCCATGTACCGAAAAACCCTGATACACTACAATAGGTAATTCCTCCAGATTTATACTATTCCCGCCATTTTCTGACAATGCAAGATGCTTTTGACGAATGTCTTCCAGTTGGTTATGATTCTTGGGAGAGGTCACTGTGAGCAGCAGGATGGGTCTTCCTTCGAAGGTAGCTCCTCTATTTTCTATGGTAATACGATCACTGGCTTTGGCTAAGGTTTGCATATAGAACATTAGCTTGTCATGGGTAACATGCCATTCTCCTACTTCATGTCCAATAACATCCGCCGGTTTTGGAATAGCCGGATCATACGTGATTTGCTGTGGGAGATAGTAATCGAGAGATACTGTTTCTTGTGAAAAAAGGCCTGCGGAGACCAGGGACAAAAGTCCGAGAAATAGGTTTTTCATTCTGTTTGTTTTAAGATTGCTAAATGTAATAAATACTATGACCTATAACAAGAGCAGAGTATTGAACTTTGGTATTTATTAAGCATAAAAAAAGACCTTTAGAAAAGGTCTTTAATCTGTTAGTGTGGAAATATTTTTTTAAATATCGTCGAAATCAACATCCGTGAAATTATCCCTTGGTTTGTCTTCTTTTGGTGCCTCTTCCTCTTCTTTCTTAAAATCTTTTTGATGTCTTTCTGAGATAACTTCTTGCCCTTTTTCAGCAATGATATAATCCATCATTTCTTCCATATTCTCTCTGAAAGCCTGAAAATCTTCTTTGTAGAGGTATATTTTATGTTTTTTGTAGTGAAAAGATCCATCATCATGGGTAAATTTCTTGCTTTCGGTAATTGTTAAGTAATAATCCCCGGCTTTGGTACTTCTAACATCAAAGAAATAAGTTCTTCGTCCTGCTCTTAATACTTTCGAGAAAATTTCCTCCTGATCCATTAAATCTTTGTCGCCCATGTGGTATATGTTGGTAGTAGTTATTTATAAAGTCATCAAAAATGTAAAAAAAAACCTAATTCAGCAACAATTTTCTAGTTTTCTTTCTCAGACAATTGATGCGCATAAAGTTCTTTGTAATAGCCTTCCTGGTTCACCAACAGATCGTGTGTGCCCTCTTGAATGATCTCTCCCTGATCCAGGACAATGATCTTATCGGCGTTCTTGGCGGAAGATACTCTGTGACTTACGATGAGGGTGGTTCGGTTTCTGGATGCTTTTTTCAGGTTGTTTAAAATAGCTTCTTCTGTCTCTGTGTCTACTGCAGAAAGGCAATCATCAAAGAGATAGATGTCCGGATCCTTTAGTAAGGCTCTGGCTATTGACACCCGTTGTTTTTGTCCTCCGCTTAAAGTGATGCCTCGCTCTCCCAGGACAGTATCATATTTTTTAGAAAAGCCCATTATGTTCTCATGAACCACAGCTTTTTTAGCAACTTCAATGATCTCTTCCTGTGTGGCGTTCTCTTTCCCAAAACGAATATTATTTGAAATGGAGTCTGAAAACAGGAATGCATCTTGAGGTACCGCACCAATGGAACTACGTAAGCTTTGCAGATTGAGTTTTTTAATTGGTGTACCGTCTATCCTGATCTCACCCGAACTAACATCATAAAGTCGTGCTACAAGATCTAGAATGGTCGACTTGCCCGATCCTGTCTTTCCTAAAATGGCAACGGTTTGTCCTACCTCAATATTGAATGAAATATCTTTAAGTGCAGTGATATTGGTATCCTCATAAGTAAATGTAACCTTGTCGAATGTTATTTGCCCTTTGATTGGGGTCTCTTCGAGAACCTCATTCTTAATATCGGGTTGTTCCTTAAGAAACTCATTTATGCGTTTTTGGGAGGCCTCGGCACGCTGAACAAGCGAGGTTAACCATCCCACAATGGCTACCGGCCAGGTGAGCATGTTAACATAGAGGATAAATTCTGCGATAGTACCTATGGAATCAATTCTTCCATTGATGTATTCCACACCCCCAATATAGATCACAAAGATGTTACTGATTCCTATTAATAAGATCATTAGTGGAAAGAACCATGCATCAACTTTGGCCAGATCCATGCTTCTATTCTTGCCTTCTATAGCCAATGAACTAGCCTCTGTATTAATTTTTGGTTCCAGCGTATAGGCCTTTATAACAGAGATCCCGGAAAAAGTTTCTTGCGCAAAGGTGGATAAGGTAGATAAGAATTCCTGTACTCTGGTGCTTCGTTTATGAATGATCTTACTAATAATATAGATCAGCACAGACAGAATTGGAAGCGGTAATAAGGCGTAGAAAGCAATGGTAGGTGCTTTGATAAACATGAGGGGAATAAGACAGACGAAGAGTGTTAGGGTTTGCATCCCATACATTATAGCAGGCCCCGCATAAAGACGCACCTGGTTGATATCTTCACTAATACGATTCATCAGATCACCGGTGCGGTTTCTTTTATAAAAATTTAGATTTAATAGCTGATAATGATCAAAAACTTCATTTTTAAGATCGTATTCTATATAACGAGACACATTGATTATGGTCTGTCTCATAAGAAAGGTAAAGAATCCTGAGAGTAAGGCTGCCCCAATGATGATCAGGATATATTCCAGAAGTAAGGATCGCGCCTCGGGTTCTGGTGTTAGACCCCCCAGATATTTCTCAACTACTTCAATAGAATTCTTTACATAAGATGGCATAACCAGCTGAAAGACCCTTGCAATGATCGTAATAATGATCCCCAGGAATAATTTGAACCAGTATTTTTTGAAGTATTTGTTAAGGTGTTTTAGTTCTTTCATATTCCACAGTTGCTTCATGCAGATTTCGCAACAGCGCAAAGATAGCAGATTCGCTATAAAACAAATGTTATAAAAGGCTTAAGATAATCCTTCATCACAAGGGTGATCATGTGGAAGATATTGTTATTTTTGCCGAACGATTACAGATCATAGACTAAAGTTCTTTAAACATGCTTACGAGAAGGCAATTACGGGTGAAGGTTATGCAATGTATTTATGCACTCACTCAATCCAAGGATGATTCCCTTGAAAAACAGGAAAAATTCCTTAAAGTAAGTGTTGAGAATACCTACACCCTCTATCTATTAATGCTGAGTCTTTTAAGAGAGTTGCATACCATGGCTGAAAACCATGTAAAGCACGATACTACAAAGTACCTCGAATCTGCTTCAGATAGTTTTCCGGACAAAGAGAAATTCCTAAGGAATCAATTACTCCTGCAATTGGTAAACAATCCTATGCTTACCGGGGAATTGAAAAAAAGGAAAATAAAGGGCTGGTATCTAAATCAGGATTACGTAAAGATCGTTTACAAGGAAATTGCGGAAAGTCGTGTATACAAGAATTATATGGCCCAGGAGGGGAATTCTTATGGGGAAGACAAGAATCTTATCATTGATCTGTTCAGAGAGGTGATAGCGCCAAATGAGAAATTATATGAGTTCTTTGAAGATGATAAACTTACATGGGTAGATGATATTCCCCTTGTAAATACCTTTATCCTCAAACAATTTAAAACCATTAAGCAAGACCAGGCTCAATCATTCTTCCTTCCGGAACTCTTAAAAGACGATCAGGATATGGAATTTGCCAAGAAGTTGTTGGCTAAGACGCTCCTGAATAATACTGCTCTGGAAGATGAGATCCAAGGCAAAACCCCAAACTGGGATAAAGACCGAATTGCCGATATTGACGCTATTTTGTTAAAAATGGCCATTTGTGAGCTTTTAAACTTCCCGTCAATTCCGGAAAGGGTCTCCATTAATGAGTATCTGGAAATAGCTAAGGAATACTCAACTCCCAAAAGCAGCATATTTATCAATGGTATTTTAGACAAATTGGTGAAGGAGTACAAAATAGAAGGAAAACTTAAAAAAACGGGGAGAGGACTACTGTAAGCAAATATTCCTTAATTTTGCACCAAATTAATAAAATCTACTTGTATGAAAAGATTATTTATAGCCTTTGGAATCATATCTATGGTTGGATTTGTTTCCTGTAAAGAAAAAGCTTCGAACAAAATTGAAACCGCAAACGTTGAAGTAGCCGCAGATAGAGATGCTGCAGCTAAGAACTTACCTGTAATGACCTTTGACAGGGCCGAGCACGACTTCGGTACTATTGACCAGGGTACACCACAGGAAACAATTTTTACATTTACTAATACGGGGAACGCTCCTCTGATCATTACCAATGCAACTAGTAGTTGTGGTTGTACTGTCCCAGAATATCCTAAGAACAAACCTATTGCCCCAGGAGAGACCGGGGAGATGTTGGTGAAATTCAATGGCTCTGGTCAGAATCAGGTGACAAAAACAGTCACTGTTTCCGCAAATACCGCAAAAGGATCAGAATTGTTGCGAATCAAAGCCTTCGTAAATCCGAAAGTTGCAGCTTCTGCATCGGCTTTAGGTCCGGTAAAATAAATTTTTAATATACAGATAATACTATGGGTGATATAGGACAATTCCTCCCAATGATCTTGATTTTTGCAGTGGCGTATTTTTTTATGATACGACCTCAAATGAAACGTCAGAAGGATGAAAAGAAATTTGCAGCAGCATTGAAAAAGGGAGACAAGATAGTCACCAAAAGTGGTCTTCATGGAAAGATCGTTGATCTTAATGACAAGGACTTATCCTGCATTATTGAGACAATGGCCGGAAGATTGAAGTTCGATCGTTCAGCTATTTCAATGGAGATGAGCAGCAAATTAAATGCACCTGCTAAATAAAAAAGCATACGCATATAAAGCAGAAACACCGATAGCAATACGTTATCGGTGTTTTTTTTGTAAAAATTTGAGATATTGTATGTAAGGTTTAGCGGTATTTATCATGGAAACCATAACCCTTAAGAATCATAGGAATAATTTTTTCTAGCCGACTTTGCTTGGTTTTATCCTGTTTAGCCGTGTCTATATATTCACAGTATTCACGTTGTTTGTAGGGAGCCAGGGTTTTAAACATTGAGGAGAGGTTGGCATTTTTTTTAAAGGCTTCTTTTAATTCCGGCGAGATAATTGTCTTTTTTGTTCTTTCTGGTTTCCATTCTAATCCATTTTTTTGATTTTCTATGGCCTCGTTCATATACGCCAGCACCTTTTGGGTTGGGATCTCTTCAACCGATTGAAATTTCCAATGTCGCATGGCTTTTGTTTTCCCTTCCTGTGCATTTTCCAACACCTTCTCCGGATCTTTTAAATAGCAGCCATTATAGAACCAGAGGCCAAAATAGGATTTAAAGGCTATGATCCCCAAAATGTTCTTGTTGTTTATGGTATATACAGGAGAGCCCCATTTTACAGTCTCTTCAAGTTCTGTTTGCAAAGCCAATTCCCGAAGTTTAGCAATACCCTTCTTAAAAGGGCCTTCTTTTGCGTAATACGCTTCTAATTTTGCAATTGCCTCTGCCATGCTCACTAGAATTTCTTAGCAGTAAGTTCGCAAATTTTTACGATAACATCAACTGCTTTTACCATACTTTCTACTGGTACGTATTCGTATTTTCCATGAAAATTATGTCCTCCGGCAAAAATATTAGGACATGGTAATCCTTTATAACTGAGTTGGGACCCATCGGTACCACCTCTTATGGGTTTAATAATCGGTAGTAATTCCCAGATCCTCCATGGCCTCCTTGGCTATTTCAACAATATGGTAGACCGGCTTTACCTTTTCACTCATGTTGTAGTACTGATCCTCTAGCTTCAACTCAATACAGTTATTATGTTTAGCATTTAATTCAGCAACCAAATCCTCAATGAATTGTTTTCGATCTAAAAAAGCCTTTTTGTCATGATCTCGTATGATCAACTCCAGTGAGGCATGTTCAATTGTTCCTGTTAGGTGATGAATGTGATAGAATCCTTCTCTGCCTGTAGTTTGTTCCGGTACTTCCTGCTTAGGGAAACTGTTTGCCAGTTCTGTAATGATCCCAATGGCATTTACCATTTTATTTTTTGCATAGCCCGGATGTACACTTTTCCCATGGGCTGTGACCTTGGCACTGGCCGCATTGAAATTTTCATATTCGAGCTCTCCAATCTGGCTTCCGTCCATGGTATATGCCCACTCTGCGTCAAATTTTTTAACATCGAAATGATGGGCGCCCCTTCCTATTTCTTCATCAGGGGTAAATCCTATTCGAATCTTTCCGTGCTTTATTTCTGGATGAGATATAAGGTATTCCATGGCGGTAACTATCTCCGTGATGCCTGCTTTGTCATCTGCTCCTAGTAACGTAGTGCCATCTGTGACGATTAAGGTTTGTCCTTTGTAGAGCAAGAGATCTTCAAAATAATCCGGAGATAGACGAATATTTAGTTCTTTATTTAACAGGATCTCTTTTCCGTCGTAGTTTTCAATGATCCTGGGCTTCACATTGGTGGCCGTAAAATCTGGTGAAGTATCATAATGGGAGATAAATCCAATAGTAGGTACTTCTTTTTGGACGTTGGAAGGAAGCGTGGCCATAATATAGCCCTTGTCGTCTATAGTAACTTCCTCCAGCCCAATGCTTTTTAATTCTTTAAATAACTGCTTGGCCAAAACCCATTGTTTCTCAGTACTGGGTGTGGTTTTAGAATGAGGATCACTTTGAGTGTCTATAGATACATATCGAATAAATCGATCAATAATGGGTTGCATACATCTTTATTTTAAACAAATGTAATGTATCGAAAAGAAGGCTCAAATACCTTATATAATGAATTAGATGTATAAATCTATAATTCAAATAATTAGGAATTTGTTAAGGACTTGTATCAGTTTTTGTTACCTTATTAAACTAATAACTCAAATACTCAAATTATGAAAAAACACTACTTTCTATTTGTTTGTCTTTTTTTTGGTTCCCTTACGCTGCTTCATTCGCAGATCACAGGGACCGTTAAAGACGAAGACGGCGCTCCTTTACCCGGAGCTTCCGTAGTTAAAAAAGGTACCCAGGTGGGTACTACAACAGATTTTGATGGGAACTTTACGATCGATGCTATTATTGGCGATCGTTTGATCGTTTCTTACATTGGCTTTGAACCCAACGAGGTTTTGGTCAATAGTACTATCCTCTCTATTACCCTGGTATCTGGGGTACAATTGTCTGAGGTTATCATTACCGGGTCCAGGAACCCAAACAGAACAGCTACCGAAAGTACTGTCCCTGTTGATGTAATTGATGTGAAGGAACTCGCCAATGTGTCACCACAGGTGAACCTAAACCAGATACTAAATTATGTGGCACCATCCTTTACTTCTAATACACAAACCATTTCGGATGGAACAGATCATATTGATCCCGCTTCATTAAGAGGATTAGGACCAGATCAGGTGTTGGTTCTTATCAATGGTAAAAGAAGACATACTTCGTCTCTTGTAAATGTAAATGGAACATTTGGTAGAGGAAGCGTTGGGACAGATTTAAACGCTATACCTGCCGCCGCTATCCAACGTATTGAAGTACTCCGAGATGGAGCTGCTGCTCAGTACGGATCTGATGCTATTGCAGGGGTAATCAATATTATTTTAAACCGTACTGTAAATGAATTAGTGTTGACCACAACTACAGGGGCCAACTTTTCAAAAAATTCTAACGATCAAACAGGTGGTTCTGATGGAGCCACTACCAATGTTGCAGGTAGCTATGGAATTTCTATGGGTGAAAGAGGTGGATTTTTAACCTTATCCGGTGATTTTGATGTTCGCCAAGAATACGGAAGAATGAAAGAATGGGAAGGAGATGTATTTAATCTTTACAATACCGTTGAACGATTTGCCAGAGCAGACGGTGCCGACCTTTCATTGCTTTTGGATGATGATGTTACTGATGTATTACAGTATGCGAATGCTGCTGGTATTGACACTCAGGGATCCACTACCAAGGCCGAATTACAGCCTATTCTTTCCGGGGATAATACTACTGCAGAACTAGCTGCCCGTGGTCTGGAAAGAAGCGATTTTAATATGAGGGTAGGGCAATCTGCTTTACGCGGAGGACGATTTTTTGCGAATTTCTCTTTACCTCTTGATGATAATGGAACAGAGCTCTATTCTTTTGCAGGCATAAGTTCCAGAAATGGTAATTCTGCAGGTTTTTACAGGTTGCCAAACCAAAGCAGGACATATACACCGGCTTATTTTAACGGCTTTCTTCCGGAGATCAACTCTAATGTTAAGGATGAGTCCTTTTCACTGGGAATCAAAGGGATGATAGGGGACTGGAATGTGGATCTTAGTAATTCCTATGGCCAGAACTCCTTTTTATATGTGATAGGGAATACGTATAACGCGTCCCTTCAAAACGGATCGCCTACCACTTTTGATGCCGGAGGATTCTCATTTTCACAAAATACTACCAATTTAGATATTTCAAAATTCTATGATGATGTTCTAAATGGTTTCAATGTAGCGTTTGGATCTGAATACAGAACGGAAAATTATGAGATCGTTGCTGGTGAAGAAGCTTCTTATGCGCAATACACGGCAAATGGGGAAGTTGTTAAACTAGCTTCACAAACACCGGCAGTCGACTTTTTTGACTCTTCACGTCCGGGAGGATCGCAGGTTTTTCCTGGTTTTGCTCCAACCAATGCCTTGTCCAGAGGGCGAAGCAGTATTGCAGGATATCTGGACCTTGAAGCCGATTTTTCAGATGCTTTTTTAGCAAGTTTTGCTACCCGTTATGAAAATTATAGTGATTTTGGATCTACTATTAATTTTAAACTGGCTGCACGTATCAAAGCAACGGAAAATCTAAATTTTAGGGGCGCGTTGAATACAGGATTCAGGGCACCTTCATTACATCAGCTTAACTTCAATTCTACGTCTACTATTTTTGACAATTTTGGAAATCCACAGGAAGTGGGAACCTTTGCCAATGATAGCAAGGCTGCTAATTTACTAGGAATTCCATCCTTAAAAGAGGAAACTTCCAAAAGTATTAGTCTGGGACTAACCTCCAAGATACCATCTGCAAATCTTACTATTACAGTAGATGGATACTTTGTGAAGATAGATGACAGAGTGGTTTATACCGGTCAGTTTGCCGGCCCGGGAACAGGAACAGAACTCGATAATTTGTTAAGACAAGCCAATGCTACGGCAGCTTCATTCTTTGCGAATGCGATCGATACTGAATCTAAGGGACTAGATCTTGTTGTAACTCATGATGCTACTCTTTCAGATAGTTGGAGAATGAAATCAGTGTTGGCTGGTACTTTATCTAAAACCAAAAAAGTAGGGGATATCAATGCCTCTGATGTATTGAGAGATGCAGGTCTTATTGGCACTTATTTTCCTGAAGATAGCAGGGTGTATTTAGAAGAAGCCGTTCCAAGAACTAAGGTTAATTTATCTAACACTTTAATTTCTGATAAGTTCGTGATTTTCCTTCGTAATGTCTATTTCGGAGAAGTTACCGAAGCCACAACAACAATTGCCAATCAGCAGGTATTTGGGACCAAAGTGGTTACAGATCTTTCGCTGGGGTATAAGGCTTCAGAAAACTTTACTTTGACAATTGGAGCTAACAACCTGTTCGATATTTATCCGGACAGAGCCGAAGAATCTTTTGGAAACAGAAGTTCAGGTCGTTTCGACTGGTCTCGTAGAGCTCAGCAATTTGGAATAGGAGGTCGATTCTTATTTGCCAGACTTAGTATTGCTCTTAAATAGTAATAATCACAATTGTAAATTTAAAACCCTCTTCGGAGGGTTTTTTTATTTATAAGATGAAGAATACTAAACCAATGATTAATCAGTTAATCAGGATAAGACAGCTATTAATTAGATCTATGATAATTCCTGTAAAACATATAGTCTTCTTTTTTTTCTTCGGAATGCTTATATTTTCTTTAAACGCCCAGGACCGGGATTGTATGCTGGGACTTGGTGGAAGTTCTGCGGAAACCATTATTCAGGTATTTCAATTGAACGAAGAACAGATTGAGAAAATGGATGAATGGACGGCAGAACTCAAGCTATCCAATAAAGTGTATCAGGAGGAGATCACACAACTTTTTGATACGCATCCCCAAAGTAAAACGGAAGATCTTGAGGCGTTGGCAACCAAATACAAGGTATTAAAAGACCAGGTCCTCGCAAATACCAAGGAATATGACAGGCGATTACTAAAGCTCTTCAATCCAAAACAGTACGATCGTTATCTGGAATTATGCGCCACAGCCAATAGAATTCCATTTCAAGTAATTCCTCAGCCATATCCACCCAGAAATCCGGAATAAAGCCGCTTCTAATTTGTGTAATAAATTCATAAAAAAACGTTGCTGAAGTTTGTACTTTTGCCATTTAAATACCGGTATGTACAAAGCGCTCATCAGACCTTTACTTTTTTTATTCGATCCAGAGAAAGTACATCATTTCTCCTTTTGGGCAATAAAGCTTACTTCCCAACTTGGCCTTTCAGGTCTTTTCCGCAAATTATATGCTATTGAGGATCCTCGGTTGGAAAGAGAGGTATTTGGCTTAAAATTTAAGAACCCCGTTGGACTTGCCGCCGGATTCGATAAAAATGCAGTGCTGTACAATGAACTGTCCAATTTTGGCTTTGGTTTTGTGGAGATTGGAACCCTTACACCCAAAGCACAGGCAGGGAATCCTAAAAAACGCTTATTTAGATTAAAGGCAGACAAGGCTATCATCAACCGAATGGGATTTAACAATGAAGGTGTGCAGGCAGCTGTAAAGCGATTAAAAAAAGAACACAAAGTTTTGATCGGGGGAAATATTGGTAAGAATAAGGTAACTCCAAATGAAGAGGCAGTACAGGATTACCTCATTTGCTTTAAGGCCCTTTATGATGATGTAGATTATTTTGTGGTGAATGTGAGTTCTCCAAATACACCCGGTTTACGAGAATTACAGGAGAAAGCCCCTTTAACGGCCCTTTTGAAATCCCTAAAACAGGAGAACACACGCTGGCCCAGAACAAAGGGATCAATGTACGCCCAATCCTTTTAAAAATTGCTCCCGATCTATCCGATGAGCAGTTGTTAGATATTATTGACATCGTTAAAGAAACAAAGATCGATGGAGTTATCGCAACCAATACAACCATTGAAAGAAATAAGCTTAAGTCAGATTGTATCCTAGTGGAGGAAACGGGAGGATTAAGTGGCTCACCACTTAAAAATAGGAGCACAGAGGTAATTCGATTCTTAGCAGATAAAAGTGACAGGTCATTCCCAATTATTGGGGTAGGTGGTATACATTCTGCAGCCGATGCCCTTGAGAAATTAGAAGCCGGAGCCAGTCTTGTTCAGTTATGGACAGGGTTTGTATATGAAGGTCCTGCTTTGATAAAACAAATAAACAAAGCCCTCCTGTGCTAAAAGCTCTTAAGGAGTCCAGTAATCAATAACTAGCACATCATCAAGCGAAGGTCCTAATAAGGCTCCAAAAGCCTTATGATCCGGGTGTGGCAGATACACTTCACGATCTTCTTCACTTGCAAAGGTCAGGAAAAAGCAATGAGTAAATCCTTTGTTTAGACCTTCCGGACTATTATTCAGGCCCCATTCTAACGACACTATTTCCGGGATCTTATTTTTAAGAGCGACAAAGGCGGTTTCTACCTCTTCTAATTGCTTTTTTGTAGTTCCTTCCTTGAATTTAAACAAGACCACATGGCGCAGCAGGCTGTCGTTATCCATTTTTGTTGCAGAGAGGGAATTTTCAGCGGTCATAGTTGTTTGGTTGAAACCCAGGGCAGTAAGGGCCATGAGTAGGGCAATAAGGCTAAGATAAATTTTCATTCGTGAATTTTTTGTAAGATATAAAAAAGTACGTTTGTTTGTTATTCATTAAAAAGCGCAGAAAAAAGTGAATTTTGAGATCTTATGGGCGTTTGCACTGGCCACTGCTTCATTGGCGATTTTTCCCGGTCCCGATAATATCTATGTCCTTACCCAAAGCATTACTAATGGCAAGAAATATGGCCTGGCCACAACAGCCGGATTGATCTCAGGCTGTCTTGTACACACTACTTTGTTGGCTTTTGGCGTGTCTGCGATCATCAGTGTAAATCCCTCTTTGTTTTTTGCGATCAAGCTCTTTGGAGCTATCTATCTTTTCTACTTGGCATTTCGTGTTTGGCAGGCAGAGGCGAGGATATCTGATAGAAAAATTAGATAAACCAAAAAAAACGCTTTGGGAATTGTACCGCCAGGGATTTGTCATGAATGTTCTGAATCCTAAGGTCACCATCTTCTTTCTGGCGTTTTTCCCGGGCTTTCTTTTTAGCACCTTTTTAAGTACAACCCTCCAATTTTATGTTTTAGGGATTCTTTTTATGCTGATCTCTTTTCTGATTTTTTCAGCAATTGCAGTCATGGCCGGCTCTATTGCCGGGTATCTTCAGAAGCACCCTAAAGCTCCATTGTTTTTAAAATGGTTGCAAATATTAGTTTTTACAGGGATAGGTCTTTACCTGTTATTATCTTATAAATAGTGGTAATTTTGAGGTACCAAAAATTTGAGTTTCATGTCCAGAAAAGGTCAAAATAATTGAATGTCCCAGAGATGCCATGCAGGGAATAAAGATCGTTTATTCCCACCGCAAAAGAAAATACAATACATTCAATCTTTATTGGGATGTGGTTTCGATACCATCGACTTTGGCAGTTTTGTTTCCCCCAGGGCCATCCCTCAAATGGCAGATACGGCGGAAGTATTAGCAGGACTGGACTTTCGACACAAGCAATTCTAAGTTACTGGCAATAGTAGCCAATGTTAGGGGCGCACAGGATGCTTGTGCCTATAAGGAAATTGATTATCTGGGATACCCATTTTCCATTTCAGAAAATTTTCAGATGCGGAATACGCATAAGACCATCGCTCAGTCGACCGAGATCCTAAAAGAGATTCTGGACATAGCCTAATGCGACCAATAAGGAGGTGGTTACTTATATATCTATGGGATTTGGCAATCCTTATGGCGATCCATGGAATGTGGATATTGTTGGGGAATGGACAGAAAAATTAGCAACTATGGGGGTAAAAATATTGTCCCTGTCTGATACGGTAGGGACATCTACCCCGGAAATAATCTGATTATCTTTTCTCCAATTTAATTCCCATGTATCCTTCCATTGAATTTGGTGCACATTTGCACACTACCCCAAGTGCCTGGCATGAAAAGATCGATGCTGCATTTAAGGCGGGTTGCCGGCGTTTCGATGGTGCAGTACAGGGTTTTGGCGGCTGTCCTATGGCCAAAGATGAACTAACCGGCAATATGCCTACCGAAAAAATGCTTTCCTATTTTACTTCAAAAAAAGTGGAAACCAATGTAAACTGGACGGTATTTGAAGCAGCCTATAACCAGGCCACTCAGGTCTTCTCTGCTTATCAATAGTTCCCTTGTTTTTAGTAAATAAACTTACCCGGTAATAGCTGTTAATAAATTATTTAGAATTAATATAAATAATATTTGTTGGTTAGAACATGGGATTCTATATTTGTCACTTCAATGTTATTATTTATAAGAAGTCTAAATAAAAACAAGCAGTTAATGAAGCGCTTTTTTATACCTATTTATATTTATGGTTTCGGTCACGACCTATTCGCAAACAGTGACAGATTCGATCTCTTTAGATCCTCAAAAACAATTGAATGCAGCACAACGATTGTTGTCCGGGAATTATGCTTCAGCCGTTACTGTAGGAGCCTATGGTGAAATGCTATACAATCAACCAGAGGGCGATAATGGAGAATTGGATGTTCAACGGCTTGTGTTGTTATTTGGATATCGTTTTAATGATAAGACTCAGTTTGTAACTGAAATAGAAGTAGAGCATGTAGAAGAAATATTTGTTGAGCAGGCATTCGTAAATTATAATGTGGCCAATAATGTAAATCTTAGAGGTGGATTTATGTTAGTGCCCATGGGCATTATCAATGAATTCCATGAACCCACTACTTTTAATGGAACGGAACGGCCTGCAATGGACAATGCTATAATTCCAACGACCTGGAGAGAAATAGGTATAGGAGTTACAGGAAGGATAAATACAGTCTCTCTGGGATATCAGGCATATGTATTCAATGGTTTTAGGTCTACGGAGTTCAATGATGAAGGTGGTATCAATGGTTTTTTGGGCGGTTCCAGTGGTTTAAGGGGAGGTAGACAAAAAGCGATTCGATCTACAATAGACAGTCCAACTTTATCCGCTAAGCTCGATTATTACGGTATCCCCGGATTACGACTTGGCCTGGCAACTTACATAGGAAGAACACAGGCAGATGATGACGTCGAAGAATTGGATGGTGCAAATATTGGAATAGCGATGGTAGGACTGGATGCTCGTTATGCTTTCAAACGTTTTACTGCCAGAGGTCAGTTTATCCATAATTCACTGACAGATACTGAAGCGTATAACACCCTTACCGGTCGGGATATAGGAAGTGCCATGCAAGGTTGGTACGTGGAAGGTGCCTTTAATTTACTTCCCATAACTAATCAACAAAAATTGTTTGCATTTACCAGATTTGAAAAGTATGATACTCATGCAAACACGGCAGGTGCCCTCCAAAGAAATGATTCCTATGATCGTACGGACGTGACCACGGGATTAACATATCATATTGCCCCTGGGGTAGTGATAAAAGGGGATTATCAATTTAGGAGTAATTCAGCGGAAGGATCAGATATCAATAACCGTCTGAATTTCGGAATAGGAGTATGGTTTTAGGTAATTTCTCGCGGCATTAAACCACTCAAAAATTTAAGAGATTTTATTAAGAGTAATTCTAAATTAGTACTTTCGTAATATGTTATATTTCAAATCCATTGGGACTTTTTTTATTGCCATTTTAACCATTTTGAGTTACGTAGGCGAAAAAAATACCCTTGAAAAAATGGTAAATAAGGAAATAACCAAGGTCTTTGATTCAGGTGATTTTCAAAAAATTAGTTTTGATATACCAGTAGAATTAAATCGAGATCTTCCTGCCAGAATAACAGCGGAAAATTTTTTTAAGATAACCAATAAGGATGTCCCTTTGGGCTATGTTTATTTAGACAAAGCCCCTAGTAAAACTGCCGACTTTGACTATCTCGTTATTTTCAATGATAAAATGGAAATTATTCACACAAAAGTGCTTATTTATCGCGAAGAATACGGTGGAGAAATTGGGAGTAAACGATGGCTGAAACAATTTATTGGTTTAGGCGGAGAAGACAGAGTTAATTACAAGACGAATATCGATGGAATTGCCGGGGCAACTATTTCGGTCAGATCCATGACAATGTCTATCGATAATTTACTTCAAACTATCGGGATATTGCAAAAAAAGCAATTGATCTAATGGAGGTAAACGGAATTCTATTGAAATTACCCCGGGGCATAAAGTGGTTTATAATATCCTTTGTTTTGGTACTTTCTATTGGGTTTTACACCGGACTTTTATTTGTGACTCAAACTAGTACGACATCGCCTGCAGGTATTGTGGAAAATTATCTTGGCAACGAAGAGATTGAAGACGCAGAGGTAATGAAATTCAAAAAAAGCCCTCGTGAAATGCTTACCATTATTCATACGCATATTCTTTCCATGTCTTTAATTTTCTTTCTTTTAGGTGCTCTGGTATGGTTAACAAAGTTGCCACAAAGACTTAAATTGTTTTTAACCATTGAACCTTTTATATCTGTAGTACTCACTTTCGGTGGTATTTATGGGCTGTGGCTAGGGATCCTTTGGTTAAAGTATATAGTTGTGTTTTCAGGAATACTAATGACAGCAACCTTTCTTCTTTCCTCCGTAATCGTCGTCTTTCAAGCTGTTAAAAAAGTATAATAGCTCTTCAAACTATTTTACAATTGCTTAGGCCGTTAAAAAATAACGTACATTTGCACGCAATTAATCCTTAATTGCATGGAAGCCCACCTAAATAAGATTCTTGGAGAAGGACTCACCTACGATGACGTCCTATTGGTTCCCGCATTTTCTGACGTTCTACCCAGGGATGTAAATATTCAAACAAAGTTTACACGAAATATTACCATCAATATTCCTATTGTATCTGCTGCAATGGATACGGTGACAGAATCCAAAATGGCCATTGCTATGGCTCAGGAAGGTGGCATTGGTGTTCTGCATAAGAACATGAGTATTGAGGATCAGGCCTTAAAGGTCAGAAAAGTGAAACGAGCCGAAAGCGGTATGATCCTGGACCCGGTAACTTTACCAAAGGATGCACTGGTAGGAGATGCCAAAGCTAATATGAGGGAACATAGCATTGGGGGTATTCCAATAGTAGATAAGGATAAAAAGCTTATTGGGATAGTAACCAACCGGGATCTCAGATTTGAAAAGAACGACGACCGACCTGTATCTGAAGTAATGACTTCAAAGAATTTGGTTACGGTTGCAGAAGGGACCTCCTTAGAGCAGGCAGAGGAGATTTTGCAAGCTCATAAGATCGAAAAATTACCGGTAGTAAATGCTAATTACAAGCTCGTAGGGCTTATTACTTTCCGGGACATTACTAAATTAACACAGAAACCCATTGCCAATAAGGACCAATATGGAAGGTTGCGTGTGGCGGCGGCTTTGGGTGTTACACCAGACGTTATTGAGAGGGCATCTGCCCTCGTAAAGGCGGGTGTAGATGCTGTAGTGATAGATACTGCCCATGGGCATTCCAAGGGTGTTGTGTCTGTATTAAAAGAAGTAAAGAAGAAGTTTCCTTCTCTGGAAGTGATTGTTGGAAATATTGCAACCGGTGAAGCCGCCAAGTATTTGGTGAAGGCTGGTGCAGATGCCGTAAAAGTAGGAATTGGACCAGGATCTATTTGTACTACGCGGGTAGTTGCCGGAGTTGGTTTTCCTCAATTTTCAGCCGTGCTGGAAGTGGCAGCGGCTATTAAAGGCAGTGGCGTTCCTGTGATCGCAGATGGAGGAATTCGCTATACCGGCGATATACCAAAAGCTATTGCAGCAGGTGCGGATACAGTAATGTTAGGATCATTATTAGCTGGTACAAAGGAATCTCCGGGCGAAACAATAATTTACGAAGGACGTAAGTTTAAGTCGTATCGTGGAATGGGTTCTGTGGAGGCCATGAAGCATGGGAGCAAGGACAGGTATTTTCAGGATGTGGAAGATGATATAAAGAAATTGGTACCCGAAGGGATAGTGGGCAGAGTACCTTACAAAGGCGATCTGTTTGAAAGTATTCATCAGTTTGTGGGTGGACTAAGAGCCGGAATGGGGTATTGTGGAGCTAAAGATATTCCTACCCTCAAAGAAAAAGGGCGTTTTGTTAAGATCACTAGCAGTGGAATCGCTGAAAGCCATCCTCATCATGTGACAATTACAAAAGAATCTCCAAACTATAGTAGGTAAGTTTTGCTATTTGCCTTGTCCGCTATACGTTTTCCAATCTTTTTCTTTGTACACATTATCCCCAAAATAACGGGCAATGTTTAAAAAAGGTTCTGGTTTTTGATAGCCGGGAACCGGTGAGAGCATATTCAATTTTTCATCCAGAAATACTACCGTAGGATAACTTAGTCGACCCTGAAGTAAGGAAGCTGCAAATTGATGATAGCCTCTTCTTCCAGAAGCAACATAGGTGTACGTCTTTCCTTTGAATTTTATGGGATCTTTTCCTTCCCCATCCATCTTTACCATGTAAAAATTCTCGCTCATATAGGCAGCAACCTCCGGATTTTGGAAGGTATCTTTATCCATTCGTTTACACCATCCGCACCAATCGGTATACACATCGATAAATATTTTTTTCGGATTTGCTTCAGTTTTCGCTAATTCAGTTGCTTCTTCCCAACTAAGCCAATCTACCTGCTGGCTCTGTGCTTCTTGAACGTTTAGCGCTAAAACCATCGTCATTATTACAACAAGGGTCGATACTTGAAATTTTTTCATAGCTCTTGCTTTGTGAACATAGTCGTACACATATCATTAAAATAACGAATATGTCTATGCTTTATTTTAAGGGTCACTTATCATTTTAGTTCAAAAACGATGCCAGCTCCCGTTGTTGCCAAAAATAAAGGATCAGTTTCTTATTTAGCAACCGCCTTTTCTATGACGGGTTCGAATAGTGAGCTGTGGTCAACTTGATTTCGGATGATGTCATCGAAAGTCTCTCTTTCTCGTATCAGATATGCCTTCCCTTCATGCCAAAGCACTTCAGCAGGCCGGTATCTGGAATTGTAATTACTGGCCATGGTAAAGCAATAGGCACCGGCATTGTGGAAGCACAAGATATCGCCTTCGGAGATTTCATTGATCCTTCGGTTGTTCCCAAAAGTGTCCGTTTCACATATATACCCGACAACCGAGTAATAGCGTTCTCTGCCGTCTGGGTTAGATATGTTGATGATCTCGTGAGAGGAGCCATATAGCATTGGACGAATCAGATGATTAAATCCGGAATCAACACTGGCAAATACAGTTGAGGTTGTTTGTTTTACAACGTTCACTTTAGCGAGAAATGAGCCAGCTTCGCTGACAAGGAATTTGCCCGGCTCAAAGGCAAGCGTAAGATCCTTTCCATACTCCTGGCAGAATTCGTTGAACCTTCCGGTTAATTTTTGACCCAACTCTTCCACATTGGTCTGTATGTCTCCTTCTTTATAAGGTACTTTAAATCCGCTTCCAAAATCTATAAAATCAAGTCCTTTAAAATGCTTAGCCGTATCAAATAATATTTCTGAGGCGTATAAGAAAACATCAATATCAAGGATATCACTGCCTGTGTGCATATGAATCCCGTTGATGTTCATTTTTGTAAGTTCTACGATCCTTAGTAAATGTGGTATCTGATGTATACTGATACCAAATTTGGAATCAATATGGCCCACTGAAATGTTAGAATTACCACCGGCCATCACATGTGGATTAATACGAATACAAACAGGGACCTGTGGGTGCTTAGTACCGAATTGTTCCAGGATGGAAAGATTATCAATATTGATTTGAACTCCCAATTTTGAAGCCTCTTCTATTTCTTCTAATGAGACTCCATTTGGAGTATAGATAATATCCTGGGGTTGAAACCCCGCCATTAATCCCAGCTGTACTTCCTGTATGGATACCGTGTCTAGTCCGCTCCCCAAACTATTCATCAATCGGAGGATAGATATATTGGATAAAGCCTTTGCGGCATAATTCAACTTTAGTTTTGGAACATTGCCAAAGGCTTTTGTTAATCTGTTAAACTGGGAAATGATCTTTTCAGAATCATATACATATACTGGAGCCCCATAGTTCCGGGTAATCTTTAAGAGATCTGAATGCTTCATGGCGTAACTTTGGTACAAAGCTACTCTTCTCAGGCTTTTAACCCAAAATAAAGTGCGATAAATAAAAAAATACAACAATTAGTTACATATATAACAATATTCTCTGAATTTTAAACTTGCGATGCCCGCCCTGTCTTTGTATTTTTACCAAAATTAGGCCGTGAAATTACCCTTCTTTCCACTACAAACTGTATTCTTCCCTGGTGAAACCGTACCTCTTCATATTTTTGAGGACCGTTACAAGGAGCTAATCAACGATTGCAGAAAAGACGCTATTACTTTTGGCATTCCGGTCTATATAAATGACAGGATCGTATTTGGAACAGAAGTGCAACTTGTAGAAGTTGTGACTACCTATGAGAATGGATCCATGGATGTAACTTGTGTGGGCAGACAGATCTTTCAGGTAATGACCTTTGAAAATGAAATGGAAGGTAAACTGTATGCAGGTGGAGAGGTGAAATTTTTAGAATCTATCAATGATGGCGATATACAGGCGAAAGAAGCAGTACTCGATAGAATTCAAGAACTTTATGATCTTATGGGGGTGCATTTTGAAAAGATCCCGGCAGATAAGTTTAATCCATATATGCTTGCTCATAAAATGGGTCTGTCCTTTGAACAGGAATACGAGTTAATGCAATTGATCAAGGAGAGCGACAGACTTGCTTATATACGAAGACATTTAGATCAGACCATAAAGGTCCTTAAAGAAGTAGACCGGACCAAGGAATTAATTGATATGAACGGACATTTCAGAAATTTCGATCCATTAGATTTTAAGGATTTCAATATTTAAGGACAAGTTCAATTTAGTTAGCGAAACTCCGCTGTGTTTCCTATTTTTGCAAGCAACTAACATAACAACCGTATGAATCTTCACGAATATCAGGGAAAAGAAATTTTGGCAAGTTTTGGCGTCCGTATACAACGAGGTATTGTGGCACATAATGCTAAGGAAGCAGTAGATGCTGCTAAACAATTAACAATTGATACAGGCACTTCCTGGCATGTAATCAAGGCTCAGGTCCACGCAGGTGGCCGGGGAAAAGGAGGAGGAGTGAAAATTGCCAAGAGCCTTAAAGAAGTTGAAGAGATCGCGGGACAGATTATTGGAATGAATTTGGTAACCCCTCAGACTTCTGCGCAAGGGAAAAAGGTTCATCAGGTACTTATAGCTGAAGATGTCTATTATCCGGGTGCAAGTGAAACAAGTGAATTTTATGTTTCTGTTCTTTTGAACAGGGCACGGGGACGAAATATGATCATGTATTCTACAGAAGGAGGAATGGATATTGAGGAAGTGGCTGACAAAACTCCTCATCTTATTTTTACAGAGGAAGTAGATCCATCTACCGGATTATTGCCTTTCCAAGCACGTAAAATTGCTTTTAACCTTGGTCTATCAGGTACTGCATTTAAGGAAATGACCAAATTTATTTCCTCTTTATATAAGGCGTACGAACAAAGTGATGCCAGTCTTTTTGAGATTAATCCGGTTTTAAAGACCTCTGATGATAAGATCATGGCCGTAGATGCCAAGGTATCTATAGATGACAATGCCTTATACAGAAGAAAGCAATATGCAGAAATGAGGGATCTTCGGGAAGAGAACCCCATTGAAGTTGAAGCCCGTGCGGTAGGACTTAATTACGTGGACCTGGATGGAAACGTAGGATGTATGGTAAATGGTGCCGGACTAGCAATGGCTACGATGGACCTTATAAAAATGGCCGGGGGAGAACCTGCCAACTTCCTGGACGTGGGTGGAACAGCCGATGCTAAAAGAGTGGAAGAAGCCTTTAGGATCATTCTAAAAGATCCGCATGTAAAGGCTATTCTGATAAATATCTTTGGAGGGATCGTTAGATGCGACCGCGTTGCACAAGGTATAGTAGATGCTTATAAGAACATGGGAGATGCCATTAAGGTTCCCATCATAGTTAGACTTCAGGGAACGAATGCTGACTTAGCCAAAGAGATCATTGATTCTTCTGGTTTGGCTGTGCAATCTGCAATACAATTCCAGGAGGCTGCAGATAAGGTCAAGGCGGTTTTGGCCTAAATAAAAAAAGGACTTATATATTCAAGGCGATGTTTTCTTTAACATCGCCTTTTTTATTTGTCAACATTTAAATTTCTGTTAAAAATTTAAAAACCAGTAACATTCCCATTGTGGGGTCGTCTTTTATAATACATCATCAATCTAATTATTAATCAAAAAACAAACAAGTCATGAGAAAATTACCTGTAGTACTCGCAGCGGCTCTACTTCTTACAGCCGGCAACCTTTTTGCTAATGATTCCAGAACTATTGATCCAAAAAAAGATCTGGCAAACCAGATCAGTCAACTTTTGGATAAGAATTCTTTTATTTTAGGTGATCACGACCTTACAGCTCAGGTACTGTTTACTTTGAATAGTAAGAAGGAAATTGTAGTTATTTCAGTAGATACTGAAGATGAAGTCCTGGAGCGTTTTGTAAAAAGTCGCTTGAATTATCAAGCCGTTGAATTAGCTACCGCCGAAGAAGGAAAAATGTATACCGTTCCTGTCCGTATTAGAGGATAGACACTGAGGTTATCAAGTAAGGTCCTAAGGTTTCTTGGGACCTTTCTTATTTTTATAAGGTACGGATCCCAAATGCGAATATTTACTTTTCCTGGGTTTTGAAGGTGCCTTTGTTACAGTCTTTTTAGGAGAATTTAATACCTCTTTTGGGTCTTTAGGGGCATCTTTGGGTCCTCTTAAATGCAACACCAGGCCATTTAAAAAATTTCGAAGTACCTGATCACCACACTCTATGTATTTTGGATGTCCCTCTTTGCGGCAAAATGAACCAATCTCACTTTTCGAAATCCGAAAATCTACCAGGGCCAAAATATCCACAATCTCATCATCTCTTAACTTTAAAGCTACCCGCAGCTTTTTTAAGATGTCATTATTTGTCATTTTAAAACTTTTGAGCAAGGTATTACAAAAGAAGAAACAACACACAATAGTTCAACTTTTAAATAATACAATGTCATGGAATGTCCATAAAACTGAACTTAAATAAGACATTTTGTTATAATGAACTGACACAAGGGCAGTGTTATCAATAGCATAAGTGACAAAAGGACAGTAATTATTGGATGGTATATACTTTGCTTTATATGTTGAAAATAAGTTAATCTAAAATATAAAAGCCATGAGTATAGTAACACGTAACAACATGAGATTTCCTTCACTAATGAACGAATTTTTCAGACCAGATTGGGTAGGCGGTAGTGAAAATTCTTTAGCTACACTGCCGGCAGTGAACATTCAGGAAGATGATATGGGATATCATTTGGAATTAGCTATTCCAGGAAAAAAGAAGGAAGATTTTAAGGTAGAGATAGACAAAGATGTTTTAACTATTTCTATGGAGACTAAAACAGAGGATGAAAAAACGGAAGAGAATTATACCCGTAAGGAATTTTCGTATACTTCTTTTAAAAGGTCATTCACCTTACCGGAAACTGTAGACAGTGAGAAGATAAATGCATCGTACAAAGAAGGGATCCTTTCCTTTAACCTGCCTAAGAAAGAAGAGGCATTGCCTAAGCCTAAGCGCATGATCGAAATAGGAAAGTAAGATTAAAAGAAATTATGTTACACCCATACTTTGGGTTTTCATAATGGTTGGTTTGTTTGGTTAGTTGAATAGCGCCCCGAGAAATTGGGGCGCTATTTATTTATTTATAGGTTCATTAAGGATGGCCAAACACATCATAATCCCTTCCAAAAAATTTCCTATTCTAAGATTTTCGTTAGGGGCATGGATATTATTATCCGGATTTGGGATTCGTATGGAAACTGCAGAGACATCTAAGGTTCGTACAAAAGGCGCTATGGGTTGAGACCCTCCGGTAGTCCTCATATTTACCACTTTGCTACCAAAGATTGGTTGCATTGCTTTGTTCAGGAAATTCCCTGCCTCAGAATTCATTTCTGTACGAAAAGGCTGTGATCCCAGACGATACTTAAATGAGGCCAATTTAGGATAAGACGCCCGTTCCAGTGCTGAAGGAATACTATCTACTAAATGGTAACCTTGTATTATTAAATGCTCTTCTAACAAGTCAACCATCCGTTCACCCGGAGTCTCCGGTACTAAGCGCATGTCTATCTCTATTTCTACCTCATCAGGGATGATGGTTCTGACTTCCTTGCCTACCCAGGCCGAACGCAAGCCTCTGATATTAAGTGAAGGGTATTGTAGCGACTCCTGATAACTTCCTCCTACCTGATCACTTTCGGCTATACCAAGGCGTATTTTTAAACTGTCTTCATTTTCAGGCAGGGAATTCAGTGCTGTTTTATCGGCCTCTGTCAGGGTGATTCCATCATAAAATCCTTTGATCTGAACCTCTCCCTTTTCGTCTTTTAAACTGGCGATAAATCGCGATGCTTCAAATACAGGGTTGGGGGCGAAATTCCCGTACTGTCCGCTGTGTAAAGGGGCCTTAGGCCCAAAGATCTTGATAGTGGCTGTGGCGATGCCTCTGGCTCCATAAGTAAGGGTAGGCCAATTGGAGATATGACGGGTTCCATCCATAATAAGGACCATATCTGCACTCAGAAGTTCACGATTTTTAACTACGGCTGCTGCCAGCGTAGGAGATCCCAATTCCTCCTGGAAGTCCATGATCACTTTTATATTAAAATCTGCTTTTAAAGATCTCTGTTTAAATATGTCGAGGGCAGTAATAAAAGCCATTGCCGGTCCTTTTGAGTCGGAGGCAGATCTCCCAAAAACACGCCATTCAGGATCTATTGTTTTCTCAGTTTTCCAATCGATGGTATTCCAGGATCCGTCGGCTGCTTTTTGTTTTATGACCGGACCAAAGGGATCTGGTTGATCCCATTCCGAGGCATCTACAGGTTGCCCATCTATCTGGAGATAAAACAAAATGGTCTTGCTATCTTTTGAAACTGTTTTTTCCGCAAATAAAAGAGGTGCACCCTCTGTAGTAATGACCTTGGTTGTAAAATTTAATTCCTTAAATCGGTTTATACACCAATTCATATTGTTGGTTACCTGTTCTTCCTCACTGCCAATATTGGGGATCTTCATAAAGTTTATCAACTCATTCAGACCTTGATCTAACTGCTCATTTGCAGCTTTTCTAATATCGGTACCAGTCAAGGTTTGACAAAAGGTATCGCATATGCACAAGGACCATATGAGAGATAGGAGAATAGTTTTTTTCATGATCCTGTGTTTTACTAATCCTGATTTTGAAGACTTTTAATTTCATCCCTCAGCCTGGCAGCCAACATAAAATCGAGTTCTTTGGCTGCCTTTTCCATGGCTTTGCGTTTATTTCGGATCATTTTTTCCTTTTGATCCTTGGTAAGGTAATCCAAATCAGGTTCCGCAGCTCGCAGCTCTTCTTTTATAAAGTGATATGTAGACACAGAGTTTTTGGCCAATGCACTGTCCAGACTTTTATTTAATGCGGTTGGGGTAATATTGTGTTTTTTGTTATAACTGGCTTGTTTTTCCCTTCTATACGTAGTTTCATCAATGGTCTTTTTCATGCTAGCAGTTATCTTATCGGCATACATAATAGCTTTTCCATTCAAGTGGCGTGCTGCCCTTCCAACCGTTTGTGTAAGGGAGCGATTACTTCTCAAAAAACCTTCCTTATCGGCATCCAAAATCGCCACCAGGGACACTTCAGGTAAATCAAGACCTTCCCTTAATAAATTTACTCCAACAAGGACATCAAAGATTCCTTTTCTCAGATCTTGCATGATCTCTACCCGTTCCAGAGTATCTACATCGCTGTGGATATATCTGCATCGAACATTGATTCGGGTTAGATATTTAGTAAGCTCTTCTGCCATTCTTTTGGTAAGAGTAGTGACCAGTGTCCGTTCATCTTTTTCCACACGTAGTTGTATCTCTTCTACCAGATCATCTATTTGATTTTTACTTGGACGTACTTCAATTACGGGGTCCAATAAACCTGTTGGGCGAATTACCTGTTCCACATAGACTCCCTGACTCAATTGTAATTCGTAATCTGCGGGGGTGGCACTGACAAAAATTGCCTGATTCTGCAGCGCTTCAAATTCCTCAAATTTCAATGGACGGTTGTCCATTGCTGCCGGAAGTCGGAAACCGTAATCCACTAAGTTTTCTTTTCGCGATCTGTCTCCACCGTACATAGCGTGCACCTGAGGAATGGTAACATGACTTTCATCTACTACCATTAAATAATCGTTCGGAAAATAATCCAGAAGACAGAAAGGTCGGGTTCCCGGTTCTCTACCATCGAGATACCTGGAATAGTTTTCAATACCGGAACAATACCCCAATTCCCGGATCATCTCCAGATCAAAATTGGTGCGTTCTTCCAGCCTTTTTGCTTCCAAGGGTTTCCCAATTTCTGAGAAGTATGATATCTGGTTCACCAGATCATGCTGAATTTGGTGAATAGCATTTTGAAGTATATCCGGGGAGGTCACAAACATGTTGGCCGGATATATGTTTAAGGTTTCATATACTTCTATCAGGGTATTATTAAATGGATCAAAGGCTTCTATTTCTTCAATTTCATCGCCAAAAAAGTGAATCCTAAAGGCATTATCTGCGTAGCTTGGGAAGATATCTACCACATCTCCTTTCACTCTGAAGTTCCCATTTTTAAATTCTGCAGTGGTCCTGGAATACAGACTTTGAACCAACTGATGCAAGAATTTGGTCCTCGCAATAACCTGGTCCTTGCGTATGGTGATCACATTCTTCTGGAATTCCACCGGATTACCAATCCCATAGAGACAGGAAACAGAAGCAACCACCAAAACGTCCCTTCTTCCTGAAAGCAGGGAGGAGGTAGCACTTAAACGTAGTTTTTCTATATCCTCGTTAATAGACAGATCCTTCTCAATGTAGAGTCCGCTGGTTGGGATATAGGCTTCAGGCTGGTAATAATCATAATACGAGACAAAGTATTCTACAGCATTGTCGGGAAAGAACTGTTTAAATTCTGAATACAACTGTGCAGCCAATGTCTTGTTATGGGCAAGCACCAGGGTTGGCTTTTGTACCCGTTCAATCACATTAGCTACTGTAAAGGTCTTTCCTGAACCGGTTACTCCCAATAAGGTTTGATAGCGTTCACCATCATTTAACCCATCAACCAGTTGCTGGATGGCTTCAGGTTGATCTCCTGTAGGTTTAAAATCAGAAACTACATTAAACTTCATAAAGTAAAATTACGAAAGACGCTTGGTTTGATGCTCGCTATACGTGTAGAATTTTGGTCATTATCGTTTCAATGAAAAATGTCCGATCAATTCACTATTGGTATTGTCCCTGGCTCTAAACCAATAATCTGCGGCCGGTAGTGTTCCGCCATTAATAGAGCCATCCCATCCTCTGGAGTTGGGATCTATCTGGACTAATAATTGACCATATCTGTTATAGATCTCAATACTTACCAGGGTGAGTTCACTGCTCATTTCCGGAGGAATGTATTGCCAGTAGTCGTTAACCCCATCCCCGTTTGGAGAGAAAAATTTAGGAAAGCCCTCCAGGGTAAGGTCCTGCACGATCTGCTCTTCTGCAATGCCACATCCATTTTTGTCCCGTACATACAGTGTATGGGTGCCATAAGGTATATTATTAAAGGTATTGCTGTTCTGGTAGGGTCCGTTGCTATTATCAATAGCGAACTCGTAATCTCCAATGCCGGAAACAAGTACATTTATCCGAATTCCGTTTGCTTGCTCTATAACGCTAACATCTGTGATAGTAGGAATTTCTGAGCTACTCACACTAAATATTTGAGAGGTAGCGCATTCCAGATTCCCGCTTTGAGGAATAAGATTATAGGCCTCATAACGATAATCTCCCGGATCACTAAAAGTTACACCAGGCAGATTAGAAATAATTGATTCATTTCCATTACTATCAATGCTATACCAGCGAAAGCCGTCAGCGGTATCAGTAGATGTATATGCCATCGGAAAATCATCTTCACAAGTGGAGATCGTATTTGGAAAATTGATCTGTGGATTCAAGGTCACCAAATCCCCCGACATTGGATCATAAAATGGCCCACATCCCTGCAGGGTGGAGAATATCTCTTGTTGGCATCCAATGGCTTCCCCTGCATCATTAAAGGGTACAATTGTCATAAAGAAAGTCTGGTTTCCTTCTAATTGGAGAATTCCCGTCTGAGTAACAGGAGGAAATGCAACATTATCCAGGATTTCAGCCGTAAAAGGTGAGTTACCGATAGTAATACGATATCCTGTAGCCCCTGGGACGGGTACCCATTCCAGGATAGGAGACAAGGGAACATTAGTAGCCCCATTTGCCGGTGATATCAAAGAGGTACATCCGGGTAATGGCTCTACTTCACTGGTGGTGAAACTAGATTCAACACAACCAATGGCATTTCCAATAAGGTTATAGGGAATTATTTGTATGTAAATTGTTGTATTTGGCGGAAGTTCCGGAACCGGAGTATAATTTAGATTATTACCCTGATCCGCGTTGTTTAAAAGATCATTTCCCCCGGGAGTTGTTCCCATTGTCAGCCTATATCCAATGGCCCCAGGACTATAGTTCCATCTAATATTCGTTGACGGATTAACATCTGCAGCTCCATCGGCAGGAGTTATAAATGGTGTACATAAGGGTATTTCTGTAATTGCTGCCGTGGTAAACGATTCACTCACACAGGGAATTTCAGTATTTCCATTTTGGAAGTTAAACAGGGTAATGGTTACATAGATAAGGGTGTTTTCTGGTAATCCTAAAGGTGGATTGTAAGTGGTAGCGCCGCCAACCAATTTATCATCCAAAATATCTGTTCCGCCTGGTGTTGTCCCAAGAGAAATAATATAGCCGGGAATATTAGGCACCTGGTTCCATGAGATGTTTGCATCAACGGCAACGTTTACAGCTCCATTTAAAGGACTTGTCAGAACTTGTGAGGGACATTCCTGGCTAAGGCCAATCTGAGTCAGAAAGAAGACCAGAACAAATAGCCAACTAAGGGTATGTTGCCCAGATTCCTTTCTGTATTTTGATCTCACCTTGTACATAGGTTACCTTTTAAGGGTAAAATGCCCTTGAAATTCACGTCCGTTTTCTAACTCTACTCTGAACCAGTAGTCGTCTGCGGGCATTATTTTGGAGTTTACATTCCCGTTCCATCCTATATCCTGGGTTGGTATCTGGGTAACAAAGGTGCCATATCTGTCATAGATACCTACAAAGGCATTCGACTGAAATTGTTCATTGAATCCGGTTAGTTGCCAATAGTCATTTATACCATCGCCATTAGGCGTAAAGAACTTAGGATAGCCCATTACTGCTATCTCTTTTTGTGTGACACCACATCCCTTGGTATCTCTTACATACACTCGTACAAAGCCGGGTAGAACATTAGAAAAATAAGAATTTCCCTGATAGTTTATCCCGTCCATGGAGTATTCGTAGTTGCCTTCACCACTTACTGAAACTTCAATAGTATTATTCGCAGAAAAATCTCGAATTTCTATCTCATTGATCACTGCTTTTGTGGAAGGAACAAGTTGAAAACTTACGCTATTTCCACAGCTAATTTCCGTACCATTGATATTGTAAACATAACCGGTTTCCAATTCGTAAAAGCCCAATTCCGTCAGGTTAACATCTTGTCCGCTTCCGAGGTCAATCATACCAGCCCCTGTCTTCTTAAACCAACGATAGGAATCAAATCCTTCGGGTCCTTGCAGGAGTACAGCACCACTATCCGTACAAAGAACATAGGTCTCTTCCATTGCCGGGACAGGAGAAGGATTTACAATTAGTTCAATAGCTTCAATTCCAAGGCATAGATTTCCTTCTGACAGACGTGCGTATAGTGTGGTGGAAGTTGTGTTCAGAGAAAATTCTGTAAGTTCATTTATCTGAGATGCCGCGTCACTGATATTTGCATAGAGTTTTACCGTAGTTGAAGGATCAGCATAATTCGCAGCAATAGCCTCAAGGTTGAATCTACTTTCCAACAACCCATCTAAAGGAGATTCGTCACAAGTATAAACCGGACTGAAAATACTGGGAACAACCACAGAGGGGGTAACTTCTAAAGTTAATTCACCCACATTGGTGCAACCAAGTGAATTTACAACCTTGTAATATAAAACTTGATTAAAGGGCTGGGTATTCTGATAGCTCTGGCTATTGGCAAGTGGATTATCCGCATTTCTTTCCGCCAAGGATTCGTAGAAAAAGAAATTCAGATTAACGTTGTCATTTATCTCATCCAAGTTTATCAAAGTGATCCCATCTGTAGGATCATCGGGGCCAATATCGCACTGATTTAATACAAGATTTGGATCCGGGATGGGCAAAATATTGATCAGGGATTCACCAATGATTGGGCATTCCAAAGGGTCAGAAGAGATGATCTCTACACTGTACTTTCCTGAGTCTGTCTCCGAAGTTGTATTTAATGTATACAAGTGGGTATTTGCAGTTACAATAGGTATCCCGTCCTTTTCCCAAAAATATGTTGCTCCGGGAATACTATCGGCCTCCAGCACCAATGGTTCTCCACTGCACAAGGTTTGCGTACTACTTGTTGTTCCGTTAGTGTTTTGCACCAGATCCGTACTCCCAAAAAAGGATTGTATAAAGGGCGGTAAACCTTGCATCGCATTTTTTCCATTCAGGTTTACAGCGTTATGCATATAATTCGATGCTAAACCTACTTCATTAGGATTATTGATCACTCCTAGATAAGGGGTTCCTTCGTTATAACTACTCGTAATAGTCCTGTAGATCTTTCCATTTTCCCCTTGCTGTAAAGCGCCCCGGAAAATGGGTCGATTATCGAGTTCTACCAAAGAGGCATCTATATCAGCACTGGTAATATCGAATTGAAGTAATGACGAAGCATGACTACCCGCACCTCCTATATCATTGGTGGCATGCACATATAACAGCGTGCTATTCGGAGAAAATTCGAGCCCGTAGGGGTTTTTATTAACACCCGGGATGGTTATTAATTGCTGATTTGAGACGACTCCTGTGGTTTCATCAAAATCATAGAGATTAAGACCATCGGTGAAATTGGCAATGGCCAATTTGGTTCCATCCGGCGAAAATTTTAAATAACCCCTGGGATCTTCGATTTGCAGGTTGGAAAAGGTTGTTTTGACCGGAGAGGTAAGAACACCTGTGGCATTCACCTCAAAAGCATAAAAGGTGTTAAGCACCCCGGTTGCTCCGTTTTGTGAAGCAAGTGTAACTACCCAGATAGATTGCTCAAAACAATTTTTTACGACCGCCGTAATTTTTTCAGAACAATCTTCCAACAGCCGCACATTTTTCTGAACAACGGCACCCATACCATTGTCTTCGGTAATATCAACTATTGAATAATTGAGGCCGTAATCAGGATCTCCTTCAAAAGGGGAAGTATCTACTGTAAAAATAAAAAAGAGTTCCGGATCCTCTGGTTTTGGAACGATCATGGCAGATTGAGTACTGGAGGGATCCCCAAATAGGTCCTCTCCATTTAACATGATCTCATGATTTTTGTTATAAACTGTGATCCCATCGGTATAAAAAAGAAGTCCACCAAAAGTATCAGAGATGGTAGCACATCCTTCAAGGGTCTCTAACTTACTTTTTTTGGTATTTGTAACACTTCCGTCATTGTTAAATCGGATGCCGGCTCCATTCCCAAAATACCAATTAGAGGTCTCTCCCTGGCTAAAGAGCAGGAATGGGGAAAGGAGTCCAAAAAGGACGATGGAGGCAATCTTTTTCATAGTGTCTTCGCAAACACTACAATATACTACAAATCCCTCTTTTTCAACAACACATAGGACAAATAGACAAAAATCGAGGTCCAGGCCAATACAATTAGGATCTCGTAAAAATGAACCTGGTAGTCTAATGTCACTTTTTCACCGATCTGATTAGCTACAGTCTGAACAGCATTTAGACGGGAGAATGGCTCCTTAATTAGGTTGAACATGGAATTCAACGGGAAGAAACCCATGATTGCATCAGTAGTCTCAGAATCAAAAAGTTTCCAGCGGATCATGCCCCTGACAAATCCTTCAAATACTTGCCATAAAATGAGGAATCCCAGGGCAAAGGCCGATCTTTTAACCAACACCCCTAGAAACAGGCAAAAAGTGAAAAACCCAACCAACTTTACAAAAAATGCAAGTAGAAATTCCAGGTCAGAAAAAATTATGGAAATTTCATCATAGTCAGAATAGATCAACCCCAGGATCATAGAGACCGCAAAAACAAATATGGTGGAGATCAAGGAGAACGAAATAACAGTCAGGAATTTTGAGAGTACAAATTCTTTCTTTGAAAGTCCGTCTATCAGATTTTGTTTGATGGTCTTATTGCTGTATTCGTTAGACATCATGGAAACGATTACTATGGCGAGAAAGAGCTTGAAAAAGGCCGTGACGAAGGTGTTAAAATGCCAGATATAAGGAAAGTTGAAAATACCCTGTTCCGCAAGGTGAAATTTAATGGGGCCAATATCAAATTTGATAGCAGCTACCAATGCAATAGACGTAAGTAAAACGAAATACGCAATGATAAGGACCTTGCTGGAACGGTTGTTCCAAAGTTTAATGAATTCTATTTGTAATAGCCTTTTCATAGGTTTTTGGTAAGTGTTAAGAATTGTTCCTCAAGACTTTCTTTTCTCATCACCAAATGTGTAAGGACGATCCCATTCTTAAATAAGAATTCATTAAGGCTACCCGAATCCATTTTTTCATTTAATACAGCAGTGATCAATCCACTTTCTTCTTCTATTTTTCCAAATCTGGGATCTTCTTCTAATAACTTAATAAGGGCTGCTGTATTAGTAGTCTTTAGCTCTAAATATCCATGACTAGCGAGCATATTGTCTACCTTGCCCGAATATATTTTTTCTCCTTTTCGCAGGATCACTACATGGGTACATACTTTCTCCACCTCGTCCAGGAGATGAGATGCCAATAAAATAGTAGTGCCCTGAGAGGCGATCTTTTTAATGATCTGCCTTATTTGATGGATCCCCTGAGGGTCGAGCCCATTTGTAGGTTCATCCAAAATAAGGATCTCCGGATCGTTCAGCAGTGCTGAGGCTATGGCAAGTCGCTGTTTCATACCCAGCGAATAGGTTTTAAATTTACTGTTTCTTCTTTCCCATAATCCTACCAGTTTCAGGGTATCCTCAATCTTATCTTCAGCTACCCCCTTGATCTTACAGACAAGTTTTAGATTTTTTAAGGCGGACATATAAGGATAGAAATTAGGCCGCTCAATAATTGCCCCAACCTTTTTTAAGGCATCATGGGTTGAGGTATTGCCATCGAACCAGCTAAAGGATCCACTAGTGGGATTCACTACATTGAGGACGATTCCAAGGGTGGTCGATTTTCCGCTGCCGTTTGGCCCTAGTATTCCATAGACATTTCCTTTTTCTATAGAAAAGGACAGATCTTTTACAGCAGTTAGGTATCCGAATTTTTTGGTCAGATTAGAGACTGTAAGAATCGTTTCCAAATAGTGTTTTGTTTAGGCAGTTTATAGTAACTTGACGACGAAAACCAATAATTGTTACAATAGAATCGTATAAAAGGTAAATTCCTATGACTCAACAACGGCTGATGTCCAAGAAAAAACCCTCATTTCCGGTGAGCAAAAAACTCGATGCTTTCCTGGAAATGTACAACAGAAAAATTGAGCTCCCCATCTTTTATGAAGATTTGCTCAGATTTTCGGGCTCTGTGGTGGTCTATGATGATGAAGGTGTTGACACCTTGTGGATTCGGGTGTATTACTCCGATTCCGATCGCAAAGAAATTGATCTTAGTTTAAAAAAAGTCTATTCCGTACTTCATTCAGATGGTACCGATCATATTTTTCAGTATCTCAATATTGATGCGGTAGATTATTGTACGTTTGGTAATTCCAAGCCCTTTAGAATAAAGGTCCGAAATATATTAAATGAGAACTTCACTTATTTTTATATAAAAAAGGCGGATGCTTCGCGCATATATGGGTTAGAACTGGAGCATATGCTCTCTCCCTATAATTTAAATTATCTTGTTTGTAAGGATACACTCATCGAGGAACATATTGCGGGGATCCCGGGAGATATATTTATAAAAAATATGTTACCCCACTGTACTGATTCTGAAAAGTCGCAGTTAGCCAAAGAGTTTGTAAAGTTCAATGAGCGATCTATGATCCAATTATTGGGCGACATGCGTTCCTATAACTATGTAATCATCCCTATACATGATTTTGACCACGTCGTATACAGAATACGTGCCATTGATTTTGATCAGCAGTGCTTTGAAGGAAAACTCAATGTATACCGCCCACAGTTTTTTAAAGAAAACTTAAAAATGGTCGAGTTGGTATCAAGCAAATTGCTAGAGAATTCCATAGAACAATATAAAGTTGAAGAGCGCTCTATTATTGCCAAACGGATCATAAGTACAAACAAGCGTATTAATCGACTTATAAACGCTTGCAAAACGGATAAAATCTCCCTTCCCGAGAACGTAGAACGATTAAAGATGGAAATTTTCGATTTCACCCATGATATCACTTTCAAAAAGTGTAAAACAATGGGGGAGATCCTGAATCTTACTTTAGATTTTGTCAAAAGAAATTATGAAAATGTAACTATGAGGCAGATCATAGATAATAAGATCAAGATCAAATAAAACTTTAGTAGAATAGGTTGCAGAAAAAACCTAATCCTTACTACTTCATTTCCTTATTAAAGTATACCAGATAATAGTACATCTGTTTTTCCTCATCCCAACCTTTCTCTACAAATCGTTCAGCAGATTCTGGATTGATAAAATCCATACGGATCTGAATATTAGTATCCAGGGTTATAACATTTTTGATCTTCTTACGGGAATCTGAAACTGCTTTGTTGGCAATAGGAAAGGTTGAAACATCCTCAATACTATACTTAGGGCCTTTTTCTACCTTGTAGTGTTTAAACTCTGGGATAAGTTCCGGATTCTCCATTACTTCATTAAGAAACATGGATTCCTCAAAGGCATCATTTTTTGCAAAATGGTTTACAGCCCGGTTCATAAACAGCACTTCTTGTTGTTTATCTTCTGCAGGCAATACTACGTCCTTAGCAAAGTTCTGACAGAATTTAAGATAATTTTTTGTGTAAAAATTGTCGTCTGGGAGGACATTCACCCCAAGAAAATTTTCCAGCCAATACTTCGTATCGTATCGGTTGCTGTCCACAGACAATACCTTGAAGCCCTCTTCCGCCAAGGTGTTGAAAATAAGGCATCCCTTATCTAATTTGTTCAGATTCACACCCTCTTCCAGGATCATTTCGAGATGAGCTCCTTTTTCCTGGAATTGTAAAAATTCTTGCTTTATCTCGCTTTTAAAGATCCCAACAGCGTCTATTTTTTCATTATCAAGAACCATATTGCTGAAATGGGCAACAAAGACTTCTCCACTTTTGATATGTGGATGATTTGATTGGTCGTATAAAAAACGCGTTATTTTCCTGGCGTGTTCTTGTAGCATGGCCGGATCCTCAAAAATGGCCTTGGCAGCCTGATAGATCTCATTGAACTCAAGATCTGCCTCATGGGAAAGCTTAAAGTAATTCTCTTCTTTTTCACGAAAAGGTTTTAGAAAGAATTCCTTTAAAAGACCTCTGGTTTCATCATTGAGAGGTTGAGGTTCTTCAGATAGAAAGAGACCTTCATTCTTATTTTTGTTACCAACACGGTGTAGCGATAAACTATCGATCTGTGCATTAAAAAGATTGATCATAGGGGAAATTTGGTTTAAGAAAGAGTTGGGATAATAATGTAGTTCATAAATTCTGTTCCGATAGGGCGTAGTAGTTTAATTCCAGTTTTCTTCAAAATCTAGATCGTCATACCGATCAAATGTTTCATCAAAATCAAAATTGGGATCTGCTTCAAAATTCTTTTCCGGAGGTGATTCGGGTAGTTCTCCAAAACTAAAGAGCACGTTGGGATAGTCATGGCCCTCGGTATTTTCCACAATATCTGCCAATTCTACATAAAAGGTCCACATACTTAAGAAGTCATAGACGTAGATCAACTTTGGTGTTTGTCGGGTTAGGATGTCTTCCAAAAAGATCTCATTCATCAAACGAACAGACGAAGTTCCCTCGCTCATATCGAAAAGGGCGATCTCTTCTTGCTGGTTCCAATTTTCATCACAGGTATAAAAAGAAGCCATTTCTTCACCTAAAAAGCCAAAGGCCTGGGTTATGGCGTTGTGAAAATCTTCCAGGGTGTTCTCAGCCTCTATCTCGATATCTCGAAAAATATCCTCTTTGGCATCCAGAATGATCCTGATCTTGTAAATCATACTTACTACATTTACCGGTGGACAAAGTTACAAAGTTTCAATGGTTGTTACGGTCTTTTGAGTTTCCAATACCAAATAAAATTGAAGTCCAAATAAGAGGGACGCCAGTACAAGGTGAAGTGGCTGACTCCCAAAAGGAAAATCAAAATAATACATGGCTATTCCGGATAAGATCTCAACTCCTATTAGAACCAGGACCCAATAGATCTTGGTCAATCCCAGTTTTTTTGATACAATTTGATAAGCGATCCAGGCATTGAACAGAACCACCAGAATTGAAATGGAGCGGTGTATATAAAATTGTGCGGTGGGTTGGGAGAGCCAGAGCATTTTGGCCTGTTCTCCTAGCTGATCTATTTGATCATCAACAAATTGCCTTACTTGTGTTCCCAGAATAATTTGAATCATTGTTAAACCTAATGCCAGCCATAATAGTTGATGTATTTGGCGGACAGAGACCGCCACGCCCGCTTTTATAGTGGTTTTCTCTAACACATAGATCAACAAGGCAACAATGACGAGTGCCATGATCATATGTATAGTTATCCTTGCAGGGAGCAATTCTGAATACACTACAGTAGCTCCAAGCCATGCCTGAAAGAGCATCCCAAGTACAATGAACCAGGAAATGATCGTGATCTTTTTATTTGTTTTCCAAAAATAGAATGAGGCAATGGCCAGAAATAGCGTAGCAAGACCTGCCAAAGCACCAAAAAGGCGATTAATGTATTCTATCCAGGTGTGGGTAGCATTAAAAATGGCATAATCGTGTTTTTGATACGCGGTCCAATTTGCAGCGTTATATGTGCTTCCTGTGATATGGTCTACAGTAGCTACCCATAGAGATTCGTTTCTAATGATCACCTGTCCTTCCTTAAATGCGCGTTGAGGTTGCCATTTCAATTCAGAGGCTTCAGTTGGGGGGATGTAATATCCAAAACACTTGGGCCAGTCCGGACATCCCATACCACTTCCTGTCATGCGGACCACGGCGCCTGCGATGATCACCAAATAGACAAGGATGAGGGAGGTTTTTGCTAGTGGGCGAAATAATTTGATCATAAGAGCCGTGTTTTGGCCTACAAAAATACCACTCTTTTTAAAGAAAAGTATGGAAGGACGGCCCCGGTTGCATAGATTAAGAACATTGGAGATAAATGAATTCTATTTAATAAGCCCCATGGTTTTTCCTTTTTCGATCATATAGGCTTTGGCAGCTTCATATTCATTAGGAATTTCACCTTCCAAGATCGCTTCCTTGATTGCTTCTTTTATGATCCCTATTTCCCGTGAGGGCTTCAAATTGAAAGTTTTCATGATCTCTTCGCCACTAATTGGTGGCTGAAAATTACGAACGTGATCCCGGGCCTCTACTTCCTCTATCTTTTCCCGAACCAGGCGAAAATTATTCTTGTATTTTCTCTGTTTTCGAGGGTTTTTGGTGGTGATATCGGCTTCACAAAGTGTCATAAGATCATCAACGTAATCGCCGGCATCAAAGATCATACGGCGCACGGCAGAGTCGGTTACGAAATCTTCGGAAAGAACAATAGGTCTCGAACTCATCAGCACCATTTTCTGAACAAATTTCATCTTCTCATTTAAAGGCATATGCATCCTTTTAAAGAGTTTGTAAACCATTTTGGATCCTACGAACTCATGTGCGTGAAACGTCCAGCCAATCTTTTTATCGAATTTTTTGGTGGGTGCTTTGCCAATGTCGTGTAATAGGGCAGCCCAACGAAGCCATAGGTTATCCGTGGTCTTCGCAATATTGTCAACTACTTCCAGAGTATGCCAAAAATTGTCTTTGTGACGTTGGCCTTCAACTTCTTCAATTCCCTGTAATGCAATTAATTCCGGGAGGATCAATCCAACTAATCCGGTCTGATGTAAAAGTTTAAAGCCAACAGACGGAACCTCGCTCATTAAGATCTTATTTAATTCATCCACAATACGTTCGTTGGAAATGATCTCGATCCTATCCTTGTTCTCTGTGATAGCCTCCAGGGACCTGGGTTCTATAATGAAATTCAATTGTGATGCGAAGCGGATGGCGCGAAGCATTCTTAATGGATCATCAGAATATGTAATAGCAGGGTCTAAAGGCGTTCGGATCAGTTTTGATTTAAGATCGTTCACTCCCTGAAAAGGATCTATCAACGAGCCAAAATTATTCAGATTCAATGACAATGCCAGCGCATTTATGGTAAAATCGCGGCGTTTCTGATCATCTTCCAGCGTGCCATTTTCCACCACAGGATTTCTACTCTCTCTGTTATAACTCTCTTTTCTTGCCCCTACAAATTCAACTTCCTTATCCTTGTATTTAAGCATGGCGGTTCCAAAATTCTTAAAAACGGTAACCTCCGGTTTGCCAGGAGTTAATGATGCCACTTTTTTGGCCAGGTCAATACCACTACCAACTGCTACAATATCAATGTCTTTAGGAATACCGCGTTCCAACAGCAGATCCCTGACAAAGCCTCCAATAACATAACACTCCAATGAAAGTGTTTTAGCCGCTTCCGCGATCGTTTTAAACACTTCATCTTGTAATGCTTCCTTGTAGTTGGTCTTAATCATATTTATTCCCGTATGACTTTTACTGTACCGTCATTGCCCAGTTTAATAATGGAAGAGGATAAACCATTTTGGGTATCGCGTTGCAAATTTACTACATAGTCTACTCCTTTTAAAATGGCCTCATCTATTTTACCAAAGTGTGCAGGGGTAGGTTTGCCGGCTACATTGGCAGAGGTAGACACAATTGGTTTCTTAAACTTGTTGATCAGATATCGGCAAAACTTATCTGAAGCAACACGAATGGCTAAGGTGTTGTCTGCCGCTACTAAATTTTTAGCAATTCCAACAGGGTCATCATATACAATGGTCGTTGGTTTGGTAGACAGATCCATAATATCATAGGCTACTTCCGGAACTTTTTTTACGTGTTTTTCAAGCATGCCATCATTTGCCACCAGACATATCATGGCTTTTGTATCCGGTCTTTTTTTAAGGCTATAGATCTTGCTGACGGCCTCCTCATTGGTCGCATCACATCCTATTCCCCAGACCGTATCGGTTGGATATAAAATAAGTCCGCCTGCTTCCAGTACCTGAATGCATGAATTGATCTCTTGAGTAAGTGCATCCATTCTTTAGCTTGATTTAGAAACAATATCAAGATCAAAATAACTGACCAATTGTTTCCATTGAGCAGAATTAAAATCCTTTTTAATATTAATATGTTTTAAAGAGCTTTTTTGAGAGCCCATAATAGGAATGGCATTTTTTGACCTGTTGGCTGCTAGTTTGCAAGTGGTGCCTTTTAAGATCGACATGCTTTTGAACCAAAGATCATCGGCCTTGGGGGCCAACTCCATAAATAAACTTTCGTCATCAAATCTGGGATCCAGGCAATCTGGTGGATAAAGAACACCTTCGGCACCAATAGGCAGGACGCGAAAGTCATCGTATTTCTCTGCCTGGTTTACCGGCCATTGGGAATACGGCAAGTAATCGCCGTTGGGATCCTTTTTTATAGTTCTGGTTTGGTTTGCAATTATTGAGCCTGCATGATTTTGAGATTCCTTATAGAGCAGGTTTAGCCAATTAGGTCGATACATCAGGTCGTCATCACAGGTGACCACAGCGGTGTCCGGATAGGACTGCATAGTGTGAATCAGCTTCTTATGCGATGAATGTAAATGCGTGGTCCTGATCTCAAATAGTGCATTCTGCAATTCGGAAAGTTTGGCGGGTAAAGAATCCTTTAATGACTCATGAATCCATAGGATGATCTTTTTTGGCTGTACTGACTGCTTCATAAGACTCCTTATCACGAGATCTACGACTCCTATCCTCGCTTCTATGGTTGTTAATGAAATGATCACAGGAATCTTCTTCTCAGATGTGTCAGGTATACGATCCAAAGACATTCTCCTTAAACGAAAAGCAGTATATATAGATAATGGAAGCTCTTTAACCTTCATGGATCGAATTTAATATTGAGACTCAAATTCGGTTGCAAATTACATTTTCATATCCGTACAGACGATAAAAATGTTCAAAATCAGGAGCAAACAATTCCTTAACAATTGTTGTAAAACACAATATTAACATGTTTCGCCAATGCCTGTAGATTAGTTTTTGATTAGCGAAGTAATAGGCTTCTTTGAACCATATAGGTCAAAGATAAATGAGGAAAATGAATTTTTAAAAAGGAAATAAATGGATTCTAAGCAAAGGTTTCTATTTTTGTAGGATGCAGCAAGCTGATCCGAAAATTTCTATCATAGTTAGCACCTATAATTCCGAGGAGTGGTTAGAGAAGGTATTATGGGGGTTCGAGTGTCAAACTTTTAAGGACTTTGAGGTGGTGATAGCGGATGATGGATCCGGACCTAAGACCAAGGCTCTTTTGGATGATATGGAAAAGAAAGTGTCTTATCCTCTTGTTCATGTTTGGCAGGAAGATGAAGGCTTCCAAAAATCAAGGATCCTGAATAAGGCAGTCCTGGCCTGCAGTTCACCTTATATAATCATGACAGATGGTGATTGTATTCCCCGAGAAGATTTTGTAATGGTGCATTATATTAACAAGGAACCCGGGTACTTTATTTCCGGCGGCTATTACATGCTACCTATGAACATCTCTAAAGCCATCACAAAAAAGGATATTGAAGCACAGAATTGCTTTAACATTAGTTGGTTAAAAGAGATGGGAATTCCAAAGACCTTTAAAAACAACAAGCTCACAGCCAGGGGATTTATTTCTACTTTTTTTAATTCGATCACTACAACCAATGCCAGTTGGAACGGACATAATTCTTCTGGTTGGAAAAAAGATATATTAAATGTTAATGGCTTTGATGAACGGATGCAATACGGAGGTCAGGATAGAGAATTAGGGGAGCGACTTTTTAATTTCGGGCTCAAGTCCAAACAGCTAAGGTACAGCGCAGTATGCGTTCATTTAGATCATAAAAGGGGTTATAAAACACCGGAATCTATTGAGAAAAATAAGTCGATACGAAAGGAGACCAGGACAAAAAAGCAGGTGTGGACCTACTACGGCATCAGCAAGTAATAAGCAAGCTCATTCTTTACTTCAAGACGTTTTAATTCTCGGTAACGTTCCAAGACGCTCAAGGCGTTCAAATAACAAATTGTAATTCCTTTTTTTCCATCCAAAATTCCAAGTCGCAAGATGTAGTGGTTAAAGAATTTCCAGGCTGGTTTTAGGGCAAAGAAGAAATAATTAAAGCGCTTTTCACGGTAAAAATCTTCTCTGGCTTTTAATCGCCCATAATTCAACATCTTAGCCTTGTAGTCCTCGTAATTCTTATAGCAGTAATGGATCAGCTTTTCATTGAGAATGCCAGAAGTACCATCTACTTCCAAGGTTTCGTGTACAATTTTTTTATCAGAGAATTTGGCCTTGTCCTTTTGGAATAAGCGATAATTCTTATCGGTCTGCCATCCACTATAGCGAAGTTCAGACTTTTGAAACATGAATTTTCTATAGAACCAATAGGCATCGTGAGGTTCTTCTTCCAGTACGGTTGCTTCAATTTCTTTTCTTAATTCCTCAGGGACAATTTCGTCTGCATCCAGGAATAGAACCCAAGGATTAGATGCCTGTGTGAGGGCGAATGTTTTCTGAAGTGTAAAATTAGAAAAAGGGTGCTGTATTGCCTTTACTTTTGGATGCTCTTTTAAAAATTCATAGGTACCATCCGTGCTATATGAATCTACAACTACGATCTCATCGGCGAAGGAAACAGAATCAATACAAGCTTGAATATACCCCATTTCATTGAAGGTGATTATAAGCGCTGTAATTTTTTGATTCTCTTTTTTCATACTATCAGGATCTAAAAAGACACTTGAATTAAATGCTAAGTTATAACAATAAAAATGTCATAAAATTGTCTTGTCGCGTAAATTCCTACAAATTATACCGCGACATTATACTCTCGCAATGCATTATTTAAGGAAGTCTTCAAATCGGTACTTGGTTTGCGTTTCCCAATAATAAGCGCACAAGGAACCTGATAGGAACCTGCCGGAAATTCTTTGGTGTAACTCCCTGGTATAACAACTGAGCGCGAAGGAACCCTACCTTTTAGTTCCACAGGCGCTGATCCTGTAACATCTATTATCTTAGTTGAAGCGGTTAGTACCACATTGGCACCAAGAACGGCTTCTTTTTCTACACGTACTCCTTCCACTACTATACAACGGCTGCCAATAAAGGCATTATCTTCAATAATTACAGGAGAAGCCTGCAAAGGTTCCAGGACACCTCCAATACCAACACCACCACTTATATGTACGTTCTTTCCTATTTGAGCACAACTACCTACCGTGGCCCAGGTATCAATCATAGTGCCTTCATCTACATAGGCGCCAATATTCACATAACAGGGCATTAAAATGGTTCCTGGTGCGATATAAGCTCCGTGTCTTGCAACGGCATGTGGTACTACCCTAATTCCTTTTTCTTTATATCCCTTTTTAAGAGGAATTTTATCGTGGTATTCAAAAATCCCAACTTCCATCGTTACCATTTTCTGGATAGGGAAATATAGGACCACTGCCTTTTTCACCCATTCATTGATCTGCCATCCTTCTTTGGTAGGTTCGGCACATCGAAGGCTGCCGGAATCGATAAGATTGATCACTTCTCTGATAGCCTTTTGAGTATCAGCTTCTCGCAGCAATTCACGGTTCTCCCAACCTTTTTCGATGGTAATTTGTAATTCCTTCATGGAGGTGCTTAAAATTTTTGCAAAGATAAGAGGTAGGTCGGGATTATGAGGTCAAATTTTATAGGAATAACAATTTATCCTGTATTTTTGCAAAAAAAAATTCTTGGGGAGGATCATTGGCTTGGATTATGGGAAAGTAAGAACGGGGATCGCTGTAACGGATGAATTACAATTGATCGCTTCGGGCCTTACTACTGTACTTACTTCAGATCTAGTTCCCTTCCTAATAAAATATGTGAGTGAAGAAAAGGTGACCGCTTTTGTAGTGGGAGAACCTAAACAAATGAATAATACGCCCTCGGAATCGGAAGCCCTGATCGGACCTTTTATCAAGGTTTTAAATCAAACATTTCCTGAAACACCGATATATAGACAGGACGAACGATTTACCTCACAAATGGCCGTAAAAAGCATGATCGCTTCCGGAATGAAGAAAAAACAAAGACGAAACAAAGAGATGGTGGATCAGATTAGTGCAACGCTTATTCTGCAGGCTTATTTGGTTAAACACTGATGTATGAGGAGAGGCACAGAGAGTCTTATACGGAGAAAAGTTAGACAGTATTTTAGTTTTTTATATAGGTGGATAGACAATAGAAGATTAAAGAAAAAGGAGTTTGTAATTATTAGTAAGAATTGTTGGGGGGGTCAATTATATCAATGGCTAGGGATACCTTACAATACCCCATTTGTAGGCCTTTTCCTTTTTGGACCTTGTTATATTAAACTGCTGGAACGATTTGATTATTACATTCAACACGAACTGGTATTTATAGAGCATTCGAAATATAAAACCTATTTAAAACATAAGTATCCTATTGGACTTTTAGGGGACCTGGAAATTCATTTTCAACATTATTCCAATCAGGAGGAAGTAATAGATAAATGGAAACGGCGTGTAAACAGAATGAATTTAGTTGCGGATAAAGATAATTTCTATTTTACCATATGTGAGCGAAGAGAAACCGATGAGAAGATTATTAATCGATTTCACAAATTACCTTTTAAAAATAAAATTTCATTTTCTTTAGATCGCAATGAGAATTTAAATAACAGGCAACATATTCAGGTTGATCCTTCCAAAAAAAAGAAAGATGCCATGTTTTACAATGGCAAAAAATTATTTAAACTTACTTTTATGTATGTGGATATAATTAATTGGATTAATACTGGTAACGTTTTAAGAACAAGATTTAAGCGATAAAATTACGATAGATGATATTACCTATTATAGCATATGGTGATCCTGTACTCAGGAAAGTGTGTTCAAATATTGATCAGCAATACGAAGGTCTGGAGACACTTATCAGTAATATGTGGGATACTATGTACAATGCCAATGGTGTTGGTCTGGCAGCCCCTCAAATAGGGTTACCTATACGGTTATTTTTGGTAGATACCTCTCCTTTCGCAGAGGATGAGGATCTTACAAAAGAGGAGCAGGAACAACTTGCAGGTTTTAAAAAAGTATTTATCAACGCCAAGATTGTAGAGGAAACGGGTACAATGTGGCCATTTAACGAAGGTTGTCTTAGTATTCCGGATATCCGTGAGGATGTATCCAGAAAAGATACTATCAACATTGAGTATATGGATGAACAATTCAAAGTTCATACTGCATACTTACGACGGACTTTTGGCCAGGGTCATTCAGCATGAATACGATCATATTGAAGGCATTCTCTTTACCGATAAGGTTTCCAGCCTAAAAAAACGCTTATTAAAAGGGAAGTTGACCAACATTTCGAAAGGTAAAATTGAGGTAGATTATAAAATGCGCTTTCCATTGTTAAAAAAAGCACGTTAGGGAAGGTTGAATCAGTTTAATTTTTCATATTTGCGCCGAAATCAGTAAATTCTATGAGCTTAGATAAGATTTTATCAATAGGGGGAAAACCCGGGTTATTCAAATTGGTGACCCAAACCAGGACGGGCTTTGTTGCCGAGTCTCTTTTAGATGGTAAAAGGATCACGGTAGGTATGACCAGCAATGTGAGTGTGTTATCTGAGATCGCCATATTCACCCTGGAAGAAGAATTGCCCTTGGTAGCAGTTTTCAAAAAGATTCAGGAGAAAGAAAATGGAGGTAAAACCTCAGTTGGACACAAAGAAGACAAGCTAAAATTAGAGGAGTATTTTTTTGAGGTAATACCAGATTATGATGAGGACCGGGTGTATCCCAGCGATATCAAAAAAGTGATCCAATGGTATAATTTATTACATCAGCATGGGATCACAGATTTCACTGTTGAAGAAGAGGCTGAAGCCGATACAGAAAAAAAATAAAATAGCTCATTCCCCTCGTATTTTAATAGGATAACTTCCCGTATTATTTCTTTATATTAGGAGCTTCATTTAAAACACACTCCTAATGATTCGGTCTATTACTTTCCTATTTATACTATCACTTTTATTGGTTCCGGGACAATCACTTCAGGCACAAGATACCATACAGAAAACTGATTCCATTAAGAAGGCTACCAAGGAATTACCGCTTGAGCCTGAGCGCACTATTGCTTTTTCAACTTCAGAAGCCACATGGATGTCTCTCGATGTTAGTCCGGATGGTAAGACCATAGTTTTCGATCTTATGGGGGATATATATTCTATTCCAATTTCGGGTGGAAAGGCTACGGCTATCACAAGCGGAATTGCCTACGATGTACATCCAAGATTTAGTCCGGACGGAAAATCCATCGTCTTTATTTCAGATAAAAGCGGCTCGGATAATATTTGGACGCTTCGTTTAGAAGACAAGGAAGAAAAACAGATCAGTAAAGAAAGCCGGCATAATTATTTTTCAGCAGAATGGACGCCAGATGGTGACTATATAGTAGGCGCCAAAGGAAGAAGAAATATTAAATTAAATATCTACCACAAAGAAGGTGGGGGAGGAAGTGCTTTGATTGAGGAGCCGAAAAACCTTAAGGTAATAGATCCTGCCTTTAGTGCAGATGGCAAGTTGTTATATTTTTCGCAACGACAAAATGCCTGGAACTATAATGCACAACTTCCGCAATATCAAATAGGCACTTATGATATGGAAGATGGCGACATGGATATTATTACATCCCGATATGGATCTGCCTTTACTCCAACCTTGTCCCCGGATGGAAAATGGCTTGTTTATGGAAATCGATTCGAAGCCCAAACAGGTCTTGTACTGCGTAATTTAAAAACTGGAGAAGAACGCTGGTTGGCCTACCCGGTGCAAAGAGATGAACAAGAGTCTATTGCTCCATTAGGGGTACTACCTGCCATGTCATTTACGCCAGATAGTAAGCACCTAATTGCCTCCTATGGCGGGAAGATCTATGCAATAGGGTTGGATACAAATACAGCTAATGAAATACCTTTTTCGGCAGACGTTGCCTTAGAATTAGGACCACGCCTTAAATTTAACTATCGCATTGAAGATACGGCAGAAGCTTTTGTGACCCAGGTCCGGGATGCAAAACCTTCCCCTGATGGAAAAAGGTTGGCTTTTACAGCCTTAAACAGACTATATGTAATGGAGCTCCCTGGAGGTATTCCCAGGAGGTTGACCAGTAATGATTTTACTGAGGCCCAGCCCAGTTGGTCGCCAGACGGTACTAACCTTGTATATACTACCTGGAAATCCGGAGGGGGTCATTTGTATAAGATTAATGTTGATGGAAGAGCCAGGCCCATTCAATTAACACAAGAACCAGGAATTTACAGTTCCCCGGAGTGGTCCTATAAGAGTAACAGAATAGCCTTTTTAAAAGGAACTACCCAGACTTACGAGGATGCTATTGGTCCTGTGACCAGAAGAGCACAGGAGGACCTGGTTTGGGTTTCTTCCAATGGCGGCCCTATTCAATTTATAGATAAATCCAAAGGCCGGCAACAACCACATTTTACCAAAACAGACGATAGAGTTTATTTAAGTCATGCTACCAAAGGACTGATCTCAATTCGTTGGGATGGCACTGATGAAAAAGAACATCTGAAATTAAAAGGGATAGAGACTTACGGGTCTCAGGATATCTTTGGGAAAGATCATATGGAAGGATCGCAGAACAGTTATCTCCCGATGATAGAAGATGACCGCGAAGATAATGACAAGGCATCCAAACCTTCCGAAATACGTATTTCTCCTGATGGAATGAAGGCTCTGGCACAGATCAATAACGACATTTATACGGTGACCATTCCACGGTACGGTAAAACTCCTACCATTTCTCTGGCTTCGGCAGATAAGGCCGCTTTTCCCGCAATGAAATTAACGGTAATGGGCGGTGAATTCCCAGCCTGGGCCTCTGATAGTAAAAAAGTGCATTGGTCCCTGGGAGCTAGTCATTTCCGCTACGATCTCGAAGACGGAAAACAATTCAAGGATAGTGTTGAAGCGGTTAAAAAGAAAGAAAAAGAACTAAAGAAAACGGAGAAGACCAAAGATTCAACGGAGACAGGAGAGGATAAGAAAGAGGAGGAAAAGGTAGCTGTCTTCAAAGCCGAGGAGTTTAAGATCAAGGTTGCATATAAAAAGCAGATGCCTAAAGGCATTTTATTATTACAAGGAGGAAGAATCATTACCATGAAGGGAGATGAGGTCATAGAAAAAGGAGATGTCCTTGTAGAAAATAACAGGATCAAAGCCGTAGGAGCCTCAGGGTCTTTGACGGTGCCAAAAGGGACTACCATAATTGATGTAAGCGGAAAAACACTTACGCCAGGATTTGTGGATACCCATGCCCATATGTGGCCCAACTGGGGTATTCATAAGAATCAGGTTTGGATATATTCGGCCAACCTTGCGTATGGTGTTACAACCACCAGGGATCCGCAAACGGCTACTACAGATGTGCTGACCTATTCAGATATGGTGGAAGCCGGAATGCTGCATGGTCCCAGGGTTTACAGTACCGGGCCCGGTGTAGGCTTTTGGCGTTATAAAATTACAAGCCTCGATCATGCCAAAGAGGTGTTGAAGCAATACAGTGAGTATTACAATACCAAAACCATAAAAATGTACCTGGTAGGGAACAGGCAACAAAGGCAATGGATTATTATGGCTGCCAAAGAATTGAAATTAATGCCAACTACCGAAGGTGGTCTCGACTTTAAATTAAACATGACTCAATTGCTCGATGGATATCCGGGGCACGAACATTCATTGCCAATTTATCCTATTTATCAGGATGTAGTGAAGACTGTTGCAGAATCCAAAATGGCAGTGACCCCTACCTTATTAGTTTCTTACGGTGGACCATGGGCTGAGAATTACTACTATTCCCGTGAAGATGTGTGGGGGAATAAAAAATTACAATATTTCACCCCTTATGAAGAATTAGCGAAAAAGTCGAGAAGACGACCGGGTTGGTTTATGGATGAAGAACACGTATTTCAGAAACATGCTATGTTTATGAACGATCTGGTAAAAGCAGGAGGTATTGCCGGCATAGGCAGTCACGGGCAATTACAAGGCTTGGGTTACCATTGGGAATTATGGTCTGTAGCAAGTGGAGGAATGGAGAATCATGATGCTTTAAAAGTGGCTACACTTCACGGAGCTACTGCTCTTGGACTGGAAACCGATCTTGGAAGCATAGAAGAAGGGAAACTGGCAGATATTCTGATTATGGCTCAAAATCCATTAGATTCTTTGCGGAATACAAATACACTCACCCATGTTATAAGGAATGGAACTGTCTATAGTTCAGATACCCTAGATGAGGTATGGCCAGAGACAAAAAAAGCAGCACCTTTTACCTGGCAGACAAAGAAACCTGCCGGACTTCCCGGAACGGATAAATAAGATATATTCAATTAAAAAGGACGTCATGGACGTCCTTTTTTGTTAACGGGAAGTGTCCTTGATAAAATCGGACACATCTTTTTTAAACTGTGCCATGGAAGGTGGATGCGTATACATCATATGCCCGGCCTCATAATATTTCATCAGGATGTTTTCCTTGATTTCCTTGGTTAGCCCTAAATGGTTGATGCTGTGTTCTACCCCATAAAAAACTGTGGCAATATCATAAATACCATTCAGGATCAGGACCTTCATATTGGGATCCTTAGACATGGCTTCGGCCATATCGATTCCTGTATTAATGGCTGCTTGGGTACCCCAACTGTCATTTCCCACATGGGACCAATCCCATTTAAACCCTTTTCTTTCGTAGGCTGAAGTTGCGTAATTCAAAGACTTATTTACCTTGAGATCCCTATATAAATAATCGAGAAATCCTGCAATATAAGCTGGTGAAATCGCATCACTTTGAGGATCACGATTTCCCTCTTGTGCCAAAGGGTCCTGATTGATGCCTGTGAAGCGTGAATCTAAACGGCCTACGAGTTCTCCTTGTTCCCTAAGGAATTCAGCGAAAAATTCGCCGTTAGTTACTCGCAGATCGGCCTTCATCCAATAGTCCGAGCTGGTACCGGTATAAGTTGCTAATTTAGCTGCCACAGATCTTTTCTCCTCCATGTCTATCATATCGCCTTTGAACAAGGCAGGAGTATATACTTCTTCTGTAAAGGTTCTTATCTCGTTGAGATAGTCATAAACATTTTCCGGTTTATTCTCTATCCTGTCATGGTACCATGCAGTGGCCGCATAGGTGGGGAAATGAACAATATAGGGCAGGTCGTCATTTGGTGGGAAAAGCAGTGTTCTTAGGTCGAATACTGCAGACACCATGATCACCCCATTCATTGCTATACCTTCGCCAAGCAATTTGTTCATTAGCCCGGCATTCCTAAATGTACCATAGCTTTCGCCCAGGAGGTATTTTGGACTGTTCATCCGGTCGTTTTCTATCAGAAATTGTTTAACAAAAAGAGAAAGACTTTTTATATCCTGATCTACTCCCCAAAAATCTTTGAACTTGGCCTTTCCTAAAGGCACACTAAGTCCGGTTCCTACCGGGTCTATCATAACAAGATCAGCTACATCCAGGATAGAATAATTATTATTGACCAGTTGATACGGCGCAGCAGGGGTATAGTCCGGGTCATTTACTACTATTCGCTTTGGACCTAAAATACCCATATGGAGCCAGAAGGACGAAGAACCAGGACCACCATTGTAAGCAAATACTATAGGCCGTTTTCTGGTATTATTATCCCGCTTGTCTCCTTTGCTGTAAAATGTATGACCCATTAGGGCCAATGGTTTATTATTTTCATCACGTACCTGAAAAGTTCCTGCCTGGGCTGTTAGATAAATGGTCCTGCCATTAATAACTACACTCTGCATGGTAGTGGAGACTTCCGCTTTAGGCACAGTGTCTTGCTCAGTTTGTGGGTATACCAGGCCAATATACAGGAAGGCAATAAATGTCAATAAGGTTCTCATAATAGGTTGGTTTTAGTTATCAAATTTGCTCTTTTCAATTTTTTAATCTTTGAGGATCTCTTTGTAGGCTCGATTGCTCTTTACCCAATCTATCCTCGGAGAGGCATAATATTTTACATCCATCATATCCAGAAAAGGAGTCTGATTGGCAAGTCTCACTCTAAAGTTTTCCCAATCCCTGTTTTCTTCCAGACTCCAACTCAATTCAGAATACCCAATGACACGTGGAAAGGCCAGATACTCTAATTCTTCGATGTTGCTGATTGTTTCCGACCATAAAGGTGCTTCTACCCCAAGTATCATGTCTTTTGGAATTTGATCTACATAGGTCTCCGGGGTCCAAACATAGGCAGTATCCACGGGGATATATGCTGCCCAATGCAGTCCATGTTTAGATAAGGTGTCGTACTGCATATCTAAATAGGTTTTTTTAGCGGGAGACAGTATCACTTTCATGCCTTTTGCAAGTGCCATTTTAGCATTTCGTTCATTGTCCCAGAATTGAGCTATGGAGGTACTATCAAGATCGGCCTGGGCTACCTCGTCCCATCCTATCATTTTCTTCCCATGCTTCTGAACGATCTTTTCCACCCTGTTTACAAAATACAGGTAGTCTGCTTTTTTTGTGGCGTGACTTTCATCTCCACCAATATGAAAGTATGGTCCGGGTGAAATAGCACTGATCTCTCGCACCACATCATCTATAAATGAATAGACGGTATCTTTTCTTGTATTAAAGGTACTAAAGCCAACTCGTGTTCCCTGGTACAACTGAGGCGTTTTTCCTGTGCCATCTAAAAATGGGTAGGAGACTGAGGCAGCATTAGTATGCCCCGGCATATCTATTTCCGGAACAATCATCATATGGCGTGCCGTAGCATAGGCTACTATGTCTTTATAATCCTCTTGTGTGAAAAATCCTCCGGCCTCTCCGCCTACTTCTGTGCTGCCACCTATTTCCGTTAGCTTGGGCCAGGATTTTATTTCAATTCGCCATCCCTGATCATCCGACAGGTGCAGATGCAAGACGTTTATTTTGTAGTATGCCAGAAGATCGATATATTTTTTCACATCCTCTACTGAGAAAAAATGTCGCGCCACATCTAACATGGATCCGCGGTATTCAAAATTAGGATGGTCTTCTATAATGCCCGTAGCGATAGGCCATATAGGGTGTTCTGCAAGAGTGTCGTTGCTTATCTCAGGAATAAGTTGTCTTATGGTTTGTACTCCTCTAAAGGCTGCTTTAGCCGTTGGAGCTTCAAGTATCAAGGAGTCTTTACTGATAGAAAGCGTATAGGCTTCGTCATTGGGCCATGGTTTGTCTTCCTTCTGGAGGAGAAAGATGACCGCCTCATTATCTTGACTTTCATCAATACTTGTGTCTAGACGTAAACCCGTTTTTTCAGTGATCTTGTCTGTTAGGTAAGCTGCCACTTCTTGCAAGCTGTTATTATTTGGACTCGTTTCTATTCGCGTGTATTGATCTAACCGAAATCCACTATTTGTAGCTATTATTGAACTAGGCATAGGAATCAGATTTTCACTTGAAAGATCTGTTTCCGGCATTAGAATTTCTTTTTGCGGAGCCTCGCACCCCACACTTATAATAATACTTAGGACTGCTAGCGTTATAGCCAATCTGTTGTTCATTTTATTCATATAGTTTAGTTTAGAAATGGTTTGATCACCTCGTACCATAGGTCATACCCTTTTTGATTCATATGTAAGCCGTCTTCAATAAATAAATTTTCGTTAATAACTTCATTCTTCAACATACTATCCCAAACATTGGCAAAAGCTACTTGGGGAGTTTGTTCTGCGAATTCCTTAATTTTTCCATTAAGCCTATTATAGCGCTTTTTTAAATGCCAGCGAACTATACTTGGTTTCGCCGAGATTAGAACTATCTGTGTTTCAGGATGGTGTTGCCAAATCTTAGCTATGATCTTTTTGGTTGTTCTAATGATTCTTTTCGTTGATTTCCTAAAATAGATATCGTTATCTCCCGCATAAATAAAAACCATCTTGGGATTATAAGTAAGTACCAAAGGTTGGAGATGTTTGAGAAGATCTCTTGTTTGTGATCCCCCAAATCCTGTATTGAGTATCTGGTGATCGGGAAAAAGAGTTTCAAGTCCTTCCCACAACCGCACACTAGAACTCCCCGTGAATACTATTGTTTCTTTCTTCTCATCCCAAATACTGTCATTTCGTTGGGCAATCATTGCTATTTCCTCAGTAAAATCCTCAGTCTTTTGTGCAGTGCAATAGAAGGCCAAAAAACCGAAAAGGAATACAAAGCATGTGAGTTTAGTGGGAATCATTATGGACGTACTAATTTCTTAATTCATAGGCGCTATAATATTTTCGGCTACTCCCCAATCGTAAAAACGGCCAATCCATGAATCGGAAGGAAGGCCCTGGGTTTTCATCCCAAAACCATGACCGCCTTTGGAGTACATATGAAGTTCGGCTTTTTGATCAGCCCCCAACCATGAATTATAGAGTTCAATACTTCCCTTTGCAAGCCCCAAAGGATCATCGGAAGCACAGATAACTAGCATTAAAGGAGGATTTTCCGGAGCTTCCTGTACCGGCATAACAGAGGTCCATGCATATACAGGGACAATAAAATCTGGCCGGGTATCCCCCTTGCCTTCATAAGCAACTCCCTGGGTGACTGCTCCTCCGGCAGAAAATCCCATAAACCCGATCTTATTTTTATGAACACCTAATTCTTCTGCATGCTCGCGAACATATTGAACAGCAGTAAGTCCATCGGCTACAGAATAGGGCATTACAGCACCTACCAATCTAATGAACTCATCTAAATTGTTACTGCTCGTTTCATTGAGTTCCTGCACCCCATCTTCGCCAGTAGGTACCAGTCTATACTTTAGGACAAAAGCGGTAATTCCTTTTTTATTTAACCATTTTGCTACCATGTTGCCTTCACTTTCTATGCTTAGGGCATACAGGCCTCCTCCGGGAGCTATAACGACCGAGGTCCCGTTTGCAACAGCTGCATCGGGTCTGAATACTTCCATGCTTGGAATGGATACATTACACACTACCTCAGTATTCCAAATCTTGGAAAAGAATGCCTTTTCGCCTCCTTCCCATTGTACATTTTCCGGACTCTCATGCGGTAAATTAATGATCTCCTGTGCATAAATACCTATGCTAAAGAATAGGGATACTAAAAGTAGAAAAGGTGTTTTCATAGTTGTTCAGGTTAGGTCCATTTTGGACGAAGCTCTAAAATATGAAATAATCTGATGTTTCGAAGTTCTTGGCGACCTCATAATTTTAAAAATAATGTTACATTTAATACTTTAAGCAGCCAATTTTTCCAATGATCCGTGCCAAGTATTTTATATTTCTTCTGAATATATTTTTCTGTCTATCTGTTTCAGCTCAGAATAAGGGAACTACCTACGAAGGAGACAGGCCCAGTATGAAGGCCGTAAAGATAGAATCTGCACCGGAGATAGACGGGGAGGTGCTGAATGATCCGCTTTGGCAGGCCATTCCACAGTACAGTGATCTGATTCAAACCCAACCCAATTTTGGATACCCGGCCAGTGAACGAACCGATATTCGAATAGCATATACAGATGATACCTTTTATCTATCAGTGGTCTGTCATGATGCACGACCTTCAGAATTAGTTGTTTCTGATGCAAGGCGAGACGCTAATCTGGACAATACTGATGCCTTTATTTTTATCCTGGACACCTATAAAGACGGTCAGAACGGCTTTATTTTTGGCACCAACTCACAGGGGGTGGAGTATGATGCACAGGTAGACAATGAAGGGCAAGGAAATTTTAACGCAAACAGACAACAAGGGGGTACTATTGGTGGTTTTAACTTAAACTGGGATGCCAGCTGGGTGGTTCAAACCCAGGTAGGAGAATTTGGATGGAGTGCAGAATTTGCCATTCCCTTGCGAACGATTCGTTTCCAATCTGGCAAAGATTGGGGCATCAATTTTAGAAGGAATATTCGAAAGTCTAACGAGGTAGCCTATTGGGCACCAATACCACTTGGATTTTCCATCAACAGGTTATCTCTGGCAGGTACTTTGACAGGTCTCGATCTTAGAAGCCCCGGCAATTTAAAGGTAATACCTTATGTTTTAGGCAAATTTGAAAAGGATTATGAACAAACAGATCCTAGTCTGGATTTTAGCCCGGATGCCGGTGGAGATATTAAATATAGTATAACGCCAAGCCTAACCCTCGATGTTACCTATAATACTGATTTTGCCCAGGTAGAAGTAGATGATCAACAAGTAAATCTTGATCGATTTAATCTGTTCTTTCCTGAAAAACGAGCATTTTTCTTAGAAAATGCAGGCTTATTTTCCGTGGGAAGTCCGGGAGAAGTAGATCTTTTTTTTAGCCGAAGAATAGGAATAGGGTCCGAAGGTAATCTGGTGCCAATCATTGGAGGTGCCCGACTATCTGGAAAGCTCAATAGGACCAATGTTGGATTGTTGTCAATGTTCACGGAGGACGTCGCTGATGCGGGTATTGAAAAGAATAATTTTAGTGTGGCCAGAGTTAATCATGAATTTAAAGGAAGGTCGGCATTAGGAGCTGTATTTGTCAATCGTTCTGGTTTAGAGAACAGCGATGATTTTAACCGTACTGCTGCCATTGATGGTAAATTAGGACTGGGAAACAAAGCACGTTTATCCGGATTTTATGCGCGTACCTATGACCCTAATGATACGATCAATGCTCATGCTTATAAAATGCAGGCCGATTATTTATGGAACAACCTCGAAATGCGGGTAGCTTATACAGAAGTGGGGCAGGGGTTTAATCCGGAGGTAGGCTTCTTGTTGCGATCTGCTTTCCGAAAGCCGGAGGCTCTGATTCTTTATCGCTACAGACCTAAAAAGGAGAACTCGAAGATCCTGGAATTACGGCCCCATATTTCCTATCGGGGATATTGGAATTTTGATGGTTTTCAGGAAACTGGTTTCCTTCATTTAGATAACCACTGGGAGTTTAAAAGCGGGCTGGAGATCCATACCGGGATGAATCTTACCACGGAAGGAGTGGTCAATGCCTTTGAGATCTCTGAGGGCGTTATTGTACCTGCTGGGACCTATGACCATACGGAAGCACAAGTAGTCTTTTTTACAAATAGAAGTAAGCCACTCTCCATCAATGTGCGTTCTGTGATGGGTGGTTCTTTTGGAGGTTCTCGGTATTTAAACAGTGGTACACTTAGCTACCGCCAGGGTGATAATTTTAATATTGACCTTAGCTATCAAAACAACAGATTTGAATTACCCGGAGGAAGCTTTACCGCCAATATCCTAAGAACGCAGCTATCGTATGCCTTTACCCCGAGTATATATCTTCAGGGGTTGATACAGAACAATACTGTCAATGATCTATGGGCTGTAAATGTTCGCTTTAGCTGGTTGCAAAGGGCTAATACCGGACTCTTTGTGGTCTATAACCATAATTTAAGAGACGGAGATCCACTCAATAACAGCTTGATCATTAAGTATACACGGATGTTCGATCTAGTTAAATAATTCCAGATCTTGGTCCTGAAGTTCCGGATAGAGTACCTCCTCACTGATGTTCGGGACATTCCCAATATAATCCTTGCCTCGTAGTTTATGGACAGTATGCGCCATAAGTTCTTCTTCGGGGTAGGAATGAATAAGATCCTGAATAGCTTTCTCATCCAATTCTTCTTCCACTGGGATCAACCATTTATCTTCCATTTCATCTAGCAAGATCAAGGGCATTCTGGGGCCTTGTAGTTTTGGATTATTATGGATCCTGGCCATCATAGGATTGCCTTCAGTGGTTACAATACTAAATGTATTGACATATTCGCCGGTCTCAGGATCCTTCCACCTATTCCATAATCCGGCCAAGACTAAAGGCTGCTGATCCTTTCTTTCTATAAAATACGGATAGGTCTTTCCCTTAAAGTGGTGGTGTTCGTAAAATCCGTCTACATACACCAGGCAGCGATGATACTTAGCCGCAGTTCTAAAGGAAGGTTTTTCAAAAATGGTTTCCCCGCGGGCATTAAGTGTATTGTTCCAGATCTTTTTTTGCTGTACTTTATCTTTTACCCAGTGCGGTACCAAACCCCAGGTGGCAACTTCGGGAATAACGCGATCTTCTTCGGTGTAGATCAGGAGTTTCGGATGCTGAAATCCGGACACATGGTAAATAGGAAGGTCTGTTAAGGGCGCTAATTTTTGTTCTATTTCCCTAATCGCGATCTCATCACCGTATTGTCTGGCGCGTTTTAGTTGGGCTTCAAGGCTTGCTTTAATGTCGTAACACATCCCTTTTTATCATTAATTTGAAGTGGGTTCGGCCTTGTATCCGGGTCCTTTTATAAATCTCCCGGGAAAGGCACCTGTATGTTCTCCATTGCTGAGAACGGGTACCCCATTAACCAGGACATGAATCATTCCGGTGGCATATTGATGTGGCTCTTTAAAAGTGGCATTGTCCGTTATTTTATCCGCGTCGAAGAGAACAACATCCGCGAAATAGCCTTCTTTCAAGGCGCCTCTTTTATTAAGTTTCAGGTTGGTGGCAGGCAGGGTCGTTAATTTATAGATCGCTTCTTCCAGCGAGATCACTTTTTCTTCCCGTACAAAATGTCTCAGAAGTCGCGCAAAGGAACCATATGCTCTGGGATGTGTGCTTTGTTCTAAAAATACGCCTTCGTTGGTATAGGAGCCTGCATCAGAGCAAATAGCCATATAAGGCAAGGCCAGTTTCTTTTTGATATTCTCTTCAGACATCGAAAAATAAACCACCTGAATTCGGCTATCATCTTCATAAATAAGATCTGCCACTGTCTCTCTTGCCGATTTCCCTCGTTCTGCCGCTACTTCGGCCAGTGTTTTTCCAATATTGGTTCTTAACTCCTTGTTTTTGAACCCAACCAGCAGAATATTTTCCGGCGGAACATGAAAATCGATTTCAGCAATCATTTTTTTACGCTTGGCGGGTTGTGCCATTAGGGCTATGGTACTGCTATGCCCACCTTCCTTGGCCCAGGCAGGTAGTAATACATTAAGTCCGGTTGAACTGGCATTATACATATACATATCCGTAGTAATGGGCAGGCCTTTTGTTCTGGCAGCATCTATCATTTGAATAGCACTATCTAGCAGATGCCAGTTGGCGGTTCCGGATGCCTTAAAATGATAGATTTCAGCAGGGAGTTTTGCTTCTCAGCTATAGTGATCAATTCTTGTACTGCATCTAGAAGCTTGCCTTCCTCATCCCTGATATGTGAAATGTACATACCGTTGTATTTGGAAGCAATTTTAGCTAGTGCAATGATCTCCTCTGTTTGTGCATGTCCGCTGGGAACATAAATTAGGGAAGTAGAAAGACCTACAGCGCCTTCTTCCATGGCTTGTTCTACTAAGGCTTCCATCTGTGCTAATTCTTCCTCAGTGGGAATTCTTTTTTCATAACCCATAACATATTCGCGAACCGTACCGTTCCCTACAAAAGAAGCAATATTAGTAGAGACCCCTTTTTCTTCCATAAAAGTGAGATAGCCCCCAAGGGTTTTCCAGGGTATATCGTAGGTGATACTCTGTTGCCCTTCCTTCATTTCTCTGGCCATGGTCTCGTTCAATGGTCCCATGGAATGACCTTCACCCATTACTTCCAGGGTAACACCCTGACGGATATCGCCCTGAGATCTGCCGTCTTCAATCAGAGAAACATTGGCCCAACTCAACATATTTATAAAACCGGGAGCTATGGTAAGTCCGGTTGCATCAATTTCCAGATTTCCCTGAGCATCGGTAAGGTCTCCCATGGCTGCAATAGTATCTGCATTTATACCTACATCGCCCACAAAGCCTTTACTACCTGAACCATCTAATACATATCCATTTTTGATAAGGACATCATAGGTAGCAGGAGCAGAACAACTTAGAAAAATGCCTGGAAGGAATAGCAGAACAAGAATGGAGGATCGATTCATATACCGGGTTTTAAAAACATTAGACCAAACAGGAATTTCTGGAGTGGTTCTTAAAAATACTCCAAAAAATGGGCACTCCCAAAACTTTCATCTTTGTACTTTTGCGCAAAAGCAAACCAATGAATTCCCGTAAAGACCAATTAAAAGCGCTAGACCGACTTCTTACCATCATGGAAGAGTTACGGGCCCAGTGTCCCTGGGATAAAAAACAGACCATGCAGAGCTTGCGTCACCTCACCATTGAGGAGACCTATGAACTGGGCGATGCCATCTTAGATGAAGACCTTCCGGAGGTAAAAAAGGAATTAGGAGATCTTTTGCTCCATATAATCTTTTATGCCAAAATTGGTTCTGAAACGGGAGATTTTGATATAGCCGACGTTAGCAATTCAATATGTGACAAGTTGATAAACAGACATCCTCATATTTATGGAGATGTGGAGGTGGCCGATGAGGAGGAAGTAAAGAGAAATTGGGAAAACATTAAACTATCTGAAGGTAAAAAAAGTGTGCTGGAAGGAGTACCAGCTAGTTTGCCGGCCCTGGTAAAAGCCAATAGAATACAGGATAAGGTTGCCGGGGTGGGGTTCGACTGGGAAAAGCCCGAACAAGTATTTGAAAAATTACAGGAAGAACTTGGCGAACTTCAGGAGGAGATAGGAAATGGAACAGAAGAGCGAATAGAAGCCGAATTCGGAGATGTTTTGTTCTCTATGGTGAACTATGCCCGGTTTTTAAAGATAAATCCGGAAAATGCCCTTGAGCGCACAAATAAGAAATTTATAAAACGTTTCTCCTATCTGGAGTCCAAAGCTAAAGAAGCAGGAAAATCCCTCAAGGAAATGACCCTTGCAGAAATGGACGTTCACTGGAACGAGGCGAAACAATTATAAGATAAAAGACATACGTTTGTTAGTTCGTTATACCAAAGAATTTCGTTACAATATAAGGCTTTCGGTTCCTGTTATCCTGGGGATGTTGGGTCATACCTTTGTGGCCTTTGCAGATAATATTATGGTAGGGCAATTAGGCACTGCCGAGTTGGCTGCGGTATCACTGGGAAATAGTTTTGTTTTTATAGCCATGTCTCTTGGGATCGGTTTTTCCACAGCCATTACCCCCCTGGTTGCGGAAGCAGATGGGGCTGGCAATAAGGAAGATGGTAAAAGAGCACTAAAGCACGGCTTGGTCCTCTGTACCTTGCTGGGATTTTCCCTGTTTGGGCTAATACTTCTGATAAAACCATTGATGTACATGATGGATCAACCGCCAGAAGTGGTGGTTCTGGCCATTCCATATCTGGATCTTGTGGCTTTTTCCCTGGTACCTCTGATCATGTTTCAGGCATTTAAGCAATTTTCTGAGGGACTATCACAGACCAAATACCCAATGTACGCCACTATTATTGCTAATGTGCTCAACATTATACTTAATTACCTGTTGATCTTTGGCTCTTTTGGCTTTCCGAAAATGGGAATTGTAGGTGCAGCTATTGGTACTTTGATCTCCAGAGTGGTGATGTTGATCTTTATCTGGGTACTATTAAATAAAAAGAAGAAGTTCCAATTTTATGTTACGGGGTTTAACTTTAGAAAACTGGAACGAAAAGTAATGAAGAAGATCATTGACCTTGGTTTTCCTTCAGCCCTACAAATGTTTTTTGAGGTAGCCATTTTTACAGCTGCCATTTGGTTAAGTGGTGTTTTAGGTAAAAATCCGCAGGCAGCCAATCAAATCGCTCTAAACCTTAGTAGCATGACCTTTATGTTTGGGATGGGGCTGGGAGTGGCAGCCATGATACGAGTAGGCAATCAAAAAGGATTAAGGAATTTCAACGAATTGCGGCGAATTGCCCAGTCTATTTTCTTTCTTACATTATTAGTAGAAATTGGTTTTGCGGCCCTTTTCCTGGTTTGTAGGTTTTGGTTCCCCACCATCTATTTAGACGTGGACGACCTCGGTAACCAGGTAGATAATATGGAAGTTATTGGCATGGCAGCAGAATTATTATTGGTAGCAGCTTTCTTCCAGATCTCTGACGGATTACAAGTGGTGATCCTGGGAGCCTTGCGAGGGCTGCAGGATGTAAAAATTCCAACTGCAATTACCTTTATTGCATACTGGATGATAGCCTTTCCTATTAGTTATTACCTTGGTTTGCATACTGAATTAAAAAGTACAGGTATCTGGATAGGACTACTCGCCGGACTTACCGCTTCGGCGATTATGTTGTATCTTCGATTTAATTATTTAACAAAGAAATTAGCCTTAGAAGTAGCCGTAAAAAGGCCGTAACTATGCTGACAAATACAACTTATGGACCTACCTAAATTTTTAATGGGCGACAATACGGATCATCCGTCTGCCATATTTGTAATCCACACTGAATACCCTCGCTTTGTGATCAATCTGGAAGATGATGAGGTGGAATGGCTGGAGGAATTTACTCAAGACGATGAAAAGGAACTTACTGCTGAATCAAGAGATCTTATAGAGGCAGCCAATAAATTTTATGATAGGGAAATAGCACGATACGATTCGTAATATGTTGGAAGAACTCCTCCACTTAGACCAAGAGGTTTTTGTGTATCTGAACAATCTGGGATCGCCCACATGGGATGGTTTCTGGATGTTTATGACCAACAAATTGAGTTCAATTCCCCTTTATGTACTCTTATTGATACTCGCATACCGATCCCTTGGATTAAAAAAGACCTTATTACTCTTGGTAAGTATTGCATTACTGATCACCGTAAGTGATCAACTTTCTAACTTTTTTAAAATTGGTGTAGGTAGACTCAGACCTTGTTATGACCCCGATCTTTCCGGACTTATTAGATTGGTAAAGACATCCTGCGGAGGTAAGTATGGTTATTTTTCGGCCCATGCTGCCAATTCTTTCGCCATCGCAGTATTTTTTGCTCATCTTTTTAGGAAATCCTATAGGTTTTTTGCTTGGATAATAATTTTATGGGCCATGGTTGTGTCCTACAGTCGAATATACGTAGGAGTGCATTTTCCGCTCGATGTACTTTCGGGTGCCTTGGCAGGCTCATTTATGGGCTGGCTTTTCTATCGTTTGTATGTTTTAACCCTTAACAGGTTACAATTATGATATCGACCGTCCGATACTGGAGTTTGGTATTGCTGATCCTACTGGTATATCTGGCAGGAATGTTTGTTACCCTATTAGAGAACGATTCTGCTCAATTTGCTGTCATGGCGATGCGCATGGTACAGGAGAATGACTTCTTAAGTCTATTTAAAGGCCCGGAGGAATACTTAGACAAGCCTCATATGCATTACTGGCTGGCCGCAATATGCTATAAACTCTTTGGAATATATGATTGGGCCTACCGTATTCCGGCTATACTTGCTTCCCTTTTAGGTGCCTATAGTACCTTTGGCCTGGGAAAACTCCTTTATAATAACAACGTTGGGAAACTGGCGGCACTTATATTCCTATCGGCACAAACCATCGTACTTTCTAACATTGACGTACGTACAGACGCCGTTCTTACCGGTTTTACCGTTTTTGCCATCTGGCAATTGGCTGTTTATATTGAAAAAGGGAACTTAGTATCATTGATTTTAGGAGCTTTTGGTGCGGGAATAGCATTTTCAACCAAAGGACAGATCGCCTTACTCGTCATAGGGCTCCCATTATTATGCCATGTAGCTTATACCGGTAAGTGGAAGGTCTTATTACACTGGAAAGTGATCATAGCTCTGGCGGTCTTTGCATTGACCATCAGTCCAATGCTCTATGCATACTATCAGCAATTTGATCTGCATCCTGAAAAAATTATAAGAGGGAAAGGAAATCGCAGTGGTCTGTTTTTTATTTTTTGGGAACAGAGTTTTGAAAGACTTAGTGGCGAAGGGGTAGGGAAGAACAGCAGCGATTACTTCTTTTTCTTTCACACTTTTCTGTGGGTATTTCTACCATGGACGATCATTGGGATAGCCGCTTACTGGAATCAATTACGCACCTTTATTAAGTTGCATTTCAGAAGAAATTCAAAACATGAGTTGCTCACAGTCGGAGGAATAAGCCTTCTGTTTGTTATTATAAGTTTTGCTCAGTTTAAATTACCACATTACCTGAATATTCTTATTCCTTTGTTTTCTGTTTTGGCTGCGGCCTATCTGGTATCGCTTAAAAAGCGAGGAAGGACCAAAGCACTTAACCTGGTTCTGGCCGGACAATATTTTGTTTTGGGCCTTGTATTTACAGTTACAGCCCTGATCTGTTTTTATGTATTTGAATGGGACACCTGGCTGGCTTACTTACCTCTCTTTATTGGGTATGGTGTTGTTGCTTATTTTATTGTAAAAAAAGAGGCTCCTTATATCCGTATCATTACTATTTCAGTATTGGCTTCCGTACTGCTTAATGGAGTTTTAAATCTTCATTTCTACCCGGAATTATTAAACTATCAGGGAGGTTCTAATATGGCGGCCATCGTGAAAAAACAAGAAATTCCTGTTGACCGAATCTATAAATTATCTGCACGTTACTCCTGGGCCTTGGATTTCTACAACCAACATCCGGTAAAAATATCCACAACAAATGAGATACGCTCCTTAAAAGATGTGTGGATTTATACCACTGAGGACCAACTATCTGATCTAAATAAGTCAGGAATTGAATGGGACACCGAATATGAAGTAGATCAATTCAGGATCACTCGACTTCAAGGAAAATTTTTAAACCCAACAACACGCCCTTCAGTTTTAAACAAGATGTATCTTCTACACATTAAATAAGGACCAGTGACTATGGTTTTGTGTTCAGGGTTGGTTTCTTAAAGTGATACCAAATTCCCAGTAAGGAAACAAAGGCAGTGATCAGGAAAAAGAGCATACTAATACCCACCGACCGGTCTTCTTCCAGACCCAACCATAGTGCACCATATAAAAATACCAGTTCTCTGCTGCCAATACCTCCAATGGTCAATGGGAGTACTGAAACAATAGAAGATATCAGGAATATAAATAGATATTCTACGGTAGATACCTGAATGTTCAGTGCTTGTAAGATCATTAGAACACATGCCAGCTGTGCCAGTTGAACTAAAGCAGATAAGACATTAGAACGCCAAAAAACGGGTAGTATATAGGTAAAAAATCGCTGCTGCAATCCCCAAAAAATAAGGATACTCAAGGGAATACACAGTCCTATTAGCCAGTTAAAATGAAGCAACTCCGGAACTTCTAGAGTAATTCCGAGGATACATGCAAAAACAAATAGTAACAAGAGTCCGCTAAGACGGTCCAGAAGGAGCACCGCCACTACCTTCTTAGTAGGTACTTCAAAATGCTGTTTTATATAATACCCTTTATAGGCATCGCCGCCAATTCCGCCCGGAAGGAAGAGGTTATAAAACATTCCCAGCAGAGTATAATTTGAGGTTACTTTTTTGAGTTAATGGTACTCCAATTTCATGAAAATAGAGGTTGAGCCTAAAAGCAGCTATGATCTTGGAAACAACAAAAAGCAACAAGGCGCCAAAAACATATAAAGGCTGCGATTTTTTAACTATCGTAAGAACCTCTGAAAAGGGAATTTTTGTAAAAATAAAATAGAGCAGAGCCCCACTTATGGCTACTTTCAGCAGGGTGATCCCCTTTTTACGAAGGTTTTCCACCTATGCTTATATTTTTGATCCTGTAAGGTCGTTTGCTTTGGGATTCGTAATAGGTTCGGATCAGGAGTTCCATAACGATCCCAATAGTAAAGAGTTGAATTCCTCCCAGGATAAACATCATCCCAAAAATAAGTAGCGGTCTATTTCCAATATCCTCTCCCATACCTAATTTAACGATCAGCAAGTAAAAATTGATCAGAATGCCCAACATAATAAGTAGCACCCCAAGGATCCCAAATAAGTGTATAGGACGTTGAAAGTACTTGCGAATAAACAATAAGAGCATCATATCTGCCACAACCTTAAAAACACGTTCTAAACCGTATTTGGATACTCCGGCATGCCTCGCATGATGTTTTACAGGCACTTGTTTTATCTGAGCCCCTTCTAAAAAAGCAAGTAAGGTTATAAAGCGATGCATTTCACCATAGAGATTGAGGTCCTTGGCAATGTCTTTGGTGAAGACCTTTAAGGCACATCCATTATCCTGAATATCTAGTTTGGTGACGCGTCTTACCAGAAAATTAGCGATCTTGGAAGGGATCTTTTTTACAAGTGAATCTTTTCGTTTTTGCCTGATCCCGGTCACTACATCGTATTCACCATCTAAAGCGTAACTCAGCATTTGTGGAATATCACTTGGATCGTTTTGCAAATCTCCGTCCATTGTGATGATGTATTCTCCCTGGGCATAATCTAGTCCGGCTGCCAGGGCAAGGCTTTGCCCGTAATTCTTTTTAAGTGCCAACAAATGTACTTTTGGATCTTTCAACTCCTGTATGACCGAGCGGGTCTTGTCTTTGGAAAAGTCGTCTATGTAAATGATCTGATAGGTATACCCTTCGAGGCTTTCATGGATCTTTTGAGTGAGCAGTGCTACATTTTCCTCTTCATTATAAAGAGGAACCACGATAGATAGGAGTGCCTGGGTATTAGGGTTCATGAAAGCTGGTTGTTTGCTGGCAAATTTAGGTTTTTTATTTAAGACCTTTTGCATACAGTTCCAGAAGCTTTTCTGCAGCTCTGAAAGGGGAAATGGTATTATTTTCCACCTCTTTTTGCAGTGGGTTCATTGCTTTTATTACGGCTTTCTCACCGTAGAACTGACGTTTTAAAAGGCTTTCAACCGTTTGATGGAACCAATAGGTGTTTTGAGATTTTCTTTTACCATTAAAATAACCACCAGCCTTGTTTATACTTTGGTATTCACTGATCATTTCCCAGATCTCCGGAATACCGGCACCAGTAATAGAGGAACAGGTAAGTACTTTAGGGGCCCAATCGTTCTCTTTGGGAGGATAGAGGTGCAGTGCCCTTTCAAACTCAGACCTGGCCCTTTCTGCCCGTTTAATATTGTCTCCTTCGGCTTTATTGATGACGATGGCATCTGCCATTTCCATAATACCTCTTTTAATACCCTGAAGTTCGTCACCGGCACCTGTAAGTTTCAGCAATAAGAAAAAATCGACCATAGAGTGCACGGCAGTTTCGCTCTGGCCTACTCCTACGGTTTCCACCAGTATAACATCGTACCCAGCCGCTTCACACAAAATAATGCTTTCCCTTGTTTTTCTGGCCACACCACCTAACGACTCCCCGGAAGGGGAGGGTCTAATAAAAGCATTTGGATCTTTTACAAGTTGTGGCATTCTGGTTTTATCTCCCAAAATACTCCCTTTACTTATGGTGCTGCTGGGATCTACGGCCAATACAGCTACCTTCATACCCATCTTAGTGAGCATAGTTCCAAAACTCTCAATAAAGGTACTTTTTCCTACACCCGGAACTCCGGTAATGCCAATACGAAGGGTATCGTGGGATTTTAAAAGACATTTCTCAATGATCTCATAGGCTTTTTCCTGATGGGCTGCTTGTGTGCTTTCCACCAAAGTTATGGCCCTGGCCAGGAGTGCCTGATCTCCTTTTAAGATCCCGGTAATGAGATCAGGAACAGAGGGCATTTGCGCCCGTTGTTTCTTTATAAAAGAGGCGCTCTTATCACCTATGTTCTTTTTTACCCCCAAGTCTATTTACTAATAGGTACCTGTACCTTGGTAGTATCCCAGGCAAATGTCAGGAATAGCCCATTATTCTCCTCAAAACTGATAGTAAAGCTTTCCTGGCTTTGATTCATCTTTATGACAGGTGCTTCAACTTGTAAAACATCTGTTTCAGGGTTCCAGGTAGCATCCGCTCCTGCGCTGCTTAGGGTTGCACCCCAATCCGGGATCTCACTGTTAAAGATCACCGTCCAGTTGCTTTCATTTGGTTTTGTCCAAAGGGAATAGTTGCCGGCCGGTAAAGCCTTGCCCATGATCATAAGATCTGTTTTGGTCTCAAAACGGGTAGGCTCATTGGCCCCAGTACGCCAAACTTTGTCATAGGGAACGAGTTCTCCAAAGATCACCCGGTCTTTTTTGGATGGACTACTGTAGTTTACCAGGAGGTCATAGCCACCTTGCGTATATGTTGTAGTTGTCTCCGGACTATTTTTTTTGGTTTGAGTTCTTAAAAAAGGCATAGCTACAAAATAAAAGAGCAATGCTAATACGGCTAGTATGCCAACGATCCATTTTAATGTTTTCATAATGATATAGGTTATTATTTCTAAGTTCCTAAGGTACTAAATCGAATGTAAAAAAAGATTCATTGACATAGGTTTCTCCGGGAAGTAGTAAAGAGGAGGGGAAAGTGGGCTGATTTGGAGCATCCGGATAATTTTGTGTTTCAAAACAAATTGCCGCCAGGTCTTCAGGGGTATATACTACTAAGACCGGTTGATTAGATCGTACGCTCAATTGTATCCCTGACGCTATAGAACGAGCCGTTGCCAACGGTTTTTTTGTGGGGTCTGCTACATAGGGAGTGTCTAGTCTAATATTGCCCAGTTTTTTTGGTTGTCTAAAGTCGAACCTGGTATTTTCCACAAGCTCTATGCTTCCTGTGGGTAGCAATTTTTTGTCCGTATCAACTATTTTTTCGCTCCCTATCTGTAATACAATATCATCTAAGGAAGCTGCCTCATCCAGGGTAAAATAAGTATGATTGGTCAAATTCACTATGGTGGGCCTGTCTGTTATTGCTTTGTGCAACACTTTGAGAGTATTCCCCAAAAGCTGATAAGTCACGGTAACGGTTAAATTGCCCGGGTAGCCTTCTTCCAGGTGTGGACTTAAGTATTGGTAGGTAACATAGGGATCTGGCGCATCAGAATGATCTTTGAGCTTCCAAAACTTTCGCCCAAGACCTTTTTGGCCACCATGGAGATGAACCCCATTTTCCTCAAAGATCGGATAGGTGGTCTCGCCAATTCGAAAATGGCCTTGTGACATCCTGCCGGCAAATCTACCGACGCATGCTCCTAAAAATCGATGGTCCTTCAAATAGTCTTCCGGTGCTTCAAATCCGACGGCGCAATTGTGCTGCTTGCCGTTTTTATCGGGGATAAGAATTTTTTGGATGATGGCCCCGTAGTCTAAGGTAGTAAGGCCAATAAGACCGTTATTTATAGTAACTTGTTGCAAGTAATCTGCTTAAAATTCCCCTAAATGTAGGATATTTTGCAACATCCCCTTTTTTATTTCGTCTTTTAAGCAGCAACAACAAAACCAACGTTGGAAACTAACCACATGTTTCGTATTGATCTGGTAGAGCGCTGTAAGCAGCACGACCGAAAAGCACAACTGAGCTTGTACAAGCAGTATTGTGATGGGATGTTCTGTGTGGCCATGCGTTTTGTAAACAATCGCGATGATGCTGAAGATATATTACAAGAAGCATTTATAAAGGCTTTTCAGAAACTTCATCAGTTTAAAGGCGATGTAACCTTTGGGGCCTGGCTAAAACGCATCGTGATCAATAAGAGCATCGATTTTTTAAAAACAAGGAAAGAGCGAGCAGTAGAAATAAAAGAGAACACATTGCAGATCGTAGAGGATCAGGATTGGACGGTTGAAGGGGAGGTTTCTATGGAAGAAGTAAAAACTGCGATGACAAAATTGCCAGATAAATACCAGTATGTATTGCAACTATACCTGCTGGAAGGCTATGACCACGAGGAGATCGCACAAATTCTGGGACTCTCTAATACGGCAAGCAGAACTAGATTATTAAGAGGAAAAGGCTTTTTAAGAGCCATTTTAACACAAAAACGACATGGGACAGGATCTTAGAGAATTATTTAAAGCAGAACGTACTAAGAAGTATGCACTGAAAGAAGGTCACGAAGCACGTTTTTCAAAACGGCTGGAGGAGGTATTCCCAGAACCTAAAAGATCACGGTTCTACCTTTTTGGAATTGCAGCTTCAGTAGTGGTATTGGTGGGTCTTGGTTTTGTATTCTTCCAAAACACTTCAACCGAGGATCCTATAAAAACCATGGTGATCCCAAATAATCAGGAGGTCTCGGGAATCTCGCTGGGAGACGTTTCACCAGATCTAAAACTTGTGGAGACTTATTACGTGAATTCTATCAATTTGGAATTAGCAAGCCTGGAAATGTCGCCGGATAATAAAGTAGTTGTAGACGATTTTATGGACAGGCTATCAGAGTTGAATATAGAATACAAATCACTAAACAACGAATTAAACGAGGTGGGCCCCAACGAACAAACCATAGGTGCCCTTATTAAGAATTTACAATTGCGCTTACAATTACTATTGAAATTAAAAGAAAAATTACATCAATTAAAATCATCAGAAAATGAAACAGTTTCTAACAACAATGCCTAGGATATTTGTCCTGGGAATGCTCTTTATGAGTGTACAAATGGTTGCTCAAAAGCAAACCAAAACCTATAATGAAAAGTTCACTGTAGGAACAGAGGCTGTGCTCGATATTAGTACAAGCTATGCAGATATTCAATTTGAGACCTGGGATAAGAATGAAGTGTCTGTTGAGGCTATTATTGAACTCGATGGGGCCACGAAAGAGGAAGCGGAAGCCTACTTTGCGAATTCGGGTATCAAGATCCTTGGGAACAGTAATACCATTGAAATTAGGACCTATGGCAATAACAACTGGTCTATGAGAACATCATTATGGCCGCCGGATCCTGCCAACCCAATGCCCAGGATGGCCCCTTTCCCTGATATGGAAGGCCTGTTTATGGACCTTCAAATCCCTGAAATGCCTCCCATGCCGGAAATGCCACCTATGCCACCAATTCCCAATGTCAATTTTGATTATGAGGCATATCAAAAAGATGGAGAGAAATATTTAAAGAAGTGGAAAAAGGAATTCAATAAGAATTTTGATAAAGAGTATCAGGAAGAAATGGAAGCCTGGGGGAAGGAATTTGCTGCCCGTGCTGAGGCTAAACGAGATCTGATGCAAGAACGCAGAGAGGCCATGGAAGAGCAGCGGGAAGAAATGATGCAGCAACGGGAAGAAATGCGCGAGCAATCCATGAAAATGAGAGAGCAGGCGCAAGAAGAGCGGAGAAGAGCTATAGAAGATGCTCAGGAAGCCAGGCAAAAGGCCCTCTTTGAAATGCGGGATACAGATGCACCCAATATCTTTTTTCGCTCCAAGGATGGTGAGTCCAAAAATTATAAGGTAAAAAAGACCATCAAAATTAAAATGCCAAAGTCGGCTACCTTAAAGATGAATGTACGTCACGGACAGGTAAAACTGGCAGCCAATACAAAGAATATGAATGCAAAACTGGCATACGCAAGCTTGCAGGCTAGAACTATTGAGGGAGACAGGACGCAGATCAACGCGTCCTATTCCCCTGTAAAAGTGGCACAATGGAAATATGGCAATTTGAATACCAGTTTTTCGGATGCAATAGAACTGGATGTGGTAACACAATTAACCCTCACTACCACCTCTTCAGAAGTGATCATAAATAAAGTCCTTAAGAGCCTTATGGGGAAGAACGATCTGGGGTTGCTATCTATCAAGGCAGTGGATCCTAACTTTTCGAAAATAGATATCAGGGTTCAGAATGGAGAACTCCAATGTGTAATGCCTTCAACGCCATTTTCGGTCACTGTTAAGAACACCCGATCAGAATTTAGCTATCCCTCCTCCTGGACACTTAGCAGTAACAAAAGCGGGCAGGAAGTTTTTCATACTGGCTATTCACAAAAAGGAACAACCTCAAAGATCTTTACCTTAAACAGTGCTTATAGCAATATTGTGCTTAAATAGTTTTACTCCTCCAATACCAGGGTGCCAAAGATATCGGCATTGATCCATCCCTGATTCTTATCCTCTCCCGGAACAAAGACAGATCCAATAAAATTCTCCCGTTCCTTGCTGCCATCATTATCGCAATAAGCAAGGGCAAAACCTACCTTCTTACCTTGCGTCAAAGGCACCGGGACATTCACTCCATCATCCTTATATTGATCATTGTAAAGCCTGATGGCCATTTCCCAGGTAGTGAGTTTACCTATGGTGGAGCGGGCAGATTTTATGTGATCGTTGTAGAGTCTGGGTTCCCGGTCCGGAGCCAGATCTACGACATTTCCGTCTAGTGCAATATGATACGCAAAGGCATTATGGTTAAATTGGTGTAGGCCACCGGAATTGTCCTCATCCAGAAATACTTCCACACAATCATCGTCCCACCATAATTTCAGGGGTTCCTTGCGGGCATCATAGAGGGTATCATCTGTAATTTCTACAAGGAGATAGAGATAGTCATCATCCCAACTCAGTTTATACCGCCCATTAAAATCCTGAAAACTATAGGCCTCACCCAACCAGTTCTGGTCTAGTGGATGCCAGGTTGCCAGGTTCCAGCAATTTTCGGTAGCCTTTCCGTCAAGGGTGGGAGGGTTAGTTGCTTTTTTAACAATCAGAAGTTGGTGGTCTTCTTTTTCTTTTTTGCCGCCACAGGCAACAACACAGACCAAAGCGCAAAGTAAGATCGCATATTTCATAAGGTTCATTTTAAAGAGCTCTATGGTCAAAGGGAATGCGTAGGCAAACGGGGTTAGGAAGCCCATTGGCATTTCATTCGTCATAGATCTGGGGTTACTATGGTATTTGAAAGATACAATATTCTCAGTATTTGTATCCTTTTTAGTACAAATTTCGATGGGAGTACGTAAAGTAGCCCTTTTCTCTTTATAGCATGGACAAGAATGATGGCCACCCATAAAAAAACCGATTCGCAGGAATCGGTTTATACTGTATTTTTATAAGGACCTAGTGTGCATCTTTCTTCAGATAGTCCGGAAAATTTTTCTTAAACCGGTTTAATCTTGGAACAGAGACATTGGTGATATAGGGATTGTTAGGGTGTTTCCGTTCATAGTCCTGATGGTATTCCTCGGCCTTCCAAAAGGTGGTAAATGGTGTTACTTCCGTAACAATAGGTTGGTCGTACACCTTACTGTCATCCAGCGCCTTTATATATCCCTCAATGATCTTCTTTTGTTCGTCATTCTTGTAAAAGGCTATGGAACGGTAATGCGGACCCCGGTCTGGTCCCTGCCTGTTGAGGGTAGTAGGATCGTGCGAGCCAAAGAATACCTGTACCAGTTCAAAAAAGGAAACTTCTTTAGGATCGTAATAGACCTCAATAGCCTCTGCATGGGTTGTTTTCCCATAACTTACCTGTTCGTAGGTTGGATTTTCTTCCGCTCCGCCTGCATAGCCGGAAACAGCCTCTTTTACACCTTTTACACTCTCAAAAATGGCCTCTACACACCAGAAACATCCACTGGCAAAATAAGCAGTTTCGTATTGCTGTAGCTCGGCTTCACTCAATTTTTCTATCTGAGCTATGGGTTTACTGACATCTTCCGGAGTTTTGGTCTTGGACTGGCAACTAATTGTGACCAGAGATATGATTGCTATAAAGGTGGCTTGTAATATTTTCATCATTTTTTGCGCATTAGTCGGTAAAAGGTATAAATACTTTCCAAAAAAGGGGTTAAATCGATGTTAATTATGCCTTTGGCTTCCTCATTCTGAACTACTATCTTTCAAGAAGAATTAAAAACTCCCTTGAAAAGCCTATTAGAATCCCTTAGTGAGATCAAAACTGAACAGGTCCTTGACCCAGCCATTTCTTTGGGTGACTATACGCCTATAGATCTTTCAGTCTCCAATCATGATTTAAAAGGGATAGACCTTTGGTGATCCTGAAGCATGTCAGGGATATATAGATCTTGTCCTTGCGAAGAAGAATGCCAAAGTAGCCTATGGCGGGTATTTGGAGCAACGCAATTTATACAGTGGCAATGTTAATTTTGAATCTCAGGAAGAACGGAGAGATATTCATTTGGGAATAGACTTTTGGGCGCCTGCCGGTACCACGGTGATAGTGCCGCTAAAAGGGACCGTGCACAGTTTTCAGAATAATGCGATAAAAGGCGACTATGGACCTACCATTATCATGACCCACAGCATAGGACGTATTACATTTCATAGCCTTTATGGCCATTTGTCCCTTGAATCGCTACAAGAACTGTACGTTGGAAAGGGTTTTGAGCAGGGAGAACCCCTGGCCACACTAGGAACACCCGATATCAATGTACATTATGCCCCACACCTGCATTTTCAGCTGATCCTGGACCTGCAGGGGAAGCAGGGGGATTATCCAGGAGTATGCAGGGCATCTGAACTTCCGTTTTACCAACAAAACTGCCCAAATCCGAATATTCTGTTCAGGATGTAGAGTGATAGAGCCGATTAAAAACATCTTTTTTCGGTAAGGGGTTTTGGGGGTTGTGTACGTTCACCGATGTTTTTTTGCACTTTAACCCGAGTTCTTGTCAGATACCGAAAAATAAGGGTTCTTCGACGATTTGCAACCCGGTAAGAGTGCGCTCTGCTTGCGTTTTATATATATAAAACGCAAGACATGAAAACGCTACTAACAATCATCTTTATCTTCTTTATCGGATTCGCAGCTCAGGCTCAGGATACTACTTCTGAAGTTAAAGTTGAAACTGCCAAGAAAGAGATCGTTACTTCTACAGCAACAGAAACTAGCGTTGCTCGTTTGTACCGTTTTAAGAATAGCAGAATCAAAAAAGAATTGTCTTTTAAAACTAACAAGAACACTGCTAGATTGGCTTAATCTATTATCTATAAGATTACTGTACTTCACTTTTATATCGACCTTTTATTTTAATCCAATGCCACTTTTTTAGAAATCTGAGAATAGGATCTGTTTATAACTCTAGGTTAAATATTTCCTAATGTGAGAATAATCAGCAAGGAGAGTTCATATCTTTAATAGTATAATTGGCTACCTGGAAAACGCTAGTCATTACTTATAAAAAGAGCGACCTTGTTTGTGGTAAGTTACCAAGATCAACCACACTAATTGGAATTCCAATTATTACATACCATTAAAGGGCATATATTGAATTTAAGTTGCTATTTTTTTAAAAGTGGAGTCCAGAGACCACTTCGTTAAACGGGGCGCAACCGAAAAGCCATACGAGTAGGAAACAAAATTCTATCGCGATGAACAAAGCTTTAATTCAATTTGAATTTAAAGGAATGACCAAAAAACAGTTCGACCAAATTTGGCAAGATCTGAAAGCAGCCGGTCAGTCTCAGCCTAAAGGACTGCAACACCATTTTGCGGCCGCTACAGCACAGGGGATGGTGATTACCGATGTATGGGAATCTGCAGATCGATTTAAAGAATTTGGTAAAGTATTGATGCCAATTCTTGAAAAGAACAGAATTCCTAAAACACAACCTGTTATTTCGCCTTTGCATTTCGAATACAACGCAAAAGTTTTGGCGCTTTAATTGTACCTAATTAACAAAAAATTAGAACGGAACTCAATAAAACTGGTTCCGTTCAGTATTTAATAAGCTTTGCCAATAAGTATCGCAAATCATTACCACATTCCCAGGAAAGAGATCGTTACTGAAATTGCATCTGAGAACAGAGTTGCTCGTCTTTATCGTTTTAGAATAGCTGAATTAAAAAGGAATTGTCTATTAAGACTTCTAAAAGCACTGCTAAATTGGCTTAATCTATATCACTCCAGTTCCCGGGATATGAGTTCAAGTACCTGTTCCTGGTTTTTAGCGAGCATTCGGGCCCGGATAAGGACCGTTTCTATATCGAGCATCCGGTTGGCTACCATACTTTCAAACCTAATATCCGTCAACAGCGCCTGTTTATCAATAGAAAATTCACTGGTGACATCAGACTTTCCAAAAAAGTTGTTCATCACACGTTTTATTGGGTATTTGTCCATTACATAAGGTAAAATAATATCATATACCTGTTTTTCATTCAGTTCCATCCATTTTACAAACTGTTCATAGATCTGGGAATTACCAGACAAAGCGTAATTAATATCCCTGTTGGTAATCAGGGATATTTTACCGGAACTGATGATAGAATTCATGATATCGCGAGACAAGACGTAATCCGGTAGGTTTCCAAGCCCGAAAATAAAGGCATCGATCTGCTCATCTTTAACCGTTTTGGGCGTGGGAGAAATATAGTGCAAGAGTTCTTGTAGCAGCTCAAATTGTTTCTCATAATCTGCCATCACCTTTGCCAGTTGTTCCTTATTCTGATCGTATTCAGTTCTGAGATCCTCCAGGATCAATCTTTCCTGGGCCCTGTTCTTGTCTTCTTCATTGGCGTTGTTGATCCCCAGGGCGATCAGGATACCGATCACTACCAGCACTATTTCTCCTATAGCATAGAGAATGTAGCGACTTACTTTATTCTCGGTGAGGAGGCGTTGGCGGATTTTTCGAAAGAAGGCTATCATAAATAGTAGTTTCTTGTAATTAACTCCTGCTCAATTTTGTTGATCAGACTTTTCAACTCCATCATTGTACCCTTAAAAAATTCACGCCCGCGTTTTCGCTGTCTTATGAGCATGCTCAGTATATTTTTAAATTCTTCACTTTGTTTTAAGGATTCAAAATCATTAGGCCTAGCTAGATATAAGGAGGAGGTATGCAGACGTCTTATGTGTTTGGCAACATAGGGACGCAACACGGCGTCATTCATACTCCATTCAGATTTATCGTAGTCGTTGATCATACTCATCAGATTTACCTCATAGACACGCACAATATCTTGTTTTATAGCCTCATTTTTAATAAGATCTAGACCTTTGTTTTGCAGGGTTTGGTAAGAAGCATTGGTGATTGTTGGCGATGCCCAGAAAGTGAGTGCCCCAAAAGCCGTATCGAGCTTTACCTCATAGGGCAGGTCATTTTCAATGTAAAATTCAATGGAACTGTAAAAAGTTATGGTACTGTCATTGTACAATAGATCATTGTTAAAATCCGTATAGGTAGATCTTAAATTAGCTTGTATATCTGCCAGCAGGTTTAATTCTTCTTTCTGAAGCTTTCTTCCTTCATTCCAATTATTAACCTGCAGGGCCAACAAGATACCAATCATAACCAGCGCAATTTCCCCAATGGCATACAGCAGGTACTTGGCAACCTTATTATCTGTAATTAGTTGTTGACGAATCTTATGGAAAAATTTGATCATGGGGTACTTATTTCTTTCTTAATGAGCTCTTGTAATTTTACGGACATCTCCTTCATTTCCATCATCTGTGCATTCATGGTAGAGAACTCCAGGATGGTCATTACAAACCCATTCTTCAGCTTGGTGCTCCGCAGGAAGTCCTTAAAATAATCTTCCTTTAGAATAATATTTTTCCCCACTGATCCATTGCTTAATTTATATTGGAAATTGTTGACCATAGGATGCAGGTCCATCATCTCATACAGGGGTTTGTAAATAAGTTCCTCCGTGTCGAATCTATAATGGTCTTCCTCACTCTTCATTCGTTTATAAAGCGATTCAATGTCTAACAACATATTCTTTATGGAATCATTGGAAATAAGTGCCAGGTTTCCTGAATTAAGGAGTTCCTGAAAGGTATTATTGCTCTGATAAAATTTTTGCCAGTTATAGATAGGTACCCCCAAGGCATTAAATTCTTCAATATCCGTGATAGGTTTTCCCTCTATGTGTTCAATAATAGTATTTGCTGCCTCAATACACTGATTCCTGGTTTCAATATACCTGTCTAGTTCCTGGATATTAATAGCTAAATCGGTATTGATGTTGCGGAGGTAGTGCACTTCCTTGTCACGGGTCTTACGCAGATCATTCTGATTATTGATCTGAAGGGCTATTAAAATGCCAATAACGACCAGCACGATCTCCCCAATGGCGTATAGTATGTATTTGGTGGCCTTATTTTCGGTCACAAGGCGTTGACGGATGCGTCTAAAGAATTTGATCATAGGTTATTTGGTTGGTTTCTAAAAATAGCAATTTTTTATACAAACTTGGAAATGAGAGAGTAGCTATCATTCCAGTCCCCAAACCACTAAAATAAATCCCGAAAAGACCTGATCACTGGGGGTAAAGCCCTCAGACATGGCTGAGGCCACTTTTAAATTCATCATATCACTCTCTGCCCGCAACCCCGGACTAAAGGTATTGCCGTATTGTATCCGTATCACCTTTTGCAAACTGGTCTTAGATGCGGCGCTGATCAACTCGGCCTTTTTAAAAGCATCTTCCACGGCCAGTTTAATAAGCCGGTCCTGCACGGTCTCTTTTAAAGGATCCGAGAGTTTAAAACTAAAATTAAGGTCGAATTCAGAGGCGCTTTCGGAGAATTGGGTGAGGATCTTGCTGAGGTTGCTTACAGTATTCTTAAATTCTAAATGCACCTGCTGGGTGGCCACATAGCCACTATCTATCTGCCTGTTGTTTCTGTACAAAGTGTTTTTCCGCACCTGGAAATTATCGGTCATGATATCGTCCTTGGAGAAGCCTATTTTTTCTATCTGTGCCTTAATATCTGCCGCTTTCTTTTCCAGGCCGGTAATGGCCTTCCCAAATTGCATCTCAATATGGCTCAGACTGATATTTAGAACACCAGTATCTGGCGCAATGGCCAGTTGGGCAGAACCTGTTACCTCCAGTTGAGAGGTGGGCGTATGATGTTGTGCAAGGATCAGGGCAGGAAGTACGAATAATAGAATAAGAAAGAGTTTTTTCATGACAGTATTTTAAGGTTTTGATAATAGCCATCTGCCTGTTTGTGAATGGTCTTATGATTCACTCATCAACAGGCGTAGATTGCTACCTTCAAATGTACTTAATCTGCCATTAATTTCTAGGAGATTATAGCCGTAAAAACTGCATTCACTACTTATTTAAAAACTGAGTAAAACCCAATAGATACGAGCACTGCAAATGGCTGCAATGGGTAAGGTTAGCAACCATGATAACAGGATATTACGTATGACCTTCAGATCTGCTTTTTTTGTAACCGTCCCGATCCCAAAAATAGACCCCACTGAGACGTGTGTTGTAGAAACTGGTAAACCATGCACACTGGCGGTGGTCACTAAGAGGCCGGTAATTAGATTGGCCGTAAACCCCTGCCCGCTGTTCATAGGGGTGATCTTTTTACTGATCAGTTTTCCTACTTTTTTTGCATTTAATAAGCCCCCCAGCGCCATGGCCAGCGCAACGGCAAACATGCCCCAACTAATATCGAGCGCATTAATGACGAGTAGCAGCCCCACTATCTTTGGGGTATCATTTAGGCCCCTGGCAAAACTTACGATACCGGCACTGATATAATGAGCCACATCAAGCACTTTTTGCGCACTTATCCCGATAAAATTCCCGGTATAGGTTTCCACACATTCCTTTTCCTGCAGTAAGTGTACGGTTTGTTGAGATTTGGCATCTACAGCAATAAATTCATTGGGATTGGCAGTTTTTAAAACGGGTATTTTTTCGGACCCAACACAGAGACAGGTTTCTTTGCTTACGCCCATTGCTTTTCGCGCTCTACGGAAGAGGAGATAAGCCAGGAAACTAATGAGGGCCGCCATAAGCGGACTCACCAGTAAGGGCATTAAAAAAGTGGATCCCAGTTTTGAAAAATTAAAGGCGGTACCAACGGCAACCAGGCCACTGCCAAATAAGGCGCCCACCAAACTATGGGTGGTGGAGATGGGCATTCCAATTTTGGTAGCTAAAAAAACGGTGATGGCTGCCCCAAGGGCAATGGAGATGGCAAACTCCGGAGATTGAATAAGAACATCCGGGACCAGGCCTTTCCCGGAAAAGTTTTTTACCAGGGTACCCGCCAAAAAGATGGCCGCCATAGAGCCTGCAAAGGTGGTAGCCGTGGCCCAGGCGATGGCTCTTTTATAGTTGGTGGTACCGCTGCCAAATAAAGTGGCCACACCTTTAAAATTGTCATTGGCCCCATTACTATAGGCGAGAAAGCAAGCCGCTGCAAATAATAAAAGTAACATCATATGACTTCGCTCTGGTAGGATGTAATAGAATCCTACTAATAGTCGGAGTGCAGCTCTGTTAATTACAGATCATATGTTTTATAAGAGGGAAGTTCTATTGAAAAGATGAAGTAAAGCTGTTAATTATTTTTTCACTCCAAATGTTGCGCGCCCTTCTTCAAGTCCTTGATTATAAGCGTTTTTAAAATCAGACCAATTGTAAACTATCTCAACTACGAGCATGGTCAGGACTCCAAAAAAGAAAAATTTTATATCTCTGCGTGTTATTTTCATATATAAGGTCTTTGAGGTTACTTTTAAAACAGTTGCAATTATTATTTAAATATATTAATCGTTTTTTAATTACGGAAGTATTTAATAATTGCCAAAATAAAAACAGAAAACCCCAGAATTAGAAATAGATAAAAAATTGATTGATTTTCGTTTTTAAAGGTATTTGATAACAGAAGAAAAAGCCCTGAAGTAACATATAAATAAATTGGTTTTATTTTTTTTAAATTTTCCATTTTCCCATTCGTTAACTGGTAGATTACTTCCTAAACTCCTTTTATTTCTTATTTCAGATTTTTTAACACCATTTGGTTCGTTTTACTTCAGTTAAAAATAGAGAATTTTGTTTTGGTTAGAAAGCAGATCATCGCCGTAGATGTATCAAGTATTTCTATTTTCTGAACTATTGAATAACTCGATAGAGAACCAGGATGACTCCAAGAATAAAAATGGAGGTAAAAATCAGCTTGTTATATTTTGCCAGCCAGTTGGGGAGGAAAATATCAAAATTATGTTGTTCTGAATCTGAGTATTTACGGGCAATGACCGTCAGCGGACAATACATTTTAAAGAGCAGCAGCACCAATCCTTCCCCGAGGATCACCCCTATGCCGATCCAGGTATAGGTCGTGACGGTATCTGGTAATACCAGAATAGACAATATAAAAAATGACCGCAACAAAAAGTGCCCATATACCGGTGTGGAGTGTTTTAATTAGAAGTAGTTTGTGCGTATTGTTCATACAAAGCGTGTTATGTATGTTCCCAAGCCTTCCTGGCCGTTGTAGTGCGTTCGTTACTTATCCGATTCTACATATTTTTTAGAGTTTTCAACAAAGGATATACAAATAACACTCACTGTTTATTTCCTACTTCACCAGAAAGGTTCGCATGGCAGCCATCAGTGACAGATAATCTGCCTGGTGGGTATACATCATATGCCCGGCCTCAAAATAGGTAAACTGCACCCGTTCCGTTACAATGCTATTGCGGTTAAAGGTGTACTCTGCATCAAAGAAAGGGCAGATAAGGTCGTAATACCCGCTGGCTACCAGCACCTTCATCTCCGTATTCCTGCGCATAACATCCCCTAATAAACGGGCCGTATTCACAGGCATAGGTTCCCAATACTTGCCATCCGGCACCGGCCGCCAGCGCCACTTGTTGCCAATGGCATCATTCCCGGTAAGGTAGGGCCTGTCCATACGTACCTTTAGGGTAGACGCATAGTAGTGGTTCAGGGCCGCCGTATAGGCAGAGGAGATCTGGTAAGAGGCCGGGTCACCTAAATGCGGGGCTTCTGAGACATCATCTCCTTCATCTCCCATAAACCGGCCATCCAACCTGCCAATGGCCAGTCCCTGGTCTTCGAGGAGTTTTTTCTGAAAACGGGGGATCAGTACCCTAAGGTTGCTCCTCAAGATATACTCCTTGTCCAGGCCTGTAAAATATGACAGTTTTTGTGCCAGCTGCTCTTTCTCTGCTGCTTTCAGCAGATTCCCTTTATACAAGGCCGGGGCGTAGGTGTTATAGGTGAAATCCCGGGATTCCTGTACAAAGACCTTTAGTGTTTTTCCCTCTCCGGCTTTTTTATGGTACCAGGCGGTAGCAGCCATACTGGGCAAATAGGTGAGGTAGGAGGTAATATTATCGTGTTTAGAAGTAGACCCTTCATAATCCAGCGCCTGGGAGATCAGAATAAGGCCGTTAAGGGCCATATCTTGTCCGCCACCTTCCAGTACATTGGCCACAGCAGCGGCCCTTGTGGTACCAAAACTCTCCCCTGCAATATATTTGGGGGAGAACCAGCGGTTGTTCTCTGTGATCCATTGCCGCATAAATTTGGCGATGGAATTGGCATCTTCGGTAAGGCCCCAGTAGTCCTCCACCTTGCCTTTTCCCAGAACACGGCTATACCCCGTGCCTACAGGATCTATAAAAACAAGGTCCGTAAGGTCTAGTATCCCTGCTTTGTTGGTATTCATTATATAAGGGGCAGCGCCGTCATCGGCATCTGCGTTGGTAGGCACCTGTACCAACTGTGGTCCCAATAAGCCCATATGCAACCATACGGAGGCAGAGCCCGGGCCGCCATTAAAGACAAAGGTCACCGGTCTTGTGGAGGGATCAGTAACCCCACTTTTTGGTATAGGCTACCGCCCAGACAGAGGCTACCGGCTTGCCTTCCTCATCTTTGAGGTAATGTTCGGCGGCTTTGGCAGCAAAGGAGATGGACTTCCCCCCGTTGACGATCTGATGCTGGGTAACAAAAGATTGGGCCTCAGGAATGGGTTTTTCTTCCTGCTTTTCTTCCTGGGCAACTCCTGTATAAAGGCCAAGTAAAAAAAGAAAGCAGGTAGCTGTAAATTGGCGTAAAAGTGTTCTATTCATATGAGTTAATTCTTTGGCTGTTGGTTGTTTATTTTGACATACGTCTGGTAAAATTGTTATGTTGGGAATAGCTGATCACCCTGCCCTGGGCATCTCGCTGAAAGACCACGGTTTCCCCCAGGGACTCGTCATCGCGGATACGTTTAAAGGTATCGCCTTCTATATGCTTATAAAGGGTCATGCCTTTTGCAGGATCGCCGGTGGGTAGGTTAAGCATCACCAATTTTCCTTCCCACACGCCAATATATTCCTCACTCCCCCAGGGGCGTTGGTCATAATGGCCCACATAGTCTTGCAGGTTTACGGTGCTATCTGCTTTTTTCCCGCTCTTTACCTTGTTTAAAATACCATACAGTCCGCGGCTATAGCGGCCGGGGTTAGTGCCTCCTGCATTGATCATTACCACATAGGCGCGTTTATTCTTCAGATCCATTTGCAGGGTAGACCTGTAGCCGGGGCAGGAACCGCCGTGACCCACCCAGGTGGTACCATTGGGCCCTTTGTTCACCACAAAGCCAAGGCCCCAGGTAGTTTCCCATCCGGGGTCTGTAAAATGCACCTGTTGCATCAGTTTTATGGTGGCCGGGGCCAGGATCTCGGTGGTTGTTGTATCTCTCAGGCGAAACTGCCAGGAAGCAAATTTTCCCAGATCCAGCACATTAGAGGAAAACCCTGCTGCAGCAGTGATGCCTTTTGCCTGGAAAAAGTTTACTCTGGGTCGCTCACCTTTGCGGTTTGCAGCACTATAGCCAATGGCCAGTTTGTTGCCGTACAGGGCCTTGGGCATGTCTGCTTGCGTATCTGCCAGGGCCAAAGGAGTTAAGATATGTTGTTGTATATAGGCCTCATAGGGCATACCAGAGACTTCGGTTACAATCTCGCCCAGCAGGCTTAAGGCCAGGTTGCTGTACTGAAAATAGGTAGATGCCGGGTAGAGCGTCTCCTGTGTTCCCAGGGCGGTCCTTACTTCTTCCTGGGTAGGAAAGGGGAAGTCGGGTCCCGTCCAATACGGATAACCGGCTTCACGGGGCAGGCCGGAGGAGTGGGTGAGCAGGGAGCGCACCGTAACAGGGCCGCTGTCTGCAAACTGTTGTTTTAAATTATAGGAGGGCAGGAGGGTGCTGACGGGGTCATCTAAGCGTATTTTGCCTTCGTCATAGAGTTTCATGATGGCCACCGAGGTAAAGAGCTTGGAAATAGAGCAGATGCTGCAGAGGGTCTCGGGGGTCATGGGGAGGTTTTGTTCCTTATTGGCCTTGCCAAAGGCTCCGGACCACAGTACTTTCTGGTCTTCTATGACCGCGGCGGAGATCCCGGGCAGCTGTTCGTAGTCTTTTTGGGCATCGAGCCATACATTCATAAGGGTAAAGGCTTCAGAGTAGTCTTTGATAGTATCCTGGGCCATCCCAGTGCAGAAGACAAAGGAGATGACAAGGAGGAGGATTTGTTTTTTCATGGTCTTAGTGTGTTGGTTAATTGGGTACAGAGAATATCCCACCTAATGTAGATAAAACTTAAGGCTTTTCAAAGATCAGGCATCTTTTAGCCACGGATTGGAGGAAAGAAGGGGATTTCTGTGCTCTTTGAAAAGAGGATCTCACGATTAACGACCTCTTTTTTCGGTAAGCGGTTTTGGGGGTTGTGTACGTTCACCGATGATTTTTTGCACTTTACCCAAGTTCTTGCCAGATACCGAAAAATAAGGGTTTTTCAGCGAACGGCAACCGGGTGAGAGGCACATCCTTGCGTTTTATATATATAAAACGCAAGACATGAAAACGCTACTAACAATCATCTTTATCTTCTTTATCAGCTTCGCAGCTCAGGCTCAGGAAAACACTGCTGAGGTTAAAGTAGAAACTGCTAAGAAAGAGATCGTTACTGAAACTGCTACTGAGAATAGCGTTGCTCGTCTTTACCGTTTTAAGAATAGCAGAATTAAAAAGGAATTGTCTTTTAAGACTTCTAAGAACACTGCTAAATTGGCTTAATCTTTAAAGGAAATCGCCGGGAGCTTAAAGGGATTATCCTCATTTCCGTTTAACATATTAATCCGCCAGCCTCTAATTAGGAGGAGGCATTAACATCGTCCAGCTGGCGTGTACCATTTTCCATGAAGTATCAAACAAGACATAGACAACTGTAGCTGCCCATGGAGTAGAAGCGGTGCCATCTAACATGGTTGGGTGATATTGATAGGCAAGGATAACGGTGTCTCCGTATTGTTTGGCCTTTAAACCTACCATTTCGTATGTATGTGCCGGTAATTCTGCAAAGGCGACTTCCGCATATTTCTTTATCTGGTCCACTCCCTCTAATAAATTTTGCGCCCCGAGGTTATCAAAATAAACCGATTCCGGGTGGCCATGCATGCCGTACCCCGTGGCATTTCCGCTAGACCATGCTTGCAGCCCTTCTTTTTCTAATGAAATTACATGCTTAATTGCTTCCATAATGTTCTTTTTTTAGAAATTCTATAAGTTTCATTTGCTTTAGAATATGTAGATAGTCCGGGTGTTCTCTTAGGCAATCAAAAATTGGATCTATCCCCAAATAAGGCATATTGGGATCGCGAATCTCATGGGCTTTTTTTAAGTATGCTACCGCCTTCTCGCTATTTCCCGCCCGTGTGTACAAAGTTGCTATTTGCCATGGCGTATTATAACTTCCATCTGCACTGTTGATTTTGAATTCCGCAACCTTTGATAAGGCAAATTGGTAACCGCCCGTTTCATAGCTCTCTTGTAAAACCTTGGCCACTTCAATTTCTCCTTTATTAAGATACGATTTCCTGAATATTTCATAGGACTGTTCTAATTCCCCCAGATTAAAATAGACCGATCTGAGGGTAGAAAGCGCCACTGGATGTGTATTTTGCTCCTCCAGAATATGAAGTAACACGGTCTTTGCACGCTGGTATTTCCGTGCGTAGTTGAGGACCATCCCATACATGGATTGTATCAGGATATTAAACGGATCTAGCTGTATGGCTATTTCCATTTGCGTAAGGGCTTCATCAACACTGCCCACTATGGCCAGCAAATGAGAAAAATAAGCCCTACCCATCGCAAAATTTGGATTGATCTCGATTGCCTTTTGATAGGCTTTATGGCCTTTCTCCCAGTTCCAGTCGAACCAAACATTAAGACTGGCGCGCCAGAAATGAGATTCTGAAATGTTGTCATCAAGATCCATGGATTTATACATGCTCTCGTAGATATGCGGTAAAGCCTTATTTATATCAATGTACCCCATTTGTGCCCTGGCAAGCCATGCACCGGCCTTCCCGTTATAAGCCGGAGCAAAATTTGGATCTAAGTTGGTTGATTCAGTAAAGAGTGACAGCGACTTTTCAAGGCTTTCTTTACTTAATTTTTCCCATTCAAACAGGCCTTTTAAATAGGCTTCATAGGCTTCCGGGACCACTTCTGAGGATTGGTCGAGATCGGTGGCTTCTGCTTTGGTAAGTTTTGTATCTATTTGGCTGGTGATATCTTTTACAACTTCGTTGTACATGGCCAGTACATTCTTTAATTCCCTGTCGTATGAATTGGCCCAAAGATGCTCTTCTTTTTGAATAGTTTTAATTAACTGGGCCTGTATCCTAACCTTATTGTCATGCTTTAAAACCGTTGCCTCTACGATGGCATCTACAGCTAATTCTTCTCCTATTTCTGAAATTGCCTTGGTGGAATTTTTATAGCGCAACGTAGAGGTCCTGGAGATGACCCGTAAGGAACTTATTTGAGAAAGTTCTGTGATCAGGGCATCGTGCATACCATCAACAAAGAATTGTTGATTAATATCGCCCGATAAGTTTTGGAAGGGAAGCACGGCAATAGATTCAATTTTGTCCGATCCTATAAGCTCCTTTTTCCGTTGTCTTGTAGTTTTAGGAAAACCAGGATCTGCCACAGCAAAGGTCGCTATGGGCTTTTTTACATTCTTTAAGCGGATCTTACCCAGACCATTAAACAGGATGTTGCAATCCTTATCAATTTCCTTATAAACTTCTTCTGAAACAAAAATACCTCCGGGATCGGCCACGGATTGTAATCTTGAAGCAATGTTTACGCCATTACCAAAAACATCGCCATTCTCAATGGTAACCTGGCCATAATGTATTCCAATTCTTATTTTACAAGCCAAGGACCTTGCGTCTAGTTGTACATCCCTGGCGCAGAGTGTGGCACTTAAAGGACTGTTGAATTGGGCTAGCATCCCATCACCCATCTCTTTAATTTTCCAGCCTCCGTACTTTTTAATGTTATTTAGGTGAATCTCTCTGCTCTGACGTAATATAGCCAGGGCCTGGCGCTCATCTGCACCCATCATAGAGGTGTACCCCACAATATCGGTAAACATTATGGCCGCTAGCTTTTTTTCTGGTGACTGCTGCATGAGGATAGAGATTGGGCGCAGATGTCTTTACAAATGTCTTACATAAAGTAAGATTTTATTCTTGAATAAAAAAGCAGAGTGAATCTAACGATAAACGACCTCTTTTTTCGGTAAGCGGTTTTGGGGGTTGTGTACGTTCACCGATGATTTTTTGCACTTTACCCAAGTTCTTGTCAGATACCGAAAAATAAGGGTTTTTCAGCGAACGGCAACCGGGTGAGAGGCACATCCTTGCGTTTTATATATATAAAACGCAAGACATGAAAACGCTACTAACAATCATCTTTATCTTCTTTATCAGCTTCGCAGCTCAGGCTCAGGAAAACACTGCTGAGGTAAAAGTAGAAACTGCCAAGAAAGAGATTGTTACTGAAACTGCTACTGAGAACAACGTTGCTCGTCTTTACCGTTTTAAGAATAGCAGAATCAAAAAGGAATTGTCTTTTAAGACTTCTAAGAACACTGCTAAATTGGCTTAATCTTTTGTCTCCCTTTTTCCTTTCCAAATGGCCCTGATCAGATTAACCGGATACACTATTTGAACTATCAGGGTGATTAAAGCCAGGGCAAAGATCACCATGCTTACAGACGTATTGTGTTCCCAGTCTGCGACCACATTCTCAGAAGGAGGTAACACCGCCCTGTAAAAAAGGGAAGCGATATAGATTCCCAGGGGGCCTACAGCGGAGATCACCACATGTATGACATTTAGCCGGTAAGAAAGTGCCCTTTCCCTTCGGTAGGCCGTCCAGTAGCCATATGCCATGATAAAGCCAATAAGGGCAAACAAATGAAATCCAAAGGTATTAGAGATCACATAAGAAGTATCATATAGATCATACGCCACCGCATTTGGCGGGATAAAAAATCCTATTAGTGCCATCAACAAACTTGCCGGGAGAAAGAAGTAATGGGGTTTTTTAAAAATGGTTTTCATGTAATAGTGCTTATCACTAAAATAGCCTTAAAATCGGAATATCCAATAATTTGTAATATTAGACATTCTTTAAATAGCTGCTATTCTATTGCTAAGGGTGGTCCTACTACCGACATATCATTGTCTTCAAATATCTTTTTGATCTCTTCTTTGGAAGGTTCAGTGTCCCATGCGGCAACGGTAAGGAAAAATTCCTCCATTTTCCCTGCCGGCTGAAAAAGCACGTTCATTTTTCCTGTTGTTGATACCTGTGTCCAGGCATGGGGTACTGCTCTTGGGAGAAAAATATTATCTCCCTTCCTTAAGCGTATATCTGTCTGTACCTACCTGAAAACGGTATTCCCCTTCTATAACATAGAAAACTTCATCCTGGAAATGGTGCACATGCAGAGGCGTGCCTTTACCTGGAGAGAGGGAAGTTTGTTCAAAAATGGCCAGATCGCCATTGGTGTCTGAGCCGGAAACTTTAATATCCATGATATTATGGTTTACACCCTGGAGCACAATATGCCCGTGCAACCTGCCTTCCCCTGCCGGGATCTTAAATCCTTTTTCTGCTCTTTTGGTCTGTTTCTCACCGTTTGTAAACGCTAAGAATGGGAGAGAAGCAACCGCCACGGCAGTTACCATAAAATGGTTTCTTTTCATTGGGTAACATAATTAGAGTGAATGATGAAATTGCTACCTCTGGTTAAGGTTATATCTAAGGTAGAATAAAAATTGAACCCTAATTAGGTAGTATGGATCTTTATTTTGGGACTATTTTCTCCGATAAGGAACTCTTTTTTACGGTAAGAGGTTTTGGGAGCTGTGTACGTTTACCGATGTTTTTTTGCAGGTTACCCAGATTCTTGCCAGATACCGAAAAATAAGGGTTTTTCAGCGAACTGCAACCAGGCAAACCCCCTCTCATGGCGTTTTTATTATATAAAACGCACAACATGAAAGCTATCGTAACTTTACTTATTATACTTCTTATCGGATTCGCAGCTCAGGCTCAGGAAAACACTGCTGAGGTAAAAACAGAAACTGCCAAGAAAGAGATCGTTACTGAAACTGCTACCGATAACAGCGTTGCTCGTTTATATCGTTTTAAGAATAGCAGAATTAAAAAGGAATTGTCTTTTAAAACTTCTAAGAACTCTGCTAAATTGGCTTAATTCTTTAGTAACCATTTCTTCCCTGCTAACATTGTAGGAAAGATATTTACTCTTAGTCCAAACTTCAGAGAGTTGTTGACCCAGAAGTAATTAATATCCTTCTTGGGCCAGATCACTGCATATGTCATTTCCTTGTTTAGTAGTTCTTCTGCCTTCAATACAAGATTATAGCGATCTGAGTAACTGAGGTTGGTTTCCTTGAGCTCCAAGCAGTTGATCAATACCTTAGGGTGTTTTGGCTCTGAAACAGCTCTTAAGAGGCTTTCAGCATCTTCAATTTCAAATGTGCCCATGACGTTTAAGTACCAATACTCTTTTTTAAAGTTACCAGTGAATTCCATGAGTCATGCTCTTAATCTCCCTATTCGGTTTCCAGACCTTTCGCTTTCTCCGCCCTGGCCTGGCAACGATTGCACAGGTCTGTAATGTTCTTTAATTCTCTTCCCTGGGCAACGGTACCTTCAAAGATTTCAGTGGTACGGGCTGTATTTATATAGGAACAATCCTGGAAAAGATGATAACTTTTTCCCGATTTTGTCCAATACACACTATTAACCCCTTGGTTCAATAATTCAACTTGCTTGGTCTGTTCGGCGTATTGTTCCTGAGAAGGCGGATTAAAATCGGTCCCGGTAAGCCCGGCAATTAACAGGGCCACAACGGCAATGCTACCTACTATGCCCTTTTGTTTTCCACTCATGTTCTTATTGGTGAAAATAAGGATCACCAAAGGCAAGAAGGCAATGACACTAATAATTAGGCCTAATTGATTCTGTACAAAAAATTTAAACTTATCCTTTTCCGATGCCGGATCTAACCGATTCGATTTTTTCCATAGGACGGAACCAACAATAACAAAGATGAGTTCTACCACAATGATGCCAATAAGCCATGTCATATTTATAGGAGCTTCTCTGAGCATTAGAATGGCCCATACTTCAAAGCCAATGGCAATGGCCCAAAGAATAATAGCAATAACACGCAAGGTGCGCGCTTTTCCTTTGTTTTCATCAGAGGGTACAAATGCCCTTGTCCCTTCCCCTGAAGCGACAGTAGATTTGTCTTCCCCTACACGGGTGATCTTTTTACTCGATTTGCCTTTTTCCATGGTTATGTGTCTTTATTTATAGCTTCTGTTTCTTCTGTATCCTCGTCTGTTTGCGCTTCCTCCTCTTCTTTAGAAAGTGAGTGCTGTAAAATATTGATCTTTTTAAGCTTGGCCTTCCAGGTCTTCAATGCTTCTTTCTGTTTGTTTAATTTCTGGATCACCTCTTTTACCAGCGGATTATCTTCAGATGCATTAGAGAAGAACTGTAAATTGTTTTCCAGTTGAATGATCTCACTCTTGCCTTCATCAATTCTGCGTTTAATAAAACTGCGCTCCTTCTGAAGGGCGTATTCATCATCTTTGGAAGATAATTGCTGTAATTTATTCCCGTATTTTAATAATTCAGATTCTTGTTGGGTAACTCCCAGTTTCTTAAGGATGGCATCTATCACCTTATTAAATTTACCATTGATATGCTTCTTATTAAAGGGCACTCTGCCAATAGTCTTCCATTCGTCAATAAAGGATTTGATGGTAGCAAGGTCTTTGTCTCTGTCCTTCCCGGCTTCAAAGGCCTGTAGTTTCTCCAAACAAGCATTTTTCTTCTGCAGATTTTCCGTTTCAGCACCACTGGCCTTGTTTTTCTGGGCGTGCATACGGTCAAAATAATGATTACAGGCAGTTTTAAACTCTTTCCAGATACTATCCGAATACTTCCGGGGAACATGTCCTATTTGCTTCCATTCTTGCTGTATGCGCTTCATCTCAGGAGTGGCTTTCTCCCATTCCTCACTTTCTTTTAGAGAAAGTGCCAATTTCACTAACTCTCTTTTCTTGTCGAGGTTGTCTTGTTGTTCCTTTTTTAGGTTCTTATAGAAGATATTTTTCTTGCGGTTAAAAGCCCTTACGGCATCCTTAAATCGGCTCCAGGTATCTTCATTCACCTTTTGAGGCACTTTCCCTGCCTTAAAAAACGCCGATCGCAGCGCTTCCAGCTCCTTGATCTGTTTTTGAAGTCCTTTGTGATGCGTAGCCACATCTTCAGCTAATTTGGTAATGGCAGCAATTAACTCGTTCTTTTTTACAAGATTCTCCTCAAATCCTTTCTCCATCTCCTTGAAATGCTCCTGCCTGCGATGGTGCATGGCTTTGGTGGCATTGCTGAATCTGTCCCAGATCTCCTCTCTGTGTTCCTTATCTACAGGGCCAATATCTTCTTTCCATATCTTATGAAGGGTTTGTAGTTCCCGGAACGCCTTGTTCAGATCGGGTTCATCTGCCAGGGCTTCAGCACGTTGCACTAATTTTTCCTTTTCTTCAAGATTGTGTTTAAAATCGAGATCGCGTAACTCCCTGTTTAGATGCAGGAAGTCATAAAAGATCTCTATATGATGGTGATAAGTACGCCAAACATCATTGTATTGGCTCCTGGGTACGGCTCCTGCATGGCGCCATTGTTCCTGTAGGTCCTTAAAATTTTTATAGGTTGTATTGATGTCTTCTTCTACATTCACCAGCCCTTTTAATTCTTCTATGATCTGTAAACGCTTTTCCAGATTTTGTTTTAGGTTGGTCTCCAGGGTTTTGTAGTAGGCGTTTCGCTTCTCCCTGTATTCTGAGTATACCTCATTGTACTGTCTTTTGGCAACCGAATTGTATCTAAAATCTATTTCGTTGCCGCCATTGCTAACAAATTCTTCCTTCTTTTCATCAATAAACTCCTGAAACTTAAGGTCGAATTCGGTTTTGATCCCATCCACATGGTTCTTAATGGCTTGCACCTTCTCATTCCGAACCAGGCGTTGTAGTTCCCCAACCAAATTCTCCATGGTCATGGAATGGTAATCGAGCATGGGGATATGATGTCTCCTGTGGTTGTGCTCATCCTCAGCATCCTCGGCATTTGTCTCTTCAATTTCATCAAGGACATCCTCCTTTTTTTCCTCAGTAGGGGCCTCTTTTTTTTCTGCCGCAGGAACTTCTTTTTCGCCTGCCTCCTCAGTTTTTTTCGCAGCTGCCTTTTTTGTGGTTTTTTTCTTGGTATCTGTGGCTTCTTCTTTGTCTATTTCAACATCCGCTGCTTTCTTAGCCGTTTTTGTAGTTTTTTTCTTCGCCGCCACCACTTTGGCTTTCTTTTCAACATCAGTAGTTTTCGCAACTGTCTTTTTGGTCGCTTTTTTCTTTACAGCAACTGCATCTTTTTTTACGGCAACAGCTTTTGCAGTTGTCTTAGCTACTTTTCCGGTAGTTTTCTCTGAGGCTTCTGCCTTCTCAGTAGTTTCCGATGTTACTTTACCCCCTACATCAGTGTGTAGTTTCTGTTCTTTTTCTTCCAACATTCTATTTTTTGGATGTTATGTGCTTGCGGGACTCAATCCCCTTGTAAGATACTAACAACCCCAGAGACATCAAAGGTAATCCGGGATCTTTTTAGTGTACTCACCCCTGTATTTAATGAAGATTAAGGCGTATACATGCCTATCCCTGCCAGATCTCCCATGATTTTTGAGCCTGGTGTTGTAGCATAGATAATCCATTGCTAATAGCCGCTCCCCGTTGTTCACCTTCTTGCAGAAAGGCCGATTTCTCAGGGTTATAGACCAAATCATATAATAAGTGTTTTGTGCCTATTGAAGTATAAGGGATCATTGGTTTTTCTGATATACGAGGATGGGTTCCAATGGGAGTACAGTTAATTATAAGCGTATATTTTTCCATCTGCTCTTTGGTAAGCATTTCGTATCCCCATTGATCATTTTCCGGGTTTCTGGAAACAAATTGGAAGTTGATCCCCAGGTGTTGTAAGATATACCCAATGGCCTTGGAGGCACCGCCGGTTCCCAGGATCAGGGCGTACTTATGTGCTTGTTTTTCCAGAAATGGTTCCAAAGATCTTCGAAAGCCATAACCATCCGTATTATAGCCTATTAGTCCTGTTTTAGTAAATTTTATAGTGTTTACTGCGCCAATTGTGGCAGCTTCCGGATCTAAGGTATGTAGGTAGGGGATTATCTCTTCTTTGTAGGGGATGGTTACATTCAATCCTCTTAGGTCCGGATATTCTTTTAGAATGGTCTCTAAATCTGAAATATCAGGAAGGTCAAAGTTTTCATAGGTAGCATTATGTAGTCCTTCTTTTTGAAAGAAATCTGTAAAATATCCCTTGGAAAAGGAATAGGAAATATCGCGTCCCAGGAGACCGTAACTATGCTTTTGTTCTGTATTTTCCATACCACTCTAATGCTATAAGAATACCTATACCCAGCACTACATAGGCAAAGGCCCACCAGGTAGCTGCAAGGCTCATATCGGGTAAATATCGTTCATAATTTTTTATGATCTCATTACCATTGCTATCAAACATATGGTTTCCCAGGCTATCTAATACATAAATGGTGCGTTTCCAGGGCCATACCACCCCCAGACTCCCGGTAATAAAACCTATGATCACGGCTGTGGTAATATGTCTGAAATGCTTTAGCACATATCCCAATATATGAGACAAGGTAACCAGGCCGGTGGCAGAACCAAGAGTAAAGACAGCCAAAATTTTTAATGTGTTCAGGCGTTCCGGATTTGATGTAAACCCAAAATCTCCCTGAAATACTTCCGTCAACGTATCGAAAAGAGAATTGACAGAATCTACCAGCAGCAAGACATAATTCCCCAGTAGAATGAGAATAAATGAACCGGAAAGTCCGGGAAGGGTCATCCCGGAAACACTGATCATCCCGCATAAAAAGATAAACAAAAGGTTGTCGTTTTCTTTGGCCGGACTTAAAAAACTAATGGAAATACCTACTACGAGTCCTATGATCCCATAGGTGATGGTTTTGTTGTTCCAGTGTTGGTAATCTTTGGCGATAAAATAAATAGAGCCAATGATCATCCCAAAGAAAGTGGCCCAAACATATAATTCATTGTGTTCCAGGAAATAATCAAGGAGCTTGGAGATACTAAAATAACTCACCAGCATCCCAAAAATCAGTAAGGATAGAAACTGCCCGTTTACGTAGCGGTAGAAACTTTTGAATCGCCCGTTAAAAAGTAATTTAAAAGCCTTTAGATTGACCTTTTGAAGGGAATAGATGAATTCCTCATAAAAACCTGCTACAAAGGCTACAATGCCCCCTGAAACGCCGGGAACTTTATTGGCGGTGCCCATGGCCAATCCCTTGATAATCAGGAATACTTTATCAATAAAAGACCTGGGTTGCTGCATGATAAGGTGCTTTATTTTTTAGAAGCAAGCTTTTCTAGTATAAAAATAAGCGAAAATCCAAGGATAGACAGCAAAATAGCCCAGAGAAGTTGATGATCGCCGGGGTAGGAGAAAGGGGAGACATTTTCTTCCAGGATGGGAATGGTCTTGCCATCAAAGATCTTTGATTCCAGAACTACCTTCCAGGGCCATATTTTATTGAGAGAGCCGATGATAAATCCGGTTAATAGTGCAAGGGTGATGTTTTTATAATGTTGAAACATCCATTTCAGAAGTCGCGCAAAGGACAAGAGCCCAAAAATTGCCCCGACAAAAACGGTAAGCAATATGGCATAATCTCGCTCATGAACTGCATCTAAAACGGTTTTATAAGATCCTAATAAAACCAGGATAAAAGCACCGGAGATCCCCGGTAGTATCATGGCACAAATAGCAAGTGCTCCCGAAAGGAAAAGATAAGGAAGGCTTTCCGTATTTTCAACCGGAGGTAATTGAGTAATGTAATAAGCTACGGCGGCTCCAAGAGCTAACATAAAGAACGCGGCCAGATTCCATTTTTCAATGGCCCTCGCTACAACAATAATACTTGCGATGACCAAGCCAAAGAAGAAGGACCACAACAGCACTGGCTGATTTACCAAAAGCCAGCTGATGAGTTTGGCCAGGGTAATAACGCTGATGGCAATTCCAAGAAAAAGGGATACCAGAAAATTTCCATTGACCTGCTTCCACATGGCGGATACTCCCTGGGTACGCAGGGTCTTAAGAAGCGAAAAATTGATCTGATTGATAGAAGTGATCAATTCTTCATAGATCCCGGAGATAAAAGCAATGGTGCCACCAGAGACGCCTGGCACCACATCGGCTGCTCCCATTGCAATTCCTTTTAAGGCAACGATAAAATATTGAAGTAATGAACGGTCTCCCATAGTAATAAAAAAAACAAAAGTAGATTTTTTAGTCGGAAGCCTTCTGGATACTTGCTATTATATTACGGGCCCAGACTGAGTCGTAAAAAGTGGGAAATTCTTCCTGAAAGTAACGCAAATGATCAAAGTCTTGTTTAAGAGCTTTCCTAAAGCGGTATTGCGCTTTTACAAGGTCATTGGCCATTAGATATAATCCGGCCATTTTATATTGGATCAACGCCTCGTCAGGATAGAATTCTAAGCCCTGCAGCAGGATCTGTATGGCTGCTTCCGGGTCCTGGTTTTGAGTAACAACTTCGGCCCAGTTTAGCCATGTATCTAATTCGTAATTCCCCAGATCTACTGTTTGTTTATAAGCAAAATCGGCTTCGTCATAATGTTCTAAAGCTGCATGGATACGGGCACACTTCTTCCAGTATTTGGCATTTTCACCGTCTATATTGATGGCTTTATTGACGTAATACAGCGCCCTGTCATATTTGTGATTTTTAAAATAAAAATCTGTGATAGCCAGCCAACCTTTGTCTAACAAAGGATCCTCATGTACTGTCTGGTAAAAATAGAATTTGGCGAGATCGTAATTCTTTAACTTTTCATGGCACTTTCCTATACGGAGGTATGCATGAGAGGTGGGATCGTCTATTTTGATGGTAGTTTCGTAATTTTCAATGGCCTCGTTGTACTTCCCTAATTTCTCAAGGACCTTTCCTTTTTCAAAGTAAGCTCCAATAAAGGTATCATCAGCGATAATGGCAAAATCGAAAGCAGCCAGGGCTTCTTCAAACATTTTAATGGTGAAGTACTGTTTCCCTAGTTGATGCCATGCTACCTGGCTGTAAGGATTTCGTTCCAGGTAATCATTCAAATATTGAATAGCTCCTTCAAAATCTTCCAGGAATTCGAAGCAATATATCACATTATAGAGGGAGGAATAGTCTTGTTCATCAAAAGACACACATTTCATAAAATGTGTCTTTGCCCGCTCAAAATCGTCCATAAAAAGATATTCCATGCCTAGAAGAGCATAAATATCAAAGCTTTCCTCCGTCATTTCAAGCGCTTTATTTAAGAGGACCACTGCCGCTTCATGGTTGTCCTTCTTGGAATAGATATTGGCTCTTTGAATATAGATCTCTTCATTGGTACTGTCTAGCAGCTGTAAATTATCCAGGATTTTTTCTGCCACTTCCAGGTTGTTCTCAAATACAAGAACTTCCACTTCCAAGAGCTTGAGCTCCATAGATTCGGGGTGTTGCTGTAAGCCTATCTTAATTGCCTTCTTAGCCAAAGAGATCTTTCCGTTGTTCAAGTAGTAGTGGATAATGTCTTCAAAATCTTCGGAATCGAAGAAGTAGACATCATCTGTCTTGAGCATGGATTCGAATTTTGTAATGGGCTGATGCGGTTTCTCGTTAGGATCTAACGCCATAGGAAAATACTTGGTTAATCTATGGACTTAAAAATAGTTTTTAATACTACCTTTATCTCCGTGTAGGGGCTATATTATTAACAAAATAGTTAACAACTTATTGTTGGAAGCTGTTTAATACCTTTAAAATCACCGCACAGCCCTCTTCAATTTCGTCCTCAGAAATGGTCAATGGAGGGGTGATACGTACCGCTCTTTTTTCAAAAAGCAACCAAAAAAGAACAAGCCCTTTTTGGGCGCACAAAAGTACTAAATCATTTGCAATCTCACTACTTTCCATGATCAAAGTAAGCATCAGTCCTTTCCCTCTGATCTCCTTGATCAATGGGTGTTTTAGTCGGGCTCTGAATAGCGCTTCCTTTACCGAGGTTTGAGGTATCAGGGAGGTGGTTGTAATTTCTTTTAGGGTTGCCAGGGCTGCGGCCGCAATCACCGGGTTCCCCCCAAAAGTGGTGATATGCCCCAGCATGGGATTTTCTTTTAAGGTGGCCATCATGGTCCGGGATGCTGTAAAGGCACCTACTGGTAGTCCTCCCGCCATTCCTTTGCCGATGACCAAAATATCCGGCACTATATTATAATGTTCAAAAGCAAATAGTTTCCCCGTTCTCCCAAATCCGGGCTGAATTTCATCCAGGATTAGTAAGGCTCCCATTGCGGTACATTTTTCTCGCACTGCCATGAGATAATTGTCTTCAGGTAGCACAAAACCGGCACCACCTTGAATGGTCTCTAAAATAACGGCTGCAGTTTTTTGGGTGATCTTGTTGAGATCTTCCTTTTTGTTAAAGGAAATAAAGCCAATATCTGGCAAAAGAGGTCTAAATGGAGCTTTTCGTTCTTCATAGTCCATAAGACTCAGACTCCCCATAGTATTACCGTGATACGCGTTTTTAGCGGCTAAGATCTGTGATCTTCCGGTAAATCGCCTGGCCAACTTTAGTGCCCCTTCAATAGCTTCAGTTCCTGAATTTACCAGATAGGTGGTCTCCAAAGGTTTAGGTAGAAGGCTTGCGAGTAATTTTGAATACGCCACCGCAGGTCCCTGAATATATTCTCCGTAGACCATGACATGCATATATTCCTTCGCCTGTTTTTCTACTGCTGCTACTATTTTTGGATGGCAATGCCCCAGGCTACATGCTGATACACCGGCAACAAAATCGAGATGTGCCTTTCCTTCGGTATCATAGATATAGCTCCCCTTTGCATGAGACACCTCCATAGCGAGAGGATGTGGGGTGGTTTGTGCCTGATAGGAAAAAAAATCCTTTTTCATAGCTGTATTACTTATCTAAAACCCGGAATATCCATGTTTTATCCGTGTATTTTCCACTGAATTGGGAATCTCGTGCTTTTATTGCTTCAGCCTCGGAATCATAGCGCTCCAGATATACATAGGTGTACTGATTGAAGCTTCGGAAAAAGGATTTTGGCTGTATGCCCCTGTCCGATAGGATGCGCATAAATTTTGAGAAGTTCTCCTCCTTTTTAAAAACGTTGGCAATTAAGTAATATCCCGGACTAAGATCTGCCTCTCCTTTTGTTTCTTCAAAACGTTTCTTGTCTTCTGCGATCTTTTTTGCAGGGACCGATTTCGCGCTGGGGGGAAGGCTCTTTTTGTTAAGATCTTTTTTAGGGGCAGATGAATTGATAAAATCGCGGGCTTTCTTTTCCACCTCAGAGGTATTTGCATCTGCATCCGTATCAATGGGATTGTCTATTCCCTGAATTTTTACGAGTTGTATGTTGTTATCGTCATCATCAAACAGGGCTTCTTTGCTCCGTATACGTTCATCGCCCCTCCAAATAAAACCTTTTAGCTTTCTACTATTTTCAGGCAGATCTTCTTCCGGGAAGATATCTCCTGCCGGATTGGTAATAAATGTGATATCCTCAATATCACTATTTTCAAATGTCATACGAATAGCACTACATATGGTCTTGTTGATCCCTATGAGCTCTTCATCATCATTATACAAATAGTAGATGACCTCTGTATTTTTTACCAGATCTACGATCTTGAGTTCATTTTCTATAAACTTCCCAAAAAGGTCTTTTCCCTTTGCCTGGTTAAAGCCCACTTTCCCAATAGTATCCTGAGAAATGACAAAGGCGTTGTTAATTACTTTGAGGGAGTCTAATTTTTCAGTTTCCATGTCAGAGATAAGATGGATGCTATCCCCAGTCATCTGGTTCTCCATGTTCCACAAGATGGGATTTCGGATCAGTTGGGTGATCCCGGTTTTTTGTTCAAAATGCAGGGAATCGCATTTCCCGCTCAAATCTGTCTTATAGAATTTTGTATTTCGGAAGGCCCGTAGAATTCGATCATCTGGCTTGCCCGTTACCATAAGTGTATCTCCGTGGATATATAATGAATCTTTTTCCACCAGGCTTATAGATACGGCTCTTTTGGTAGCAAATAGCGAATCCTTGGCCTTGTAGACTTCCGCATAATGAGCTCTTATTAATCCATTATTGATAGTATCGGTTACTGTTATGTTGTTGGTAGCGGAAGCAAATTCACGTTTTTTATTAAAATAGACACTATCTCCTTCTATGATCCTATTGTTGTAATTAATCTTGGTGTTCTTTATGCCGTAGCCTGTTTCTACTTTGGTATCGTAGAAACCTCTTTCACAGTAGATGGTATAGGTGTCTCCGGTGATGGTAGAAGGCCCGTACATATAGGCATTCTTGGTAGTAGTGTAATAGTCGAGTTGGGCCGACTCAACCGTATATTCCGGATTTTTGATATTGACATTTTGCAGGAATTGGTATTTCTTGAGTTCCATAAAAAACCGGCCAACCTTGCTGGTCAGCGTATTGGCAGAATCAATGATGGTCCCGGAATTATTGTAATACGATTCCTGGTTTTCCCTGTCAAAATAGAGCGTATCTGTTCTGAGGGTCATGTCCGAGTTCTTCAACACTACCTTTTCCCATGCCTTTGCCAGTTTTATATTACCATCATAATCTATCTTCCCGCTGGTCATCTGTACTGAATCGCCCTGAGTAAGCCTAATATTTCCTATGGCCTTTAATTTGTTCTCTTTTTGATAAAAAATGGCAATGTCGCACCAAAGATCGGCACCCTGATGTTCAAATTGTACCTGTTTGTCATCTTTGCTAAAAATAGAAGCTCCGGGATAGTTTATTTCATCCTTGGTAAAATTAGCTCCGTATACAATATTGATCTGCCTTGGTTTAGGATCTTTATCCTGGGCACTAACCCAACTTAGGGTAAGCATGAAGATAAGTATGCAAAGTATTCCTTTCAAGGGCAGAATTTTGACCAAAAATAGGATTTTTTGATGCAGAAGGGTCTTCTTTAATACAGTTTTAATACTTGCAGACGGGTAAAGGTCTTATGAAACTGCCAGCTCCCTGTGTATGGTCTGCGTTCTGTCTGGCCCTACAGAGACTATCTGAATAGGCACATCTAACTCTTCTTCAAGGTACAGTATATAGTCCATCAGAGTTTTAGGAAGTTGTTCCTCAGAGTTCATCTTTGTAAGGTCTTGTTTCCACCCTTTGAGCTCCGTGTAAATTGGTGTTACATTGGAGGCTTCAATATTGTATGGTAAATGTGAGATCTTTTTACCCTGATAATGATAAGCTGTACATACTTTAATGGTCTCAAAACCACTTAAAACATCAGATTTCATCATCATTAGATGGGTTACCCCATTTATTTGCACGGCATATTTAAGGGCTACAAGGTCTAGCCAACCACAACGCCTTGGTCTTCCGGTAGTAGCACCAAATTCGTTGCCAACCTTGCCCATAGTGGCACCATCTTCATCAAATAATTCTGTGGGGAAAGGACCACTTCCCACTCTGGTTGTATATGCTTTAAAAATACCATACACCTTTCCAATTTGGTTGGGTGCTACTCCAAGCCCTGTACAGGCTCCGGCAGCAGTGGTGTTGGATGAAGTAACATAGGGATAAGTGCCAAAATCTATATCTAGTAAGGACCCCTGTGCACCTTCGGCCAGGATAGCCTTTCCATCTTTTTGTGCCTGGTATAGGTATTCCTCACTGTCTATAAAAGTGAGTTTTTTCAATGTTTCTATTGCAGAAAAGAATTCGGCTTCCAGTTCTTGCAGGTTGTACTGTATGTCCACATCATAAAAATGGATCATTGCCTCGTGCTTATCTGCCAAGGCTCTGTATTTGTCTTTAAAGTTGGAGAGTTCCAGATCTCCTATTCGTAAGCCATTTCTCCCGGTCTTGTCCATATAAGTAGGGCCAATTCCTTTTAGTGTAGAGCCTATTTTTGCTTTTCCTTTGGCAGTTTCTGATGCTGCATCCAACAATCTGTGCGTCGGCAGGATAAGGTGTGCTTTTCTGGAGATTAACAAACGCGATTTTATATCAATTTCGAACTGGGATAAATTGGCCAGTTCTTTCCGAAAGATAACCGGATCAATAACTACCCCGTTTCCTACCACATTGATAGCTTCCTCGTGGAAGATTCCGGATGGAATGGTGTGTAAAACGTGTTTAATTCCGTCAAATTCCAGGGTATGCCCTGCATTGGGGCCGCCTTGAAAGCGCGCTATGATATCGTAATTTTTCGTTAGTACATCAACGATCTTGCCTTTTCCTTCGTCTCCCCATTGAAGTCCTAGTAGTAAATCTACAGCCATGTATCTGTATTGGTTTATTAGTTTGTTTTTTCTTTTTGATTTCTGGTGCCGTAAAAATAAAGCGAATGATTGCTTATTTTGATATCAAAAACCTCTTCTATCGTCTTTTTAATAGATTGGATTCGCGGATCACAAAATTCTACCACTTCGCCTGTATCGGTTAGGATCACATGATCGTGTTGCCTGTCAAAATACGATTTCTCATACTGTGCCTGGTTCTTTCCAAATTGATGTTTTCGCACCAGTCTGCAATCGAGTAACAATTCGATAGTATTGTATAAAGTGGCCCTGCTAACCCGGTAATTCTTATTCTTCATTTTAATGTAGAGCGATTCTATATCGAAATGATTATCGCTCTCATAGATCTCCTGCAAAATAGCGTATCTCTCGGGCGTTTTTCTATGCCCATTATCCTCCAGAAAGGCAGTAAATACGTTTTTAACGATCTCTTGATCCTTGTTTCCCATGATGGTAGCTTAGGCTGCGACGTGCTGCAAATGTACAGCTAAAAAAATAAAATGTAAGGACTTTTTAACCCGGAAATTACGGCTTGGATATGAGGTAATATTAGCTTCTGCTCACCTTGTCTATTCCCTGAACATCCTTGAGATTATCGATCAATTTCTTTAGGATAGCCTTGTTTTTTACAACCACTGTGATCTTACCTGTAAAGGTTCCACTGTCTGTATCGAAGTTGAGATTCTTCATGTTCACATGCATGTTGTCTGAGATGATCTCTGTGATATTATTGATAAGGCCAAGGTTGTCTATGCCTGTGAGTTTGATCTCTGCTGTAAACTCTTCCTGAGAAGAATCGATCCATTTGGCACTGATGATCCTGTACGCATAATTAGATTGCAGAGATATGGCATTCGGACAATTCTTTTTATGCACTTTAATGCCATCATTAACGCTAATAAACCCAAAGACATTATCGCCCGGAATAGGGTTGCAGCATTGAGAAAGTTTATACTCCAACTTCTCTTCTTCTTTCCCAAAGACGAGCATATCAAATTTGGAAGTGATCTCATCCTTTTCTATATCCTCTAGGACAGGCTTTTTCCGCATTCTGTTCTTGAAGAAGCTAATAAACGCATTGTTATATGAGGATGCAAAATCCTTTATCTTTTGGTTGTCGATAGCGCCAATGCCGATTCTGTAGAAAAGATCCAGGCTGGTTTGCAGCTTAAAATAAGCCACCATTTTATTGATAGAATCCTCATTCAGCGTGACTTTTTGCGACTTTAATTTTCTTCGGAGGGTTTCTTTTCCATCTGCAGCGATAGATTTCTTTTCATCCCGCAGGGAGGCCCTGATCTTAGATCTTGCACGTGCAGTTGTGGCATACTCTAGCCAGTTTTGATTGGGTTTTGCACTGTCTGAGGTTATGATCTCTAACTGGTCTCCACTTTTTAGAACGGTACTCAACGGGACCAATTTGCCATTTACCTTGGCTCCTCTTGTACGCATCCCTACTTCTGTGTGAATACTAAAGGCAAAATCGAGGGGAGTGGCACCTTTTGGAAGCGAGATTAGTTCTCCTTTAGGCGTAAAGACAAAGATCTCCTTAGAATAGAGGTTGAGTTTAAATTCCTCCACAAAATCTACGGCATTCCCATTGGAGCTTTCCAGGGCTTCATGTAATTTATTCAGCCATTCTTCTATTCCTTGCTCTTTTTGATCACCGTGTTTGTATTTAAAATGTGCGGCATATCCTTTTTCCGCGATCTCATGCATTCGCTCACTGCGGATCTGCACTTCTACCCAGCGGCCCTGAGGTCCCATCACTGTAATATGTAATGCCTCATATCCGGTAGACTTGGGAGAAGAGATCCAATCTCGCAAACGTATTGGATTAGGCGTAAAATGGTCTGTTACTATGGAATAGATCTTCCATGCAAGGAATTTTTCATTTTCCCTGTCCGATTGATAAATAATGCGGATCGCAAACTTATCATAGATCTCATCAAAGGCAACATTCTGCATATTCATCTTCCGGCGGATGGAGAAAATAGACTTCATCCTGCCCTTGATCTCATAGCCTAATTTTTCCTTGTCCAGAGAGTCCTTGATAACTGCAGTAAAATCATCGATGTATTTTATTTGCTCTTCCTTTGTATGCTCAATCTTCTTTGAAATATCATTGTATACTTCGGGTTCTGTATACTTTAAACTGAGATCTTCTAACTCAGTTTTAATGTTGTAAAGGCCAATCCTATGGGCCAGAGGGGCATAGATATAAAGGGTTTCAGATGCCAGTTTCACTTGCTTGTCTTCCGGCATGGAATCCATCGTAAGCATGTTGTGGTAGCGGTCTGCGATCTTGATTATGATCACACGCACATCATCATGAAGCGTAAGCAGCATTTTTCGGAAGTTCTCAGCCTGCTGAGAAATGTTGGTATCCTTATTAAGATGTGCGATCTTGGTAAGTCCGTCTACGATCCGAGCTACCGTATCGCCAAAGAGTCGCTCAATATCATCCAATGTATATTCTGTGTCTTCAACAACATCATGTAGCAGTGCAGAAGCAATTGAAACAGCATCTAATCCAATTTCTGATGCAACGATCTTTGCAACGGCAATTGGATGAAAAACGTAGGCCTCACCAGATTTACGACGTTGATTTTTATGCGCATCTACAGCAACATCAAAAGCAGACCGGATCAATTTTTTATCATCCGGTGACAGCGTTTGATAGCTAATACGAAGTAGTTCTTTGTATTGTTTAGCTATTTCCCGGTTCTCCTTATCTATGACGGCTTCACTCCTCATAACTTAAAATTACCACAATCTTTTGGAGTTACCAACAAAAATCATGCCTGAAGGTTACGTACTCTATTGATCAATGGAGGATGTGAGTAGTGCATAAAAACGTAGGCAGGGTGGGGGGTAAGGTTACTAAGGCTATTGCGGGAAAGTTTCTTTAAGGAGCTAATTAGTGGAGTAGCTTCAAAGGTGTTCTTTGCGTAATTATCTGCCTGGTATTCAAACTTTCTGGAGATATAATTCATAGCGAGTCCTGTGAGTTGTGAAATAGGACTATATAGTATTCCAAAGCCGATCAGTGCCGCGTGGAAGCTGGGAATGTTAACTCCTATAGACATGGATACGGCTGGATTATTGATAAATAAGGACAATACAAATAGGGTTAGTCCGGTTAGGGCAATGGAGGCTGAAAGGTTTACTATAATATGTTTCCTTTTGTAATGCCCAACCTCATGGGCCAATACCGCCACGATCTCTTCTTCTTCCAGGTCGTTTATCAGGGTATCATAGAGGGTGACCCTTTTTTCCTTCCCAAAGCCTGAGAAATAGGCATTAGATTTGGTAGACCTTTTGGAGCCGTCTATGACATAAATATTTTTTAATTCGAATCCCACCTTATTCGCATAGCCCTGGATCTTCTCTTTAAGTCCACCTTCTTCCAATGGAGTTTGTTTGTTGAAAAGCGGCACAATGAGCCTGCTGTAGAAAAGATTCATAAAGATGGAAAAAACAGCGATGAGGCCCCAGGCGTATAACCAAAAAGAAGTACCAGTCCATTGGAAGAACCAGATAACCACAGATAAGATGCCCCCTCCCAGAATGGCAAGCATAACCCAACCTTTAAGTTTATCCAGAAAAAAGAGTTTACGGGTGCTTTTATTGAAGCCGTATTCTTCTTCTATCACAAAGGTTTGGTAATAAGAAAAAGGAGTGGTTATAATATCGCTCCCCAGCATTATTATTCCAAAAAAGAATAGCGCCATGGGGATAGGATGATCTGTATAAGAACGCACCAGTTTATCAACCCATTCAAATCCGCCAAACCACAAAAAACAAAGGGTTAAAACAAGGGAAAATGTAGAGGTGATCAATCCAAATTTATAGTTGGTTTGTTTGTAGGCCTGCGACTTAGTATAGGCTTCTGCATCATATACATCAGCAAGCTCAGAAGGGATAGGTTCTTTAAATTTTTTGGCGTTTAAATAGTCCATCAGGGTTTCTATCAGAAACTCTGCAATTAGAATTATAATAATTAAATAGAATAGGGAATTACTACTCATAGGTTAGCTGTGGTTGTAATGTTTTCTCGCAGTTAATTTCGCTGGCGTTTCGCTTCAAAGATAAGGATTGCTGCAGAGACAGAGACGTTCATAGAATCTATTGATCCTTCCATCGGTATAATAATTTGTGCGTCTGCTTTGGAAAGCCATTCTTTAGACAATCCAGTGGATTCTGTTCCAACTACCAGGGCTGTGGCTCCTGTAAAATCTGCTTTGGTATAAGCTGCCTTTGCGGATAATGTCGCTGCAAATATGCTGATTTTACGCCCTTCCAAAAAGTCTATGATCTCGGAAGTATTTCCGATAGCTATAGGGACAGTAAAAACACAACCAATACTAGACCTTATAATATTTGGATTGTAAATATCACTCTTTGGATTGGCTATAATCACTGCATCCAGGTTTGCCGCATCAGCTGTGCGCAGTAAGGCGCCAATATTTCCCGGTTTTTCGGGTGCTTCTGCCACCAGGATCAAAGGATTTTTTGGCAAGGATAGTGCGCTTAGTTCATGCTTCTTGCTCTTGGCTATTGCCAGGACGCCTTCTGTTTTTTCACGGTAGGCTAGTTTTTGGTATACCTCTTTGGAGATCTCTACCAACTCTGGTGCTTGGGCAGAATTTTTTATAAGAGATTCTACCTCTCCCAATGAGAATAATTCAGGGTAAAAGAAAATAGAATCGATCTGGTAACTGCCATTTATGGCCATTTCCAATTCACGATGACCTTCCAGAATGAAGGTGCCGGTTTGGACACGCTCCTTCTTTTTTTCTTTTAGCTGCATCATCTTTTTGATCAATGCATTTTGAGGACTCGCAATGTATTTTACTGCCTGCATAGGAGCAAAAATAGCGCAATCTGTAAACTTTGATTAGATTATCCGACCTTTAAAGGTAAAATAGATAGAAAATGAACATAAGAACTTCCATTGTACTTCTCTGCTTAACTTTAATTGGGTGTAAAGAAGCTCCCAAAGAAACAGATAGCACGGACTTGCCAACCGAAAAAGAATTGAAAATAGCGGAGACCTCATATCCCGCTGAACTACAACAAGTGTTCGATGCACATGGCGGATTGTCTGCATGGAAACAACAACGCTCCCTTTCATTTGATATACCAAAAAAATCGGAGGTTGAGACTCATACCATCGACCTATACTCGCGTAAAGATGTTGTGAAAACCGATGCTTATAAGATGGGTTATGATGGCACTGATGTTTGGCTGTTAGACCCTAACGGAAATTACAAAGGGGATCCGGTATTCTATCATAATTTAATGTTTTATTTCTATGCTATGCCTTTTGTGCTGGCAGATGATGGCATTCGATATTTTGAAACTGAACCCTTGATCTATGAAGGAAAAGAATACCCCGGCATAGGCATTGGGTATCAAAATGACGTAGGAACCTCGCCGGAAGATGAGTATTTTATTCATTACGATCCTGCTACCCACCAAATGGCATGGTTAGGCTATACAGTGACGTATAAAACAGGGGAAAAGTCGGATGATATCCACTGGATCCGGTACGATAACTGGACCAACATAGAGGGTGTAATATTACCAAAATCGATCAGCTGGCATACCGTTGAAGAAGGGAAGGTAGGGAAGCTAAGGAATACGGTTACATTTGAAAATATTCAGCTCGGCAAAGATGCTGTAAACGAGGCTATTTTTACGAAACCAGAAGGAGCGGAGGTTAGGCTTCCGGTACAACCAAGTAACTAATTTAAAATCTATAAAATTAAAAGCGAGGATATTCAGATCATCCGAATACCCTCGCTTTTTAGTTTCCCTATTCTACTTTTTACTATACTTGCCCATATATCTTTTCCAGAGCTCTGTCTGGTGGGTTTCCAGGGATAGTTCTCTACCGTCAATAAATGCATTGGAAAGTTGATTTCCACGCATATCGAGCGCATCGCCTTCAGAAACGAATAAGGTGGCACTTTTCCCAACTGCCAAGGTGCCGTATAGATCATCAATGCCTAATATCTTAGCTGTATTTCCACTAATAAGCTGTAAGGCTTTTTCTTTATCCAGTCCCTGGCCAACTACTTGTCCGGCGTAAAATGGTAGATTCCGGGTCTGGAAGTTAGAGGCATCAGCATTTTGCAATCCAACTAAAAGTCCGCCGTCTACCAACAATCTTGGGAGCTTATAGGTGAAGTCATAATCATCATCTGCAAATTCTGGTAGCGTATGAGTATAATTTACCAGGACAGGAATATTGTGTTTCTTTAAGAAATCAGTGATCCTGTAAGCGTGATATCCTCCTACTAAAACCAAGTTCTGCACACCGGCTTCCTTTAAGGCGGTAATGGCATCAATGATCTGTTTCTCATCCTGAGCGTATACATATAGCCTTTGGGATCCATCAAAAATCCCCTGAGAAGCTTTAAATGCAGGGTTTACACTTGCGGCTTTGCTTTTCCCGTAGGCTCTCGCATTCCGAAGAAAAGTAAGTACTTCATCTACTTGTTCGCTATAGTCTTTATTAGGCTGATATCCTCGCGGTTCTCCCATCCACCAGCGGCCTCTTCTGAAGGTGTTGGGCCAATTTAGGTGAATGCCATCGTCTACTTTAACAGCGGCATCTTCCCAGTTCCAGGCATCGAATTGTACAATAGATGAGGTTCCGGAGATCCTTCCTCCCTTAGGGGTAGCCTGCCCAAGTAAAACACCATTAGGACGCATACTTTCCACTACTTTAGACTCCGCATTATAGGCAATTAGACTGCGTATATGAGGAATCATGGCGCCAATTTCATCCTGGTCATTACTGGCCCTTACTGAATTCACCTCAATTAATCCAAGCGATTTCCCAGGAGCAATAAATCCTGGATACAAATGTTTTCCGCTGGCATTGATTACTCTTCCTTCCGGTGAAATTCCCGCACCTAAGGCAGTGATCTTACCATTGGTAAAGATCAAAGTACAATTATCTATGACAGTACCATCTCCTATATGAGCTGTGGCACCGGTAATGGAAATAGTTTCCGTCTGTGCAGAGGCCGGGGTTTGTTGCCCAAGTCCTGTTTGAATAAACCCTATGAGTAGGGCAACGACTATATATTTTGTTTTTCTCATGTCTTTCTGATTATAAACTGTCACAATTGAATCGTTCTTTTTTGCTTTGCGTTGGGCGTTTCATTTTACCACCGCCATCTTTCTCTGCAACCATCATCTTCACTAATTCACCGCGTTCCTTCTTAATGGATTCGCGGAGGACTTTATCCTGTTCCAGATCAAAATAGGTTGTTCCCTGAATAATAGTCTTTTCAGCTTTGGCATATACAGACAGTGGATGAGCATTCCACAAGACAAGATCTGCCTCCTTTCCTTCTTTGATACTACCAACACGATCATCAATATGCAATAATTTAGCAGGATTAATAGTCACCATTTTCCAGGCCTCTTCTTCGGACATTCCTCCGTATTTAACGGTCTTGCCTGCTTCCTGGTTTAAACGTCTAGACATTTCGCCATCATCACTGTTGATGGCAACGGTAACTCCCTGACTGGCCATTATGGCTGCATTATAAGGAATAGCATCGTTCACCTCATATTTATAGGCCCACCAATCACTAAAAGTTGAACCCCCAACACCGTGGGCAGCCATTTTATCGGCTACTTTGTATCCTTCCAGAATATGGGTAAATGTATTCACTCTAAAACCAAATTTATCTGCCACTTTCATCAGCATATTGATCTCACTCTGAACATAGGAATGACAACTGATAAAGCGTTCTCCATTTAGGATCTCTACCAGCACTTCCATTTCTTCATCGTATCTATATGCATTTCCACTTTTCTTCAAAGCTTCGTATTCCTTAGCTCTTTGGAAGTAGTTTACAAAGACTTGTTCTACCCCCATTCTGGTTTGAGGAAATCGGCTATAGCTTTCCCAGTTGCTTTGTTTTACGTTTTCACCGAGGGCGAATTTTATAAACTTTGGAGAATTCTCAAATATCAATTTCTCTGCCGGCTCTCCCCATTTGAGTCGGAGAATAGCTGATCGGCCCCCAATTGGATTCGCAGATCCGTGGAGCAATTGTACGGTAGTTACACCACCGGCTAAGTTGCGATACAGGTCAATATCTTCGGGATCTACCACATCTGTCATTTTTACTTCTGCAGACGAATTCTGTCCGGCCTCATTGATGGCCAAACCAGCAATATGGCTATGTTCGTCTATGATACCTGCTGTAAGGTGTTTCCCGGAGGCATCAATAACCTTGGCATTTCCGGCACTCAGATCCTTGCCAATTTTGGAGATCTTACCACTCTTTACCAATACATCGGTATTTTGCAACACTCCAGCAGCTTCACTGGTCCAGACAGTAGCATTCTTAAAGAGCATATCTTGCGCTACCTGTTTTTGAGCATAACCGTAGCCTACGTTTGGAAACGTAACAGGCATCACCTTGGGTGCTTTCGCTGCAGTGTCCTTGTCATCTTTCGATTTATCTACCGGACCTTCTGTTCTTGTAGCCGTAAAAGAACCATCGCCGCCATTGGGTAATAACAGTCTTCCTTTTAAATTAACTTCCCCTGAAGTAACCTTAGCGGTCATTCTATAGGTTTCCTCGTCCGCCGTATTAAAGGACAAGGTGATCCAATCACTATCGTATTTAAATGTGGATGTTAGTTTTACCGTATCTAGTTTTACCTCTGCCTTGGGTTTGGCCGGCTCACCGGTAAGAGAAAGAGTATACATAGTTCCTCCTGCAGCGAGGTTATAAGTACCTCTGATATCCTTTTGATCCATGGCATTCACAATGTTCTTCTGACCTTGTACCCAATTCTCGTATAAGGTGGTTTCCTTGTCAAAGATATTCCCTGAAGTAATAAGGAAATTAGCATAACGCCCTGTTTGCAAACTACCGATAGAATTCGATTTTCCTAATAAGGATGCCGGAGTACTTGTAAGTGCTTCCAGGGCCTTGGTCTCAGATAGGCCATATTCGATGGCCTTCATTACTTTTTCTTTTAAGTTCGCCGGACTTTTTAGCTCATGCAGTGTAAAACTAAAAGAGATTCCGTTATCGGCTAATACCTTGGGATTAGAGGGTGCCTGATTCCAGAAACGCATATCCTTTATGGCAACATAATCTGCCTGATAGGGATCTGAAACATCCATGGCATCCGGGAAATTGATCGGAATGATCAATTTTGCATTGGTTGCTTTAATCTCGTTGATGATCTCAAATTCATTCCCACCACCTAGGATAGCGTATTGCATCCCAAATGTATCACCTATCTTATCTGCCCTCAGCACATTTCCGGCATTGCCTGCCGCAAAGATCTGTACTAAGCTGCGATTGGCTAATAAGGCCTCAAGAGATCTGTCTTTGGTGTCTATATTTCCTTTTTGATACCAGGAAGCGTCATGATACATTTGTCGCAATAATGCCATTGACCCCATAAGTGAAGTGGGGTAGGATTGACTTTTTATTACACTCCTGTCAAATGAAAAGTACTGTGAAGAATTGTCATCTAAGATACGTTCGGCATCATTCCCTTCAGATTTTAAGGCAATTAAAACTCCCGTTCCTCTGGCAATTCCATCTTGTATATGTGAATTAACTACACCAAATCCTGCTTCTCGCAGGTCCTTGGCGCTTTTATCGTTGTATTTAAATACGGCGATCGCATCAGCCTCTGGCATTATATGATCATTCCAGTAGAAACCTTCTCTCGTAGGATCATATTGAGGTGATCTACGACCTCCGGAAGGTCTTTTGGGTTGTTCTACCCCAAAGGTAGAGTAAACATCAATAAAAGAAGGATAGATGTGTTTTCCTTTAAGATCTACCAATACTGTATTCGCAGGTATGCTTACAGAGGCACCCACTGCTACTACTTTCCCATTTTTAATTAGAAGTGTACCTTTCTCAATGATCTGTGTAGGGGTCACATAGATCTTTGCATTGGTAAGAGCGGTGTAATTGTTGTTTTCTGCTTTGACCCCATCGTTCTCAGGAAAATAATCCTGGGACAATAAAGGAGTAGTGCATAGCCAAAATGCGGCAAGCACAAGAAGTCTCCATTTCATATAGTTTGTGTTTTTAAGTTAGTGGCCTAAAAATAAACGAACTATAAAGAAAGGATATGGCATTAGTCTTTTTTTAACATTTAATTGCCATCCAGAGAACCCGGTGTAAATTTAAAGGGGATTTTCCTGATGGTATGCAACGAATAAAGCAACCACCAGGTTGTAGCTCTTAATTCCTTCGGATTGATTGTTGGCTTTTAAAAAGAAATTATAAAATGTTTTAAAAAAAGGCTCCAAAGGGTTTTCATAGGATACCCAAAATTGGTTCAATTCTTCATAATCTTTTTGAACACCCCTGTGAACGCGACTGTATAATTCCTGAAAACGGACTTCATCCTGATTTCTCAATTCCACTAAACAATAGCTAAGGGCATAAGACAGGGCAGAATATCGTATATATTGATCCTTGTTATTAAGGGCCGCTAAATATCCGATGAAATTAGCCTCATTCTCTGCCGCATATCCCATTTGGTGTCCAATCTCATGGCAACTTACTACCGGGAATCGGAACATTGGGATCTTTTGGTTCACCTGCGACTCTAGCGTAAAAGGGTTGAGATACCCTCCATATCCCATATAAGTTAAAAACAGACTGTAAAGAGATCCTTTAATACTTGGGTGCTGATATTGGAAATTGGGTAATTGAGAACGAAGTTGATTAAAACCTTGTGCGGTTTTTATATAGATATCTGAGCGAGAATAAGGGATATCAACCTGAAGTGTATCACTAGATGTTATTGTATTATGAGCAGCATTGGTCTTTTGAACCAATATCTCTGTAAACTCATCCAATTCTTGTAAGGTATAGTTAGCATTTAGCGCCAATGACTTATAAATGGGTTGTCTGTAATAATTAAGCCCCCAAAGAAGATGGAATGAAAAATAGGCAATAGCGAGCACTACCAAAATGTTTCTTAAAAATGATAACGGCTTTAAACTTATGACCAGACGATTCTGATATAAATAGCGCAGGGTAATAATAATAAGAAGCGAATAAAGCACATCTCCCAACGAAAAAGGTATCCAGCCATAAAGCCATCGCATTGCTCCGGATATATAAGGATAAAGTCCATTACTATAGTATTTCTCAACAAACTCGGGCTGATTACTAATCCATTTAATGACGAGAATTTGTAAAATCAGTGATAGCGCGATTCCATTTTTTAAACGGTAGTTCATGGCGATAAAAATACCCAAATTTATGGGTATGTTCTGCTGGTCTCCGTATTTTTGATCTCTAAATTATACTTATGTCACAAGAAGTACGTCAACTAGAGCCACAGGCTGTATGGAATCATTTTGCGAATCTCAATGCTGTTCCACGACCTTCAAAAAAAGAGGAGCGAGTTATAGCCTTTATGGAAAAATTTGGAGCATCATTAAACCTCCAGACTTTACAGGATGAAGTTGGAAATGTGATCATTAGAAAACCCGCCACTCCAGGGATGGAATCCAGGAAAACAGTGGTATTGCAATCGCATTTAGACATGGTACATCAAAAGAACAACGATACCGAATTCAATTTTGATGAAGAGGGTATACAAATGTATGTTGATGGAGATTGGGTAAGAGCTAAAGGAACTACCCTTGGAGCCGATAATGGCATGGGTGTTGCCGCTATTATGGCACTTCTGGAAAGCGATTCTATTCCACATCCGCCGCTCGAAGCATTGTTTACAATTGATGAGGAAACAGGAATGACTGGTGCTAAAGGACTGAAACCTGGAGTATTGAAAGGAGAGATCTTATTGAATCTTGATACAGAGGAAGATAATGAAATAGATATAGGATGTGCCGGAGGTATAGACATAACAGCGGAAGGATCGTATGAGGAGATGGATCTGCCAAAGGACAGCACAGGATATCAACTTACCGTAAATGGACTTAATGGAGGTCATAGTGGAATGGATATACACCGTGGTCTGGGTAATGCGAATAAGATCATGAACCGATTGTTATACGAAGCTTCAAAGGCCGGAGAAATAGGGATCGTAAATATCGCCGGAGGTGGCCTTAGAAATGCTATTCCACGCGAAAGCGTAGCTCAGTTTGTTATTCTAGCACGGCAGGAAACGGTAGTAAAGGCAATTCATAATTTGGCGAAGGTCATACAACAGGAGTTGTCTGTAACGGAACCGAAGTTAAAGATTGTCCTTCTGGAAAAAAAGATGGAAGGAAGTTGTATGAATCAAAATTCTCAAAAGAGTCTAATTGCAGCCCTCTATGGAGTTCATAATGGTGTATTCGCGATGAGCGCTTCTATTGATGGGTTGGTAGAAACTTCCAATAACCTGGCCCGTGTTGAGGTTGGTCATGGGAAGATAAAAATAGGATGTCTTACTCGTTCTTCAGTGGAATCCGGAAAATATGATCTGGCACAGAGTTTAAAAAACGTGTTTCAATTAGCCGGATACCAAGTAACGCTAAGCGGAGAATATCCTGGGTGGAGCCCTAATCCAAATTCTGAGATCCTTACCGTCCTAAAATCTCAGTATGAAAAGCTATTTAAGCATAGTCCGGAGGTAGTTGCTTGCCATGCCGGTCTGGAATGTGGAATTTTAGGAAGTCATTATCCGGATATGGATATGATCAGTTTTGGTCCCAACATTAAGGGAGCCCATTCGCCAGATGAACGCGTACAGATCTCATCGGTTCAAAAATTCTGGAAGTTTCTCCAAGTGATCCTAACACAAATACCCAATAAATAAAAGAAGCCCGCTGATGCGGGCTTTTTTTTTACTCTGTTGCTATATCAACAATCTCCAGATCGAAGACCAGATTTGCGTTTGGTGGAATAGGGCCACTTCCTTGTTGGCCATACCCCAAATGTGGTGGTATAAATACACGTATCTTGTCACCTGCTTTCATGGACATCATCCCTTCTTTAAAACCCGGAATAAGTCGGGCATCCGGACTAAAATCCATGGGATACGGTTCATAACCTCCACCAAGCTTACGGTCTTCATCATACACATTATAGTTTCTGGCCACTTCCTCATAGTTACTGTCAAACATGGACCCGTCTTCAAGATATCCCGCATAATTTACAAGTACTTTCTGACCTACTTCTGGCTTAGCACCCTTCCCTTCATTTAATACCAATATCTTAAGTCCAGATGGGAGGGCTTCCACTGAATTTTTTTGAGCCAACATTTCTGCAGCAAAATCTTTCTTCATTTTTACCATTGCAGCAATTTCTGCTTCTTCAGTGGCAAAGTAGTCGCTCATGATCTTTACAGCGTCGAAATTCTTGGCTTCCTTTCCGTTTCGAATGATCTCAACAGAATTCATCACTACGTCTACAACGGGTTTGTCTTTCGCGGCAGTTTTTGTTACGCCTATGGAATCTACTACGGCCATGCCTTCTATAACTTCTCCAAATACAGTATGATCTCCATCTAACCATGGGGTGGGCTTCAGGGTTATAAAAAACTGGCTCCCATTGGTTTTAGGTCCGCCATTGGCCATTGCTAAAATGCCGGCCTTATCATGTTTTAAAGAATCCACGAATTCATCCTTAAATCTATAGCCCGGGTTTCCTGTACCCGTGGCTGTAGGGTCTCCGCCCTGGATCATAAAATCCTTCATTACCCGATGAAATGTAAGTCCGTCATAATACTTTTTTTCTTTGTATTGCTCACTGACAAAAGGGCTGTTTCCTTCTGCAAGAGAAATAAAATTTGCCACCGTAACAGGTGTTTTTTCATGCTCGAGCTTTAAGATGATATCACCTTTGTTTGTTTTGATATCAGCAAAGATGCCATCACCCAGATGTTTGTATTGACTCGATTTACAGCCGGTGAATAAGATTAAAATGGCAGTAAGTAGTAAATAGGTATTTTTCATTTGTTGTTATATTTATTCTGAATTATTATTTCTTATTGATTCTATTGCAATGATGGTAATAGTAGCTTTCAATGGAACATTAACGTCTATTTTATTCTTGTCCCCTAAATAACCATACCCAAGAGAGGAAGGGAACAGAAAAGTTGCCTTTTCACTCTCTTTTAGAAGTTTAAGACTATGGCGCAAACCCGGAAACAGTTCTTGCTTATCTACTTTGTATGATTGAAGGCCTATTTCCTGTTCACTGTATAAAGTGTCATTATTAAAATTGGTAAGCGTATACGTAAAACGCACCAGATCATCCGTCTGTGGGGTATAAGTTGCCACCTCATTTTTAAGATTGTAATAATACCAACTCCCATCGGAGGTAGCTATATAGGTATGAAGACTGTCTTTTTGAATGATCTCCTGAATTAATTGCTCTTCGTAAGCCAACAATTTTTTATTCCTTTCAACAGATTCTTTAATAAATGAGCCCGAATTTACCTTTACAGGTTTGCGGGGTTCCGGCCCCTGACAAGCAATAAGTCCAATTAAAAGAAAGAGTACAGATATTTTTTTCATGCCAATAATTCGGTTTTATTGTCCTCCAGAAGACCTCTGAAATAGTGAACCGTATCTTCCATACTTCTATTACTTTTACCCCCGGCAGCATTCGTATGTCCGCCGCCTTCAAAATATTTTCGGGCAAATTCGTTCACAGAAAAGCTGCCTTCGGATCGGAAAGAGATCTTAATGATCCCTTCTTCCTTATTTTCGATAAATATTACTGCAAATTTAATTCCATCCAGGGTAAGTCCGTAGTTCACAAAACCTTCGGTATCTCCTTTTTTGAATTCATGGGTATCTAACTCCTCCTGACTCAAAGTAATATACGCTGTGTTGAGTTCGGGAAGGATCACCATATTTTTCAGGGCACACCCCAAAAGATGCAGTCTGCTAGCTGTATTGGTGTCAAAAATGTTCTTATGGATCTCTGCACTATGTGCGCCTTTATCTATTAAGGTAGCTGCCACCCTGTGCGTTTTACCTGTTGTAGAGGCATATTTAAAAGAGCCTGTATCTGTTACAATACCAGCGTACATACAATCGGCCATATCTTTGGTAATGAGCTCTATTCCTCCTAAGGCAACGATCATATGAAAGATCATTTCACAAGTAGAACTCATACTCACATCTGAATACATAATGGCCGCATAATCTGCCGGACTTTGATGATGGTCTACCATAACAAATGTAGCAGAAGACCTTTCTACCAACTCTGCCATATGGCCAATTCTGCCTAATTCATTAAAGTCGACAGTAAAAATAACCGAGGCTTCTTCTATGTTCTTAACTGCAGTATCATTTTCCCTCTCAAAATTGATAACCTCATTGGTTCCCGGCATCCATTTTAGGAATTGAGGATAATCATTTGGGGTAATGACAGTTGTGCTATGTCCGGTTAATTTTAAGTAAAAATTCAAGGCCAAAGCAGCTCCTATGGCATCGCCATCGGGATTCTTGTGGGGAATGATCACTATTTTTTGGGGACTACTAAGCAGGGATTTAAGGGCCCCAACATCGGCTGATTTCATGGGTGCAAAGATACAATTTAATACAAAATTCAAATACCAAAGTGATGTTAAACGACCAAATTAGCAAGGGAAATGGGTTAACTGTAGCCATAGAGAGATAAATTCATTACCCGGCTAACTTTATTTAAGGTTAAATAAAAAATATCTTTAACTACTACATATTGAATTAATAATCAATTCTTTTACTTTTGAATTTAAATGCAAATCCTTTTATGACTTCTTCTAAATTTTCATTTTTCCCGGTACTTTTTATTTTGCTTATAGGTTGTAAAACGAGCCAGGTTCAGGAACAACCTCTGGTTTCGCAGGACTCTTTCACAATTGCCTTTGGTTCTTGTAATAAGCATACGGTAAAAAACAATCTTTGGGACGATGTACTGGCGGCCCGTCCAGATGTTTGGATATGGGGCGGGGACATCATTTATGCCGATACCGATAAGACTTCAGAAATTGCCAAAATGTTCAGTATTCAGAAGGAGATCCCGGGATATAAAACTTTATGTGATGAAGTTGAGGTTATTGGAACCTGGGATGACCATGATTATGGTCTGAATGATGGGGGAGTGGAGTTTACTTCTAAAGCAGCTAGTCAGCAGGTATTTCTAGATTTTATGGATGTTCCTTCAGATAGCCCTAGAAGGAAAAGGGAAGGGGTTTATAACAGTTATACATATGATCTTCCCGTGGGTTCTGTAAAGATCCTGGTTCTTGATACCAGATATTTTCGGTCGGCATTGACACCGGCAGTAGCCAAGAAAAAACGCTACCAACCGGGCACCTATGGGCAGGGAACTGTATTAGGCGAGACCCAATGGACTTGGCTTGAAGAAGAATTGCGAAATTCGAAAGCTGATTTCAACCTATTAGTGAGCAGTATACAATTCTTGTCTAACGAACATGGGTTTGAGACCTGGGGGAATTTTCCGCATGAGGTGGATAAACTTAATGGAATAATTAAAGAATCTGGAGCCAATGGGGTCATCATCCTTTCCGGAGATCGTCATATCTCGGAATTCTCAGAAATTATTGTACCGGGCTTATCGTATCCACTGATCGATTTTACAAGCAGCGGTCTAACACATGTTTATTCCAGTTATTCAGGAGAACCAAATCCTTATAGGATAGGTGAAGTGATTTCTAAGAAAAGTTTTGGGTTACTAACTCTCAATCTTGCATCTAAGGAAGTGCAAATGCAAATGGTAGGCGATAATGGCAAGATTCTTAATGCCTTAACACGACAGTATTAATGTTGTAGGTTGCAACTAGAAAGTGTATTTTTGCCGAAAATTTTTTAGAATGACAGGAAAAAGAACATTTACCATGATAAAGCCCGATGCGGTTGAGAATGGCCATATAGGGGCTATTTTGGAAAAGATCAGCTCCGCAGGCTTTAAGATCATAGCCATGAAATATACCCAATTGAGCAAACGCGATGCCCAGGAATTTTATGCGATTCACAAGGAACGTCCTTTCTTTGGGGAATTAATATCGTTTATGACCAGAGGGCCAATTGTATCTGCAATCCTGGAGAAGGAGAACGCTGTAGAAGATTTTAGAGCACTTATTGGCGCTACCAACCCTGCTGAGGCTGCTGAAGGAACCATCCGTAAGTTATTTGCTAAAGATATTGGGGAGAATGCGGTTCATGGATCAGATAGCGATGAGAATGCGGCTATTGAAGGTGGTTTTCATTTTTCTGGAAGAGAGATCTACTAAGAATTAATAAACATAGAATAAAAAGGACCTTCTAACGGAGGTCTTTTTTTTATTTTAAAAACGTATTATTTCTACTTATCGCAAGACGATCTTGGTGACCACTTCTCGCCCCAGTTCTTCATTTAAAAGGGCAATTATTTTAGATTTTCCGTGACTTAATTCTTCCCTGAGTACTGAAGACGAGAGGGAAATAAAAAGGGTGCTGTTTCGCAGATCGATCGCTGTAGTATAATTATTCACCCCATTTCCCATAAGAGAAGCCCAGGCTTCCTTTACGAGCACCTTGTCTATGCCCTTTTGTAATTTATTGGTAGAAATAAATTCTTTTAAGGCTTCTCCAAGCGATATATTGTTCTTTTTACGAACCAAGTTACTCTAGTGTTATGGGTTGAAAACGTTCATAAATATAGGTAATTTGTTCTTCATTCACGAGCCTGAGCTCAGTTTCCGAAATGCTTCTGATCTCCTCTTCCCAGACAGCCATGGCGCTATCATAAACCATGATAAAAGACCCGTCGCGTTCAGCAATAGAGAAGTATTCTGCATCATCGGAAGTCTCAAAACTTCCGTCAATAACTGGTTGAACCTTTTTGCGATACCCTTTGGTACCCGTTATCTCAATATAATCGACAGTAGCATTCATTTCATAGGTCTTGGTATCCCCATTTGGAAATTTTACCTGTTTGATCTCCCAATACCCATCGAGAAAGGTGAGCTCCTCTTTGGTGACTGTATCACCACAGGAATAAAGGAAGATACAGGTCAAAATAATTGATAGTTGTCTCATTTTACAGGGGAAATATCTTATAGGTTTGATGAATTTCTTTAATGATACTCTCGGTTCGTTCAGCATGGGTGTCACTAATAAAGATCTGCCCAAAATTCTTATCTTCTACCAAGGTAATGATATGTGCAACCCTATTCTCATCTAACTTGTCGAAAATATCATCCAATAATAAGATGGGCGTGGTTTTTACCAAGGCTTTTAGAAAATGAAATTGTGCAAATTTCAAAGCAATCAAAAATGATTTTTGCTGTCCCTGACTCCCGAATTTCTTAATGGGATAGCCACCGATCTCAAAATCGAGGTCATCCTTATGAATTCCAACGCTGGTATATTGCAGAGCCCTGTCCCTATCGATATTTGAAATTAAAAGGGAACTCAGATCCGCATCGTGCAAGCGTGAGTTATAGCCCAGATTTACATCTTCGCTATCGCCAGAGATCAGGCGATATTGTTCACGGAAAATAGGCACAAATTTTTCAATGAATGAAGCTCTTTTTTCATAGATAAGCTGTCCGTAGGAGTGTAATTGTTCATTGTAAATGTCTAACGTTCCCTGATCGAAAGTGTGATTGGCAGCAAAATACTTTAACAAGGCGTTTCGTTGAGCCAATACTTTTTGATACTTCATCAGGGTTTGCAGGTACTCTGTATCTGATTGAGAGATAACCCCATCCATAAATTTTCTGCGGGTATCGCTCCCTTCAATAATAAGATCTCTATCTGCAGGGGAGATGATCACCAGGGGAAGAAGTCCAATATGATCAGATAGTCTGTCATATGTTTTCCCATTTCTTCGTATTACTTTTTTAACATTGCGTTTTAAAGAGCAAACGATCTTCTCTTCGCGCTCGTTCAGCATAAAATTCCCCTCAATCACAAAAAAATCGGTTCCGTGTTTTATATTCTGTGAGGCTATGGGATTAAAGTAGCTCTTCCCAAATGACAGATGATAAATAGCATCGAGCAAATTGGTCTTACCAATTCCATTATTTCCTACAAAGCAATTTATTTTAGCATCGAACTCAAAGTTCGCATCACTAAAATTCTTGTAATTAAGGAGAGAAATATTTTGAAGAAACATTCAAAGGGTTGTTGAAATTGATTTTGGGACCGTAAATATCCAAAAATAACAAATAAATACCCTTCGGTTTTGGAATAAAACTTTATTTTTGCGCGATCAATTGAAGGAACTATGGCAACTTATAAAAAGCGAGGTTACAAGCCGAAAAACAAGGAAGAGGAAAGAGCACGTGACAGAACAAGGCAGTACAACAGCTGAGGTGTTTAGCACATTAGATGAAAGCGCTTCGCGCTCAGAGCAATGGGTAGCCCGTAACCAGAATTACATTCTTGGGGTCATTGGGGTCATTGCAGTGGCTGTTTTAGGTTATCTGGGGTACTATCAGTTTGTACAAGAACCAAAGAATGCCAGTGCTGCCAATGAGATGTTATACCCAAACCAATATTTTAACGAAGCCCTACAAAGCACTGCAGAAAAAGATTCTCTGTATTTGTTGGCCCTCAATGGTGCCGAAGGAAAATATGGGTATTTAGATATCATAGAAGAGTATTCTGGTACTCCTTCTGCCAATATTGCGACCTACGCCGCCGGGATGGCCTATAAGGAGTTAAAACAATATGACAAGGCTATAGAGTATTTAGAAAAAGTATCTGCTGATGAAGAAATTACAGCTTCACTGGCCCTTGGGGGTATTGGAGATTCTTTTCTTCAACTTGGACAAACAGAAGATGCACTATCCTATTATGTAAAAGCATTTTCACATGATGTAAATGAACTTACAACCCCCAGGTATTTATACAAAGCCGGAATCACTGCTTTAGAGCTCGGAACAAAAGAGAAAGCACTCGGTTATTTTCAACGGATCAAGGACGAATTTCCAAATTCGGAGGAAGCAAGAACGATCGATGTTTTCATAGGGATGGCTCAAACTCAATAAAGATGGCTACTGCAAACCGAAATTTATCAGAGTATGATAAGGACGGTATACCCAAAGCCGATCATCTTAAGATAGGTCTGGTAGTATCTGAGTGGAATACCGAAATAACAGAAGGACTTTATAGAGGGGCTCACAATGCTTTGGTTGATTGTGGGGTTAAGGAGGCAAATATCCTGCGCTGGGATGTACCAGGAAGTTTTGAACTTACTTTTGGCTGCAAAAAGATGATACAGGTGGAAAAGCCCGATGCTATCATCGCAATTGGAAGTGTGATACGGGGAGAAACTATGCACTTTGATTTTGTTTGCAGTGCCACTGCGCAAGGGATCAAAGATCTAAACTTACAATTTTCCACGCCAGTAATCTTTTGTGTTCTAACTGATGATACCTTACAACAAGCTCAGGACAGAAGTGGTGGCAAACACGGTAATAAGGGAACCGAAGCCGCTATTGCTGCCATAAAAATGACTGCCTTGGGATCTGTCTAAGTAGAGGAATCCAATCCATTAAAATTACTACCTTTCCAGATCAATCTTTTTAAATAATTGCCGTTGCGAAATTTTTCCTCCTGGTGTTAACAAATTTTGGGAGCCATGGTTCTGCACTTTTTTTATATTTAAGTACCTTTGACGGAGGAGCATTATGGGACGATTTACGAAACTGCGCAAGAACAAAAAATACAATTATACACCACGATATTTCGATGATAAAGGGGAAGGAAATCCTTATAAAATAGAACGAAAATTAGACAGGTTCCGCTCAACTGTTGAGACTCCCAGAGGAATCAAAAATAAGTTGAACCACGCTATGTCTGATCTCCGCAGAGGAGGCGATCAAAATTATAAATTGCGAATGCTCATCATCATAGCAATACTTATCTTTATTTTTCTCTACATTATTGATTTTGATCTATCCATATTCCTAAACAACTAATGGCAGATATCATACAACTCTTGCCAGATCATGTGGCCAATCAAATAGCAGCCGGGGAGGTAGTGCAGCGACCTGCTTCTGTGGTTAAGGAGTTGTTGGAAAATGCCGTGGATGCCGGTGCAACTACCATACAGCTTATTGTAAAAGAAGGCGGGAAAACACTTATCCAGGTAGTGGATGATGGTATTGGGATGAGTCCAACAGATGCCCGACTTAGCTTTGAACGCCATGCAACCTCGAAGATTAGAAGTGCAGAAGATCTCTTTAAATTACATACCAAAGGATTCAGAGGAGAGGCACTTGCTTCCATTGCGGCAATTGCCCATGTAGAGATGCATACAAAACCAGGGGATGAGGAAGTAGGGACTCATTTGAAAATTGAAGGTAGCACTATAGTTTCTCAGGAGTTTATTGTAACGCCCAAGGGAACTTCTATATCAGTAAAAAATCTTTTTTATAACATTCCGGCTCGTCGAAACTTTTTAAAATCTAATCAGGTAGAGTTCAGGCATATCACTGATGAGTTTCACCGGGTGGCACTGGCTCATCCGGGGATCAACTTTCATTTTTTTCATAACGGAAGTGAGCTATTCCACTTAACATCACATTCTCAAAAGAAACGTATTGTTCAGATCTTTGGCCATAAGACCGATGAAAAATTAGTACCTGTTCAGGAAGAAACACAAGTAGTAAGCATTGAAGGGTTTATATGTAAGCCATCATTTGCCAAAAAGAGCAGGGGAGAGCAATTTTTCTTTGTCAATGATCGGTTTATCAAAAGTCCATACCTCCACCATGCCATCGTTTCGGCTTTTGAAGGTCTTATTAAACCCGAAGCACATCCGGGGTATTTTTTATATCTGAAGGTAGATCCTACCTCAATAGATATTAATATCCACCCAACAAAAACTGAAATAAAGTTCGACGATGAGCACACCCTATACGCCATTCTAAGAGCTGCCGTGAAACACAGTCTTGGGCAATTTCACTTAACGCCTATGATAGATTTTGACAAGGATCAAAATTTGGAGACACCTTATGCCTATCAAAACAAGGAAGCTCATCTTCCCGGTGTTGCCGTGAATCCTGGATTTAATCCTTTCCAGGAATCTACAACCAGATCAGCACCTGGCGGATTTCATAAGAAAGCCTCTGCTGAAGGATGGGAGAATCTTTATGTGGGTATGGAATCTAAGGCAAGTAGAGAAGATTCTTTTAGCAGTGTTCACTATGAATCAGAGACCATTTCTGGGTCTATATTTCCTCAATCTGAACAACCAGAAGGGAACGATTCCACCACTTTTCAACTTCGAAGAAAATATATTGTTACCACCATAAGATCCGGGATGCTTATCATAGAACAAAGCAGGGCACATCAACGTGTGCTATATGAAAAGTTCTTGCGCAGCATGACCTTAAAAGAGACATTAAGTCAACAACTTTTGTTTCCTATCTCCTTATCTTTTTCCAAAGGTGAAATGGCCATTCTGCATCAAATGAAAGATCACTTGCACGCTTTGGGATTTGTCTTTGGTGATGAGCAGGAAGAACAATTAATTGTTAAAGGTTTACCTCCTATGATATCAGATAAGGAAGCCCAATTAGTATTGGATCAGCTAATTTCAGAATGTACAATGGAAAGCAAATCGACCGATTTTTCACAATCAGATATGCTTGCCAAGGCACTGAGTAAGTCACTTTCAGTTAAAACAGGCGATTTATTAGACAGTGTATCGCAATTGGCCCTTGTAAATGACCTTTTTGCTTGTAAGGAAACACTGTTAAGTCCGTTTAATAAACCAATATTTATTACGTTATCTGAAAACGATATTGATAAAAAATTCAACTAAATGGGAAGACTCACCGGGGCCATTAAGCACCTTCTGATAATCAACATACTCTTTTTTGTGGCTACCAGCCTATACGGGGAACAAATGTTTCAATGGTTCTCCCTTTGGTTCCCGGAGAATGAAAATTTCGCCTTATGGCAGGTCATTTCCCATATGTTTATGCACGGTGGGTTTATGCATATTCTTTTCAATATGTATGCTCTCTGGGCCTTTGGATCACCTTTGGAACAAATGTGGGGCAAAAATAAATTCATATTCTTTTATTTTTCTGCCGGGATCGGGGCGGCCATTATTCACACAGCAGTTAACTATTACTACTTTACTGAAGGTATGGATGTCCTTTTAAATTCAGGAATGGCCAGAGCGGAGGTCATAGACATTATCTCACAGGGAAAATTTAGTCCCAGTTGGTATAACCTGGCTTCCAAGAGCACTATAGATAATTTTCTGATGGCATACTCCACGCCAGCCGTAGGGGCATCAGGGGCTATTTATGGTATTCTGGTGGCGTTTGGGATGTCTTTTCCTAACAGTGAACTTTTTCTTATTTTTCTACCTGTGCCAATAAAAGCAAAGTATTTTATTCCGGTGCTAATTGGACTCGACTTATTTTCTGGTGTTACGGGATACTCTATCTTTGGACAGGGGATAGCCCATTTTGCACATGTTGGAGGAGCCCTATTTGGATTTATTATGATGTGGTATTGGAAAAAGAAGCAGTTCGATAAAAATAGGTGGAATTAGATGAGCACAGAAGGATTACGATATCAATATGCCCGACTAAGCATAGCTGAAAAGCTCATTGCTGTTAATGTGGCCGTTTTTATTTTAAACGCACTGCTGCCTTTTCTTCTTGGTTTTGGTAAGAATGCCATTTCACAATGGTTTGAACTTCCGGTGAACCTAATGACCTACATTACTCAACCATGGTCCATTGTCACCTATTCCTTTTTTCATGCAGATTTTCTCCATTTGTTTTGGAATATGCTGTTGTTATATTTTTCTGGGAGGATCTTTATGAATTTGTTTTCTGCCAGGAAACTGATCAATGTGTACTTTTTGGGGGTTATTCTGGGCGGACTATTATTTGTTTTGAGTTATAATGTCTTCCCGGTCTTTATGGGATCTAATACTGCCATTATAGGTGCTTCGGCAGGCGTTACAGCCGTCTTGATCTTTATTTGTGCCTATATCCCGAACCAGGTGGTAAGGGTGTTTTTCTTTAATGTGAAGCTGTGGCAAATAGGAGCATTTTTTGTGATTATAGATCTTATTCAGATCCCAGGCAGTAATTCTGGAGGTCGATTGGCTCACTTGGGAGGAGCCTTATTGGGATATGTATATGCCAGGCAATTAACTAAAGGGAAGGATATAGGTGAAGGCTTTTCCAAGATACTCGATGCTCTGGGGGCATTCTTTAAACCCAAAGGTAAAAAAGCACCTATGAAAACTGTCTACAGGAAAGACAAGAGTGCTGCCAAATCTAAAGTAGATTACGACAAGGAAAGCAGACAGCGTAAGATAGATACTATTCTGGATAAGATCAGTAAATCTGGTTATGAAAGCCTTTCCAAAGCCGAGAAAGATTTCTTATTCAAAGCAGGTAAGGAAGAATGATAGGATTCAGGTCTAAGGCTTTACTTCTTAGATAAACTTATTGTTTTTACAAATTGGGTGTATCTGTTTATTATGATCCTAATAGGATTTAATTATTACTTCCCTCTTAGCTTCATGTCCATCTTTTTTATTCTCAATGTATTATATCCTTATTTACTATTCGGGTTTATTTTTTTTATTGTACAAACTATTTTAAAAAAAAATAAATTACTCCTGACAATAAATCTCACTGTATTTCTATTTATTTTTTTTCTATTAGGTCCAATCTATGTTTTTGGTGATTCAAATTCGAAAAAACAAGAAGATGGTCTTAAAGTTTTAACACTGAATGCCCACAGATTGGATGGATACTAGAGAAATAGGTAATAATAATTTAGGTCAAACTTTCGAAAAATTTATAGATGCTAACAATCCTGATATAATATGCTTGCAGGAATTTTCAAGAATTTATAAAATTCCATTGATAGTTAAAAATTATCCGTATTACTTCATAAAATATAGGAATCGCTTTACAAATTATTCACCCTTAACTATTTTTTCTAAATACCCAATCATAGGAAAAGGATCACTCGATTTTACTAATACCGGAAACAATTCTATATATGTTGATCTTGCATTACCAAAGGATACATTACGAGTCTATAATATTCATTTACAGTCCTTAAAAGTAAGACCTGGATCTATTAAGAGGGAAAGACCTTATAATTTTTAAATAGATTAGGATCGTCTTATAAGATGCAGCTTCAACAAGCAGAATTGGTAAAAAAACATCATAGGAATGCACCATATAAAGCAATATTGTGCGGAGACTTTAACAATACTCAATATTCTGGAATTGTCAGATTTATTAGTGACGAAATGAAAGATAGTTTTATAGAAAAAGGGCATGGTTTTGGCTCGACCTATTATTTTAAATTCTTGCCTTTCCGAATTGACTATATTTTTACAGATAATAGTATTGATATAGTGGATCATCAAAATTTTTACATTGAATTATCTGATCATTATCCAATAATGGCTACAATTCAATTAAGGACCGATTAATAGACAATCTATTCCATCTGCCAGCATATGGATCAATAAGCCAATTCCTATGATCCTCAAGGGTTTTATAAAAAGGAAAATAACATACAAGACCATGGCCCAATACTGGTGTAGAAAATGAAAATTGATGCTACATCGATTGGGGTCAAAAATAGGAGTAGCCAACAGATGATCTACATCTATCAATATAGCGGCCAGCATAACTAAAATGATCCTTGTTCTGTTTTCTTTGAAAAAAAGGAACCCCACTGCTATGGGTAGCAGAAAATGAATTCCGTAATGCAGTATGAATCTAAGCATTGAGGGAAGATAAGGAAACCTCTTCTAAATAGGTTGGCGCTGCTGTTCCTTCGTTAAAGAGCAGGTCTAGAATACTGAGGTTATCTATAAACCCATGACGTTCCACAAATACCTGGGTATACGGAGCTGGAGTAATTGAGACCGATTTTTTTGCATTGACCAAAAATCGCATATCTATGAATTTCTCAGGTTTAGTATCATAGGCCGTTGTTTTAAATGATGGTACATCTAATTGAAGAAATTCACATGCCAGCTCAATAGATCTAAAGTTAAAATCGATTAAGAACTTATAACTGTCATTGAATAACGGAGCAAGATCATCTTCGTAATATTCAAAAAAAGGCGAAGATCTATACGCAGTTTGCAACGTCCTCCAGTGTTGTCGTTGCCAGGTGTATTGATTATCTACTTTTACATCTTTATAAAATTGTTTGCCCTGCGCACCTCCAACATGTTGAATGGGAATATTCATCATATGTTTCCCCTGGTCTGTACAGATATAAGTTCTGTTTCTATAGGTTTGTTTTTGATAATTATCGCAAACTTCCCACATGACATCTCTTTTGTGCAAGAAGTGCCATAGTTGCAATATTGGGAAAATAAGTAGGATGAAGTAATATAAGATGATCAATAAGCACCATTTACCTAACCCTTACTTTTATTTGGGGTTACTTACCCTTTTTTCTTCGTTTCCATAAGAAATCGAAGACAAACCAGCCAACCAAAGCCATAAGGAAATATTTAAAATAGGAACGGGGCTCTCCTTCACCATGAACGGTGGTAAAGATACGATCCCATCTGGGTTTCCAATGGGCAATACCCTCGTTGAAATTGTCAAAGCTCAGCCAAATAAAAATAGGTGTTCCAACAATATGATTCTCCGGAACATAGCCCCAGGTTCTGCTGTCTTCTGAATGGTCGCGGTTATCGCCCATCATCCAATAGTAATCCTGTTTAAAGGTATAACTGTCTGCTACCTCTCCATTGATAAGAACCTGGTTCCCTGATACCGTTACGGTATTGCTTTCATAATCCCGAATGATCTTTTTGTAAAGGGGTAACACTTTAAGATTAAGTGCAACAGTGCTTCCTTTTGCAGGAAGATATATAGGTCCAAAGTTATCATTGTTCCAGGGATATGCCTCACTTTGTGGAAATATATTATAACCCGGAACTCCTATTGGCTCTAGTATTTTGACGATTGAATCTATCTGAGGATCGGAGCTTAATTTATCCACCATCTCGTCCGTTAAGGTAGCTTGCCGCTCTCTATCCGTTATCTCTCTTAGGGAAAGGCGTAAAGCACGGATAACGTCGGTTGTAATTCCTTTACTATCCGTAAGGATCACCGGGGGATTATTTTGATCATAAACCCCATAACCATATGTACGTAAGGCATTACTTTGCTGCGGACTCAATGCCTGTGCAACATAGGTTCTGTTAAATTCTGACACACCTGCTTCTATCAACAAGCGGGAAGAAACACCTTTCTGAGCATACAGGGTATAATCGTATTGGGGTTTGGCCCTGTCTGAAAGTACAAGTTGTTCACCGTTGATATAGACATATCCATTGCGTATCTCTAAAGAGTCTCCGGGAGACCAACACATCGTTTAACATAATTCGATTTTTTATCGATCGGTTTTATTACTCCTTTTTCTCTTTTAAAAAAGGCTCGCACAGTATCTGCAGGCCAACTAAAGACCACAATGTCATTTCTATCAACTTTGGTAAATCCCGGAAGTCTAAAATAAGGGAGTTGCGGTTTATTTAAATAAGATCGGATACCAACAAAGGGAAGTGTGTCATGTACCATAGGTGCCGCAATGGTGGTCATAGGGGTTCTGGCCCCGTAATGAAATTTACTTACAAACAGCAGATCCCCAATCCGTAAGGTGCGTTCCAGAGATCCTGTTGGAATAACATATGGCTGAATAAAATACGTATGTACCAGGGTGGCCGCCACAATGGCAAAGACAATGGAACTTACCCATTCACCTATGCCACTTTTGGGGTGTAAACTTCGGTCCTTTACATGTTCTACATCTAAACTGTAGTTTACGTAATATATGTAGAATCCCAGGGTTAGTATCACCAGCCAGGTATCGATCAAGCTATTTCTCCCAAAACTTCGGATGGTTTCTACCCATATTACAGGAAACATCAGTAAGTTAATGATAGGAATGAACAAGAGAATCACCCACCAACCAGGCCTGTTGATGATCTTCATGAGAACAATGGCATTGTATACGGGAACTGCTGCTTCCCATGCCTGTCTTCCTGCTTTTACATAAAGTTTCCAGGTTCCTAAAAAATGGATCACCTGAATTAGTAGAATAAATAGAATCCACTGTGTAGCGTTCATTCTTGCTTATTTTTTCTGTTAGACGCGGGAAGGTATCATTTTGTTACCATTTTTAACCCAGGTTTAACACGTCTTTCATACTAAAAACACCTTTCTTTCCCTGAATCCATTCAGCAGCCACTACAGCTCCCAGAGCAAATCCTTCCCGGTTATGCGCGATGTGTTTAATGCTGATCTGATCTTCGGCACCGGAATAGGTAACTTCATGGGTACCCGGTATTTCCCCTTTACGATGAGAATGAATAGGAAGGATATTTTCTCCTCCAGTCTCCAGTTCCCATTTGGTATAGTCAGTTTTACTTAAGATCCCTTCAGCCAGTGTAATTGCCGTACCACTGGGAGCATCTATTTTTTGAATATGATGGGTTTCATCGATGGATACTCATAGGTTTTTATATTAGCCATCATCCCGGCCAACACCTTGTTTAGTTCAAAAAAAATATTGACTCCCAGACTAAAATTAGAGGCATACAAAAAAGCCCCTTGCTGTTCTTTACACAGATCCACTACCTCTTCATACTGCGCCAACCATCCTGTGGTTCCAGATATGACAGGAACTCCTGCCTTAATACATCCTTTTATATTGTTAAATGCAGCTTCAGGGACACTGAAGTCTATAGCCACATCCATATTGTTATAATCAATCTCCGTGGTGTCCACATCTATCCTAGCCACAATAGTATGGCCTCTTTTTTGGCTGATCTGTTCGATCATTTTACCCATTTTACCATATCCAAACAGGGCTATTTTCAATGGCTAAAATTTTATGGTTAAGGCAATGCCGTAATTCGGATCGGAAGTTATTGGATGATATTCCAAATAGGGTTTGATATCCAGGCTAAGGTCATCATCTACATTGAATTGTTTTAAATGTGCATCTACATTGGCATCAATGATATTAAAGGCATACAGTCCTATGGTGATTAGCAGTGCCAGATCTCGATCTCGCTGATACCGTTCCTGTGCATCTTGTAAAGCTTCATCCGAAAGATCCGGACTTCCGGGAACAATTCCGCTGCCATTTACATCATAAAATTCATCATCGGTAAACCCGGCTTTTCGCCTTTTAAAGGCAGTTCGAAATCGGTCGTACAGATCATCATTATATACGTAGGCATATACTCCGGTTCCAATAGCTCCATAAACAATGGGAAGTTTCCAATATCGTCTGTTATAAATTTGACCCAAACCCGGGAGAATGGCAGAGTAAAAGGCAGCTTTGCTAGGGGCAAGCGGATTTACCTTTTTCTTTTCTATGTTGCCTTCAATGACAATCCCTTTTTCTTTAAAGTTTGTGCGAAGTGAATCTGCTGATGTCTTTTTGTCCTGTGCATTTATAAAAGCAACACAACTGAGAAGCACAGCAAAAAAAAAGATGCTTACTCACCTGTGATCAATTTTTTTATTCGGTGTAACTCTTCCTTGGACTTGAATGAAATGGTCATTTTACCTTTTCCATTGTCTGAGGTAGTAAGAACTACAGGAGTTTCAAAAATTGAGAAAGGTCTATTTCACTTTGAACGATATACCTCGATTTGTCAATAGATTTAGCTCCAGACTTCTTAGTAATACTCCCGGAATCATGGTATTTTCTAACCAATTCCTCAGTCTCCCTCACAGAAAACGAATCGCCAATGATCTTTTCGTAAATCTCCAATTGATCCTCACGGCGTTCAACATTCACCAAGGTACTGCCGTGACCCATACATATGAATCCATCTCTAATTCCTGTCTGAATAATGGGGTCTAATCGCAGAAGTCTTAGGTAATTAGTGATCGTAGATCTTTTTTTACCTACTCTGTCACTTAACTTTTCCTGGGTCAGTTCAATTTCTTCAATTAATCGCTGATAGGAAAGTGCAATTTCAATAGGATCGAGATCTTGTCGTTGAATATTTTCAACCAAGGCCATTTCTAAGGATTCCTGATCATTGGCAATTCGGATATAGGAAGGGATAGTTTCCAGCCCAATCAATTTGGAAGCTCTGTACCTTCGTTCTCCAGAGACCAGCTGGTATTTATTAAAATCGAGTTTTCGAACCGTTATAGGTTGAATGACTCCTAATTCCCTAATGGAAGAGGCTAATTCCTGAAGTGCTTCATCGTTAAAGTTAGATCTGGGTTGAAAAGGGTTTACATCAATTGCGTCTAATTCCAGTTCTACTATGTTACCAACAACTTTGTCTGCATTCTTATCCGCAACGGATTTAATATCATTTTCCGGATCTTTTAAGAGGGCAGAAAGTCCGCGTCCTAATGCTTGTTTTCTTGTTGCTTTCGCCATTATACTTTCTCCTTATTTTTCTTGAGAAGTTCGTTGGCCATATTGAGGTAATTGATAGCACCTTTGCTACTGGCATCATATTTTATAATACTTTCTCCATAACTGGGTGCTTCTCCGAGACGAACATTTCGTTGAATGATGGTGTCAAAGACCATATCCGAAAAATGTTTCTTAACCTCTTCTACTACCTGATTAGACAAGCGTAATCTGGAATCATACATGGTAAGTAACATACCTTCAATATCCAGATCCGGATTATGAATCCGTTGAACACTTTTAATCGTATTCAATAATTTTCCAAGACCTTCCAGTGCAAAATATTCACACTGTATTGGGATGATCACTGAATCTGCAGCTGTCAATGCATTTAGGGTCAATAACCCTAAGGAAGGTGCACAATCTATCAGAATATAATCGTATTCTTCTTTGAGCTCCCTAATAGCCTGTTTCATCATGTATTCCCGGTCTTCCTTGTCTACCAGTTCTATTTCAATAGCAACCAGATCAATATGTGCAGGAATAAGGTCAACATTAGGAGAGGAAGTCTTAATGATTGTTTCCCTGGCCGATTTTGTGTGTTCCAGTACCTGATAGGTTCCTGATTCAACCGTATCTACATCAATTCCAAGCCCGGAAGTGGCATTCGCCTGAGGATCTGCATCTATCAAAAATACTTTTTTCTCCAATACACCCAGCGAGGCAGCCAGGTTTACGGTGGTTGTTGTTTTACCAACACCTCCCTTTTGGTTTGCAATAGCAATTATTTTGCCCATCATCATAGTAAGTTAGGGGTTAAAAATACGATTATTTGGCAAGCCAAAAAATGTATTTTGTTAACACAAAGTGAATAACTTATAAATTTGGAAACTAATGCAAATACCCAACCTTCTTTGTGGCAGCAAGCGAATTATTTTTCCGTGTCTAAGAGTATTTCCAGGATCTGTATGGCTGCTTCGCTAATTTTAGTGCCAGGACCATAAACGGCTACGGCACCAGCATCGAACAAGAACTGATAATCTTGCTTTGGTATAACCCCTCCTACGATAACCATGATATCTTCTCTGCCATACTTTTTTAATTCTTCAAGAACCTGAGGAACCAGGGTTTTATGACCTGCCGCCAACGAGGAAACACCAAGTATATGAACATCGTTCTCAACGGCCTGCTTGGCAGCTTCGGCCGGAGTTTGGAATAATGGCCCTATATCTACATCAAACCCAAGGTCTGCATATCCGGTGGCTACTACTTTGGCCCCTCTGTCATGCCCGTCCTGGCCCATTTTTGCGATCATTATTCTGGGACGCCTGCCATCGATTTCTGCAAAGGCATCGGCAAGATCACGAGCCTTTTTAAAGCTTTTATCGTCTTTTATTTCTTTGGAATACACTCCTGAAAATGTTTGAATTTTTGCATTGTACCTCTTAAAGACTATTTCCAGAGCATCACTGATCTCTCCCAGGGTAGCCCTTTTCCTCGCAGCATCTATTGCTAAAGCTAACAAATTATTTTCAGCTTTATCTTTCAGGTCATTTCCTTTGTTCTCAGCAGCCGTTGTAAGCGCATTAAGGGCTTTGATCACCGCTTTACTATCTCGTTCTTTTTTTACTTTATTGAGTCGTTCAACTTGCTGTCTGCGAACTTCGGCATTGTCTACTTCCAGGATCTGCATGAGTTCTTCCTCTTCCAGGCGGTATTGGTTTACCCCAACAATTATATCTTTTCCACTGTCTATCCGGGCTTGCTTTTTTGCTGCCGCTTCTTCTATCCGCATTTTTGGAATGCCTTCTTCAATTGCTTTTGTCATTCCACCTAATGCTTCTACTTCTTCAATTAGATCCCATGCTTTTTTGGCTAAGTTATCTGTTAAGTATTCCACATAATAGCTTCCTGCCCAGGGATCTACTGTTTTTGTTATGTTAGTTTCACTTTGCAGATATATCTGTGTATTCCTGGCGATCCGCGCAGAGAAGTCGGTAGGAAGAGCAATTGCCTCATCCAAGGCATTGGTATGAAGGCTTTGAGTACCCCCAAAAGCTGCCGCGGCGGCTTCAATGGTTGTCCGCGCCACATTGTTAAAGGGATCTTGTTCCGTGAGACTCCACCCGCTAGTCTGGCAATGGGTTCTGAGGGCGAGCGACTTTGGGTTTTTTGGATGGAATTGTTGTATAAGTTTAGCCCAGAGAATACGACCTGCTCTCATTTTGGCGATCTCCATAAAATGATTCATACCAATGGCCCAGAAAAAGGAAAGTCTGGGGGCAAAGGTGTCTATATCTAATCCCGCTTTTAATCCGGTCCTGATGTATTCTAATCCATCTGCCAGGGTATAGGCCAATTCAATATCTGCAGTAGCCCCGGCTTCCTGCATATGGTAGCCGGAAATGCTTATGCTATTAAATTTAGGCATGTATTTGCTGGTATACTCAAAAATATCTGCGATGATCTCCATTGAGGGTCCAGGAGGATAGATATAGGTATTCCTCACCATAAATTCCTTAAGAATATCATTTTGAATGGTCCCCGCTAACAATTGAGGTGAAACTCCCTGTTCTTCTGCAGCAACGATATAGAAGGCCATTATTGGTAGCACTGCTCCGTTCATGGTCATTGAAACTGACATCTTATCTAGTGGGATACCTTCAAAAAGGATCTTCATGTCCTCTACAGAATCTATAGCTACACCTGCTTTCCCAACATCACCTACTACCCGTTCATGATCACTATCATACCCTCTATGGGTAGGAAGATCGAAGGCTACTGATAAGCCTTTCTGACCCGCTTTGAGATTTCTTCTGTAAAAGGCATTGCTTTCTTCAGCAGTAGAAAAACCGGCATATTGCCGTATGGTCCAGGGTCTTTGTACATACATGGTGGCATAAGGACCACGAAGGAAGGGTGGCACTACCTGCGGCAAAATCGAGATGCTCCATAGCCTTAATATCTTCCCTGGAATACTGTTTATAAACATCGATACCTTCTGCAAAATGAAAAGAATCACTTTTTGACAATCGCCCTTTTAACGAGCCATTTGAAGGTAATTGAAGGTCTTTTACATCTTTCCTACTCATTGTCAAGTCTTTTCTGTTCCATAATTTCTGCCAACCTTTTTTCCAAAATAGGTTCGAGAAGTGTCTTTCCCGGTTTGGTCTTTAAAAACGGATAGATTTCAATATTCTCCTTCATGGTGTCCTTAGGATTCACATATACATTGCTCCCTACTAAGACCCGTTCACCACTATCAAATTGTTGTTGATCTTTTTCCGCCTGTTCTTTGATCTTCTTTTGAATTGTATGTTGCTTAAGGCCTTTTAGGAATCCGCCAGAAGCTTCAATATTTTTAAAGAGAAGCAGGGCTTTTTCGGCTAGTTGATCTGTCAGGGTTTCTATATAATAAGCCCCATCTGCAGGATTTGAAACTTCTCCGAAATAGCTTTCATTTCGCAGGATCAACAACTGATTGCGGGCAATTCGATCTCCAAATTCATTATCCTTATGATAGATCGCATCGTAAGGAAGATTACAAATAGTATCTGCTCCCCCAATGATTGCCGCCATGCACTCTGTGGTGGTTCGTAGTAAGTTTACATTGTAATCGTACAGGGTCTTATTGCGTTTACTCGGCTGTGCAATAATATGACAACTTTCAGGGGCATTATAAGAAGAAGCCAGGCTTTTCCAAAGGAGCCTCAGGGCCCTTAATTTAGCGATCTCAAAAAAATAATCTGAATCTATTGCTACCTTAAAGATGGGTTCAGGAAAGACTACGGGATTCTGTTGGTTTCCAAAGAGATGTAAATATTCATTTGCCTGAGATAGCATATAGGCCAATTGTTGTACCCTATTGGCGCCGGCATTTTGATAAAGAGCGCCATCTATCGTGACGGTATGGAAATCAGGCAGGTCCTGTGCCATTTGCACTATATGAGCCAGATCTTTTTCCATGGAGTGTTGCCAGTTCCCTGTTCTTGCAAGACTGCCTAAAACATCCATATGGATAAAGAAGGTGGCACTTTTTGGTGCTTTGAACCTTGCTAGTTTTTCAGTGAATTTTGAAGAGACAAAACGCAAATCCAGATGAATGGGAACCATCGAAAGATCAATTCCCTGTAATAGTTCCTCCATATTAACTTCAGGAGAAGGAAGTATAAAATATAAGCTGTCAGCACCCTTCGATAGAGCCTCGGCAGCTTTTTTATTGGCGGATTTCTCACTTTGAACATAGCATACTTGTCCAATCTTCCAGCTAGTAGGAGTAGGTATGTGGTGTGGGGGATGCTCCTTAAGATCCTCTGAATTATAAAAAGGTTTTACTTTAATATGGTCAGGTCCTTCCCACACCAGGCGGTCGTTGTAGTCTTCCCCTTTGAGCCCAGCCTGGATTTGCTGTTTCCAGGCTTTAGAGGATACACCCGGAAAATTGTAAAATTTACTGCTCATCGTCATCCTGTTTATTTTTTAGACTATCCTCATATTCTATCAGGTAGATCTCCTCATTTTTCTTTTTTAAATAATAATGTTCCCTGGCAAACTTTTCCAATTCTTTGGGATCAGAAAGTTTTTCCAGTGTTTTTTTATCTTTTTCTATTTCACTCCTGAGGAATTCCTGTTGCTTTTCAAGGGTTTTGATCTGTTTTTTTAATTCCATATGTATCAATAGTGAATTCGTATCAAAAAATACCATCCAAATAACAAATGCCGTTAAGACCACAACATAAAGGTTTGTAACAATACCAAACCATTTTTTTGATCTTAGATCTTTTAGTCCCATGGCGATCAGTTAAGTTTATCAGTAATAATAGTACGAACAATGTCTACAGCCACCGTATTGTATTTATTGTTGGGAATAATGATATCTGCATATTCCTTCGTAGGTTCTATAAACTGATCATGCATAGGCTTTAAGGTTGTTTGGTAGCGGGAAAGTACTTCCTCAATATCCCTACCTCGTTCATTTATATCGCGCTTAAGCCTTCGGATAAGTCGTTCGTCAGAATCTGCATGAACATATATTTTAATATCGAACATTTCCCTGATGGCCGGATTGGTGAGGATCAAGATGCCTTCCACGATCATTACCTTTCTCGGATGTGTCCTGATGGTGTCTTTGGAACGGTTGTGTTTCGGAAAGGAATAAACAGGCTGGTCTATGGGTTCGCCCTTTCGAAGAATGCTTAGGTGTTCACCTAGTAATTGAAAATCGATGGCACGAGGATGATCAAAATTGATCTTGCTTCGTTCCTCAAATGATAAATGCGACAGGTCATTGTAGTATGAATCCTGTGAAATAACGCCTACTTCCTCTTCTGGAATTTCATTGATGATCTGGTTCACTACCGTGGTTTTCCCACAGCCAGTTCCGCCTGCAATACCTATGATCAACATACTTGGGTTGTTTTATTCAAAAATAAGGATTTGGATGCATATCTGTTGGTATAGAACAGTATCATTTCAGTCTACATAGGTATAATTCACTGCGCTATTAAAATATGATACAAATCATAGATCTGAGATTTTTATAAAATTAATTTTGTCTTAGTTAAATGGGTTATATCAAATGGGTAAACTTGCATAGACATGAGAAAATAAAATTTTACGACCATTCTTTTTTTCTATATATTACCTTCATCTCAACCTTGAAATAATAAATACCATATGTCTCAACGCTATAAAGTCTCTGTTAATGAGACCTATGAGTTTTCCTTTTCTGAGGAAGACCTTGTTTCACTCGATGCTCTTCAAACTTCATCATCCAAATACCATGTGTTAAAGGAAGGCAGATCCTTTGCTGTGGAGGTGGTATCTAATTCCTTTCATGATCGTACATATCTGATCAAAGTTAAGAATGAGACCTATGAGGTCGTATTAAAGAATGAATTGGATCAACAGATCGCTGAGATGGGATTTTCTCTGGGATCTACTAAAAACATAAGTAATATAATGGCTCCAATGCCCGGTCTCATACTCGATATTAATGTAAAGGAAGGGGAATTGGTTGCCGAGGATTCTCCCCTTCTTATTCTGGAGGCCATGAAAATGGAGAATGTTATTACATCTCCGCGGGAAGGTGTCATCAAAAGTATTACCGTTAAAAAAGGAGATACGGTAGATAAAAAACAATTACTGATCTCTTATGAGTAAACCTCTTAAAAGAATGAAAAAAATACTAGTTGCCAATCGCGGAGAAATTGCAATCCGGGTAATGAAAACAGCCCAAAAAATGGGTATAAAAACAGTGGCCGTGTACTCCTCCGCAGACAGGAATGCTCCTCATGTAAAATTTGCTGATGAAGCCGTGTGGATTGGGGAAGCTCCATCTAACCAGTCGTATTTGAATGGTGCTAAGATCATTGAAGAGGCAAAACGCCTTAAGGTAGATGCCATTCACCCAGGCTATGGTTTTTTAAGTGAAAATGCAAATTTTGCTGAAGCTGTCACCAAAAGTGGAATTGTCTTTATTGGGCCTAAACCCAAGGCTATCAGGATGATGGGAAGTAAATTAGCTGCAAAAGAGGCGGTAAAGCACTATGATATACCAATGGTTCCGGGGATTGATGAGGCGATATCTGACGTGGAAAAGGCTAAATCTATTGCCAAGGAGATCGGTTTTCCGATTTTAATTAAGGCTTCTGCCGGTGGTGGAGGTAAAGGAATGCGCATCGTAGAAAAGGAAAAAGATCTGGCTTCCCAAATGGAACGCGCTATTTCTGAAGCTACTTCTGCCTTTGGAGATGGTTCGGTCTTTATTGAGAAATATGTAAGCTCACCCAGGCATATAGAAATACAGATCATGGCAGATAGCCATGGCAATATTCTTTATTTTTTTGAACGGGAATGCAGTATTCAGCGAAGGCACCAGAAAGTGGTGGAGGAAGCTCCATCGGCTATTCTTAGCCCTGAACAAAGACAGGAGATGGGGATAGCGGCAACCAAGGTAGCCCGTGCATGTGATTATCTAGGGGCAGGTACGGTAGAATTCCTGATGGATGCTGAACTTAATTTTTATTTTCTGGAGATGAATACCCGCCTGCAGGTAGAGCACCCCGTCACAGAACTTATATCTGGGGTAGATCTGGTAGAGCTGCAGATCAGAGTGGCCAGGGGGGAAGCACTTCCCATGAAACAAGAGGATTTAAAGATAACCGGACATGCGTTAGAGCTCAGAGTATATGCGGAAGATCCACTTTCTAACTTTTTGCCCAGCGTTGGGACCCTTAATACCTATCGGCTACCGATAGGGGAAGGAATTAGGGTAGATAATGGTTTTGAAGAAGGCATGGAGATCCCCATTTATTACGATCCTATGCTAGCCAAATTGATCACCTATGGAAAGAGTAGGGAAGAGGCTATACAGATCATGATAAAGGCCATTGATGCCTATATTGTAGAAGGGGTGCAAACCACGCTTCCGTTTGGCCGCTTTGTCTTTGAACACGAGGCTTTTAGATCTGGAAATTTTGACACTCATTTTGTTAAGAATTATTACTCCCCGGAAATCCTTAAACAAAAAGCAGAGGAGGAAGCTGAAATTGCCGCTCTTATTGCCCTGAAACAATACCTGGCGGATCAAAAAATATTGAGAATCCCAACTCCATAAAAATGAATACAACGAAAAAAAAATTAGAGGACCGAATTGCCCTGGCCTTACAGGGTGGGGGTCAGAAACGTATAGATAAGCAGCATAGTAAAAAAAAGCTGACCGCCAGAGAACGTGTAGAATATCTTTTGGATGAAGGTTCGTTTGAGGAAATGGGCATATTGGTTACCCATCGTACTACCGATTTTGGGATGGATAAAGAAATTTATTATGGTGATGGAGTTGTAACCGGGTACGGAACCATAAATGGAAGATTGATCTATATCTATGCTCAGGATTTCACCGTATTTGGAGGAGCACTTTCAGAAACACATGCGGAAAAGATCTGCAAGATCATGGATCTGGCAATGAATGTTGGAGCACCGGTAATTGGACTAAATGATTCAGGAGGAGCCCGTATACAGGAAGGCGTAAGATCTCTTGGTGGGTATGCTGATATATTTTATAGAAATGTTAAGGCATCAGGTGTTATTCCGCAGATTTCAGCCATCATGGGACCATGCGCGGGAGGAGCAGTATATTCTCCTGCCATCACAGATTTTACCCTTATGGTAGAAGAAACGAGCTATATGTTTGTGACAGGTCCAAATGTGGTAAAAACGGTGACCAATGAAGAAGTGACCTCAGAGGAATTAGGAGGTGCCAGTACGCATGCAATTAAATCTGGTGTGGCTCATAAAACATCAACAAATGATATTGAATGTCTTGAAGATGTTAAGAAATTACTGAGCTATATGCCGCAAAGTAATCGCGAAAAGGCTAAAGACCTTCCTTATGAAATTGGGGAAGAAGTACGGGAAGTTTTAGATGGACTGATTCCTGAAAACCCCAACAAGCCCTACGATATGCATGAGGTAATTCAGGGTACTAATTGATGTTGATAGTTTTTATGAGATCCATAAAGACTTTGCGGAGAATATAATTGTAGGTTTTGCAAGGCTTGCTGGCAGAAGTATTGGTATTATTGCTAACCAACCAATGTTTCTGGCAGGAGTACTGGATGTAAACAGTTCCAGGAAAGCGGCCAGATTTACACGGTTTTGTGATAGTTTCAATATACCGTTATTAGTCTTGGTTGACGTACCAGGATTCTTACCCGGGACGGACCAGGAATGGAATGGGATCATCGTAAATGGAGCTAAGTTGCTATATGCCTTAAGCGAAGCAACAGTTCCAAGGGTGACCGTTATTACACGGAAAGCCTATGGAGGGGCTTATGATGTTATGAATTCTAAGCATATAGGAGCCGATTTCAACTATGCCTGGCCTACTGCAGAGATTGCAGTAATGGGAGCAAAAGGGGCTAGTGAGATCATTTTCCGAAAAGAAATAATGGAGGCTAAAGATCCGGTTCAAAAATTAGCCGAGAAAGAGGCAGCGTATGCAGAAAAATTTGCGAATCCATTTAGGGCTGCAAAAAGGGGATTTATAGATGAGGTCATTGAACCAAAAGATACAAGGCGAAAACTTATCAAAACCTTTCGTATGCTCGAAAAAAAGGAGGTAACATTGCCGATACGAAAGCATGGAAATATTCCTTTGTAATTTAAATATTATTGTTGAGCCGGCTTAACTTGGTAAGTATACTACTCCGGAAGATGAGTCTTTGCTGGCTCCTGTTACAGAATGCAGTACGTTGATTTCCTGTTCCAAACGCAAGACACCCATAAGACAAAAAATTAGCGCTTCTTTGAATTCAATTAGCTGGTTAGAAGGGATCTCAAGTTTGATCTTTTTTCCCAGCTTGTCTTGCAAAACTTCAGTTAGATAGGTATTAAAAGCACCTCCCCCTGTGATCAATAAGGTTTTATCCTTTTTAATTTTAAGCATTTTTAGCTGCCGGGCGATCTGTTCACATATATGATGTACAGATGTGTGCAATAAGGATTCAATGGAAGCGTCCTGTTTTTTGATCAAGGGAACAATTTCTTTGGAAAACCATTCGTACCCGGTAGACTTTGGGTAGGGCAGGGCATAATAATCAAGAGAATTTAATTGTTCAAAGAATTTCGGAATTAAAGATCCCTTACGTGCCAGGGCTCCTCCTTTATCATACGATAATCCTTCGCCTGCGGCAATGTAATTGAGCAACATATTGGCTATCCCAATATCATAGGCTATTCTCTTATCATCCAGAACGAAAGATATATTGCTTATTCCTCCGAGATTGAGGCAAAAATCATAGGATCCAAAGAGCATATGATCGCCTATTGGAACAAGTGGTGCTCCTTGCCCACCCAGCGCTACATCGTTTGTTCTATAATCGCAAATGGTCTTAATGCCACAGGCGTTGGCCAGGTGCTGACCCGACCCAATTTGGAAGGTTAGGCCTTTAGCAGGTTGGTGATGCACCGTATGCCCATGGCTCGAAACAAAATCGACTTCTAATTTTTCTTTTTCAATAAATTTGCCAACTTGTTCACCCAGCCAGTTTCCGTATTCATTGTGCAAACAGAGTAATTCATCCGCTGGCAAACTAATGGCCTCCTGTAAACGAGTCACCCGTGTTTTACTATAAGCAATACTCTTCGTCTTTTCTATCTTAAACTCCCATCTGCTCAATCGTTTCCATATATGGCAATACACAAGATCTAGTCCATCCAGCGATGTGCCAGACATCATTCCAATACCTTTATATACCTTCATACTATTCTCTTATAATGAAACAGGTAATAAACCAACAGCCTTCGTATTGCCTGAAAAATGCGATGCTGCATTCTCTTCGAAACCCTTTAGATCCTGGTAGGCGATGATTATCGCAGATACCTTTTCCTGGGGCAACAACCTGAGGAAATAAGGATTTCCAAACAAATATAAAACTACATCATATTTCCTAATAAGTTCAATTAGAATCTCTAATTGATGAGGGTCCATACCAAAACTTTCCTGCGGTTTTATGCTAGGTGGATATACTGCGATCAACAAGTTGGAATTTGCGCCAAGGGCCAATTTTATGTTCTCAAAAGATTGATCGTGTACCAACAAATTTTCGCCTCCGGTACTCTCAATAACAATATCGAAAAAGGTGCTTGGTTTACTATTTCCAAATTGTAAGCTATAAAAACCAGAACGGTGATATTCGGCGAGGATCTCTGCATTGCCTTTGTAGAACGTAAGACTTTTTGTCGCTATAAGTGCGTTCAGAGGATCGGGATCGCTCACTGCTGGAAGATTTGTTGAAGCCTTATTTATTACCTTCATTTTTAATTTCCAGACCCTTTCAAAGCTCTCTTCAATTTGAGAATTAGTAGCTTCTTTTAAGATAGTGTCGATACCTTCTTTGACGTTTTCTGCAAAACAAAGAATGTCATTACCGGCGTTAAATGCTGCCCACTCCAGTCCACCCTTTTTTGGGAAGGTCTTGGATACGCTATGCATGTTCAAAGCATCAGAAACTACCACTCCATCATATCCTAATTCGCCACGAAGTAATTCCTTTATAATTTCGCCCGAAACAGAAGCAGAAACCTGTTTGCCGCGAGTAAAGGCTGGTACTGAAAGGTGCCCAACCATCACCGCATCTATCTTATTTTTTATCAATTCCATAAAAGGAAAGAGTTCTTGCTCAAAGAGATCTTCTCTGCTTTTATCAATCACGGGAAGGCCTAAATGCGAATCTGTGGCGGTATCACCGTGTCCCGGAAAATGTTTCGCACAACTAAGGATCCCTGCATCCTGCAAGCCTTTGGAAAAGGCAATGGCGTTAGTGCTAACCTCTTTTTTGTTACTTCCAAAAGATCTGTATCCTATCACTGGATTATTCGGATTATTATTGACATCTGCAACCGGAGCAAAATTCCAGTGTATGCCGGCAGCTTTGCAATCGCTACCTACTTTTTTTCCCACCTCATAGACCAATTGTGGGTCATGAGCTGCCCCCAAGGTAATGGCATAAGGGTATTGAGGAGTTTCTTCAACCCGCATTGCAAGACCCCATTCTGCATCAATACTGATAAGGAGCGGATATTTAGCCGCTGCGCTATAACGGGCTATCAATTCTTTAAGAACCTGAAGACTATTCGCGTTATATGTTACTTTCTTTTTTCCTTCGTAATTTGTAGCTGCACTGGCTCTGCTGTGAAAAAAACAAATACCTCCAACGCATTCATTACGTATCAAGGATTCCAGGGACTTGATTGAAGCCTCAGAGTCATTGATAAAGGCTGCAGGCATAAAAAATTGTCCTATTTTTTCTCTGATAGAAAGTGCCTTTTGAGCCTCACCGTAGGTCATAGTATTATGTGGTTGAGTTGTCTGCTCCTTTTTTTCCATAATCCGGAGGATATTTAATATATTTTAAAAGGATGAGTGAAGGTAGTGCCGCAATAACAACCCAAATAAAGAAGCCATCATAGCCCAGCCATTCTTGCATATACCCACTGATAAGTCCCGGAAGCATCATTCCCAGAGCCATAAATCCGGTTGCAAGGGCATAATGAGAAGTTTTGGATACTCCTTCGGCAATATAAATGAGATATACCATAAAACCTGCTATTGCAAAGCCATAGCCAAATTGCTCTAATATTACGGTGGTAACCACGGCGGCAATATGATTGGTATTGGTAATAGCCAGGAAGGCATAGAATGCATTGGGAATGTTTAGCGAGAGGACCATGAGAAAGAACCATTTCTTTAAACCGTGTTTAGAAATTAATACCCCACCCAATATTCCTCCAATTGTTAGCATAATTACCCCTATGGTGCCGTAAATGGTACCTACTTCTGCGGTGCTATATCCTAGCCCTCCTACCTCAGTAGGATCGAGTAAAAAAGGAGAGGCCATTTTCACAAGTTGAGATTCCCCTAGTCTGAAGAACAAAATAAACGCTAGTGCCATTCCTATTCCGGGTTTTTTAAAAAAAGTAGAGAATACTTCTAAAAAGCTATTTGGTTTTTCAAGCGTGATTGCGTCTGAGGTTTCAAATTTTGGTGTGGCGAAATAATTGGCGATTGTTAAGGTAAACATCAAAACCGCAGCGCAGATCATGGTGATAGACCATGCCTTGGTATTGTCCCCGTAATAGTTTTCCAGAAAACCAGCCAGGATGACCAACAAACCTTGTCCGGTAACATTAGCTAATTTATAGAAGGTACTGCGAACACCCACAAAAAACGACTGTTTTTCCTGCGTAAGGCCAATCATATAATAGCCATCTGAGGCAATATCATTCGTTGCAGAAGCAAAAGCAGCCATCCAGAAACAGGCAAGGGTGGTCACAAAAAAGATATTTGTTGGAAGGGTAAAACCGATGGCCAGAAATGACAATGCAACGATCAGTTGCATTAGCAAGAACCAATTTCGTTTTGTGCTTTTCAGATCAAGTAATGGACTCCAGAGAGGTTTTATTACCCAAGGCAGATAAAGCCAACTGGTGTACAAGCCAATATCTGCATTGCTGATCCCCAGTTTTTTATACATGATTACTGAAACGGTGACTACCATAACATAAGGTAGTCCCTGCGTAAAATAAAGAATAGGAACCCAGGCCCAGGCCCATTTATCTTTTTGTATCATGTATCATAATCAAGGCTAAATTTAAAACTTTCACCGGGCATAGAGCTCTTCATTTTAAAAAAAGAGCATTCATTCAATTTACTTTTTATTTGGAGATGTTATTTATCACATAAAATGATATCTGACAAATCCTTCCATGGCTTCGTACTCAGCCAGTCCCAGGGCATTGTAATTATGTGCCGTTTGCTTATTTCGCTGTTCGGCACGTTGCCAGAATTCTCTATTGTCATTCCCGGGAAACATGGCACTATCTTTTTGGGACTGATGTTTAAAAATTGCATTTTTCTTTCGTTGCATATCTTTTGGACCAACGGGGACTGACATTTCCATATCTGCAATATCCCATTCTTGCCAGGCACCTCTATACAGCCATACATAACAGTCTTTTATCCAGGCAGCTTTTTCTTTGACAAGTCTATCTAGTGCTCTGTAAATTATATTCAGGCACACCCTGTGCGTACCATGCGGGTCGGAAAGGTCACCGGCAGCAAATATTTGATGGGGTTTTATCTTTTGCAGGAGTTGGTACGTCTGCTCTATGTCTGCCTCCGAATAGGGTTTTTTCTTCACCGTACCAGTTTCGTAAAAAGGCAGATTTTGAAAGTGAGCATTCTCTTCTTTTACCCCACAATAACGACAGGCAGCAAGCGCTTCACCCTTGCGTATTAATCCTTTGAATTGTTGTATTTGAGGACTATCTACCTGTCCCGGATGTTTCTGATCTAGAAATGCTCTAACTTCCTTAAATTGTTTTTGTAGTTCCTTATTGTCTTTTTGAATATCCTTTGCAAAATCCATGAATCGGATAACTTCATCATCAAAGACCGCAATGTTTCCTGATGTCTGGTAGGCTACATGAACGTCATGCCCCTGATCTACCAGGCGTAAAAGTGTACCTCCCATGGAGATTACATCATCATCTGGATGAGGGCTGAAAATGAGTGATGTTTTTGGGTACGGATCTTTGCGTTCCGGCCTATTACTATCATCAGCATTGGGCTTACCACCCGGCCATCCTGTTATGGTTCGCTGTAGTTGATTGAAAACGATGAGGTTGATATGTTCTGCAGACCCTATTTCGGCAACCAGGCTCCCCATTCCGTATTCATTGTAATCCTCATTGGTTAGTTTTAAGATCGCTTTATTTAGTTTCCCTGAAAGCCAGATAGAGGCTTTTTTTATCAAGGTATCTTCCCACTGACATTCGCTAACAAGCCAGGGGGTATTTACCCTTGTTAAATCTGAAGCAGCTGCCTCATCCAGGATAAAATCGCAATTTGGGTGATTTTGAAGGAAGGTTGCAGGTACGGATTCCCGAATTGGGCCTTCCACAGCCTGATTAATGATACCGGCTTTGCCTTCACCCCATGCCATCAGGATGATACGTTTAGCAGAGAGGATGGTCCCAACACCCATTGTGATTGCACGCGAAGGGACGTTTTCCAAACCAAAGAAGTCACTTGCGGCATCTAGTCTGGTTACCCTGTCTAGTCTTACCATTCTGGTTTTACTGACAATGGATGAGCCCGGTTCGTTAAATCCAATATGCCCGGTTCTACCGATTCCCAGCACTTGTATATCTATTCCCCCCGCTTTTTTAATTTTTTCCTCATAGGCATTACAGTATTCGCGTACGTCTTCCTTTTCAAGTGTCCCGTCTGGGATGTTTATGTTTTCTTTCTTTACATCGATGTGATCAAAAAGATGCTCACGCATAAAACGCACATAACTGTGAATTGAATCTGCTTCCATGGGGAAGTACTCATCAAGATTAAAAGTGACCACATTCTTAAAGCTCAAGCCTTCTTCCTTGTGAAATTTAACCAGGATGTCATAAACTTTAGTAGGGGTAGACCCGGTGGCAAGTCCTAAGACGACTTTTTTTCCACTCTTTTGCCGTTTTCTTATCAGATCAGCAATTTCGTTGGCTACGTAAAATGACGCCTCTTCAGAGTTTGTGTGAATCAGTGTTTTGATCTTTTCAAACTTTTTTGATTCCTCGTCAGTTGGGAAGGAAACGCCTTCAGGTAAAAGAGCAGATGCTATCATAATAGGTTACATATTGTTTTATACGAGGCAAAAATAGAAAATATATTTTAAATCTGCAGTATTTTGCAATAAAAAATGCAATATAATGCAATAAATAGATTAAATTTGTTTGAAACTAGAACAAAACGGCATAATATAGAATTGAGTATCTTTGCCTAAAAAGCGTTTCTACATGTTAAAAGAAGAAAGACAACAGCTCATTTTAAATGAAGTAGAACTGCATAACAAAGTGTTGCTAACAGACATTGCGGAGCATCTTGATGTTTCTGTAGATACAGTTCGCAGGGATGTGAAGGAGCTAGATGCAGAAAGCAAATTGAGGAAAGTACACGGGGGGGCCATATCACTGGGGTATACCCATACTGCGGCAAGAAGCACCAATGTGTATGCCCTGAATGAAAAAATGGTGATTGCCACAAAAGCTGTGACCCTGCTAAAAGATGGTGCTGTTATATTTATTGATGGTGGTACCACCTGTCTTGAGATGGCCAGGACAATTCCACCAAAACTAAATCTGACTTGCTTTACCTATAGTCTTCCTGTGGCGCTGCAACTTGCCGGAATGCCCAATGTTGATCTTATTTTTATTGGAGGCCGAATCTCTAATGATGCAATGATCTCTAACGGATCATATACCATTCAACGCTTATCTGAAGTTAAATTCGACTATGGATTTATTGGGACAGGATATGTGGATTCTTTGCATGGCCTTACAGAGTTCGACTGGGATGTGGTACAACTAAAGAAAGCTGTGATACAGGCTTCCAAAAAAACAATACTTTTGTGTATCTCTGAAAAACTAAACTCCCAACATCGTTTTAAGACCTGTGACATCAATGCCATAAATACGATGATCACAGAATTAGAACCAGAGAATACCCTTTTAAATCTATTTAGAAACCAGGACATTCGTTTATTGTAATTATGACCAACTTTAAGAAAATCACCGAAAATTCATCGGAACATGAGAGCCTGGAACAGATGTCTACCGCAGATCTTCTGGCTACTATAAATATGGAAGATCAGAAAGTGGCAAAGGCAGTATCTAATGTCATACCTCAAATAGAGATTCTGGTAGACGCTCTTACCGAGCGATTTTTGAAAGGAGGTCGACTTTTCTATATAGGCGCAGGTACCAGCGGAAGGCTGGGTATCCTGGATGCCTCAGAAATTCCGCCAACTTTTGGGCTTCCGCATGATCGTGTAATTGGCATCATTGCAGGTGGCGATTCTGCTATCAGGAAAGCAGTAGAATTTGCTGAAGATGATAGTCAACAAGCCTGGAAAGACCTTCAGGCATTTGATATAAAAGGATTAGATACAGTGGTTGGAATAGCTGCCTCGGGTACCACCCCTTATGTATTGGGAGGGGTTACTGAAGCCAAAAAACAAGGACTTTTAACGGCTGGCATCACCAATAACCCTGGTTCTCCATTGGCTAAAGCGGTGGAGATACCCATAGAGATCAACGTGGGTCCGGAGTTTGTTACAGGTAGTACGAGAATGAAGAGTGGTACTTCACAAAAATTAGCTCTGAATATGATCTCAACAGCTCTTATGATCCGAATTGGCCGCGTTAAAGGGAATAAAATGGTGAATATGCAACTGAGTAATAACAAATTGGTAGACAGGGGTACCCGTTATTTGATGGAAGGTTTGCAATTAGATTACAAAGAGGCTGCCGAGGTTTTAAAAAAATTCGGGTCAGTAAAAAAAGCTATGGATAACTATAAGAAGTAGTTTTATCTAGGGCCTACCTCAGCTACTTCTTCCGGGGTTACCATCTTTTCAGTAGTATTCCCCCAGGAGGTTAGAATGTAATTCATCACATCGGCAATTTCCTGCTCTTCCAGACCCAGCGGCATCATAGTATTGTCATAGGTAATTCCATTCACTACCATTGGGCCTCGTTGTCCAAATTTTATACCTCGAATACTAGCGGTTTTATTGGCAAGTAAATAATCCGAATTGGCCAATGGAGGATACACCTCGGGTACACCTTCGCCAGTAGGAAGATGACAAGTAACACAAAAGTCCTGATAAATAACGGCTCCTCTTGCCTTGCTCTCCTTAAATGAAATATCTTGTTGTAGCCCAAGAAAAATCCCTGTTATTACTAATGCAAAGACAACCAATACAATTTTCATGGACATATAAAAGGGACTGTTGATTTACGATTTTGGAACCAATTTGTAAATACCTTTTCCTTCTACTGCCACATAGATATAACCATCCGGACCTTGTCTTACATTTCGAACTCTTCCAATATCTTCGAGTAATTTTTCCCGATACGTAACTTTCTCACCTTCAAGCTGCAAGCGTTCCAGATATTGAAAGGAAAGTGAACCCACTAAAAGGTCACCTTTCCAATCCGGATACACATCAGAAGTAATAATAGTCATACCACTTGGCGCAATGGAGGGCACCCAATAATGAATAGGTTGTTCCATTCCTTCCATTTCAGTTTTATCCGTGATAGGTGTCCCGCTATAATTGATCCCGTAAGTAATCACCGGCCAGCCATAATTGGCACCTTTTTTAACAATATTGATCTCATCACCACCTCTGGGGCCGTGTTCATGGATCCAGATAGCACCTGTTCCGGGATGTTTGATCATCCCTTGTGGATTTCGGTTTCCGTAGGTATAAATAGCACTTTTAGCACCAGTTTCATTGACAAACGGATTATCCTGTGGAATGGACCCATCATCATTGATCCTGTAGACCTTACCACCATCGCGGGTAATATCTTGAGGATTTACATCTCTTTCGCCTCTTTCTCCAATAGTAAAATATAAATAACCATTATTGTCAAATTCCAATCGAGATCCAAAATGCTGGCCTTTTGTAGTGTTGGGGCCTGCCTTGTACAAAACTTCAAGATTGGTAAGTGCATTGCCTTCCAATTTGGCCCTGGAAATAGCCGTATGCCCACCTTTATCAGTCCCTTCTTCCGAGGAGTAGGATAAATAGATCCACCCGTTTTCTTGGTAATTTGGGTGTAGTTCAATATCTAATAGGCCTCCCTGCCCTCTGTTATATACGGCCGGCACATTAGAAATGCTGATTTTTTCTCCATCCTTATAATGGATCAAATCTCCCATTTTTTCAGTGATCAACATACTGCCATCTGGCAAGAAAACCATGCCCCATGGGATTTGAAGGTCATTCACGATCAATTCGGCCGATATGGTCGTTTCTTCCGGTGTTTTTATCGAGTTATCAGATTTTTGGGCACAGGAGGTGAAGGTCATTACAACGAAAAAACAGGCAATAAGGATACTTTTTTTCATATTCAAACGTTAAATTATTTAATAAATAGCAGGTCTTTATAGACCAAATATAAATAGAAAACTATAAGTTCAACAACTACGCTCTGAATATACTGACCCCAAATCAACATATTCTTGCCATAATATGGATTAACCTATGCTCCCTAAAAAATCTAGGCATTTCGTGTATGCCGTGCTTTGGTTGGCTTTTTGTATCGTAGGTACTACAGCCCTCGCAAATCCGAACATATACAGGTTTATTTCAAAGCTCGATAGCACTGCTACGTCTGAGGTAGTATCCAATGATGCTGCTGTTTCAGAGGCTGATCTTTTGGTGACCAACGCCGCGTTTAGTCCAGAAATAATGATCTCGGAGGCATCTCCCATGTTTGTTACTATAATTCTTGGAGCTAATGAGGAGGTTACCTGTCCAAACGACGGTAGTACCTTGGCAAAATTCTTCCTGTGTGGTACCAGTGATGTTAGGACCATAAGTTTAAGTCAGTCTGGTTCTTCCTACGAATGGCAAAAATTAGATCCCAACCGTTGCGCTGCCTCTGTTATTGAGGATTGTGCGAATACAACAAACACATGTTATGACACTGTAGGTACAGGAGCAACCTATGATCTGTCTAGTAGCGGAGAATTTAGGGTACGCGTAGACGGCGGACAGTACTATTACTTTAAATCTACCCTCAATCCACTGAATCCACAACTTATCAAGGAAGATATTATCTGTGGGAACCCGGGAAGGGTAGAGATCACTAACGTACCTGCAGGATACGAGTATAGTCTTAACAGTCCCGCCGGACCTTATCAGGACACACCATATTTTGATATTACTGCACCAGGAAACTATATGGTTTGGGTTCGACTAAAGAATGTATCTGCAAGTTCTTGTTTATTTCCTTCTAATACGGTTACTGTTGCGGACCTAAATATCAATGTAGATGTGACGGCCAATGATATATTATGTAGCGGTGAACTTGGAAGTATTGATGTACAAGTCTCCGGGGTTCCAGGATTTTATACATATCGACTTATTAAGAATGCAGTAACCGTAGATACTTTTGGTCCCGATGCAGCAAGCAATTATACCTTTGCCAATGTAAGTCCGGGTACCTATAGTGTACGAGTAGAAACAAATAAGTGTAATGAGCTAATTACTCTTGATATTAATTCGAACCCTATTGTAATAGGGAATGGGATAAGCCCAATTGCCGTGTCTGCCACGGCAAATGATAGCTTTGGATGTGGGGCGGCCACAGTAGACGTTACTATTGATACTTCAGGAGGAACCTCTCCCTATAGATATAGTCTTGATGGCGGGGGCAGTTTTAGCGCACCATATGCACCTTCAACCGTTTTTACAGTAAGTGCTGCCGGAACCTATAATATTCTGATAGAAGATGCGAATGGTTGTACAAAAACGGCCAGTGTGGATGTACAAGATCTTCCGCCGCCGGTCTTTACAGTCACAACACTCGATGCCAATTGCGGTGGGGCCAATGATGGAAGTATAACAGTTAATATTACCAATGGATTTGGATATAATTTAGAGTACAGTAATAATAATGGGGTAAGTTACCAAAGTAGTAATGTGTTTACCGGCCTTTCTCCGGGCAGCTATGACGTAATGATCCGCTACCAACAAGGTAGCTTTATCTGTACAACTCCTGCAACTATAGAAACTGTTGGAACACCTTCGAATATAACCGCAACCGCTACGGCCGATTCTGTGCCTAATTGTTTGAATGAGAATGGCGGACAAATTACCATTTCCGGAGTTTCGGGCGGAACAGGGCCATATGACTATAGCCTTGGAGCCGGATTTAGCGGAACAACCGTATTTACCAACCTTGGTGTTGGGACTTACACCCCGCAGATCAGAGATGCAAATGGCTGTGTACAAAGCCTGGCACCCATAGTTTTCAATGCTTTGAATAAGCCTACGGACATGGATTTTACCATTTCCAGCATAGATTGTCTTACAAGTACAGCCTCGGTTACTGTAGCTGTTACAGATGGTATAGCACCTTTTACCTTTGAAATTATTGCCCCTGCAGGTAGTGCCATCAACAATGGCAATAATCCTGTTTTTACTGGTTTGGGATTAGGTACATATACATTTAGAGTAACCGATAATGAAGGTTGTTCATACGATGAAGTATTCGCGATTACCGATATCAGTTCAATTTCAGTACAAGCACAAGCAACCAAAGTAGTTACCTGTGTTGGAGATAGCGATGGTGAAGGACGATTTTTGGTTGATGGCTTTGCAACTACCTATAGCTATAGTATAGATGCAGGACCTTTAAACACGGGAGAATCTAACGGTATTATTTCCCTGACCGGTTTAGTTGCAGGTAGTTATGTAATTACTGTAACCGATGAAGATACAAATTGTACGGACTCTGCCACCCTTGTGATACAGGAGCCTGCAGTTGCTTTTGCCATCAGCAGTCTGAACGTGACTCCGATGAGTTGCCAGAATGGAAATATAGGTAGTGTAACCATCAATACTGTTGGTGGTTGGGGTGGAAATCGCTATACGCTTACTCAACCAGACCTTACAATAAGAGGCCCTAAGAACGGTAACACTTTTTCCAATTTAACTTTAGATGGTCTTTACCAGGTTAGTGTTACAGATGCGAATGGTTGTACAATTACAGACAGTTTTACCCTAACCTCACTCTCTGCTCCGGTATTAACAATTGATACAGCTTCTAGTGACTATTGTTATGACAATACAGATGCCGCTACCATTGCCGTAACTGCTGCAGGTGGATTGCCGCCGTATCAATATAGGATTAATGGCGGACCATGGGTAGGAGGGAGTTCCTTTAATGGACTTACGCCAGGAGCCTATTCAATAGTAGTAGCAGATGCTAATGATTGTAGAGACACCGTCTCTGTTACTATTGAGCCCGAAATTTCGGCGATAGCGACAACCATTACTGAACTTAATTGTGGTGGTCCACCAGCGGAAATACAAGTTGTTATTAGCGATGGGTACCCTTCAGGAGGTGACTACGATATTTATGAAGTAAGTATAGATGGGGCACCTTATACCTCTAGTGCAACTAATATTACAGGAAACTCATTTGTCTTTAGTATCCCCAATGACGGATCGCTTATTGTAGATACCACCTTTCAATTTTTGGTAACGGATAGTTTAGGATGTCCGACAGAAACAAATGTTGTTACAATTTCGCCCCCGGAATCTATTGTGGGAACTGCTACCCCAACAGATACTACTTGTGGAGAGGACAATGGAATTATTACGTTAACACCTGATACTACTTTTGGGGTGCCTCCCTATGAATACAGTGACAATAGCGGAGCTACTTTTGGGCCTCAGAATGTGTTTTCTGGCTTTGCCCCCGGAGTATACAATACCTTTATGATCCGAGATAGCCGTGGATGTACCACGCCATTACTTTCAGCCACCATAAATGCGAGTGTTGCTATAGACGCCGCTGTTATAGCTAATGATGCTGTTTGTGCCGCCCCTACAGTAGAAGGATCTATTGATGTTACTAGTGTTGCTAACGGTACTTCCTTATATACATATATTTTACAAGACATTAATGGAGTAACTGTTACTACCGTTGGCCCAACAGCGCTTACCGCAGTTAATTTTCCAAATTTAGTACCAGGTACTTATACCGTCATAACTCAGGATGCTTCCGGGTGTGAAGACAGGGATACGGTCACCATAACACAAAATCAGATTACCCTTACACCTCTTGATGTGCCACCACTTAACTGCACTGATCCCTGGATTAGTTATAGATTACAGGCTAGTGGAGGTACAGGACCGTACTTATTTGGTTTAGTGGGTGATCCGCTGGTTCTGGCCAATTTTAATGGGTTTGATATCCATGATTTTGCAGGGCAGGTGACTTTTGGCGTAACTTATTTTGTACAGGTGCAGGATGCATTGGGATGTATCTATATAGAACGAATTGATCCAATAGTAGGCCCTTCACCACTTTCAGTGGTGGCAACCGCTACCTCGGCCGCATGTTCACCAAATGCTAATGGAACGATAGACTTTGAGGTGACCGGAATTGGATCGCCTGCAGATATTACTATTTCATTACAGGATACCAATACCGGGACAATTATCAGTGGTCCTACGACACTCAATAATGAGCCTATTCCTTATAATGGTTCTTTTAATTCGCTGCCGGCAGGGAACTATCAGATCCTTGTAGAAGATATTAATACCACTTGTGTTGCCAGTACACTGGTAGACATTATTCCCAACGTACCGGCCATTGTTATAGATGATAACCAACCCGCCAATTGTAATGTAGGTGCCCTTGTTACCGTAAGAGGAAATGGAGGTACACCAGCATACGGTTTTGCATATGTCCCAACCGGTAACCCTGCCCCAGGAGTGTTTACTGTGCAGACCACCTATGAAATTGCGGGTCCATATCCTGCACGATTACGATTTTTATGTACAAGATAGTTTTGGATGTACAAGCTTTACTACTGTTACCGTTACTACGGATCCAGGGGTTCCTACTCCTACAGTAGATGTAAGTAATCAATGTACGGCCGTCGCAAATTATACCATAGATGTAACCAGTCCCTTAACAACAGGACCGGCCCCTGAAGACACCTTTCAGTACGATATAGGTGGAGGATTTCAGAGTAGTCCAAATTTTACTGTGCCTAATCCGGGAGATTATACCATTACTGTCCGAGATGGGAATGGATGTACAAATACAATAGTGGCGAGGGTATTCGACTTTTTTGCGATCTCTGCAAATGCTACTACAGAACCAACTTGTAATGCCGGCGATGGTGTCATTACGGTAAATACCAGTGGTGGTAGTGGGAATTTTCAATATGAACTGGATGATGGTATAAGTCCGCCTGTTGTTCAGGTAAATGATCCGGTTTTTATAAATCTTATACCTGGTAATTATACTATCCTGGTTACCGATCTGGATTCGAATACTATTCCTTTATGTAACGATACAGCTACGGTAGATGTAACAGTGGTAACAAATCCAGTGATCTCTGCTACACCTATGGGGGATATTACCTGTAATGGAGCCAATGATGGGTATATATCTGTGGAATTACAACCTCTTACTGACACGGACGGTCCTTTTTCTTTTATCTTATACGATGGTGGTACGGCGACTATAGTTCAAGGACCTCAAGGCGTATCTCTTTTTGATAATTTAGCACCTGGCACCTATCAGGTAGAAGTGATCTCGGACAGGGGATGTACAGACAGATCTGGAGATATTATCATCACAGAACCTTCGCCTTTACAGATCAATGCAGCGAATACAGAATTTACATGTGATCCCAGCAGTAATAGATTTAATACTGCAACAATTACCATTTATACGGATACCAATGGTGATGGCAGCGGTATTGCTACCGGTACGGCACCGTATACCTATAGTATGAATGACGGTACCCCGGCTTTTGACGGTACCAATTTCCAGACCAGTAATACTTTTGAGGTGATCGATAACGGGACAAACCAAACGATTATTCTCACTGCGCGCGATCAGAATGGCTGTGAAATCACAGATACTGTAACTATCAATGCTCCTATTGGTCTAACCTTTACCTATTTGGTGAATCCGCTTACCTGCGATGCTACGGGTGTAGGGGTAAATCCTGGTTCTATTGAAATTATCATGGATCAGGGTCCGGGGAATTATGATGTAGAAATACTTCCTTTAGGATCTGCGGCAATACAAAATTCTGGTGGAACGGATAGGGTTGTTTGGAGTATTAGTACACCAGGTGATTATATCTTTAGTGTTACAGATATTGGTAACGCCGGGTGCTCATACCTTACCGCCGTAGTAAATGTGCCGGATTACAACACCATAGATGCCGTTATTGCTGAGGTAAAACCAGTGACCTGTTTCAATGGTTCCGATGGAGAAATTAGCATCCAAATTAACGGATATACAGGAATTTATAATTACGAGGTGTTTTCGAGAGATAATACCGGTGTTGAGACAACTACCGGTGTTACAGGAACATTCGATACCAATATAGTAGGACAAAATCCGGGAGTAATTACCGGGTTACCTGCCGGAAATCTTGTGGTACATGTAGAGGCTTTAGATACGCCTTTCTGTGATACAGTAAGTAATGTCACAACAGTTAGACAACCAGACAGGGCATTAACTGTAATAGCTCAGCAAACAGCTGAGGTAACCTGTGCTATTCCGGGAATAGGGGAGATCTTTTTAACCGGTGATGGTGGATGGGGTACATATGAGTATCAGGTTATTGCTCCAGACGGATCTACCGTTGTTCAAGACTACCCAAGCACCAATACGAGTATTACTAATCTTTCTGAGGGCACCTATACCATCAATATCCGAGATATTGAAGGATGTATAGCTACCAATACTATCACCTTATTATTACCTACGCCTATTTATGCGGATATTCAGATTACGACACCCTTACAGTGTAACAATGATAATAATGGTGTCATAGAAGCATTCAATTTAAGTGGAGGACAGGGAGCAGGAAATTATCTGTATCAATTAAATAGAATTACAGAAGGAACAAGCAGTGGATTACAAACCACCCCTTCCTTTGCAAACTTATCAGCTGGTGATTATACCATAACCGTTTTTGATGGTTGGGCCTGTAGTTATACTACCATTCCTATTACTATTTTAGATCCTGAAGTAGTCATTACAGAATTGGTAGAATTACAACCGCCCGGATGTGGGGATGTGGGTATTATGGAATTAACGGTAACAAATCCGGAACCGGGAGTAAGTTATTTCTACAGACGTTCTGGAACTGCAGATCCTTTTATCCCATTTAATACTTTAGATCCCTTAGCAACCAGTGTTCAAATTTCGGAAGACATTACGTTAGATCCGGGACCGTTCCAGTACGATGTACAAAATTCTAATGGGTGTCCGTTTGAGATCTCCAACCAGATATCCCTTGATCCGGCCGCACCGCTTGTGATCGCACTAGACCTTACCAATGCCACTATTAATTGTGCAGGTGAAGCCACCGGAATAATTCGTTCTGAGGCATTTGGAGGTATTGGAAACTATGTCTATACCTTGTTGAATTCGGATGTGCCACCGTTCCCAAGTGCAGGGAATACAGAAAGATCTGCCCAATCATCAGGGATCTTCAGAGATCTTGGCCCTGGTACCTACTGGGTATATGCTGAAAGTGGAGGCTGTACAGCGCTTTCACCTCCAATTACCATTGTAGATCCACCACCACTTGTTTTGGACTATTTACAAGCCGTTCCTGTAAGTTGTTACGGCGACATAGATGGAGAGATCATTATTGAGGCCAGTGGAGGAACAGGGATCATACGATATTCCATTGCCGATCAGTTGAGTGAGTTTTTTGAAGGAGACGATCCAATGTTTCCAAATAGAAAGACCTTTTCGGATCTGGAACCAAGAAGTTATGAGATCATCATTCAGGATGATTTGGGTTGTACAATTACACAAACGGTTACCATTACCGAACCCACGGAATTGGTTGCTGGCATAGGTAATTCTATCCCGGAAACTTGTTTGGGCGATGAAGATGGTTCGGTCACTGTAACTGTAAATGGTGGTACCGCTCCTTATGAATTTTCGCTGAATTCGTCCGATCCGGCCGATTTTGCTCCTAATCCAACCATGACATTTAATAACCTCATTGGAGGAGATACCTATGTGGTGTTTATAAGAGACGCCATGGGATGTGAAACAAATGTTATTGTTCCGGTAGGAATTGGGATTGAATTGATTCCAGAAGCCCTTGTTAGTTACGGCTGTGATGGAATATTCCCGAATAGCACTGCTACCGTATCTGTACAGGATATTACGCAGTACCCAGAGTTGATGTTCGCTTTGGATCCTACAGATCCAACTGATGCAATAACTGCTCTAGCCGATATAGAACGTACCTGGGGTGATCTTCCACCAGGAGACCATACTGTATATATTTATCACTCTAACGGATGTAGCACTTTTGTCGATTTTACGATCGATAATTATGACCCGCTTACACTAGATCTTATCAAATCCGGACCTAATGAGCTTACCGCTACTGCTACGGGTGGATTTGGAGGCTATGAATATTTCTTCCAGGATGTTTCCTATGGAAGTGTAAATATCTACGAGGTGAATGCAGATGCCACTGTTACCGTTCGGGTAGTAGATCAGCAGGGGTGTGTAGCCGTTATGTCCATTCCGTTCGATTTTACGGGTATGCTAGATATTCCTAATTTCTTTACGCCAGACGGGGATAACAACAATGATGTTTGGTATCCAAGAAACAGGGAATTCTTCCCAAATATAGATGTGAAGATATATGATCGCTATGGTCGTGTTGTAGCTGTGCTAAACCAGGTAACCTCCTGGGATGGAACCTATGAAGGAAGTGAACTACCCACCGGTGATTACTGGTATGTAGTGAATGCCAATGACAATGAAAAACAACAGTACGTTGGGCATTTTACGCTGTATCGATAAGTGGTCCTACTTAAAGTAAACGCCTCAGCTGACGTATACTCAATCTACAAGTCGACCGTTTTCAATCAGAATAGGGTAGGAATAGCCGCTGCCAAAATCTGCATTCACCCGTACTATACCTCGCACGGATATCTTAGTATCTTTTGGTACTTGTTCTTCAGAGGTTATGACAAGATCGTAATCGTCCTTGCTACCATCTTTCATATGTAACCAATTTCTATCCAGAATATTTGCATTTATTTTAATGCATTCCCCGCTTATTACTACTTCATTGCCTTCGTATTTCCCAGGATCATTTACAAGATCTGCAATACGAACGATACCCATAAATTTGGCAGCACTGTCTTGCCTGGCGATCGCATCCTTAATAACAGCGATCTTTTTATTACTATTTTGGCTTCCGTGAAAGGTACCTTCAATGATCCCATGATCCTTAGGCACAAGGGTAGTTACCAGGAAAATGGTATCAAATACTCTATCAAATTCTTTACTTTCAAATTGAGTTTTAAGGAGCGATTCGTTGTACAAATAGGGTGTCCCTATTTCTAGATCTTGTTTTTGAGTAGCGATCCAATAAAGTTGTTCGCCTTCCTTTACTCTGGCATAGATATATTTGGGAGTGGGTAACAATTCCTTAATGACAACTTCGTGCATTCCATAGTCAACCTCACTATTTTTTGCATTTTTATCTATAGCCCTGGTGATGGTGTAAGGTTCAGCTGTTTTGGGGCCGAAGTTACAACCAACGAATAGGGAACCCAGTAAAACAAGAATAATAGTTGTTGTTTTGAACATTTTGTGGATAGCTGGTATCATTATATTCTTCTAATAAGTATTCTAATTAATAATTCGAATGCTCTTCGATTAAATCCTTGAGGAGATCTTTTGTATAGAAAAGATCAGGTTTTCTGGCAAGGCGCCGCAATACTCTTGCGGTGACAATATCTGCTTTGAGACTATCTGTTTTACCGGTGATGTTTTTGAGGAAACCTTGGACCTGTTTATTGATGTCAATTTTAAACGAGCCAAGTAATGCTCTGAGTGGTGCTTCTGCATACCATTTTACAAAATCTTCTACCTCTTCTTCCTCAATCTTTCTAACTTGGGAAATGGCTTGCATCCTTTTTTCTTTGTTCCTTTCTAATTCAATGGAAATAGTATCGAGGTCATAAAACTCAATTCCCTTTCTATTGGCCAATACGGGATCTATTGTACCGGGAAGGCCCAGATCTAATCAATAGTCGATGGCTTTTAGTAGTATTCATGGTTTTAATAAGATGATGACTATTCCCCGCAGCACCAATTATGACGTCAAAATCCTCGAAATCATTAGACAATACTTTTTGCCATTCATAGATCTGGCAATTATGTTGTTTAGCAAGGAGCAATAGCTTTTTCTTCAGTTCTGTTGCTTATAAAAAGCTGCTCATAATTAAACTTACCATTGTATTTGAATAACTGTTTAACGATGTCCCCAGCTCCTATAAAGAGGATTTTCATTTCTCGTTTCGACTCCTTTCCAAATGAAGACTCAATCATTTTAAGAGCCCTGTAAGCGGCAGAAGTGGTGCCATCCCTAAAATTAGTTTCATTGCGAACACGTTTGTGAGCCTTGAATACCGTTTGTAAGGCTCTTTCGAGCAAAGATCCCTGTAAGTTTGTCTTTCTAGACAACAAATAGGCTTTTTTGATTTGACAGATAATTTCAGCATCTCCAAGCACCTTTGATCGCAATCCGGCAGAAACTTCTACAAGGTGCTGAACACTTGGTATAGTATCATCACTTTTGTAAAACAAGGAGGCATTACTCATTGAGTTGCGTCCACGAATGGAACAAAATTGGTCAACTAAGTCCGAAGACGAGGTAGTCCCAGATTCAAAATAAATTTCGGTCCTGTTACAGGTCACCAATAGAAGTAGACCGCTAATATCCGGAAAAGCACTCTGTAGTTGTCTTATAACTGCCAATTTCTCCTCCTCCGGAATATAGAATATTTCCCGTTGTCTTATCGGCGCTGAGATATGTGAAATACTTATGAATCGTAATACCTTGGTCATAGGAAATCTTGCTTCAACTTTTGTAATACACTCAATTGTTTCCCTATCCCATGATTATTGGGATAGAGAATATGCTATCAAATAGTAAGGCTTATTCCTTTAATGTTCGCATGTAGTTTACCAATAACCAACGGTCTTCATCATCTGGCATTTTTTTGGTGTATTCGGGCATATCGTCTCTACCAAACGAAGTTTTGTAAAACAATTCCCCATCTGTTTGTTTATGGAACTTAGCAGATGAAAAATCACCGAGGTCACCTTTCATTTCAGCTGCCTTAGGACCATCGCCATACCCTTCTTTCCCATGACAAGACTTGCAATGTTTGCTGTAAAGAGATTTACCAATGTCCAGATCTGCTTTAGGATCGGTGGGATTTTTCATACTTATATATTTTTCCGGAACTACCCATTTATCCTGAACGTAGGAAGTAAATGAATAAAGGGTAAAGGAAACTACCCCAAGGATCAATAATAATTTTAGTGTTTTCATGTTTGTTTAAATTACGATTTAGATATTTTATAAAGGTTTCGAATTAAATATACAATAGGACCCCAGGTCGCCACTATCAAAAAGATTGTAAAAATTAGAATAAAATATGGCGTTTTACCCCTTGGTCCCCATAGAGTTCTTTCATTAAATGATGTGTCCTTAACCACAGGAACTCCATAAGGTGCTTCCACAACTGCTTTCACCGTGCCATAATCATCACTGTCCGGATAAACCACTTCTAATATCAATTGTCCGTCTATTCCCGGAATACCATATTCTACAGGAACAATTATTGTGCCATCCTCATCGGTATAATTAAATTCTTTTCCTATCCTCAAGGGGTTTATAAGTCTTTTTACTTGTACCCTTAGTGACTGATCTACTATGGGCTCCTCTAAGAACACATCGGTTAGTGTGGCTTGGATATAATTGATACTATCTTTTGTGAAGAGCGTAGTAGCTATTTTGGCATCCTTGAACTCAACAGTTTTAGAAGCTCGCTTATAAAGGTCATTTCCGTTAAAACTAATCCCCAGGGTATAGGTATTGGAAGAATCGGCCTTAATTTCTTTTAGGGGAGGTAATAAGTACCTGCTTTTTCCATCCATATTGGTCTTAGTGGTACCTAAAGGGAATTCTTCCTCTTCAAATTCATAATAGACCTCCAGAGAAATGTCTGGAACATCTGTCATTTGGCCATCTATACGTGCTATGGCCTTTATGTCCAGATAACTTTGACCATCTATAACCTTGGTATAGTCCAATTTTAACCTAACAGCCGTCTTTTCAACTTCTTGAGCGGTTAGATTGCCAAAGAATATGGGAAGCAAAAAGATGCCCAGGTAAATAATCCATGCAGGTCTTACGATTGTAGAACTTTTCATGACGGGATCTCTTTTAAGGTTTCTGATGCTTTTTGCTCATCGTAGAACCGTTGAATCGGAACTGCCGGTAGATAACGCACCAATAATGTGATGATCAAAAAGGCCATGGCCAGGGTCGCTACGGTAATGGCCCATTCATGCATACTGGGAAAATATGAACGCCATGATTCAGGAACACCTTGTATGGGTAAAAAAGGTTCTAACAAGGTAGGCGTAATTATGATATAGCGTTTCCACCAGGACCCTATCACCACAATAATTGCAATGATAAACATGGGTAGTGGTTTTCGGCCTTTTTTAAACATAAGAAGAATGGTGGGTAAAACTAATCCTACAATCATTACCAACCAGAACAATGGTGCATAATGCCCTGTGAACAAGGCTTCCAAATGAACCTCTTCCCCTTTCTTTGCCGTAAATTGGGGCATGAGATATTCATTGATGTTGAAGTATATGTATACAAGACAAGCCAATGCAAGCATTTTGCCCATTTTATCGAAATGAAAATCGGTAATATAGTATTCCAGTTTTCTCCTTAATCTTACTAAATAAATGACTGCAACCAAGGCTCCTATACCGGCAACAAATGCTCCGGATATAAAATATGGTGCAAAATTAGTACTATCCCATCCAGTTCTGTAAGTGGTAGAAAACAACCAGGCATCGATCGTTTGCAATAAGATCCCCGATAGTAATATAAGGATAGACACTAATCTTATGGATTTCTTTTGCAGGGTTTTTTGAGCAGTACTTCCTGTCCATTTTAGTGAAAGAATCCCATACCATTTGCTTAGTCGGGGTTTTGTTTTAGCAAAATGATCTTTCAGTATCGCAAAATCTGGCAGCAAGGGGAAATAAAGTAACAACATGCTAATTACAATAAATGTGGGAATAATAATGATATCCCATGTAATAGGCGACTGCAATCTTGCGTATACAAACAAGTTCAATAATCGGTCTGGCCTTGCCATATCTATGGTGATGGTAATACCTGCCATAATGATACAGGCCAGGGTAATGATCTCCGCAATCCTCACCAGAGGAGTTCTCCATCTATTTGCAGTTAGACGTAATATTGCTACCACAACCGATCCTACGAAACTGGTAGCTACAAAAAAGACAAAATTGGAGATATAGATACCCCAAAGCGCATAGTCGCGCATATTAGTAACCACTTGTCCTTGTATAAGTTGGTCTATATAAGCGATAATACCAAGAACAATAAAGAACATTAAAACAACTATCCAAATGATCCCCGGCCTTTCAAATTTACGAGGTGCCAGATCTTGCACTATTTCATCAAAGTTTTTCATTCCCCTGTTGGTTTTTCAACCGATTGAAATTCGGTAAAGAATTCCAACCCATCTTCATAATCTACCAGACGATCTACCGGAGGCAGATAGTAAACACTTGGTTCGGTACCCAGACTTTCCATTAAACGGTAACCAGACTTATCTTCCAGTAATTTGCTTAGTCGGACTGTTTCCTCTCCGTTTGTTACTGTGTCCTCATATTTATCTCCAAAATAAAAAACGCCATTAGGGCAGGCGGTTACGCAGTGGGGGAGTTTTTCCTCCTTTACCATATGCGGGCAGAAATCGCATTTGTCTACCGTACCTTTTAAGCTGGGTTTTCCGGCGTATTCTGGAGTTGGCTCGTAGCCTGTCATATCTAAATTAAGGGTAACTTCCTGACCAGGATCGCCCCAGTTAAATACACGTGTAGAATAAGGGCAGGCGGCCATACAGAAGCGGCATCCAATGCAACGTTCGTTATCTATAAGTACCAGACCATCTTCCCTTTTGAAGGTTGCGTCTACAGGGCAAACCGTAACACAGGCAGGCTTGTCGCAATGCTGACACGTGGTAGGCATCCAGTATGGCGCCGTATCTGCTGATTCCTGCATTTTATACACTTTTAGCCAGGCATTATCTCCGGTTATATAGTGGTTCTTGTTACATGAAGATTGGCATTTTAACGCGTTCTTACATTTAGCAAGATCTACAACCATTACGAACTTCCTATTGGGGATCCCTTCCCTAACATTATAGTCCATATTGTGATGATGATTATGGGTTACTTCCATAACCTCTGAAGTGTCTACCTCAATTAGGGTCCCATCTGTGGTCATCAATTCCATGGTTTCCCCGCTAGGTGCTGCTTTACCTTCGGTTAATTTGGCAGATAGTTTGGATAATCCAATGCCCCCCAAAACCCCGGCAATTCCGATCTTCAGGCCCCGGTCCAGAAAAGTACGTCTCGTTTTTTTAGTGTTGTCTTCCATTCTTTAGTAAATGAGCTTAAAACTTTTTCCCCAGCCACTGCAAAAAAGTAGAATTAGGGATATTTTTTTTAATGACCTTGGAATTTTTCAAGGCACTTGCCTTTACTTTTACAATAGTTCCATCTGGCTTTAACAAGGTCTCATATTCTTCCTCCTCGGATGTTTTTTCGGCAGGAGTCTCCTGATTATAGCCTAAAAATGGGAGCAACAAGGAACTTCCTAATAAAGGGAAAATGCCTCTTCTTGAAATAGTCTTCCCCTTTTTTGGTTTTTGAGTCATTTGGTTCTGTTATATGATTAGAAATTGTACAAACGGGTGATATTAAATCCGATCAAGAAATCCCCATCCCCAAAATTATTCTGATTAAACATGATATTCTTTTGTGGTACAATTCCCTGATAACTTGAAATAAAGAGTTGGAAAGCATGCGAGGAGGTTCTGAATTCCACGCCCAAGCTTAGGCCATCTTCGGGATCCATTTCCAAATCCACGTCATCTAGGTGATGTATGAAAGGATGTGTATAATCTACAAGTATTGAGGTCTGTGGACTTATCTTATAACGCCCTCCCAGGGATAAGGCGATCACATCGTTGCGCATACGTTGGGGTACATAATTGTAGTGGGATACACTAGGAGCCACTAACAGGGATAAGTTGGAATTGAATCTTCTGGAAATTATCAGCTGATGAAAGTTAGAATACCGATGCTGTTCTACTAAAAAATTCTCCGCCTTACGCGCATCTATAGTAAAGTTTCCAAAGTATGACACATTTACGGGAATTCTACCCGATCTGGTCTGTCGTAGTATCGCTACCTTCCAGTTAAAATCTTGTAAACGGTCAAACTTTGTAGTTCCGTAACCTATAGTTAGCCGCTCGTGGGGCGAAAATGTTAACCCGATTCGGATATTGGAAGGAGCCCAAAAACCTATCAGGTCATTGGTACCGCCATTGACCGTTCCAAAGCGGTGAGACATTTGAACTTCTAGCGTATTTTTTATAGGAAGAACATCGGTTGGTGTATCCACTATATACGAACTTTCGAAAGCAGGGCGCTCTGGCTTGTCTACAACTGAATCCTTTTCCATTTCCTGGGAAAGCATAGCGAGAGGCGCTATCAGAAGAAATATATATAAAAAACTCAATTTTTTCATGATGTTGTGTCTTACTGGTTAGTTATTTTCCGCGCCTCGGTCTATCCAACCTTTTATTAAAGCGATCTCAGTATTGTTCAAAACAAATCCGGCATCTATAGGATGTCCGTTACCAGGTAATTTTTGATAGAATTCACTGCCTTCCGCATCTCCGGGGATGACTAATGGAGTAATGCCTGCAAAGGCATTTCCTGTCCTTAAATCAGGGCTGGCCACATTGCCATTGTGACAAGCGGTACAATCCTTGCCGCTTTGTGAGAACAAGGGCTCAATATCCGCTGCGAATGAGATGGCCTGTTCTTCAGGGATCTCCTCTATTGGTTGACTCAGATCGATCTCTTCGTCATAGTAGCATGAAAAATTCCATAAACACAAACTGCCAACCAGAAGTAATGAGATGCGTTTTTTCATTTTATTAGTATTATTAGACTTGGCACTGTTTGCCAATTGATCTTAAATTGATATTAAAGCTGCGATATCGTGGAATCTATTTAATAAGGTCCTGCTTAATTGCAGGACCTTATCAACATTTTTTATTGTAATGCTTCTATCGAGTTTTTAAGCAATGCCCTCATATAGCCGGGGTTATGTATTCCCTTACTCTATCCTCAAGAGCGGTCATATAGTTCCATGCTGCTTGTGCTTCTGCGGTAGTAAAGATCCCTGTTTTGGACCTGCCATTTACGATGATACCTACTACGGGAACACCATTACCTATAGGATTACCGTCAACATCGTACATGGGATCGCCTTCTGCATCTTCCATGTATTCTTCACCTACTACATTTGCCAAAAGAATTTCTAGCGCTTCAAAGTCGGTTGTAAAGCCACCAATTTCGTCCGGTGCACCAGTTGGATGACAGGCTACACAAGATTCTTCTGTAGGATTCCAGGAATGGAGACCCTCGTTAGTATCGGTAGATTCTCCCATATGGCAGGCTACACAGGAAGAGCCTGTTCTGTGGGCAGCAGTCCCAACTCCGGGATACCCTTCGGAACCTGCAAGATTAGCACCCATAATACCTTCCAGCATAGTGGATTGTGGTCCGTGGTGAGGCCCAAAACGAGTACTTGTAATAACATACTTACCTGTACCATTCTCAGCCGGAATAACATAGCTGTTCCTTGGCTGGTGGCAGGTAATACAGTTGTTACTGGCATCGCCAAAATCTATAACGGTGCATTCATCGATCACCAATGTAACCGGATCTATATTTCGTAAGGCATAGTCATTACCGTCATTTTCAAAATCGAAGGTACTGTGGCGGTCGTGACAGGTTGTACAGTTTATCATTCCGGGAGTGGTGTACCCTGCAGTATCAACTGCGCCCATTGTAATGTAATCTATATACCCATCTTCCCCATGGCATTGAGCACAGGCGGCAGAAGAACCTCTTGCAAAGCGAACTACCAGTTGCATGCGTTGAAACAGCAAATGACGCTTCTAGCGGTTCTCTTGTAGCATTGGAGTGGCAGGTTACGCAAGATGCAGTACCATCTACTCCGTCTGTACCGTCTACTCCATCAATACCATTTGCCCCTGCTGGTCCCACAATAGGATCCGGAATTTCAAGGTCACTGGTACACTGGATTAATAAAAATCCTGATGCGACGATCATCAGGATGCGAAGAATTTTTAAATTTTTCATGAGTTAGCCGATTTAAAGTCAATTTAATATTTTTGTTAAAAGTATAGAGATCTCTAAGAAGATAAAAAATGACATTTATCATATTTTTACAGAAGGATATAAAATTCTTATACATATGTCAAGTATTGTAATCGAGAAATGCGAACTTAGATTCTTAAAGCACTCTATGGAAAATTTGCAGTTTCCCAATTAATAAAAGAGCCGAAATACTTCTTGTATTTGGAATCTTTTTATGATAACGTATTTAATTTATCAGTCTAGTTATCTTCTATTTTTAAAATTATAGAGCCGGGTAATATTAAATCCTATCAGGAAATCTCCTGAGAAAAAATCATTTTGATTAAACATGATATTTCTTTGAGGGACAATTCCCTGATAACTTGAAATAAATAATTGGAAGGCGTGAGAAGACGTCCTGAATTCTACACCTAAACCAAATCCGGGTTCCGGATCACTGTCAAAAAGGCTGTGTGTATTCCAGCAGGATAGAAGTCTGAGGGCTTAGTTTGTATCGACCACCTGCCGATATGGCAAAAACATCATTTCGCATTGGTTCCGTAACCACATTATAATGAGAAATACTAGGTGATAGCTGTAAAGATAAATCAGAATTAAATCTACGTGATATAATCAGCTGATGAAAGTTAGAATACCTGTCTTCCAAATTTCTAAAATTCTCTTTATTCCTTGCATCGATAGTAAAATTCCCAAAATAAGACACATTCACCGGAATTTTATCAGAGCGGGTTTGCCTAAAAATTGCTACTTTCCAGTTAAAATCCTGTAAGCGATCAAATTTGGTGGTACCGAAACCAAGAGTAACCCGGTCATGTACGGAATATGTTAGTCCAATTCTGATATTGGAAGGAGCCCAAAAACCAATCAGGTCATTGGTTCCGCCATTGACCAACCCAAACCTATGGCCCATTTGAATTTCCAGGGTGTTCTTTATTGGAAGGACATCAGTGGGCATATCAATGATATAGGAACTTTCGAAGGCAGCACGTTGAGGTTTATCTACAATCGAATCGGTCTCCTGTGTTTGAGAGAACCCCAAAAAGGGTACAACTAAAAAAGCAATAAATAAATATTTGTAATTTTTCATGTCTTTACGTCTGAAGGTTAATTATCTTTTGCACCTTGATCAATCCAGTTATAAACTGCATTTATTTTTGAATCGGGCCATTTAGCTCCCGGTGGCATCAGTGATACGCCATCGATTCCGAGGAGTGATTTGTATAAGATACTTCCTTCGGGATCACCTGGTATTACGAACCCATTTAAAAGTTCATCATAGGAAACATTGTCGCGCAAATCTGGTGGTTCATCTCCTTTATGGCATGCAACACATTGGCTCCACAATGGAATGATATCATTCTGGTAAGATAATTCTTCTCCATTCCCGTCATCAGGAATAAATATTTCATCTTCCAGAACATCATAATAACAGGAGTTCATAAACAAACTCACAGACACTATCATTATAATTCGAAATAGTTTTTTCATCTTATATGTTTTAATTACTCTTCTTAAGGTTCTATTTAAAAGGGCAGATTAGAAAATCTGCCCTTCCTAAAAGAATAGGTTATTCCACAATAGTCATTGTTAAGAAATTCGTTTGTGCGTGCGCAATGGCGGCATTACCAAAAATTGCCAAACCAAATGGCATGGATTCACCAACAACAAATTCAGCATCGGTAGGATCTCCTGAGTTTAATTTTCTTCTTATTTCTAATTGCCATCCTGATCCAACATGACTACCTCTTACCTGGGTATCTGATCTGAAATCATTACCTGCACCACCGGGATTAATGGTTATGCTGGGGAATCGTTTTAAACCAAATCCTTCAGAATAAGCTACCAGATCTGTATTAGGATCTATAGTTGAAGCATCGGATAATGTTAAAACACCGTTAGCAGCAACACCGGTTACCGTTTGGGCAGCACCGGAAGCAAGTTCGGCTTCGGTAATCCAATAATAACTTTCCTGATCTTTTATAACCCATTTGGGTCCTTTAAATCCTGTTACAGGATCTGTGAAGATGGGTTTGTCATCATACATTTTTGTCCCCTCGTCACCTTTTCTTCCGTTCGCTGCAGCTGTACCTTCCTTACCGTCTGCATCTCTTACGTAACCGTCATCCACAGATTGAGACAATACGTTCCTGTTTCTTTTCCAGTGCCAGAGATCTGCCAATTCACCATTTATTTCCATATAATGCCGTGTGGTTTTTTGGCCGGGTTGTGGATCCGTTAAATTCGCATGGCAGGTAACTGTACAAGTTCCTCCGGTAAATCCCTGAGGATAATCTCCCTGTGCATTTCTAATGGGGAACATCATCGCAAACTTGTCTTCGTAATATTTATCATTTTTATGGTTTGCATATTTATTATGCTGTTTCCAGGTGCTGCTTGCTGTGTCAAAATACCAGGATTCTCTATCCTTACTATCCGTGTCATCTTGCCATTCAAATAACAGGTAAAGATATTCCCCGTCGTGTCCGCCTCTAAGCGAGTAATTATAGATTTCCCCCACATAGGGATCGAACAAATCTACTGGTTCCAATGAAGCATCCGTTCCGCTATTAATGGTATTTAAAGGGATTATCCGGTCACCGGCAGCGGTTACAGAGGCTTTGTTTATAAGAGGTCTTGCATCGTCCCAAACGGCATCGATTTCCCCATCGAAATTTGGTGCCGTCGTGAATCTGGCAACCAATAAGGTGTCCGAGCTTTGACCAACTCCTGGATCGATCGTAATAAATTCATCGGTGTTGTCATGCGTACAGTTTACAAACGAAAACAGTATCGCAACGGTTAAAATCAAACTTAATCTTATAGTTTTCATACTAATGGTATTTATGGATTCTTTTATAGAATTCTTCTAAATTAAGACCATAAAACTCCATATTATATGACTATTATCATATACTGAGATAATTGATGATATATAATAATAAGAATTAAAAATTCTGATGAAATTCTGACAAACTTTGCTATTTTTGCCCTCTCGTTTCGGGGATGTGGCGTCCCGTCCCGATAGCTATCGGCGTATCACGCCATCAGGCGTGATGGTCGCTTAATAAATGCAAATAAATGAAGGATAATTACTGATAAATTAAAATAATCGGGATGTGGCGCAGTCTGGTAGCGTACACGGCTGGGGGCCGTGTGGTCGCAGGTTCAAATCCTGTCATCCCGACCTAAGCGGAAAAGTGATTTGCTTATGCAAATCACTTTTTTTATTCCCAAAAGCGACTCAAACGAAATTTGGAAGAAGCTTTGGAAATAAAAAAATAAGAACGCTTAAGCGTTTACTTTTTCACCTACCATTCGGCAGGCAGGTTTACCAGGAGGGTTTATTAGGATTCTACAAATCCGGATATGTAAGAGATAGAAAGCGACTCAACCGAAGTTTGAAGGCGTAAGGCGGGCAGGAAGAATATCCGCGAGACACGAGCGAAGGGAACAGGCGTATGTAGTTTTCGTTAGTAGGCTAGAATCAGCAATTAATTTTATTCGGTATTCTCTATCGTCTTTTTTTACATTTCATACTTCAACAGCCGCAAAGCATTCAGGACAACAATTACCGTAGAGCCTTCATGACCCACCACGGCTGGACCAATTGCTATTGTGCCCATGATGGTTAAAGGAACCAAAATAGCAACCATTCCCAAACTAATTATTAAGTTTTGCTTTATGATAAGTTTTGCTTTTCTACTTAGACCAATAGCAAATGGAAGATTATCTAGTTTATCAGCCATCAATGCAATATCTGCTGTTTCTAAAGCAACGTCAGATCCTGCTGCTCCCATTGCTATCCCTACTGTACTTTTGGCCATTGCAGGGGCGTCATTTACACCATCTCCAACCATGGCTACACCGCCTTCTTGTTCTTTTAGTTGTTCTATGGCTTTTACCTTATCTTCTGGAAGTAAACTACCCAACGGGTGTGTAATTCCTATGTTTTTAGCAATTGCATCAGCTACTTTTTGATTATCTCCTGTAAGCATAATCATTCGCTTAATCCCAATTTTCTTCAAGGCGGCGAGGGTTGAAATGGCTTCGGGACGAGCGATATCCATTGCGGAAACAATGCCCAAATATTTATCATCCTGATGTACAATCATAGCAGTGTGTCCGCCTGATTCTAGTTCCGACATTTTCAAGTCAATTTCCTCAGGTACTGCCTCTCCTGTCAACTCTTCAATAAGTCTTCGGTTACCTATGTGAACTATGCTTCCATTCCAATCAGCCTTGATTCCCCTTGCAATTAATGCTTTTAAATTTTCTGCCACAGGAATATCCATATCACCTAATTGCTTTCTACCTCCCGTTACAATAGCTGCAGCCAAAGGATGGTCACTCAGTGCTTCTACTGCAATCGCAACTTTTAATAGATGTTCTTCGGTAATTGTTCCAAATGGAATAGCATGGGTCAGGGTGGGTCGGCCTTCAGTTAAAGTGCCTGTTTTGTCAAAAGCGATGGCACTTATCCCACCTAAGTCTTCAAGTGGGCGACCACCTTTTATTAGCACACCTTGCCGGGCCGCTCGTGCAATTCCTGCCAAAACTGCACTTGGTGTAGAAATGGCTAATGCACAAGGCGAAGCGGCAATTAGTACAGACATAGCTCTGTAAAAACTCTGCTGAAAGGTTTCATCAATAAGTAAAAAAGCGAATAATAAGATTATAACTACAATCAAAACAGAAGGAACATAGTATTTTTCAAACTTATCCGTGAGATGTTGTGTTGGCGATTTTTGTGTTTCTGCTTCCTTTACTAAATAAATTAATCTGGAAAGCGTACTGTCCTTTGCTTCCTTTAGTACTTTAATCTCCAGTGCTCCGCTGCCATTTATTGTGCCTGCAAAAACCCGGTGTTCCGGAGGAAGCTTTTTGATCTCCAATTCATTTTGCCAGTTAAGGCTTGGGTGTTTAGTGACTGGCATACTTTCGCCTGTAATGGATGCTTGATTTACAGGGCTCGTTCCTTTCGCAACTACACCATCTGCAGCTATTTTTGAATTAGGTTTTACTACAATAATATCTCCAACTTTTAGCTGTTCTATATGCACTTCTTTCAATATGCCATTTTGTTTAACAAGGGCCAGGGGAGGGGTTAGGTCAGAAAGGGCTGAAATAGATTTCCGTGCTCGTTTCATGGCATAATGCTCCAGGGCATGTCCCAAACTAAACAAGAAGAGTAGCAAAGCACTTTCTCCCCACTTACCCAAAATCGCAGCACCTATTGCCGCGAATAACATCAGAAAATCTATTTCAAACTTCCCTCTTAAAACGTCTTTAGCTGCAGAGATAAAAGTGAATATCCCTCCGAAAATAGCCGCAATAATAAAAAGGGTAGTAGCTATGTTTTCTGAAGCAGTAGTAAAGGAAAATACAGATCCCGAAATCCAAAAAGCACCACTTATAATTGCAAAATAGAGTTCGGTGTTTTGGCCTAGAATATGAAGGTATGAATGTCCGTGGTCACTATCTTCCTGATGTGAATGCTTATTGGCATTTTTCACATTGACAATATTTAATCCCAATTTTTTGATGGATTTAATAATGTCTGACTCAGCCCTTTGATTGGCATCCCATTCTACCAGCATCATGCCTGAAGCTGAAATAGATACATAACTGACACCTGTTTTTTCTCTCAAAGTTTGCTCAACCCTTCGGGCTTCGCGGGGATGAAGGTTTTCTCGTATTTCTACTCGCAGTTTATTCATCGATGATAGCTGTGTGCTTTTAAGTATAAAGGCTGTTCTTAATCTTAATTAAATATGTTATATAAATCTTTACCTAATGTATAGCCCAATAGAACTAATGTAAAGGCAATAAAAATCCCCCAAAGGATATACAAAGCATTTTTTTGTTTTTCTCCATATATGGTATTTATTATTTATGGCAGAATTCAGACGGGCTAAGCGAGCCCCTGGTCATGTGACCATTCTAACCAGTTCTTGTTTTATTTAAAAATAGGAATTTCTAATGAAGCGCTTAATTCTGTGCTTTAATTTCAGTTGGTAACACTGATGAATTCAATCCTTTAAACAGTAACCATAGAGGAAGAAATAGTTGAATTAAACCCATTGGTAGTAGCATATTCATGCTAATGCTACCCCCAAACATTGAGAAGAGTTCTTCGGTAAACATTAAAATCACAGCTAGAATTCCAATAATCGATATTATTCTGGGAACTAATTTAGACAAGTACAAAGTGTAGTAAAGGACAAAAACTGGAAAGCATGAAATCAATAAAGTAAAATAGTGGGTCCACCAATGTCTTCCGTATAAAACTGTTCCTATAATCTTATATGTATCAGAATTTTCTCCTCCATTATTTACATATTCCTTGCTCAGTTCAAGTAGTGATAGGACGCTCACATTGTCAATGGCAATAGCCACAAAATAAAGAATACAAAAAGCAAAGTAAATATAGGCGAGGTTGGCATTGTGTCTTTTGAAAATGGGGAGCAGTAATATTGAAATAATAACCGATAGAAGTCCGCTTAAAATCCCTAGTAAGGAAGAAATAATAATTTGGTTAGCGCTTGAAGAAGTGGCAGAAAGAAAATTATCCATAAAAAGTGGACTCTGTAAAAATTGATACATAGTTACACCTATAATGAAAATGAGCAGAAACAATAGTCCTACGAGCCTTCCAACTTTTTTATTTGATTTCATATTTTGATTGATGAGTTTGTTGAGTATAGGGCGTTGCAAACACAAGAATGTTACAAAAGAGAATAAGTTTTCTAATTATATGCCAACGGCCTCGGCTACGAGTATTGCTGAGGCAAGGAAACCTTTTTGATTCCGCCTGTGCACCTAGCCAAAGCTTTTTACTGAATAGTTCTGCTGTATGTATTTATTAAATTACCGTACCACTTGGGATCACCGCCCCTTTCTTGAGTACTACAATGCCATCTCTTACCACATGAGTATCGGTTTCTGAATCGTCCAAATGTGGTCCTCCTTTTATGGTTACATCATCTCCAATCCTACAGTTCTTATCTACAATAACATTCTCAATGGTACATCGCTCCCCTATACCCATTAATATTTCGATGTTGAAACTCTCTATCTCCTGCAGTGTTTCGTAGTAATCACTACCCATTACATAAGTATTGCGAATAACAGAATCCTTGCCAATCCTGGCCCTGATCCCGATCACGGATCTCTCAATACTAGCGGCGTGTATAATACAGCCATCAGCAATGACGGCGTTGATCATTTTGGTGCCACTAAGCTTTGTAGTTGGTAGCATCCTCGCCCTGCTATAAATACGATTGTTTTTATCGTATAAATTGAATTTTGGAATGTCGTCACTAAGCTCCAGATTGGCCTCAAAGAATGAGCTGATATTTCCAATATCTGTCCAGTATCCTTCAAACGGATAACTCATTGTCTTATGCTTGTGTATACTTTGGGGAATAATTTCCTTACCAAAATCGAGCGTATTAGGATCGTTCATCAGCTCTATCAGCAGATCTTTGTTGAAAATGTAAATCCCCATAGATGCCAGATAATATCTTCCCTGTGCCTTCATTTCTTCACTAACATCCGAGGTCCAATCCGGCAAAAGATCAGAGGCCGGTTTCTCAATGAATGATGTTATTTTATTATCAGGATCCGATTTTAAGATTCCAAAGGCAGGGGCATCGTTTGCATGTACCGGGATGGTCCCTACCGTAATTTTTGCACCACTATCGATATGCGCTTCCAGCATTTGATTATAATCCATTTGATAGAGCTGATCTCCCGATAAAATTAGAGCATACTCAAATTCATGCTGCAGGAAATGATGCATACACTGTCTTACCGCATCCGCGGTACCCTGAAACCATGTGGTATTGCCTAATGTTTGCTCAGCTGCCAGGATATCCACAAAAGCCGAGCTAAAAAAACTGAAGTGATACGTATTCTTTATGTGTTTGTTAAGCGAGGCAGAATTAAATTGTGTTAAGACATATATACGTTTGATCTCCGAATTTATACAGTTGGAAATCGGGATGTCAACCAAACGATACTTACCCGCAATAGGGACTGCCGGTTTAGATCGTGATTTAGTAAGGGGATATAATCGGGTTCCCTGCCCACCACCTAGTACGATCGCGAGTGTTTTATCTTTGCTCATTTTTACTTTATTAAGGATTCATATAAGGTTTCTACTTGTTTAGCGATAGCTTCCCAATCAAAGGTTTCTTCAACTCGTTTTCGTCCGTTCACGGCCATTGATCTTCGCAAGTCATCATTTTTTACAAGCGAATTAATGCCCTCGGCCAGGTCTCTCGAAAATTTATCAGGATCCACCGGTTCGAAAGGGGCGGTTTTTTGCTGTTCCAAAGGCACTAAGATCCCGGTCTTCCCGTCCACGACAACTTCTTTGATGCCCCCAACTGCACTTGCAACCACAGCGGTTTCGCAAGCCATGGCTTCAATATTAATAATACCAAAAGGCTCATAAATGGAAGGGCAACAAAAAACATCGGCATGGGAATACAATTGGATGACCGACTTTTTATCGAGCATCTTATCTATCCAGATGACATTTTTCCTCGTCCTGGTCACAGCTTGTACACTCTCTTCCATTTCCCGGGCTATTTCTTTGGTATCCGGAGCGCCTGCGCACAATACTACCTGCGTGTCCGGATCGATATACTTTATGGCATTTACCAGGTGAATGATCCCTTTTTGTCGCGTGATTCGGCCTACAAACAATACATATGGTTTTGTTTTGTCTATACCGTATTGTTCTAAGGTGGAGGTGTCTTTAGTGACGACATATTCCTGCAGGTTGATACCGTTATAGATGACCTGTATTTTATCTTCTTCTACATCAAAATACTTTAAAACATCCTCTTTGGTCTCCTTGGAAACGGCAATAATGGAATCGGCCATTTCTATCGCAGTTTTTTCGATCCAGGAGGACGCATCGTACCCTCTGCCTAACTGTTCTCTTTTCCACGGCCTTAAGGGTTCTAAAGAGTGCGTAGTAATCACCAGAGGTTTACCGTAACAAAGCTTTGCTACGATACCGGCAAAATGCGCATACCATGTATGGCAATGTACAATATCGGCATTTATATCATCAGCATTCAATTGGATACCGGTACTTAAGGTTTGCAGCACGCCTTTTAACTTATCATCGCTCTTATTAAAGATCGGATTTTCATAGGGAAATCCGGTAACGGTAAGTTGATCGGATGCCGTATCCTGATCCCCAAAGCAGCGAACCTCCACTTTCATTAATTTAGAGAGCTCAGCCGCGAGGTATTCAACATGCACTCCGGCGCCACCATACACATAAGGTGGAAATTCTCTTGTGAAAAATAGTACTTTCATTCTATTGGTGTTAGTTCTTAGACGCTTCTTTTTATAGGTATTTTCCAGTTTTCTGGTGGCTAACTATTGCTATTAGTATCCTTAAAGTTAAAGATCATTATTCACTAATATAGGATTAAATTGAGAATAATTAAGGATTCTTTTTCGGTTAAAAAAAAGTCGAAAACATCTCATTCCCGGGTACCTTTAACTAAAAATATATAAAATCATTCACGGGATATATGAAAAACGGCATCTCCCTGGTTTACTATAGGCGATTCATTGATACAAATAACATATCCCGTATGAGATGCCTTGATATTTCGTTCGAAATATCCAAAAGGATCTGAAATACTTCCAATCACAGATCCCTTTTTTACTTTTTTTCCTAAAATAAGTTTTGGATGGAACATACCTGAATAATTGGCTCTGATCCACCCGGAGTCATTGATCATTACAGGTTCATCTTCTGCTGTTTCAAATTGGGCCAGCTCTTCATTAAAATTTCGCATTCCCAATTTCTGTATGACCCGCATTGCACCGCTTAGCCCTGTTTGGGTAACCTTGGTATCTATATGATTAGATTTTCCTCCTTCAAAGAGCAAGATCTTTTTCTTCAACTTATGCATTGCTTCCCTGAAAGATTTATCACGCCGGGCAGATCCAATAATAAAAGGGGCACGGAATTCCTGTGCCAGCATTAAGACTTTCTGTATCTTCCTGATTAATTCGTATCTGAGGTACGTTAAAACGGCTGTCACCTCCGGTATGGAAGTCGATGCAATAATCTACTATTGGAGCTATTTCCTTGATGATATGATATGCGAACCTGCTGGCCAATGAGCCTCTTGGACTTCCCGGGAAAACCCTATTAAGGTCTCGGCCGTCAGGAAATTGACGTTCCTGATTTAGGAAACCAAAGACATTGACTACGGGGATACATATGATGGTACCATTCTCCGGAACGTTGAATTTTTTGGAAATTATTTGACGTACAATTTCAATCCCATTGATCTCGTTGCCATGTATCCCACCCGTTATAAGTAAAACAGGGCCATCCTTTTTGCCACGTTCCACGATGATGGGAACCTGTATCCTGGTTCGGTATGAAGTTTAGCAATGTCCAGGTTTAACTGGTAACTTTTCCCCTTGGCAATGGTTTTGCCCCAATAATTCTATCTTACTCTTCGGCATGCCTTTCTACATACTTTATGATCTGAGCGGCAATATCTTTTCCGGTGGCCTATTCAATTCCTTCCAGTCCCGGTGAAGAATTTACTTCCAAAATTAGAGGTCCTCGTGCAGATTGTAGCAGATCAACACCTGCAACACCAAGTCCCATGACCCGTGCCGCTTTTATGGCTGCGTTTTCTTCTTCGTCTGTTAATTCAATGATATTGGCTGAGCCACCACGATGCAGATTGCTCCGAAATTCCCCTTCTTTTCCCTGCCGCTTCATGGCACCTACGACCACTCCGTCTACAACAAATGCTCGGATATCGGCACCTATGGCTTCTTTGATAAATTCCTGAACAATAACACGCGCCTGTAAGCCATTAAAAGCTTCTAGAATAGATTCTGCGGAGTTTCTGTTGTCGGCCAGGACAACTCCAAGCCCCTGTGTACCTTCTAGAAGTTTAATCACTACAGGAGCACCTCCGGCCTTATCTATGATGGCTCCTACATCTCTAGAATAATTACTAAAAACCGTCTTAGGAAGCCCGAGACCGGCTCTTGATAGTATTTGAAGACTCCTTAGTTTATCCCTGGATCGCACAAGGGCCTGTGATTCTACTGCGGTAAAGACTTTCATCATTTCGAATTGTCTTACAACGGCTGTTCCATAAAATGTTATAGAAGCACCAATACGCGGAATAACACCATGCACATCTGTAACTTCTTTTCCTTTGTAGATAAGGCCGGGTTTTTTCTTTTCTATGACCAGATCACATTTACTGTGGTCAATGACTATCCATTTCATGTCCTTTGGCAATCCCTGCCTCCATTAGGCGTTTGGTAGAGTATAGATTAGGGATTTTGCGAAAGTATTACGAATTTTCATTTTTATATTAAAGTTTGTAAATGTTAATTTACGGAAAGGTTAAAAAATTTTTATTCCAAATTTGGATTCTGTTCACTAAGAGATGTTTAATTGCTTTATCAAATAGTCTAGAATGAATTGATTTATAGGAGTACCAAATATCCAAAACTGGATTTAAATGAGATTAATTTACAATACTTTCTTTTGATACTATTTGAAATATAGACCGAACGCTAAGTCTAAACTTTTGTTAACCAGAACAATAAATCGATTTATTTTGTAGTTTTGTAGACAGATGAGCGAAATACGCCGTAAAATAGGATCCCTCGTAATGGCCTTTTTAGTGCTGTTCTCCACCATGTCATTTTCTATGGACATGCACTTTTGTGGAGATACGCTGGTAGATTTTAAGCTCTTCCAGGAAGCAGATTCATGCCAAATGGCTATGGACATGCCATCCATGGATATGGCAGGGGATGATATGGACATGCAATGCTGTTCCGATGTGGAACTTGTTGGTGCCGGGTCAGGACGATTTGCAACTTTCTTTTGATGAGCTTTCTTTTGAACAACAAACTTTTATAGTTGCGTTCACTATTACATATTCTAATTTGTTTACTGGGGTTGATAAACATCCCATTCCTTTTAAAGAATATTCCCCTCCCTTATTAATTAGGGATGTCCAGGTACTGGACCAGACTTTTCTGATTTGATTCTAAACATTTAATTGGAGGCTCAACAGCTATAGCTGTATTGGGCCAAGACACGTTTATGTGTTCTCAAATTTTCCATTTCTAATGTTTAATGATCAAATCTCATGCTAAATAGAAGCATTAAATTCCTGATAGAGAATAAATTAGTAGCTGTTCTTCTTTTGCTGCTATGTATTGGATGGGGGATCGTAAATGCCCCTTTCAACTGGGACACTGGCTTCCTGCCAAGCGACCCTGTTGCTGTAGACGCCATCCCGGATATTGGTGAAAATCAGCAGATCGTTTTTACCGATTGGCCGGGTAGATCTCCTCAGGATATTGAAGACCAGATTTCATATCCTCTGACAACCGCACTACTTGGTATTGCAGGTGTAAAAACAATACGAAGTACCTCCATGTTCGGGTTTTCCAGTATTTACCTGATTTTTGATGAAGACGTTGAATTCTACTGGAGCCGGAGCCGGATATTGGAAAAATTGAATTCACTTCCCCAAAATTTACTGCCAGATGGTGTTAGTCCGGCGCTGGGTCCCGACGCTACTGCCCTGGGTCAAATTTTCTGGTACACACTGGAGGGCCGGGATAAAAACGGAGAGGTCACCGGAGGGTGGGATTTACAGGAATTACGCAGTATTCAGGATTTTTACGTTAAGTACGCGCTTTCTTCGGCAGGTGGTGTATCTGAGGTAGCATCTATTGGGGGTCATGTACAGGAATACCAGGTAGATGTAGATCCCGAATTAATGAAACAATACAACATTTCACTACAACAGGTGGTCAATGCTGTAAAACAAAGTAACAGGGATATAGGAGCCCAAACCCTGGAAATTAACCAGGCCGAATATTTGGTACGTGGTCTCGGATATATCGAATCTCTGGAGGACATACAAAATGCCGTAGTTGGGACGGATGATTTTATTGCTATCCGGATAAAAGATATTGCCAATGTGTCCATGGGACCCGCCGATAGGCGTGGCATTCTTGATAAGGAAGGTGCCGAGGTAGTTGGTGGGGTAGTCGTAGCGCGCTATGGGGCCAACCCTTTGGAGGTTATCCAAAATGTGAAAGGCAAGATACAGGAGATAAAAGCAGGACTACCTTCTAAACAATTAAGTGATGGACGTATTTCCCAGGTAACTTTGGTACCCTTTTATGACCGTACCGAACTAATTCAGGAAACATTAGGCACCCTCAATGAAGCACTTACCCTGGAGATCCTGATCACTATTTTGGTTATTATCGTCATGGTATTCAATTTGAGGGCCTCCATTCTGATCTCAGGCTTATTACCGGTAGCTGTTTTAATGGTGTTTATTGCCATGAAGTATTTTAATGTGGATGCCAATATCGTTGCCTTATCGGGATTGCGATCGCCATTGGGACCATGGTTGATGTGGGGATCATTTTATCGGAGAATATCATAAGGCATATTGATGAGAATCAAGAAGATCTTCCTATTAATACGGTAGTTTACAATGCTTCTTCGGAAGTTTCCGGAGCAATCCTTACGGCGGTTATGACCACCATTATTAGCTTTATTCCTGTATTTACCATGATCGGGGCAGAAGGCAAACTATTTCGCCCGTTGGCTTTTACCAAGACCATGGCCTTAACGGCTTCCATAGTGGTGGCCTTGTTTATCATTCCGCCTTTAGCCGCCTATTTATTCAGGAAGAAGCAACAAAAAGACAATATAAAATACATATTGCACGGTTTAATTAGTAGGCGCAGGGCTTTTTGCCATTTTTAATGGATATTTCATAGGGATGGCCTTATTGGCCCTTGCGGCAGCTGGTATTTTAAGACTCAGACAAATTATTTCGGATCAGCAATACAATTTGGCAAACATTGGGATTGTGGTCATTACTATTATAGGTTTGCTGGCCGTTTATTGGAGACCTTTAGGACTTGGTGAAAATGTCTTTTTAAACCTGATTTTTGTAGCCCTGATATGTGGGTTGATTCTTGGCGGGTTCTATATTTTTAGATTGTACTACACTCAAATCCTGAGATGGTCGCTACGCAATAAGATACTGTTTTTATCACTCCCGGTGGCCCTTATAACAGCGGGGTTCATAATCGTAAGAAATACGGGTAAAGAATTTATGCCGGCTTTAAATGAGGGTTCTTTTCTCTTAATGCCTACCTCCATGCCACATGCAGGAGTTGAAGAAAACAAACGTGTGCTGCAGCAATTAGACATGGCAGTTGAAAATATCCCGGAAATTTCGACGGTGGTTGGGAAGGCCGGTCGTACAGAGTCTTCACTAGACCCTGCACCTTTGTCGATGTATGAAAATTTAATTCAGTACAAGCCAGAATACCTGAAAGATGCTTCCGGGACCCGGCAGCGATTCAAAGTAAATTCGGATGGTTATTTTATGCTGAAAAACGGAGAGTTTGTCTGGAACCTAAATGATGGTGAACAGCCGGAAGATGTCCCCGAAGACAGACTACGGGTATTTACGGAAGTAGAACAACAAGATTTGGTGCCAGATAGCCGTGGTGAGTATTACAGGGCCTGGAGGCCGGAAATTGAATCTCCTGATGATATCTGGGATGAAATTGTAAAGGTAACGCGCTTACCGGGTGTTACTTCTGCTCCTAAATTACAACCTATAGAAACACGTTTGGTTATGTTGCAAACAGGTATGCGTGCACCTATGGGGATCAAAGTAAAAGGGGCCGATCTAAGACAGATTGAAGCCTTTGGGATACAGCTAGAAAACATTCTAAAAGAAGCAGAAGGGGTAAAGGCAGAAGCCGTTTTTGCTGACAGAATCGTTGGAAAACCTTATTTACTGATTGATATTGACAGAGATAAACTGGCACGTTATGGTCTTCTTATAGAAGACGTACAGCAGGTTCTGGAAGTTGCCGTAGGAGGTATGATGCTTTCGCAGACAGTTGAAGGTAGGGAACGGTATGGAATTCGAGTTCGATATCCCAGAGAATTAAGGGAAAATCCGGCCGACATTGAAAATATTTATATCCCGGTAGCTGGCGGAAAACAAATTCCCCTGGGCGAGCTGGTAACGATTCGTTACGAAAAAGGACCTCAAATGATCAAAAGTGAGGATACCTTTTTGGTAGGCTATGTACTTTTTGATAAACTCGATGGCTATGCCGAAGTAAGCGTCGTTGAAAATGCGCAAGCATTGATACAGAAGAATATTGATGAAGGAACTTTGGTAATACCAAAAGGCATCAATTATCGATTTACAGGAACTTATGAAAATCAACTTCGGGCAGAGAAAACACTTAAGGTGGTTGTTCCGCTGGCATTGTTTATTATTTTTCTGATCCTGTATTTCCAATTCAGATCTGTGGCTACTTCATTCATGGTGTTTTCGGGAATCGCAGTCGCTTTTGCGGGCGGATTCTTACTGATCTGGTTATATGGTCAGGACTGGTTTATGAATTTTGAATTCTTTGGAGAAAACGTAAGAACCCTTTTTCAGATGCATACCATTAATCTCAGTGTCGCAGTCTGGGTAGGTTTTATTGCGCTATTCGGGATTGCGACAGACGATGGGGTAGTTATGGCCACCTATTTAACGCAGACTTTTAGGAAAAACCAACCTGCCACTTTAATGGAAATCAGGGCCTCGGTGGTGGAGGCAGGGGAAAAACGTATACGTCCCTGTTTAATGACCACTGCTACTACCTTGCTGGCACTTTTACCGGTGTTGACATCCACGGGAAGGGGGAGTGATATCATGATCCCTATGGCCATCCCAAGTTTTGGCGGAATGCTCATTGCCCTCATTACTCTGCTGGTGGTTCCGGTATTGTACAGTTGGAGGGCAGAATTTCAATTAAATAAAGCAATACAATGAAAAGAATAATTCAAATACTAATTGGTGTTGTATTTATTAATGTGGGGTACACCCAACAATTGGAATCGTTGATTGAACAAGGCTTGCTGAACAATCCTGAAATCCAGGCAGGGGAAATTCGATACAGTATTGCGGTAGAAAAGGTCAAGGAAGTGAATACGCTTCCAAATACTGAGTTTAGTGCCGGATATTTTGCAAGTGAAACAGAAACCAGGACAGGGGCACAAAAGGCCCGTTTTGGGATTAGACAAATGCTTCCCTGGTTTGGTACCATAACGGCTCGTGAGAATTATGCGGGTTCCATGGCCGAGGCAGATTACGTAGCCCTGGTAATAGCCAAAAGAAAATTGGTTCTTGGTATTTCACAATCGTACTATGGTTTATATGCCATTAATGCTAGTTCAGAGGTTTTAAAGGAGAATATTGAATTACTGCAGACCTATGAGCAATTGGCTTTAAAAAGTGTAGAAGGGGGAAAAACCTCTGCGGTAGATGTATTACAATTGCAAATAAGACAAAACGAATTAAGGGAACAGTTAAAAATATTACGGCAACGGTATATTGCTGAAGAAAGCGGATTGAACAATATGCTAAACCGGGATGAAGATGTTCCTGTTAGTGTACTGGAGAGTTTTGTACTTCCGGAAGAAGATGATCTTATCGCCAGCGATAGTGTAGCAGTGCATCCCGAACTATTGAAATATGACAGATTGTATGAATCGGTTCTTAAGGACGATCTGTTGGTAAAAAAAGAAGGATCGCCTATGTTGGGAATTGGTATAGATTATGTGCCGGTGGCTGAGCGTACAGACATTTCCATTATGGATAGCGGAAAGGATATGGTAATGCCTATGGTTTCGGTTTCTGTTCCGATCTTTAGCAATAAGTATTCCTCATTAGGCAGGCAAAATGCACTGCGCAAAAAGGAACTGAATGCCATGCGGCAGGAACGCTTTAATACTCTTAAAACACAATTAGCTGAGGCATTAAGCCAACGAAATTCGGCCAGGATACGTTATGCAGCACAATCCGAGAATTTAAAAAAGGCACAAAATGCGGAAGAAATATTGATCAAGAACTACGAAACCGGAACTATCGATTTCAATGATGTGTTGGATATCCAGGAATTACAATTAAAGTTTCAAATGAATATAATTGAGGCCATTAATACCTATTACAACCAAATGGCGATCATTAATTATTTATCGAATCAATAATAATAAAAAATGAAACACACCTATCATATACATGGGATGACCTGTAACGGCTGTCGAACTCACGTAGAAGAAACTCTCTCTAAGGTAAAGGGTGTAACTAAGGTGATGGTGGACCTGGAAAAAGCAGAGGCTGCTATTGAAATGGAGCAGCATATCCCCCTGGAGCAATTTCAGAAGGCCCTGGAGAATGACGGTGGGCGCTATAGTATCCATAAACCAGGTACGCATCATCATACAACCCAAATGCAGGACGACAAGCCAAAGGGTAAAGGCACGGGCACTTTCTATTGCCCCATGCATTGTGAAGGTGAAAAGACCTATGATGAGCCGGGCGATTGCCCTGTGTGTGGGATGGCTTTGGTAGAAGAAGTGAATCTGTCACAGGCAGCCACTACACAGTATACCTGTCCCATGCATCCTGAAGTCATTCGTGACGAACCGGGAAGCTGCCCAATTTGCGGTATGGACCTGGTACCCATGCAAGCAGACATATCAGCAGAAGAAAAGACCTATAAAAAATTATTAAAGAAATTCTGGATAGCAGTAGCCTTCACTTTGCCTATTTTTTTAATTGCAATGAGTGAGATGATTCCTAACAATCCATTATACGATTTGATGGGGCAAAAATGGTGGAACTGGATTCAGTTTGCACTTTCAATTCCTGTAGTATTTTATGCCACCTGGATGTTCTTTGAACGGGCCTATAAAAGTATAAAAACCTGGAATCTCAATATGTTCACACTTATTGGGATTGGTGCAGGTGTAGCGTGGTTATTTAGTGTTTTTGGGATGTTGTTCCCCGACTTTTTCCCTGTACAATTTAAAACCGAATCTGGTGCCGTTCACGTTTATTTTGAAGCAGCGACAGTGATACTTACGCTGGTATTGATGGGCCAGGTTTTAGAAGCCAGAGCACATAGTAAAACCAATTCTGCGGTAAAAGAATTGTTGAAACTTGCACCTAATAAAGCCGTACGCGTGGTTGATGGAAAGGAAGAAGAAGTATCCTATTGACCAAATCCAAAAAGGTGATGTGTTGCGTGTTAAACCTGGGGATAAAATTCCAGTAGATGGCATTATTACAGAAGGCAAAACTACAATAGATGAATCAATGATCTCGGGAGAACCTATACCGGTCAATAAGTATGAAGGAGATAAAGTGAGTAGCGGAACTATCAATGGCAACCAATCTTTTCTTATGATAGCTGAAAAAGTAGGTAGCGATACCTTGCTTTCTCAAATCATTCAAATGGTAAATGACGCTAGTAGAAGTAGGGCACCTATTCAAAAATTAGCAGATACCGTTTCAAGTTATTTTGTGCCTGTGGTAGTTCTTATTGCAGTAATAACCTTTATTGTTTGGGCAATTTGGGGCCCGGAACCAGTGTATGTGTATGCACTTGTAAATGCTATTGCTGTATTGATCATTGCGTGTCCTTGTGCGCTAGGTTTGGCAACTCCTATGTCTGTTATGGTGGGTGTAGGTAAGGGTGCTCAAAACGGTGTTTTAATAAAGAATGCCGAAGCTTTAGAGAAAATGGACAAGGTTGATACCTTGATTATTGATAAGACGGGAACCATTACTGAAGGAAAACCAACCGTTGAAAAAATGGGTGTATTTGGAGATCGATTTTAGCGAAAAGGATATCACACAATTCATAGCTTCCTTAAACAGCTCTAGCGAACATCCACTTGCCGAAGCTACTGTAAAGTATGGTAAAGAACAGAAAGTAGAAATCCTTAAAGCAGACAATTTTAGTGCAGTTACAGGGAAAGGGGTTGAAGGAAAAGTAAATGGTAAAAAGGTAGAATTGGGAAATGCCAAAATGATGGAATACGCTATTGCAATTGTTTCTGTCAGACATGGAAAAAGAAGTGCAATCCTTTCAGAAGCAAGGTAAGACAGTTTCCTATCTGGCAGTAGATGGCGAAGGTGGCTGGTTATGTTGTCATAAGCGATAAGATTAAAAGGAACGAGTGCCAAAGCTATCAAAGAACTTCAGGATAAGGGTATTACCGTTATAATGCTCACCGGAGACAACTACAACACGGCACAAGCAGTAGCTGACTGAACTTAATCTGTCCGATTTTAAGGCTGGGATGTTACCTGAAAATAAACTAGAGGAAGTCAAGAAACTACAAGAGCAAGGCAAAGTAGTAGCAATGGCCGGCGACGGTATCAACGATGCCCCTGCACTTGCCAAAAGTGATGTCGGTATCGCTATGGGAACAGGCACAGACGTGGCCATTGAAAGTGCAATGATCACTCTTGTAAAAGGAGATCTGCACGGGATTGTAAAAGCAAGAAATTTAAGTGATAAGGTAATGCGAAACATCAAGCAAAATCTATTTTTTGCTTTGATATACAATACCCTGGGTGTACCCATAGCGGCCGGAGTATTATTTCCGTTTTTTGGAATTCTCCTATCACCTATGATTGCTGCATTAGCGATGAGTTTTAGTTCGGTTTCTGTTATTGCCAATGCTTTGCGATTAAGAACAACACATATAGACTAATAAACATGGTAAAACGTAAAACAGCAGCAAAGATTCGAAAAGCGCACAGGTACCTGGGGCTTTTTCTGGGGATCCAGTTTCTAATGTGGACCATTAGTGGTATTTACTTTAGCTGGACAGATATTGACGAGATCCATGGGGATCATTTTCGAAATGAAAATCCTGCTCCCCTATCTTTTAATAACCTGGTGAGTCCAACTTCAATTTTAAACCCTAAAGAAGTTACAACCCTGGAATTAAGGGAAATTGGGGATAAGCCCTATTACTGGATCAATGACAGTTACTTAATGGATGCTCAAACAGGAACTACAAAAAACGAGATCACTCGTGAGGAAGCATTGCAAATTGCACGAAACCATATGCTTTCCACTTTAAATGTCAAGGGTGTTGAACGAATTGAGGAAGCAGGCAATCATCATGAATACCGTGAAAAACCGTTACCTGCCTATGTGATTTCTTACGAAAGTCCAAAAAATATTAAGGCCTATGTTTCCATACAGGACGGGTCCTTTCAAACGGTGCGTTTCAGGGACTGGCGCTGGTTCGACTTTCTATGGATGACACACACAATGGATTACCAGGGAAGGGATGATTTTAATACACTGTTGTTAAGAGGGTTTTCCCTCATGGGACTCATTACCATTTTAAGTGGATTTACTCTATTTTATGTAAGTTCTCCTACCATCAGAAAGCAATTAAAGAAAAAAAAATAGTACGATGAAAAAGACAATCATATACATTGGTGCGGCAGTATTAATAGGCCTTATAGCCGGATATTTTATATTTCATAAGGCTGCCGACACACAGACAAGTGAAATACACAACCATAAAGATGAATTGGTTGAGAGTGAAATATGGACGTGTTCCATGCATCCTCAGATCAGACAGTCTGCCCCTGGTAGCTGTCCTATTTGCGGTATGGATCTGATACTGGCTGATGTGGATTCTAACGAACTCTCTGTTACCCAGTTTACCTTGTCCAAAAATGCCATGGCCCTGGCCGATATCAGAACCACCATTGTTGGTTCAGGTATTTTAGGGGACAATACATTAAAGCTTTCAGGAACCATAAAAGAAAACGAAAAGGCTGTTGGGAGTCAGGCTTCCTACTTTGACGGGCGTATAGAAAAACTATACGTTAATTTTGAGGGAGAGGAAGTAAGAAGCGGACAGCAATTGGCAACCATCTATTCCCCGGAATTGGTCTCGGCCCAACAAGAATTGATTACAGCTGCAGGTTTAAAGGAGAGTCAACCCGCATTATACAAGGCAGTTCGTAATAAGCTTCAACTTTGGAAACTATCTGAAAAAGAAATAGCACAGATTGAAAAGTCTGGTCAGGTTCGTGAAAATTTTCCTGTTTATGCCAATGTTTCCGGAACGGTTTCTGAGATCATGGTAGAAGCAGGAGATTACGTAAAGCAGGGATCCCCTTTATTCAAAATAGCCAATCTAAATACTGTTTGGGCCGTTTTTGATGCGTACGAAAACCAGATCTCACTTTTAAAAGAGGGCCAAAAAATAACGATAACAACTAAGGCCTATCCGGATACCCAGTTCGATGCTAAAATTTCATTTATTGACCCTGTTTTAAATTCGGCGACAAGGACCATCAAAGTAAGGGCAGTATTACAAAATCCCCAGGGACAATTAAAGCCTGGCATGTTTGTAGCCGGTTCAATGAGTATTTCGGCCAGCAAAAAGGAAAATACTATCGTAGTCCCGGAAAGTGCTGTACTATGGACAGGGGAGCGCTCAGTGGTCTATATAAAGGCCAATCCGGACGACCCTACCTTTGAAATTCGCGAAATTACTTTGGGAAATGCTGTTCAAGATGGATATATAGTTCTAGACGGATTGCAATCTGGAGATGAGATTGTAACTAACGGTACATTTACCGTAGATGCTGCTGCCCAATTAAAAGGCAAAAAGTCAATGATGAATGAAGGTGGTGCAGTAAGGACGGGCCATGAAGGACACGGGGGAATGGGAGCTAATATAGAAATGGAGAAGAAGGAAGTATTGCCAGATTTTGAAAAATCCTTTGCCCCGGTATTGGAAGCTTATATGGAACTCAAGGACGCCTTGGTACTTTCAGACGCCATTATGGCACAGCAAACCTCTGAAAAAGCACTATCAAAACTAAAAAGGGTAAATAAGTCTACTTTAAAGGGAACGCTTATAGGCCAAATAAGCAGCTTGGAAAAATATTTTATGGCTATATCAATGACCAAATCCCTTAAAGAACAACGTTCAAATTTTGTGCTTTTATCCGATCAATTTATCGCCATTATGCCCGGCATAAAAAATCCTGATAAACCGGTATATGTCTTACATTGTCCTATGGCCAATAAGAATTTGGGATCCGACTGGTTAAGTTGGGAAAAAGAAATAAGAAATCCATTCTATGGAGAAGCCATGTTAAGCTGTGGCGAAGTTAAACGTGTATTGTAAATTGCGTTACTTAAAGGAGTAGAAGGAATAACAAGAAACTTTGCCAGAACGTAGGTGTAGAAATTATAATTGGATATGAATATTGTAACCTGGAATGTAAATGGCATTAGAGCCATCGTCAAGAAAGATTTTTTTGAGATACTTAAGGAGCTAAAAGCAGATATTGTGTGTCTTCAGGAAACCAAGGCCCAGGAAGAGGAAGTTGCAAAGGCCCTCGAACCTTTGAATACATATAAGGTCCTAAGCAACGCTGCAGACAAAAAAGGATATTCCGGCACTACAATCCTCACCAAATCTACTCCGGAAGATATTACGTATGATATGGGAATTGAGGAACATGATTCTGAAGGGCGTGTACTTTGTGCAGAGTATCCAGAATTTTATCTTATCAATGTGTATGTTCCTAATTCCGGGTCACAATTAGATAGATTGGATTACCGAAAGGGATGGGATGCCGACTTCCTAAAATTCATCAAGAAAAAAGAAGAAACAAAACCTGTGATTGTATGTGGGGATCTTAATGTAGCTCATAAACCTATCGATCTGAAGAACGACAAATCTAACTACAACAAAACCGCCGGGTATACTCAGGTAGAGATAGACGGAATGGATGCTTTTTTAAATGCCGGACTGGTAGATATCTACCGGCAATTACACCCGGATAAGGTGGCCTATTCGTATTGGAGTTACAGATTTAAAGCGCGAGAACGCAATACAGGATGGCGTTTAGATTACTTTCTACTGAGTAGTTCCTTGGCAGATAAGGTAAAAAAAGTGGAGATCCTTAACGAGTATTTCGGCTCTGACCATTGCCCTGTTATGCTGGAAATAGAATTTTGAATTATACGATTTTCTCCCTTTTTTGACCTATTTAAATAGGTAAAAATTGCCTACATTAAGGGTCAAATCCGGTGGATATGCAAAATCGTAGAACATTCCTAAAAGATCTAGGAGTAGCTTCATTGGCTACTGCCTTACCCTTGAGTCAATTAAATGCAAAATCCTTGTCGATCTCTAATACTGAGGTTAACATTGGCCTTATTGGCGTTCGGGGAATGGGCTGGGCCAATCTGAATTCCTTTTTGAAGAATGCCGGTACTGCTTGTGTAGCCCTCTGTGATGTAGATTCACAATTATTGGAGGAAAGGGCACAGGAATTAGAAATAAAGACAGGGAAACGTCCTAAAACCTTTTCAGACCATAGAGAATTCTTAAAATTAAAGTCACTGCAGGCGGTGATCATTGGTACCCCAGATCACTGGCATTGCATCCAAATGACAGATGCCTGTGCGGCGGGAAAGGACGTCTATGTAGAAAAGCCTATAGCCAATAGTATTAATGAAGCCAATTTAATGGTACAGGCAGCCAAGAAATACAATAGGGTGGTACAGGTGGGCCAATGGCAGCGAAGTGATCCACACTGGATAGAAGCTTTGGCATATCTTAAGACCGGAGTTTTGGGTAGGATAAGGCAGGTTAAAGCCTGGGCCGATGTTAATTATGGAAAAGGATTTGATGTGGTGCCAGATAGTATGCCACCAGCAGGAGTAGATTACGATCGCTGGTTAGGACCTGCCCAAAAACGACCTTTTAATAAAAACAGATTCCACGGCTCATTCCGGTATTTCTGGGATTATGCGGGCGGACTTATGACAGATTGGGGAGTGCATATGTTAGATATGGTACTCGCCGGAATGGAAGCTACTACGCCTAAATCAGTAATGGCCATAGGGGGGAAGCTGGCCTTTCCAAATAATGCAGCTGAAACCCCAGATACATTAACAACGGTATATGATTTTGGCGACTTTAGCCTGGTTTGGGAGCAATTCATTGCGATGGGAACTTCGCCCTATTTGGACGAGTCTGGAGAACCGGGTGTGGCTTTTATTGGCGAAAAGGGGATCCTGGCCATAAACAGAGCTAGCTGGAAAGTACTTCCCTTACAAGAGGATGGTAAATACCTCACCGAAGTTTTGCCCCCCAGAAGGAGTTATATTAATGGTTTGGACGAACATACCAGGAATTTTTTCGAATGTATCCAAAGCCGAAAAGATCCTAATTGCACCATAGAAATGGGTAGAAATGCGGCTCTGGTAGCTCATTTAGGAAATATTGCTTACAGAACCGGGAAGAAATTGGAATGGGATGCCGAGCAAAGCCAAATTTCCAATGATACTGAGGCAAACTCTTATTTATCCCCAATTTACAGAGCACCCTGGAAACTTTGGGAAGGCTAATTATCTTACTTACTAAAACAAAACTATGTTCTCCAAGAAAGGAATTATAAAAGTGATCATTTTGATTTTTATATGGAGTTCCTTGGGAATTGGTTGTACATCTTCAAAAGTAAGGACAATTTCTGGTGAAGAACCTCAAAATAATATGAGGTCCATTACTGCAAATAAAGGAGAAGTGAGCATTTTGAACATGCTTCAGCGAGTTCCGGGTATAACGGTAAGGGGCAATGTGGTAAGGGTTTTTGGACCTAATTCCTTTTCAAATACCACAGAACCATTATTCTTGATCAATGGGGTAGCATATAGTGGAGGATTATCAGGTATTTTGGGTAGCATAAATCCGGATGATGTAAAATCTATTGAGGTCTATAAATCACCGGCTGAACTTGGTTTATATGGGGCACGGGGAACCAATGGAGCGATCAATATAATTTTACGGAACTGAGAGTTACCATATCATTGTCTTTTGCGGTATAAAAAGTTTATAAATAATCTCGTTTTATGATAAATATCATAGTTAATCTATAGGACTACAATTATCTTGCGCCAAACCCTGAGTGCCTTACATCTTACACTGTTGAACGGATTGTTTAACCTAAAAAATAAAAACATGTCACTAACAAAATTTAAAAATCGGAAAAGACCTCTTTCTAATCTGATTACATCTGATTTCTTCGACATGGAAGATTTCTTTGACAATCATTTATGGAATCGAGGTTTAGTAAATGATGATTTCTGGAATGGAAAATCTGCAGAACCTGCATTAAACATTAAGGAGACCAATCATCATTATGAAATTGAGATTGCTGCACCAGGCTTTGCCAAAAAAGATTTTGAAGTATCTATCGAAAATAGGTATTTAACTATCAAAGCAGAAAAAGAGTATACTGAGGACGAAAAAGAAGAAGAGTATACTCGAAAAGAATTTTCTTATAATTCCTTTATGAGAACCTTATTGCTGCCAGAAAACGTCTTGGAAGATGAAATTAAAGCCAAGTACAATGACGGTATCTTAAGATTCAAACTGACAAAAAAGGAAGAAGTAAGAAAATTAAAACCTCGAAAAGTGGAAATTGCATGATAATAGCCACTTTTTAAGTAGCCCTCCTGTTTAACATGAATGCCTTTATTAAAAGAGCCCAACAGGAGGGCTCTTTTTTTTGTAGAAAATAATATTTGTTGACTCTTGATCAGTATCTCAATATACAACTTCTCTATTCCGGGTTATTTTTTTTACGCCTTCGCGGTAATACTTCCTCCGGGAAGGGGAATAGAATGGTAGAATTTTTCTCAGCGGCAATATTAGATAGGGTTTGATACAATCTGAGCTTAATAGCAGAAGGTGATTGATCTATTTTTTTTCCTGCCTTAAGTAGCATATCGGCGGCCTGGTCCTCTGCCTGAGCTAGAATTATCCGTGCCCTTCTAGAGCGTTCTGCCTCTGCCTGGTTGGCCATCATACGCCTCATATTCTCAGGTAATTGTATGTCTTTTATCTTCACATCAATAATCTCAATTCCCCAGCGCTTGGTCTCTCCTTCCACTATGGTCTTGATATTTTTGCCCATTTCCTCCCTTTTGGAGAGAATTGTATCTAATTCTACTTTTCCACAAACATCTCTAAGAGCCGCTTGTGATAACTGGGTTATGGCAAAAGAGTATTCCTCTACTTCTAAAACAGCCTTTTCAGGATCTGTGATCTGAAAAAAGACCACCCCATCTATGCTACAGGGTACATTGTCTTCAGTCATCACTTCCTGAGAAATGATCTTTATTGTGATCACCCTGATATCTACCTTTTGGATTGTTTCAACAAAGGGAATGATCCACCGTAAACCAGGCTGTAAGGTATTGACATATTTTCCGAAACGGAACTTAAGAGCGCGTTTGTATTCAAAGATGACGCGTATACCTGCCATTAAAAAAAGAATAATGATCAATAAAAAAAACATGAGAGGATTCATTGATTATAATTTTGAGTTAGAAATAGATTTAGTGTGTATTCTATAGGCAAGTTTGCCCTTGCCAGACTTTTATTAAGATACAAAAAATTAATACAGTAATACCCTTACAAATTCTTTTTATGGAAGCTTAGTAATGGTATTTTTATCACAGATTTCATTTGCTTTACAATGTCCTTGTGCCAGATATTTTTCATGATTCCATGGCCTTCCCTTTCGAGCATAGCCAGGAGCGATGGATCTTCTTCTTCAACATAGGATTGTAAAGAACTATTGATGTTATCTGCGAACCTAATTTCAAATTCTATATTGGGATAAGAAACTTTATTTCTCAGCATTTCCTGGAACCAAGCCATTTGATCTTCCCCGGCATATTCACTTTTAGGAGAAATATGGATGAGTTTTATCTTGGCCTTAAATGGTTCTGCCATGGCCACTAGTTTTCGTATGGCTAAAATATCAACCTCTTCAAATGCTGTCGCATATACGATCTTATCAATTTGTTTCGAATGCTCCTTTTGGGGGACCATAATTAATGGCACATAGGAGTTATTGATCAGGGTAGAAGCGGTACTTCCTATGAATAGGTCTTTTAGTATTGTACTCCCTTTGGTGCCAATAATAACAAGATCGGCATTGATCTTTTCTGCGTTTTCGAGAATACCTATTGAGGAGATGCCATGCTCGCTGACAATCAACGATATACCCAACGCGTCAGGATCCTTTCCCAGATGCTTTGTACAGAATTGTGTGAGTTTGTAATTAGCTTCCTTTATGGCCGCTTCTTCCAAACGGCTATACGAAATGCTCACTGTACTCATAAAAGTGGGCTTCATGTCAAATACATGCAGTATGTAAAGTTTGGCTTTGAACCGATGGCGCAGCATTTCCGCAAATTTCAAAGCAGCAATGGAATTGTCTGAAAAGTCTGTGGCATACAATAGTGTTTTCATGGAATATCCCTTTAGAATTCACTTTATGAAGCTATTCAAATAATCTTGTCTATAAAATGATACTTATCATGTTCCTGAGATTTTCCTTTTAGAAAATCATTTTTGTATAACTATTAATTACAACCTGACTTTTAATTTACCTTTTTTGTAACTATGTAACACAGGTCACGCCCTGCCTTGTCCCGGCAGGTTACATTTGTTAGGATTAAAATATATAGGTGGATATTACACAAATTTTAGGGTATTTAGGCGCCCTGATAATTGGGGTGGTCCTTGGCCTCATTGGTGGGGGAGGGTCTGTCCTCACCGTCCCAATCATGGTATATCTCCTTTCAATAAACCCTGTGGTCGCCACGGCCTATTCCCTTTTTGTAGTGGGAGTATCATCTTTGTTGGGTGCTCTTCAGAATATCAGAAAAGGACTTGTTGACTTTAAAACAGCCATTGTTTTCGCCATTCCTGCTTTTATAACTGTGTATCTCACCAGAAGGTTTTTAATACCTGCTATTCCTGAGTATTTATTTGAAATTGCCAACTTCACGGTAACACGTGATATAGGGATCATGATCTTTTTTGCCATTATTATGTTGCTGGCGTCCTATTCAATGATCAGTGGAAAGCATAACAATGGTACTGTTAAAAAAACAGCAACCAAGTATAACTATCCTATGATCGTATTAGAGGGCGTGGTTGTTGGTGTTATCACAGGTATTGTAGGGGCAGGAGGCGGGTTTTTGATCATTCCTGCACTGGTAATACTTGCCAAACTGCCAATGAAAAAAGCGGTAGCCACCTCCTTGCTCATTATCGCAATTAAGTCGCTCATTGGTTTTATAGGCGATGTGGAAACAATGGAAATAGACTGGCTCTTTCTTCTGAGTTTTACTGCTTTTTCTCTGTTAGGGATTTTGATTGGCGTATGGCTCAATAAATATATTGAGGGCGTGAAGCTCAAAAAGTCTTTCGGATGGTTGGTACTGGTTATGGGGATCTACATCCTTATTGAAGAAATCCTTCTTTAAGAGTCATGGAACAACGGTTTAATGTCATTAAAAACAACGTATAGAATACAGGTCTTTGTAACCTAGGTTACGTGCTAATAAATGAAGTCTTTATACTTTTAATATGATTTAAAAAATAGCAAAAAACAAACTTGATAAACGAAAAAATAGAAAAAGTCTATTGAGGGTGGTTCCGATGACTTTTCTGCTATTGCTGATCGGATTATAAATGTCCGTCTACGCTGCGGTGGTATTACAGATATTGTTTTTTTGGTTGGATTGATGTAGGGAGCAATTACTAAGAAGGTCATTGCTCCCTTTTTTTAAGAAGTAAATTAAAAATTATAGAATAATGTCATTATTTAATACACTATTTAGATCTAGGTCTGCAACTAGTGCTAATGTGGAAGTGCTTGAGGTGGAAGATTTTAAGAAGGCAGTTCACAGGAATAAGGTACAATTGGTAGATGTGCGAACTCATAGGGAATTTAAGGGTGGGCATATTGCCAGAGCCCTTAACATAGATTATTTTAAGGGGGATGCTTTTTTTAAGGAATTTGAAAAAATGGATAAGAGCAAATCTCTTTATCTATATTGCCGTTCCGGTAATAGAAGCAACAGGGCAGCTCATAAGTTAGCCGCCAGAGGATTTGAAAAGGTATATGATCTTAAAGGAGGTATCTTGCGTTGGAAGTGAAGTACGGGACGTAGAATACTCAATTTATGGCAAGATCAAATTAACCAGAAGTAACAAAAATTATAACTATGCGCTATCTCGTATTTCTGCTGGGCATCGCCCTAAGTATTTCATGTAAAGATTCCCAAAAAGGGTATCAAGCTGTAGAGGAAACGCCCTCTGACCTGGCAGTCAACGCAACTTCAAACCCAGGAAAGAAGATCGTAGAGAACGAATGCTATATATGCCATAACCCCAAGGCTTCGGAAGCAACAATGATAGCCCCACCCATGGTTGCGGTAAAAAGGCATTATATTGATGATAATACCAGTAAGGAAGACTTTACCAAGGCGATGATCACCTGGCTTAGTGACCCTCAGCCAGAAAAGTCGAGAATGAGAGGTGCCCTAAGGAGGTTCGGCGTGATGCCTTATCAACCTTATTCTGAGGAGTCTATAAGGGCCATAGCGGCCTATCTTTATGATGCAGATTTACCACAACCAGATTGGTTTGAGGAGCATTTTCAAAAAGGTCATGGACAGGGAAAAGGAATGGGGAAAGGGAAAGGAATGGGTAAAAAAAATATGCAGATTGAGGAAGATGATGCCTATCAAGGGGTGCCTGCTTACTACGGTGAAAAAGGGATGGAAATAGCTATGGCCACTCAGGGGGTTCTTGGCAAAAATTTAATAAAGGCTATTCAGGAAAAAGGGACGACAGGCGCTATTGGTTTTTGTAAAACCCAGGCTACCAGTCTTACAGATAGTATGGGTATCATGAAGAATGTCTTGATTAAACGTATAACGGATAAACCCAGAAATTCATTGAACAAGGCAAGCGAAGAAGAACTGGGTTATATGATCGCTTTTAAACGGCAGGTTGAAAGTAAAGGGGAGATTCGTCCCATAACGAAGGAAATCGATGATGAGGTTTATTTTTATTACCCTATCGTTACCAATGCCATGTGTCTACAATGTCATGGAACACCCAATAATGAAATTACAACCCCTGTTTTAGAGACATTATCTACATTGTATCCTCAGGATAAGGCCACTAATTATGATATAGAGGAATTACGGGGTTTGTGGCGAATTCAATTTATAAAAGAAGAGCCGAATTAAAGAAGGACAGCATACAAAATTTGGATTGAAACAAATTATAAACCATGTTATTTTCGTCCAAATAAAAGAATAAATAAATGAATACAATCGGACTCATTGGCGGTACTTCCTGGCATTCTACGATTGTGTATTACCGGCTTATCAATGAAATGGTAGGTGAGACTATTGGTACCCAAGGAAACCCGGAACTGCTCATTTACAGCATCAACATCGAATTAATGCGGGAACAGAATTCGGAAAAGATCAATGCCAAATATCTCGAAGTAGCTCATAAACTGGAAAAAGCCGGGGCAAAGGCGCTGGTAATCTGTGCCAATACTCCCCATATGACCTATAACCACGTTCAGCCTAAAATCGGGATCCCTATCCTGCACATAGCTGAGGCTACTGGCAGAGAAGCGGTACGACTTGGAGTTAAAAAAGTTGGACTATTGGGAAACAGACCAACCATGACCCTTGGCTTTATCCCTGAATACTTACAGGAACATTTCAATATTGAAACCATCATCCCGGAAGGCGAAGGATTAACACAATCTCATCACTACGTTTCAAAGGAGTTGACTCAGGGCCAGTTCACAGAAGAGGCCAGAAAGTTCTTCCTAAATCAAATCTCACTTTTAAAGTCGCGTGGTGCAGAGGCCATCGTCTTGGGATGTACCGAACTTCCAATGCTTTTGTCAACAGATAAGGCTGATATTCCTATGTTGGCAACCACGGACCTACATGCGAGGATGGCAGCTGATTTTATTTTAGGACGCTCCTAACGGTATGTTATTTTTTCTTTTTAGGTTTTACAAAGCCATAGGTGTTTTGATGCAGGAAATCCTGTGGGAATTTGTCATCTCCCGGAAAACCCAAGGTAATTTTACCACTGTCCTCAGGGATATAATTGGTCTTAAAAATATAATCCCAGAGACTCAGGCTAATCCCAAAATTTACCCCATAAGAACCTTCAGGAAGCACATAAGCATGGTGGTATAAATGCATGACAGGATTGTTAAAGATATACTTTAAAGGACCCCAGGTAATTTTTACATTGGAATGGTTAAGATGCCCTATTGCAATAGCAATAAAATGTACAACATAGGCTTGCTCTGGTTCAAATCCACCAAGTATCATTACCCCAAAGACCTTTAGGGGCTTGTACAATATATTCTCCATCCAGTGGTAACGCAAGTGTGCTGCAAATCCCATTTCCTTCACCGAATGATGCACTTTGTGGAAATTCCACAGAAAGCTATACTTGTGTAAAAGGGTATGAGTAAACCATTGTACAAAATCTAATACAATGAAAAAGATAAGCAACTGTGCCCACATAGGAAAGGCGGAAATATCAATGATCGAAAGACTTTTTGCGGTGATTCCTATATCTTTAAACAAGACTTCCAGCATTTTATAGATTCCACTGATCGCGATGGCGAACATGAAAAAGTTGAAGAACATATAAAAGGCGTCTAACCAAAAATCCTTTCGAAATATTGATTGTTCTTTTCTCCAGGGAAATACGATCTCCAGTAGCCAGGCTACAAGTGATATGGCTATTAACCCCCAAAAATAATTGGTGTACCAGGGGACATCAAAAATGATCGATTTCCAGGTCCATGATACACTGCCATTAAAGGCACTTACAAATGCATTCCAATAATCTTCCATAGTTTATTTTTTTAAAAAGTAATAGAATCGGTTTCAAAAGGGAGGTTGTCATCATAACTCCATTCCGCCCAGGAACCGTCATAGTTTAAAACATTTTTATAATTCAATAATTGAGTAAGTACAAATGTTGTATGGGAAGACCTAACGCCTGTATGGCAATAAACGATGATGGTATCTTCCTTAGATGCACCTATTCTCTCATATATTTTTTCCAGTTCGGCCAAAGGTTTAAAGGTGTGAGTGTTCCCGTAGTCAACTGTTTCGGCCCAATCAATATTTATGCTCTTTGGTATCCGTCCCGCTTTTTTTGCACCCGCTTTCAAATAATTCCCTTCATATTCTTCTTTACTTCTGGCGTCAACCAGAAATGCCTTGGAATCGTCAGACTCTATTAACCTATGTAGGTTCTCCTTAGTAATTAGCAGTGGTTTATCTGCTTGGTCAGGGAAATGAAAAACGGCCGGATCTATTTCGGGTTTGCTCCTGTTAATTTTGCCACCCATTTTTCCCCAATGTCCTATTCCTCCGTCTAGAAGGTAAACTTGCTCAAAATTATAAAGATGCAGCAACCACCAAAACCTGGCGGCATCAGTAGAGCCTTTGTCATCATAGACAATTAAGGTATGCTTCTCTGTGATCCCTGCTTTTCCTAAACGTTCTGCCACCTGTATTTTGTTAATTCGCATGCCTTTGAAAGGCAGTGTTGTATCCTGAAAATCGTTCCTGTAAAGGTTTATGGCGTTGGGCAAATGCCCTTCGTCATAAGCTTTCTGATTACGGAAATCAATGATTGCAATAGTAGGGTCATTCGATTTCAAAAGAGGACTGTCATACGCAACTAAAGGACTGCTTAAAAGCATTTCCTCCTGTTGGAGCGACATACTATTTTCCTTGCAAGAGATAAGCTCAAATGCAAGTAGTATCAATAAAAGGCTATTCCTTAAGATCATACCAGCTGATATTTCTTAATATTTCTCTCCTGCCTTTTTTTTGCGGAGGATAATTGGTTACGAGATAGTTGACAATGATATCTTCGTTCTTCCCAAGATCCCAAAGGTTTTGCGTTTCCTGCATCCAAAGAATGGTGGCTTTCCATCGTTCTTCGTTCATGCGGTTCTGAATAACCAACTGGGCCGAATGGCAATTGGTGCAGTTGTTTACAACGGTCATTAACCCTTCAGCATCTTTTAATCCGGTTCGTATATGGATACCATTCTCTATTTTATCAAAGTCGTCTTCATTAGGCACTACAGCGTATTCTTCCACTGCCGCCGGCTCCTTGAAGAAGGAGAGTGTAGGATCTGAAATAAGATATACGACAGCCAGGGCAGTAATGCCAAAAAGTAGCATCAGCGTAGCTAAAAGCCGGTAAATGCTTTTGATCTGGGATTTAAATTTATCGTGTTCTTCCATCCTTAGGTAACCTTGATCGCAATTCGGTGACTGGCATTATTTAAGTACCCTTTTGGGTTCCAGCCCGGCAACAACATAGGCTGACTGATTCCATTCGCATCCGTTGCTCTGGCCCAAACTTCGTAATACCCTTTCTTGGGAAAGGAGATGGAGGCGCTGAAATTCTGCCATGCCAGCCTGTTATTGGGTTTTGCTATGGCGCAGTTTTTCCATGTGGCACCAAAATCTATTGAATACTCCATTTTTACTACTTCCAGCTCACCTGCCCAGGCATGCCCCCTGATATTTAATTTCTGTCCATCCTTTATCATTGCACCACTACGGGGATAGGTAATCAGCGATTTAACAGGCATGGACTCAATTATACACATATCTTCATCCTTAACCTTTTCACCAGGCGCTACAGGATTACAAGGTACCCTGTAGGCATCCCCTGTCATTTTTGTTCCGTCGTGCACTCGGTCGCGCACGCTAATGCGCTGTAGCCATTTCCCGGAGACCGATGCCGGCCATCCTCCTGCTACTAATCGCAGCGGGTATCCATGGGCCAAAGGAATATCTTGTCCATTCATTTTAAAGGCTATAAGGGTTTCATCCTGTAGCGCTTTTGCCATTGGTGCCCCTCTTGAAATTGGTTCTTTATCCGGGTCCCTGCTGAGATGAACATCTGCGGCATGGTAACCTATATATACGGCTTTGTTTGTGAAGCCAACATCTTCAAGTACGTCACGTAAGCGCACACCCGTCCATGTTGCGCAGGAGACTGCTCCAACGGTCCATTGGTTTCCTTTGGCAGGCGGATCAAATTCACTTCGCCCATTACCTCCGCACTCTAATGTTAGTTGATAGGTGTACGATTTGAATTTAGATTTTAACTCTGCCAGTGTATACGTCTTTTTAGCGTTTACAGCTTCCCCGTCAATGGTCAGCGTCCAGCTCGACTCATCAATATTTTCAGGAATTAGTCCATTATTTCTAATGAACATATATTTATTGGGCGTTATATCATCATCTAATAAATGGGCTTGTGCCTCTATGTTCCATGGTTTGTCATTGAGCACAACCATATCCTTGTCCTTTTTGAATAGGGTAAACGGATCAGGATCTTGTAAGAGTAGGGGAGTATATCCATCCGGAACTAAAGCTCCGAATACGATATCGGTCCCAATAAGGGCGGTCAAAGAACTCAATGCGGTTCTTGAAAGGAAAAGGCGTCGCTTCATGAAAAGTACAATTTGGTCATGTTTCTAATCTTTAAAGTTATGAATAATAGGTTCTTCAAAAGGTAACTCTTGTTACAATTCGGCGTTTTTTGAATATCAGGGTTGGTTTAAGACCATGGAAGGAAAGGGTTAGATACATTCATGTATCTTTATTATAAATAAACCTTTCTATGATAGTACATCATTTTGAAGATCAAAATTCGCTATTGAATCAGTTTATGGCTGAGATCAGAGACGAGGTCATTCAAAAAGACCAGATGCGTTTTCGCCGGAATATTGAAAGAATTGGAGAGATCCTGGGTTATGAGATGAGCAAATCACTCGACTATAAGAATAAAACTGTCAAAACCCCATTCGGTACAAAAGACATTGGCATCCCTTCGGACCGGTTTGTACTTTGCTCCGTATTAAGGGCTGGATTACCATTGCATCAAGGACTTCTTAATTATTTTGACCATGCCGAAAATGCTTTTATTTCTGCATACAGACACCATCCGGAGGGGGGAGATGCTTTTGAGGTGGTCGTTAAATATTTTGCTGCCCCGGATCTTAACAATAAGATCCTGATCCTGACAGACCCCATGCTGGCCACTGGCAAGACCCTGGAGAATGTACTCAAAGCGCTGAAGGAACACGGCAAACCCAAACAGATACATATCATATCAGTGATTGGTTCCAAAGCAGGTGTACACCATGTCTCAACTGTTTTTCCAAAGGATACCCATTTGTGGATCTCGGCCATCGATGAGGAACTCACCAGTAAGGGTTATATAATACCGGGATTGGGCGATGCAGGCGACCTTGCTTACGGGACTAAATTGTAAGTTGTCATGTATTTTTCCGACTACAAAAAGCCATTTTATTGTGGTGTTGAGAGTTATGAGAGTATAATAACTTTTGATAACTTTGAAGAATAAATTTTGTGTGAAAGGGCTACATTTATGCCCTGAATATTAAAGGAGGTTTGTACTATGTCAGAAAAAACAGAACGATTAAAAACGCTTATTTTAGGTTCGGGTCCTGCAGGCTATACCGCAGCAATTTATGCAGCTAGAGCCGATCTTAAACCGGTTATGTATACAGGGATGGAACCAGGTGGACAATTGACCACAACTACCGAAGTTGATAACTTTCCGGGGTATCCTGAAGGTATTGACGGGCCTACAATGATGATACAATTACAGCAACAAGCCGAGCGTTTCGGAACAGAGGTGCGCATAGGTATGGCTACTGCGGTCGACTTTAGCACTCAAAAAGGTGGAATACATAAAGTTACCATAGATGATTCTAAGGTAGTGGAGGCGGAAACTGTGATCATTTCTACCGGTGCCACAGCTAAATACTTAAATATTCCAAGTGAGCAGCGCTTACGCGGGGGCGGGGTTTCAGCATGTGCCGTATGCGATGGCTTTTTTTACAAAGGGCAAGAGGTGGCAATTGTTGGTGGAGGTGATACCGCTGCGGAAGAAGCTTCATACCTGGCCAATATTTGTAAGAAGGTTACCATGCTTATCCGACGCGATGAAATGAGGGCCTCTAAAGCAATGCAGCACAGAGTAAAAAGTTTACCTAATATTGATATTCGCTTTAATACAGAGGTAGATGAGATCTTGGGGGAACAGGTAGTTGAAGGGTTAAGAATGGTGAACAATCAAACTGGCGAAAAAGAAGAAATTGCCATTACCGGATTTTTCGTAGCCATTGGTCATAAACCCAATACTGAAATATTTAAGGGGCAATTGGAAATGGATGAGACCGGTTATCTAATCACAAAAGGAAAATCTACCAAGACCTCCAAACCTGGCGTTTTTGCCAGTGGCGATGTACAGGACAAGGAATACAGACAGGCAGTTACAGCGGCAGGTACCGGGTGCATGGCCGCCTTGGATGCAGAGCGCTATTTAGCTACCATTGAAACTCCTGCAGAAGTAAATTAGTAAAACGAGATTATACCACATAAAAAACCCCGACATGTCGGGGTTTTTTTAGTATAGAAAAGGAATCATTAATCGATTCTTATATAATTTTCTGAAGAGGTGGGATTGCCATCTAAATCTAAAGTGATCTGGCTGTAGGTGTCATCTTTCAGGTCTAGCTCAAAGGTAAATTCTCGTATGGTATCTAATGCCTGCATCATTTCAAAGTCTCCATACTCTATGGTTTCAATTAATTCGGTGTCTGTGATCTTATAGGAACCATAACCAAATCTGCCTTTTTTATCGCCCGGTACCCAACGAGACCACATGATCTTACCATTGTAATAGATCTTTACCTGTCTGTATCCAGGCGCTTTGTCTACTGTGGTTATAACATCACCGTTCCAATTTGAAAAACTTTGCAGTTCCCAAACTCCTTGCATGGAATGCATTGTATTTGGTTTGGATGATAGTACCGTAGCAGCAAGTATCAAAATAATTGCGAGGCCGGCGATCTTCATTACATTTCTCATAGTTCAATTGTTTAGTGCTTCAAGATTAAAAATTAAGATACAATTTTTTTGTTAAATTTTTTACCTAATTGTAAATAATTGAACATTGGGATAGCAATAGATGACAGGAAATTGTCACTTATAGGAATTTAGTGCCTCAGATAGGGAAAAAATATCTTCCTGCGTATGGGCGGCTGTTAGTACAATTCGGTTTGTGGCATAGGTATCTTCAGTAGGATATCTGAAGTCAGTAATAATGATCTTGTTCTCTCTTAAGTGGTCCGTAAGATGAGTGTCGGAAAAACCAAATACAGGATACTCAGGCATAAAATTTAAACGCTTTGAAGCTTTGGCTACGGATAAAAAACTTTTTATGTTATCCTGTAATAACTGCCTTTTCCTGGAATAAACAGCATTGGCTTCCATAAAATGCGCCAGATAAAAAGGTGCTGCCGGACTAGCACCTCCAAAAAAATTGGACGATTTCATTTGTTCTATTCGCTCCTTTTTACCAAATACTGCCCCTGCTTGCAGTCCCAGGGCTTTACCTAGGGATGCACAGAGCACAAGTTCCCGGCATGATATTGATTGTAAGGATCTGAAAACTCCCGCTCCATCTTCCCCTACGATCCCTATCCCATGTGAGTCATCAACTACCAGAATACAGGATGTTAAAGGCAGGGTCTGGAGAATTTGAAAATCTGGATAGTTGCAGCCAGAGAAATCTATTGAATCCAGAAATATGACCGGAATCTCCTTTTTCTTTTTTTCAAAGTGTTCACGCAGTGCAATATTTAAAGTAGTGTAGGTAGTGTAAGGTTTAGCATTTGTTCTAAAGAGCGCGGAATGACTATTAGGGGCATAGAATAATTTGTATTCCTTAGTGTTAAAGTGGTTGGCTACCAATTGACCTGCCAAATATCCTGAAGACATCGTAAGACAGGCTTCACTTCCAACCCATTGAGCCATGTAAGATTCTGCTTCGTTATAAATTGAGAACTGCACATTGGATCTTCTTGAAGTGCCAAAATTTGAACCGTATTGCTTAACTGAGTTTAGTACCAAATCCTGAAATTCAGCATCTGTATGCACTCCTAAATATGAGGTTCCACCAAAATAGAGAAAAGATTCGCCGTTGATGTTCACTTTTCTTCCCGGATATGTGGATACTTGTACCTTCATTCTAATAGCGTTATACCACTACCCCCAAGAGTAGGGAATTTAATACTAGCATCGTTCAATATCTCTATCCCTTTGGCAATATCGTTTGTGATCAATAATGGGCCATCCATATCCACATAATCTAATTGAGGTAATAACTGTCCGATAGCCGAAATCCCTACCGTAGATTCAGTCATACAGCCAACCATGATCTTTAACCCCAGTTCCTTACCGTGCTTTATCATTCGGAGAGCCGGAGTTAGTCCTCCACATTTGGTGAGTTTAATGTTGATCCCATTAAAATGCAGGGCACAGTGATCAACATCTGCTTCCACCAGGCAACTTTCATCTGCGATCACAGGTAGAACCGAATGATGAGCAACCTTTTCCATGCCGGCCCAATCATCCGCTTTCAGGGGTTGTTCAATAAACTCAACACCTAGTTCTTTCAGGGTTGGAGCAATGGCTATAGTTTGTGCTGCAGACCAGGCACCGTTGGCGTCTATTCTAAAGACAGCGCTACTATGTTTTCGTAATTCCCTAACAATATCTACATCTTCCTTAGTTCCTAATTTTATCTTGTAAATGGGCCATGGTGTTTCCTTCATTTTTTCTACCATTTTTTCAATGGTATCAATTCCAATTGTGTAATTCGTTAAAGGGTATCTATCTATGGTGGTTCCCCATAGTTCATATAGTGGTTTATTCTTGAGTTTTCCATAGAGATCGTGGGCCGCAAGGTCTAAAGCACAGAGTGCAAAAGAACTCAGTTCTTTTTTAGATAACCATGAATGGAATGCTTCTGGTTCAGTAAAAGGGTAATTCTCAACCTCAGATCTAATAGCTTCAATTTCTGAGCGAAGACTTTTTAAACTATGTCCATAATACGGATTGGAGGTAGCTTCACCGTAGCCCGTTTTATTTTGATGACTGAGATGAACTATAAGCGTGTCCTGGGTTTGGTGTGACTCCCTCGAAATTGTAAAAGTGTGTTTGAGTTGGAGTGTGTGAGAGGTAAGGGTAAGTTGCATGAATAAATTTTAACTCTAAGATAAACAAAGCGATTTAAGGCAAATAAAAACCCTGAAAGAATATTCAGGGTTTTTAAACATATTTATTAAAGGTAGTTCTAGTCTTTGTGAACGCTACCGGAATAGGATTTCTTTTTCTGAACATCCGGGTTACCCACATATGATATATCTGCACCACTACTGGCATCGGCAATCAAGGTCTCTGAGACATTTACAGAAATATCAGCTCCACTACTGGCGTCTGCATAACAGGTCCTTACAGTAAAATCCTTTGCTTTGATATCCGAACCACTACTTGCATCAGCATGGAACACCATTGCTTCTCCTTCAATTCTGATATCGGCTCCGCTACTGGTATCCGCATCCACTTCATCGGCTACTAAGGCCACTTTAATTCCGGCTCCACTGCTGGCATCTAGTGAAATTTTGTTAGCTCTGATCACATTTTGGGTAAATAGATCGGCTCCACTGGAAGCGTAGAGGCCCGTTACAGATGGCAGAGAAACATGTATCCTTTTGGTGGCCCTCCCAATATTTTCAATGGCATGGATCCTGAGTTTTCCATTCTTAATATCGGTACCGATCAGATCAATGATGTTTTCATCGGCTTCAACTTCAATACTGAAGTCATCTCCCTGAGTAACATAAACGTCTAATCCTTCCGATGCGGATACTTCGGTAAATTCCTCGTATACTTCTCTGGATTCTTTGGCTACTTCTCCGTTACCTCTCTTTCCCTCGCCAAAGTTCATATCGAAGGCACAAGAAGATAAGAAAAGGGCCATGAGTACGGCAATTGCAATTCTAGCTAGTGTTGTCATGATGTTGCTTTTTTATTCGGAATAGTTTAATATTCCTGTCGGTTGTTAGTAATTATTGTTAGGTCAAATGTATTTTCTAATCGGTTCTCCGGGTAGTTTCAATTACCCAGTTGTTGATTAAGATGGATGAATTGTCATCTTATCTTCCTCCGTCATCTGCTTTTATCTCCACCCCATTCTCATCGATCTTTAGTTTAAAAGAATCACCACCATCTTTTACGTTGATATCAATCCCGTCTTCATCTATGATGATACGGCCTTCATCATCATTATTCCAGCGCACACCTCTTTTGTTATCATCACAATCCAGGCATTCTAATTCCCCATTACGGCCCATTATCCAAAGATGATCTACAATATTTCCCCGGTACATTTCTCTGTCGAATCGGGTAACACGACCCATATAGCGACGCATGCCTGCATCAAATCTCAGATGTGTTCCTGCCGGTACTGAAAGGGTAACCCTCACCTCCTGATCTCTTACCTTATTTTTAATGGCGGTGTACAAATAATTGCTCACGGAAAGGGTGTTTCCCTCGAGGGTATAGGAATATTGAATGTTGGCTGCACGCTCTCTGGCATCAGATGTGGAACTGCCATTGGCATCCTTCCGGATCCTGATATAGGATAGGGAATCACTCGACTTATTAATATCGAATCGAATATCGTCCGTAAATAGAACTCGATCCCCATTTTCATCATAGCTTATGGTCATACCATTGATCCCTATGTCTTCCTGATTGTCAAAGAGTTCACTGCTTGTTGCCCTGATCATTAATGTATCCTGTGCTGTTGGAAAATATAAGGATTCCTTTACTGTAGTACTACCAGAATACGCATGAGCCGAGGCTTCTTTTATACCGAAGACAATAAGTCCAATAATAGAGAGCAACCACAGACCTAACAAGGAGAATTTAATTACGTTCCCAATGGATTTCAGGTTGTTTACCAAGATCTTCAAGCCCAGATATAGCAGAAAAAAGAAAGGGATACCCACCGCAAAAAATGCTAAGAGGGAGATGAGCCATACCGATGCTCCGGAGGCATTCACCATTTCGTAGAAATCAATTCCGGGGATATGAATAACGTCCAGGACCCCTACTGTAAACAGACCAACAAATAGTCCAATTAGGGTAGCGGCTCCTGTAATGATCAGGATGATCCCAATTAACTTAGCGAAGACCTTAAAACAGGAACATTATAAAAGTGCCCAAGGCATCAAAAAAAGTTTGACCACTGCTTTTTACCTTGTTGCCCACTTTGTCGTAGTCTACACCTTTTACTTTTTCAGCTACATCTTCAAATCCTTCTTTTACTTTTTTTTCGATGTTACTGATATTGACAGGTTCTCCTTTCATATCGAGTTTCTGCGAAGTGGTAGCCGCTTCGGGTACCAGTATCCATAATAGGATATAGGCTATAAAACCAAAACCGGTAGCGAGGGCAAGGAATATAAATATGAGTCGTATCCAAAGCGCATCAAATCCGAAATAGTGTTCTAGTCCGGCACATACGCCTCCGATGTACTTATTATCAATATCCCGATACAATTTTTTGGTGCGAGTAGTTGTCGTATGATCAGACTTTGGAGCATCTTCAAAGATATCTTCATCTACCATGTAGTCTTCGGGTTGCCCCATCACCTTAATGACCTCATCTACCTCCTTCATGGTGATCACCTGCCGGTCGTTCTCCATTCTTTCCTGAAAGAGTTCAGCGATCCTTGCTTCAATATCGGCAATGATTTCATCACTACCAGTGGTACCGGAAAAAGACCTTTTAATGGCCTCCAAATACCGTTGTAGTTTTTTAAATGCTTCTTCATCAATATGAAAAAGTACATTGGCGAGATTTATATTGACTGTTTTGTTCATTTTTTCGTTTTTTTAGCGTTGGTGACCAAATTCACTGCATTTCTAAGTTCGTCCCAGGTTGTATCTAGTTCTTTGAGGAACAATTTTCCGGTTTCTGTTAGCCCATAATACTTTCGTGGCGGACCGGAGGTAGATTCTTCCCAGCGATAATTCAGCAAACCTGCATTTTTAAGTCTGGTTAGCAGAGGATAGATTGTACCTTCTACCACCAGCATTTTTGCGTCTTTTAGCGTCTCCAGAATTTCGGAAGTATACTTGTCTTCTCCTGTAGAATGGAGAGGATGCAGTATTCTAGCACTCCTTTGCGCATCTGTGCTTTTGTGTTTTCTATGTTCATAATTTTTTACTTCTGTTACTTGCTGATTCGGATGATTAGCCGAACTTCTTTCAGCATTGGGTTAACTGTTCGTTTTTTGATGATTCATTGATGATCTTGATTAATGATGATTTGATTGATGAATAAACTCGCATTATTTCTGCTGATATATCTTATTTTATAAAAGGTATGGTTATCGGGTATTTAAATACCTGTCCTTCATTGGTCCGTAAGGTTGCCAATATGGTGTACACTATATTGACAATAAACAGGGCGACCTGGGACAAGTCCGGGAATACCTAGAGGCCAGATCCATCGGCGGAAGGGAAAATTGTCCCAATCGAAATTCATTTGAAAGCCATTAAAGTGATTCCAGTTTCCCCAATTCATAAATCCACGATCGAACAAATCAGGAAAAAAGCCAAAAAAGAAAGGAATCGATATTATACCGAATACCACAGAATACAGGAAATACTGATTTGAAAATTCAGTGCCTGCTTTCCGTTATAGTCCACAAAAGCAGTAGTCATTTCGGTTGGCAAGCCATAAGACAAGGGGTAATAGTATGTTGCCAAACGGAACAAAGAACCTGCTAAAGGTGGATAGCATGTATGGCAGCCGACAAATTTTTTTCGTGTTTGGATAATGTTTCTGTCATGACATATTAGTTTCTTATGCAAATATATATCTAAAGGAAGGTATTATGCAAAACATAGTACTAAAATTTAACAAAACATTAACATTATAGGTTACAGCAATTTTCGATAATTTTAGGCCCAAATAATACGTTATGGGCACTAATGTCAATAAGATCAATACTTTTCTTTTTTTTAAATTACCGTCGGCCTGGTGGAGCGGTGTACGTTTGCGCTCTCTGGATTATGAAAAGGCGGTAGTATCTGTTACCCATAGATGGATCAATCAGAACCCATTTAGATCTATGTTTTGGGCCGTACAGGGAATGGCCGCTGAATTAAGTACGGGGGCTTTGGTGATGTAGTCAGATTGGACAGAGTAGGGAAACCTATTTCTATGTTAGTAGCCAATAATAACGCCACCTTTTCCAAAAAGGCGACAGGACGAATTACATTTACATGTAAGGACGGTCAAAAAATTCATGAGGCCATGAACAAAACGCTAGAAACAGGGGAGGGGCAAACCTTTTGGATGAATTCTATAGGCGTAAACAAAGAAGGAATAACGGTATCCGATTTCAGTTTTGAATGGACCATAAAATTAAAAGCGAATTCTTAAAGATTCATTACTCAAAGAACACATCTTGGATCCAACTATTATTTTTGAGGAAGAACAACGTTTTACACAGTGGTGGTTGTGGCTTATGTTAGGAGGCATGCTATTAATTCCTATCTACGGAATTGTACAGCAGATTGTATTAAAAGAGACCTTTGGGGACAATCCCATGTCCGATCTGGAATTGATCATCTTTTTTATCGTGATGCTTGCATTATCTGGCTTTTTTTGGTTAATAAAACTTCGAACCACGATCACTAAAGACGAAATTAAGATATACTATTCTCCCCTTGCTACAAAAACGGATTCTCTGGAGCGAGGTGGAAAAGGCACAAATTAGTAAAATACACCCATTTATTGGGTATGGTCTTCGGATCTTGACCCCATACGGTACTGTTTATAATGTAAAGGGGAATAGAGGGCTTTCCCTGGAACTAAATAACGGGAAGAAATATATGATCGGAACTCAGCGCCAAAGGGAGTTGGATGACCTCATACCAACCTTACTTAAATAATATGTAACAAAGTCTTCCATATGGTCACTAACATATAAAACCAAAATATTAAACTATGAATGCACACGAAATAGACTACCATATTTATGGAGAAGAAATGCAATATGTTGAGATAGAACTCGATCCACAAGAGGCTGTGGTAGCCGAAGCAGGTAGTTTTATGATGATGGAAACCGATATTAAAATGGATACCATCTTTGGGGATGGCTCTAATCAGAACAAAGGCGTATTGGGTAGTTTGCTTTCAGCAGGGAAAAGGATACTTAACCGGAGAAGGACTTTTTATGACCTCTTTCCTTAATGTGGGGCAGGGCAAAAGAACATTTATCTTTTGCTTCTCCTTATCCCGGAAAGATCGTCGCCATAGATCTTTCCGATAAACAAGGAAAATTTATTTGTCAAAAAGACGCCTTTCTCTGCGCTGCCCAGGGAGTTTCTGTTGGGATCGAATTCTCAAAAAGACTTGGACGAGGCTTCTTCGGTGGGGAAGGGTTTATTATGCAAAAATTAGAAGGTGATGGTATGGCTTTTGTCCATGCAGGCGGTACACTTGCTACAAAGGAACTAGGTGTAGGTGAAGTACTTAAAGTAGATACCGGATGTATCGTTGGGTTTACCAAAGATGTGGATTATGATATTGAATTTATAGGTGGAATTAAGAACACCCTTTTTGGAGGAGAAGGCCTATTTTTTGCTACCTTAAAAGGTCCGGGTACCGTATATGTGCAATCGCTTACCTTTAGCAGACTGGCGAACAGGGTATGGGCAGCTGCTCCTAAAGGAGGTGGAAAGGATAAAGGGGAAGGAAGCATCCTTGGAGGTTTGGGCGATCTTATCGATGGCGATAATCGTTTTTAAAATACACTCTTTTTTATTTTAAAGCCAAAAGAAATTTGAAGAACGGAAGTATAAGGAATATCAAGAAAGAAGTATTGTCCGATCAATGGTATACGCTCAACCGGTATACCTATGACTATCATAAAGAGGACGGTAGTTGGGAAACACAGCAGCGAGAAGCCTACGACAGGGGGAATGGGGCGGCCATCTTATTGTACAATCCTGTAAAAAAAACGGTGATCCTAACCAGGCAATTCCGGATGCCTACCTATGTGAATGGTAATACAACTGGAATGATGATAGAGGTCTGTGCCGGCATGTTAGATGATCAGGATCCGGTTATTTGTATCAAAAAAGAGGTGGAAGAGGAAACGGGTTTTCGGGTAGAACATGTACAGAAAGTCATTGAGACCTATATGTCGCCGGGCGCTGTCACAGAGATCCTGCACTTATTTATAGCACCCTATGATGATTCTATGAAAATAGGCAAAGGGGGAGGAGTGGATGATGAAACGGAAAATATAGAGGTACTAGAGTTGCCACTGACTGATGCATTAAAGATGATACAACAAGGTATGATCAAGGATGCCAAAACCATTATGCTATTGCAATATGCTCAAATTCATAAGCTTCTGTGAATAAATTCTTTAATAGGAATCCCTGATAGTTTCCAGAACTTGCTCAATTTGTGTTTTGATAGTTGAGGTAGGCGCCATAAAATGGTTGTTCATAAAACTAAAGATCAGCGTCTTTCCTTTTTTTGTGATTAAATAACCACTGAGACAGTAGTTATTGCCCAGGGTGCCCGACTTTGCAAACACATAGGGTTCAGGATTTCCGGCATACCAATCTTCCAGGGTTCCGGAAATACCACCCGCCGGAAAAAGAGAAAACAGACGTTTTCGGGGAATTTCCTTATAAAGTGCATTAAGTACATAGATCATCGAGCCCGGGGTAAACAGATTGTATCTGGATAGGCCAGAACCATCTACCCATCTGGGTTTATGAGGAAGATCTGCCAGGTAGGTATCCAAAATATAATCTCTCGTCATTGCGCCCGAAAGCGTATCTGTAAGAACAGATGAGGCTATGATAAGTAATTGCTCTGCAATAAAATTATCACTGTCCTGCATCATGTATTTGTAAAGACTATCTGAGGAGATACTGTAAAGAGTCTTTCGATCCGTATTAGGGAAGGAGTCTCCCAGGGAAATTGTCTTACCAATTGCACCTTCCAGCAAAGTTTTAGTTAAGGCTATACTATTTTTGAAAGGCACTTGTACGGTATCTTTTCTTTGTGGATCAAAATAAAAGGTGTTGCGATCTTCTAATCGTTTTAAAGAACTAGTTTTAAGTTGTACACTGTCCTTAAAATATGCCGGTTTTACAGACAAAAGATCTTCCCTATAGATGGTGATTACGTTCCCGTAAAGCGGAAGGGCCGATATTTCAGGGGAGAAAGTGCTGTCATAGTCTTCCCATGCCCAACCCGGACCAAATCGATCTTCTCCAAATAAACCATTTACATATACCAGTGTTTTAAAACCCTTTATAAAAGATATGCTACTGCTATCCTGAAAATAGGGATGCATGGCAGATGGATCACCGGTTCCGGCGAAGTACAGCGTATCTTGTTGAACTACATATTTCAATGTAGGTACAGAATCTGGCAGTATTTTTAAAGAAGTATAAAGGGTAAAAATTTTAGTATTGCTCGCCGGAGTAAAGTATTTATCAGGATTTATTCCCAGCAGGGTATCTTCAGTTATAGGATCATAGATCATGATTCCGGTAAAATGATCATCAAAATCCCGTACTGAAAGCGCCTCCATTACTTTTTTCTGAAATCGCCTTTCTTTCTGAGAAGCACACCCAGCTAAATCAATTAATGTCAGGAAGATAAGGCCCATTTTTATGATTGCCTTCAATCCTATTATTTGATGTTTTTTGGTGTATTTCATCGATGATAAAGTGAATTTATCTAATATTTAACTAACCTAGTGCAATATTTAATACCTTTTTATTGTTAATTTCGATGAGACAGTCTAACTAAAATACACATGTATGGCTAGAGCTATGTTGGAGTATTACAAAACAGTACTCCAGAAAGTTAGTTTCGATGCTAAATTGTTTAGCAAGGAACTACAAAAAGCAATTTCGAAGTTATTACCATTCGAAATTGAAGAACTTAAACACTGGCTCCGCCAGTTTATCATTGATAAACCCGAATTAAAAGAGAGTTTATTATACATAAAAGCTTAAAAAGGGCCGCCAATTGGCGGCTTTTTTAGTGCTTATTTTTTATCATTTCCGGTCATTTTTTTGACAACGGACTGATAATATTCACGTCCTGAAATTTTATTGCTCCCATTATAACCGCTGCGATCACATCTCTTAAGGCATTAGCGATATGAAGCTTTAATTCCTTTTTGTGATAGATTAGACTAATCTCCCTGGCCGGTGGTGGCTCCTTAAAATACTTTAAATTAGATTCTTTACTCTCATCTAGCTCAAGCGTATTAAGATACGGCAATAAGGTCATGCCAAGGCCCTCGTTCGCCAAATTCACCAAGGTTTCAAAGCTGCCGCTTTGCAATTGAAAATGTTCATCTTCCAGATTACGAGATGCCTTACAAAGATTTACTACTCCATCACGGAAACAATGGCCATCTTGTAGTAGTAGGATGTCCTTGATGTCTAAATCCTCCGGCTGTATTTTATTGGCATTCCGCAGGCGATGGCTGGGAGGTACATATCCTACAAAGGGTTCATAATAGAGAGGGCGTTCCGTAATATATTCAATATCGAGGGGTGTAGCTGCAATACCTGCATCTAAATGACCATCTTGCAGGTTTCTGATAAGACTGTCTGTATTTTGTTCCTTGATCACCAAATGAACCTTGGGATATTTGTTTATAAAGGTCTTCAGAAACATTGGAAGCAGTGTGGGCATTACAGTAGGGATGATACCCAGGGTAAACTCACCTCCTATAAATCCTTTTTCCTGATCAACAATATCTTTGATCCGTTTGGCCTCATTGACAATATTCTTGGCCTGTGCAACTATCTTCTTTCCGGCCTCAGTAATGGAAATTGGCTTTTTACTGCGATCAAAAATTCGAACATCCAATTCATCCTCTAACTTTTGTACCTGCATACTCAAAGTGGGCTGAGTAACAAAACTTTTTTCAGCGGCCAGAGTAAAGTTCTGATATTCTGCTACGGCCAGTACATACTGTAATTGCGTAATGGTCATCCTTATAATTTTAAGCTATAAATTTATAAAAACTATCGATAAAACTTATGATTACAGCCATTTTTAATTCAATAAATTTATACTCTAAAGTAAAGGTTATGAAATTAAATAGTATCGGTTTAAAAACTACGCAATCTAGAGAACTAGGAAAAGAATTAAACATCTTATTGGCCAATTTTCAGCTCTACTATATGAATCTCAGGGGCATTCACTGGAACATTAAAGGAAAGCGCTTCTTTGACTTGCATGTAAAGTTCGAAGAACTATACAACGATGCCAACATTAAAGTGGATGAGGTAGCAGAACGGATACTTACATTAGGTGAAGTACCTTTACATACCTTTGAAGATTATATAAAGAATGCTAAAGTACCTCTGGGCAAAAATGTCTCAGTAGATGAAGAAGCTATCCGTCTTATTGTAAACTCCCTAACAGAGTTGTTAAAAATTGAGCGACATATATTAGACGCTTCAGCAAAGGCTAATGATGAAGGAACCAATTCTATGATGAGCGACTTCATTACCGAACAGGAAAAGACTGTTTGGATGATGAAAGCCTGGCTTGCGGAAGAAATTTAATCAGAATAAAAGCCCACGGAAAAGTGGGCTTTTTTATTAAATGCTGGCTTCTAGAACCGAATACTAAGTTCCAGATCTTTATCTGCTACTTCAAATTTGGCAGCATCAAAAGTAGGCGGCCCCATTTTCATTTCACTGCCAGACATTCCATAACTTTCCAATGGCATGCCATTAGAATCAAAGTCCATATTTTTATTGCTATTCAAATCATGCATTACCATAATCGCGTAACTTCCTGGTTTTACATCCTTAAAAGTAAAGCTAACTGTTCCTTTTTTTCCTTCTAGTAAAACATCTGCTACCCCATTGTTTTTCATAAAAGTATTTGCCGTATGCAAGGCGGCTAAAATTTCACCACCATCGGAAAGGACATTTTCAACGGTGATCACTAGATCTACACCATTTGATTCCTGGGCGTAGGTATGATTAATAAAAAGTACAAAGGCGAGTACGAAGGTCATTTTTTTCATGAGATTACTATTTTAAGTTAATAATGCCTCAAAGATGTAATCATATAACCATAGATATAAATAAGAAATACCCAACTGTAAAATTGTCTTACCCAATTGTGATTAAATATCTTCTTTATTTACGAAGTTATATATCAATTCATATTGCGGAAAGAGCAAATAAATATTCGAAGAAACTACATCAAAAACTCTAAACTCAATTTCCAAATTTACCAATATGTTAGTCTGGATTTTTTTAACTGATGGAGTTGGAAGTCATAGATTGGAGTATTAGTGATGGGCAGTTTAATAGATTTATGGTGTTTATAATAGGTTTTTTTTAAAAAACTAACTCAAATTAACAGCCATACCTATGAATTATTAACAGGTTGAAATTGAACAACTTAGATAAATTATAAGAAAATAAAAAGCCACTTTATCGATGAACAACATCATTCTTTAACAATTAGCGGGTCTTTCATCGAAATTTGGACCTAAGGGATGTATTTTGGCGAAAAAAATTGTCCGCTTATCGTTCTTTTCTCACCTTGGGAGTCCAAATCTAAAGTAACTATTAACCTATGTACTAGAAATTACTCCTTCTTAATTTTATGTTTTTATTCTTGGCTAAAGGTGTTCCCACCTTGTGAAAGGAGCTATGATTTAGTGCAGAAAATACTTGTGCCATGTTCTGCAATAATCTATCTATTTTCAAGGAATTTGTTTGTGTTGTCCATTTTAGGTTTTGGGCATTGATTATGTTGAGTCTTTTATTTTCGGGACACCTTTCTAGCCAGGAAGAAACACCTTATGTTTCTTATAATGTACCTTTTCAAAATCTCTTAAAATTTAATCGATTTCTTATCAACCCAACCTTTTCAACGGTCCGGGAAGATAAGTCGTATATAAACTTTTTCCACAGAAGCCAGTCGGCCTATTTTCAGGATAATTATCAAAATTATTTTTTAAGCTACAGCGGTAGGATCAATGACCGCGCCGGCCTTGGAATAAGTGTTTACAACCAACAGGAAGGATTGGTCTCTAATATTGGTATCCTTACCAATTTTGCATATGGAGTTCGTCTTTCTGAGAAGAGCAATTTAACCTTTGGGTTGAATATTCCTTATTATCGCAGCAGTTTTGACGAAGCAAGGGCAGTCACAAATGAGGAGGATCCGGTATTGGCAAGTTTCAGCGAGAATTCTATAATTGCCTTTCAACCCGGACTTAATGTGTCCTTCGGTAATTTTGATGTTGGTCTGTTTGCTGAAAACCTATTCGATTTTAATCTTAAAACAGGTGAATCGCTCACAGAATTCAATGAAAAATCATTTTCAGGACATCTGCAATATACCCGCAACTTTGAGTATGCCGATGGCATTTTAACAGATGGCCGGCTCATGCCATTAGCCAGGATACGTAAAGTAGGGGAGGAAGATCTAATTTTTGGAGGAGGGATCATTTTAGACCTTCCTCGTCTTGGATGGATACAGGCCGGGTACGATAGCTTTTACGGCGGATCTGCCGGGGCTGGATTTAACGTAAATCAACGCTTGTCTCTTGGGTATAACTTCGAAAGAGGATTCTCTCAGGATATCAACAATTTTGGAATTACACATGAGGTGTCCATAGCCTATAATTTTGTACCAACCCTGACTGAGGATATGGTTCAACGCGAACCTGAAGAAGAAAAAGATACGGATTACCTCGACGTAAAAAGGAGGATTAAGAAGAATAAAAATCCACTTTTTCTGGAGATGGATAAACTTCGTAAACTGAATCGCGCTAATTATGCGGTGATCAATGAATTGATTTATAAAGTAGACTCCCTGGAAACTTTTATCAGTTCTGAAATGGAACGCAGATTTGAAATGGCCGTGCGTAGTAACAGACGAGAACTCAATGACGCAAAATCTGCTTTTGATAGGCAGCAACAGTCTGGCTTATTGGCCAAAGGGCCTTCTCCCAACAAGGCAGTTGAGCAGCAACGCCTAAGCGATGCCATGAAACTGCAAATGCAGAAGAATCTAGATTCTTTAAAGCAGTTAAGCCAGATGTCTTTAGCTCCCAACAAAAAAGAGGCTACATCTTCATTGCTAGGCAATCTGATGGGTATTCCGGATGGGCATTATGTAATTGCAAATGTTTTTGAAACTCAGGAATATCTGGATAAATTTCTGGCCGATCTCAAGAGCCAGGGGATAAAAGCCGGACATTTTAAAAATCCTATTAATGGTCTGAACTATGTATACCTGGCACATTATGAAGGAACTCAGGAAGATCTTGAAACAGTGAAAACCAATTTTAGAGAGAAGTACGGTAATGAATTGTGGATCATGAGCGTTGAGAGAACAAATAGCTCTAGAATGGCTACCTTAAACTTTGATGACTAATCCAGGCCTGCCCAGGCAGTGTTGATCAGCTTTTTAGTAGCCATGATTCCCGCTTTCTCACTGAGGTTTTCACCCTCATACTCAATGCCTATATACCCCTCGTAGCCAAAGTCTTTAACGAGTTTAAGTAAGCTGGGGTAATCAATGACAGTATCAAAACCCGCTTCGTTAAATTCATACGACTTGGCACTTACACCTTTAGCAAAGGGAAGAAATTCTGAAACCCCCTGTGAAGGCTCGTATATCTTTTCACATTCATTGTAATGAGTGCTGCCCCATTCCTTATTTAGACACCAATTGCCAAAGTCTGGCAGGGTTCCCAGATAGGGATTGTTTACTTCTTTGATAATGTTTACTATAAAGCCTGCATTGGAGGTATGATATCCATGGTTTTCTATCAGTACATTGATTTTTTCTTTTGCCCCATAAGCGGCCAATGCTCCTAAACCATCAACGAGCGAAGCTTTTAAAGTTGTTTCTGATCCTTTCCCAAACGCGTTTACCCTAATAGAATGACATCCAAGTATTTTAGCTGCGTGGATCCATTTAAAATGATTTTCAACCGCTTTTTTACGAGACACAGTCTTAGGGTCGCCCAACAAACCCTCATCGTCTACCATGATAAGAAGACTTTTTACCCCTTCATTGTTTGCTTTGTTTCTTAGCTGATTCCAATAGACTTCATTTGTAGCTTTCTTTACATAAAACTGGTTCACGTATTCAACTGCGTCAAGAGCATATGTATTTCTGGCAATAGAAGGAAAGTCTTCTGCCTTTAAGCTGCCATTATTAAATGCTCTGTGTAAGGACCATTGTGCCAGGGAGATCTTAGGTACAGAAGCAAGTGGAGTATTTGATGACAAGGAAGTAACCGGAAAAACAGCATATGAACTTATTGCGGCCGATGCCAGTGCAGTTTTTTTTATAAACGATCTTCTGGATCTCATTTTCAGGGTTTCAAAGTCTGATGCTCTCGTTTGTTTATGATCTCAACGATCCAATATATGAGCTGCCCAATTCCATTGGCAAATACGAATAAAAGTATCCATATAAGTAGCATGTTATTTTCCCTGAGATTAGGATTATTAGCGGCATGAACAATATAAAAAACAAGGCTTCCGAGAGAAACGAGGATAAACACCAGAATGAAGAGTATGAATGCGCCAACATTTCCCAGAATTAAAGAGGACGAATAATTTTCTGAAGCATGTTCTAATGCATCAACATTTTTTAAGATAAAGAACAAGAATAGAAAATAGGCGATCATTCCAAGAAATAGCATAACTATAGGCCCTATAGCAAAGAATCCTTGCCAAAATTTGCTTTGTAACATAGTAATAATGAGTTTATGGTTATCTCTAAAGTTACGTGTTTTTAGGGTATTCTTCAAAGTAAAAAGACCCGGAGTTTTCCGGGTCCATTTAAAAGGTTGGTTAATTGACACTTTGTTAATTAGAAGCCGAATAAGCCATATCTGGTCTCATTTGCCCCTCGAACTCTTCGTACTTCAATAAGTTACTGAAGAGATCCCACATGGTCTTTTTTCCATCTTCACCAAGCAAGGCGTCGTTTGCCAAGGCTTTTTGGGCATAATCTACTGCATCTTTAGCGGCAACAGCAACCATATAGTATTCCCCTCGAGTACCAAAGCCACTGCGATAAACGCGATAATAAACCTTGGATCCTTTGCTGACAAACATATCTTTTACAGCTTTCATTTTTTCCTTCACCATCGCCCTGTTGCCGGGAGTTACATATAAATAGTGAAATTTTCTAAAGTTCTCACCCTCAGGAGTTTGATTGATGCCGCCTGGTTGATATGAAAGATCGTTATTTAAAGTGATAACATAATCTTGTTCCACATCATAGCATTTGTCCATTCTGTTGAAAAGGGCATTCATATTGTCTTTTCCCATTTTCTCAGCAAGGGCAGTAAATATGGAGTTATCCAGATCCGCCATATTGTCTATAGGACCCACGTATAGGTATCTGTTATCTGCCGTATTGGTAACAATATAGTTGGCTTCCTGAATATTATGCGTTTTCAAATGGCCAATTAGTTCTTTACATACGGCCTCGTATTCTGCAATCATTCCGGGTTTAACCACATCTTCGTGTACCCAAAACGATTGATTTTTAGTCATGTCTTGTGCTATACTACCCCAGGGGACCAACAAGATCATTGCGCAAAGGATTAAGGCGTGTTTTAGTGTTTTCATAGTTGTTCAATTAAATTAGTAAATGTTTGTTGTTACTCGGTTGTGTTCTCTTATTCCTGATTGGGTGGGTTTAAGGTATATCCCAATTGCTGTAACAGGTATAGTTCATTGTAATAGGTATCTTCTCTTGTTATCTTTCCTTCTTTATTAAAAAGAAAAAGCGATACACCAGATACTTTAGCTTTTTTCCCTGTGGGCAAATATTCTGCAAATTCTCCTGTATTAGTCCCATGAAACGTCCAGGTGGTTAACACCTGCCGATCTTTTTGGATCATGGTATCTATCTTGATCTTCAGCGTAGGAAAAGCGCGAATAAAGTTCTTTATAGACGCTTCCAGTTCCATGGGTCCGTTTGCCACAGTAATTCCGTTTAGGTTTCTTGTAAAATCATTGGTCATTAATTCCTGAACCGAAATTGTCTTGTGCTGGTTCCAACAAGAATCTACGTACATGTTAACCATTGCTTTCTGACGATCATTTCTGACTGTATCTGCTTTTACGACGGATTGGCACCCAAAAAGTCCTGTTAGTAGTAATAATGATAAAATGATAGCACTTTTCATTTGGCTTAATTTCCGTCACAGATCACGGTGCTGAACACCCATATTATTAAGGTAGGGAATTAAATAACAGATGAAACCCTCTAATAGGACGAAGCCTGCATATTATTGTCCGAGTAGGGTAGTTTACTTAGCCAGAGTATTGAAATCATTTTTTTTGTATCTTAGATTGCCTCATTTCCCCATAAATGAGAAGATCCAACAAATGGGAACACGTCTTATTCAAGTCGTTTCAATCACCTTCTTTTCTTTACTGAACGGGCTTATCGGCACGGCCCAAATTATTGACTTTGATAAAGAAAATTCCTACAAAAGAGTATTTATCGATACCGACAATTTTGGCCCTTCATACCTGGATACACTAGAAATTTCCTACACAAACGCTCCTACAGATTCCCTTAGATTATTGATCCTTAATGATCTGGCATATTTTTGGCATACACGCGACCTTAAAAAAGCGTATGAATTCACTAAAATTGGATTGCAAGAAGCAACCGCAAAGAATAGTTTAGAATGGTTAGCCCGTTTTAGGATCACACAAGGAGCAATTTTACTTCGAAATGAGCAATTAGATAGTGCACAGACCGTATTAGATTTAGCACAAAAGGATATAGATCAAAAAGACCTGCCTTTTCTTAATACCCAACTGGGATATGTCTATGAAAGAAGGGGCGATCTTACAAAGGCTGCGGAATATGCTTTAAGATCACTGCGTTTGGGGGAGCGGTTAAACGACCTGCACGCCAGAGCACTTGCACATAGTGATCTAAGTAATCTTTTCTGGAAACAAGAGAAATATGACAAAGGGTTAGAACAAGGCTTACTGTCCTTGTCTTTGTTTGAAGGCATAGGGATGAACGATCTTGATTATGATTTTACATTATACGTGGTGGGAAATAACTATCTGGCTTTTGGGGAATTAGAAAAAGCACGTACCCATTTTGAACATTCCATCGCCATCGGAGAGCGGTATGGCTTTTACAACAACCTTAGCGATGTCTATATTTCGCTGGCCGATCTCTATGGCCAACAAAACAAATACAATCAAGCAGAAGAAGCCGCTCTAAAGGCTATTACTTATTGTGAGCGACTGAATAATAATTTTATGTTGATGAGAGCCTGGTTATCCCTGGGAAAATTGCAAAATCTGCAGGGTAAATATCTATCGGCCATAACTAGTCTTCAAAAAAGCATTGAGGTTGCTACGGCAGATTTTGGCGATGCTTTTCATTTAAGTGAAGCGTACCAAAATCTCGGGAGGGCCTATGCCGGCAGTCATAATTATAAAGAAGCCTATTTGGCCTTTGAAGTATACGATGAACTAAAGAAAGAAGTTTTTACGGCAGAAGCTTCAGAACGCATGTCGGAGATCCAAACGGAATTTGAAGTAGCACAAAAAGAGAATACTATTCTTCTCCAAGGTACTCGCATCAAAAAACAACAAACGGTGCAGACATTGATAATGATTGTGGCTATTCTCCTTTTTCTATTCTTATTATTATTGTTCAAAGCTGTCAGAAGTAACAGGAGGAAGAACAAATTACTTCAGATACAAAATGAGGAAAAAGAATTCCTGCTCAAAGAGATACATCACAGGGTAAAGAATAATCTGGAGATCGTTTCAAGTTTGTTGTCCCTGCAATCAGAACAGATACACGACCCTAAGATCCTTGAGGCGATGATAAAAAGTCAACAACGCGTTCAAAGTATGAGTATGATTCATCAGAAGTTGTACCAAGGAAATAGTTTGTCGCAGATAGAAATGAAGGACTATTTTCAAAATTTAGGGAATTATGTCATTCAGACCTATGGCATGGGAGAAAGAGTAGCAATAGAATGCGATATGGATGAATTATACGTCGATATAGATCATGCGATCCCCATAGGACTTATTGTTAATGAACTGCTGTCCAATGCTCTTAAATACGCCTTCCCAAACAATTCTAATGGCAAGATTTGTATTCGACTGCTAAAACATGATTCTATTTTGCACCTTGAGGTTTCAGATAATGGAATAGGTAAAAGTGCCTCAAAAGAGTCTGTCGGGACTGGTTTTGGCACACAACTTATTGCGCTGCTAACAACCCAGTTAGATGGCGTAATGAACCTGGTCGTTGATCAGGGTACAATTGTAACATTTGATTTTCAACTTCCAAAAGCCGCTTAGAAATGGGATCGAAAACACGAGTTCTTATAGTAGAAGATGATATGATCATTGCAGCTAACATTTCCCTGCAATTATCAAAATTAGGATATGAGATCACTGGTATAGAATCGAGGGGTGAAGAGGCCATTATCCATGCAAGGCTCAATACTCCGGATTTAGTGCTGATGGACATCAATCTGAAGGGTAGTATAGATGGCGTTGAAACCGCATATGCCATGCAAAACACTACAGACATTCCCATTGTTTATATAACTGCAAATAATGATGAAGCAACTTTTGATAAGGCGAAAAAAACACATCCGTTCGCATTTATCGCAAAACCCATAAATATGCGAGCCCTGCATCGCACGCTCTCATTGGTTGAAGAACAAATAAACAAAAGGAATAAAACCGAAAGTGAGAAGGAGGAGATAATTGAGTTCCTCAACGACCGTATCTTTATCAGGCACCATGGCCAAATGATAAAACTATTATTAGAGGAGATATTGTTTGTAGAGGCAGATCGTAATTATTGTCATATTGTGACCTCTAAACAGACATATTTACTAACTGCAACACTTAAGGTAATGCACGATAAATTACCTAACTCAATCTTTGTACGGGTGCACAGATCTTATATCGTAAATATCACTCAGCTCGATGTAGTTGCCGAGAGCCATGTAGAGATCAATAGAAAGGTGATTCCCTTAAGTAAATCGTATAAAGAAGCACTACTAAGGCATTTGCAAACCATATGAGGCTTGCTTAAAAACGAGATTTAAGATTCTTTATCTCCTCTTTTTTTCATGATGTGCGAGACTTGCTTGCTACCCTGATCCTTTTTGTTTTGAAGTTCGTGGATGATCCTGGCATGATCTTCTTCACGTCCCTGAGACAGTTTATACGCAGCCTGTATCTGTTTTATTTTGATCCGGAAACCAACAACGCCTTTTACTTGCCTGAGGGTAGCAGGGGACATGTCACTAAGTGATAGCGGTTTTTCTTCGTCCTTTTCATAATGATCTACCAGGCCATGTAACCAGGTCAACACTTCAGATTCTGTCATAACCGAAAGGCTTCCATAAATATGAACTGCAATATAGTTCCAGGTAGGGACCTCCTCTTCTTTGTACCAGGATGAGGAAACATACGAATGAGGTCCGTTGAAAATACACAACACCTCCGGATTGGCTTCAAATGCCTTCCACTGCGGGTTCGCTCTGGCGATATGGCCTATAAGAATATCATTTCCAGCTTCATCTTTATCTAATTCCAGAGGAGTGTGGGTTGCCCATGGCCTGCCATTAAGTTGATTTATAAGGATTGCAAAAGAATTAGATCTAATAAAGTCTTTTACTTCAGACAGGTCTTCATTCTTGTATTGTGGTGGGATGTACATATTTTATTCTAAACACTAAAAATATGTAAAAAATGCCGTTTTAATGTGCATTAATCTACAGATGGGTCATGGAAAAATACAATTGGGTATTACTATTTTTAAATTGATAAGATAAGTGCAGAGATTTGTGGTGTAATAAAGGAGAAGCAATAATAAATTGGCAATTTTAGTGCTTCTTAAGAAAAAAATCATCTTTTTGCTACCTTTAAGCGAAGGGTGATTTTAGCTAGCCTTTTTAATTACTAAATACATGAAAGAACTAAACAAGATCATTAAGGTCTCCATTCTGATAACCGTTGGAATAGTACTGGTGAATCTAATAATCAACTTTGGACATCCGGTAGTCATGATGGAATTATTGGAAAGGATAGGAATAACATTCATTTACAGTTTTGTGCTAACTGCAGTGAGTTCCTATTTTCATGTATACGCCAGCAAGAGATACAGTTGGGAAACACAGGCGCAGAAACGACTTTGGTTTGGAGCCATAGGATCGGTCATTTTTACTGTCCTTGCCTTTGGTATGGTAAGATGGTTCGTAGAAGTGATCATTTATGGAGCCACTTTTGAGAATTTTATTGCCAATGAACAGGTGTATTATTATGTAATAGCTCTGGTAATCACCCTCGTAGTGTCACTTTTTATTCACGCCTTTTACTTTTACAAAGCCCTGCAGGACACGAAAATAAAAGAACAAAAGATCATTGCCGGGACAGCCTCTGCAAAGTTCGATGCCCTGAAAAATCAATTAGACCCGCATTTCCTCTTTAATAGCCTTAATGTGCTTACGAGTCTTATTGAAGAAGATCCGCAACAGGCCCAGCGCTTTACAACAGCACTCTCAAAGGTGTACCGCTATGTTCTGGAACAAAAGAACAAAGATCTTGTACTGGTAAATGAAGAATTTGATTTTGCGAGGACCTATATAAAACTTTTGACAATGAGGTTTGAAGATAGCATTGTATTCGATATCCCGGAAACATGCAGTATTGCCGAAGCCAGAATTGTTCCGCTATCCTTGCAATTGCTATTGGAAAATGCGGTAAAGCACAATGTAATTACCTCGGAAAAACCTTTGAAAATAAGGGTATTTGAAGAAGATGGATGCCTGGTAGTAAGTAACAATCTCCAGGAAAAGCAGGTAGTGAAAAGAAGCAGTGGGGTAGGGCTGCGCAATATTCAGCAACGATACTCCATCCTATCGAATAGAAAAGTAAGTATTGATAAAACAGCATCAGAATTCAGTGTAAAATTACCTATGCTCACAAAACAAATTGAAAGTATGGAAACACAAAAATCATTTATAGAAGACAAACGCTATCAGAAGGCAAAAGAGCGGGTAGAAGCCATTAAGGGATTCTTGGGAAACTTAACTGCCTACTGTATCGTGATCCCTTTTTTAGCATGGATCAATTACAGAACAACAGATTTCCCGTGGGTCATTTTTCCCGCATTAGGCTGGGGCTTTGGTGTCGTTACTCATGGGATGGAGGCCTATGGCTACAATCCTCTTTGGGGGAAAAGCTGGGAGGAAAAAAAGATAAAGGAATTTATGGAGAAGGACGATTTTTAAATAGGACTAGAACGTAAAAAGATCTTATGTATGACCGTAAGGACAATTCATCATCATAAATCAACAATTGGGTTCAGTTCTTTTAGAATTATAGCAGATTATTAAGAATTTAGATGCATCAATTAAACCATATAAAACACTAATCATGGAAGATTTTAGCAAAGAGAACAAATACTTGCGAGCCAAAGATCGCGTAGAGAAATTAAAGAAATTTTACGGTAACCTAACCTCATACGTCATAGTTATTTCGGGCTTGGCGGTAATTAATTATCTAACGAATGAATGGGTATACATGTGGTTCCTTTGGGCTGCATTTGGATGGGGGATAGGGATAGTTTTTCACGCTATAGGCACCTTCGATCTAAATCCATTTTTTGGACGATCCTGGGAAGAGCGCAAGATCAAAGAATTAATGCGCGATGAGGACGAGATAAAAAGATGGGAATAATAAGATTAAAATAACTAGATATGGAATATCAGGATATAGAGAACGATAAGTTAAAAAGAGCAAAAAAACGGGTGGAAGAGCTAAAAGGCTTTTATATTCATCTGGCCATTTATATTATAATCAATTCCTTTATAATGGTGAATATCCTTATTCGTGCTTTAGATGACGGGGACACTTTCTGGCAGTTCGGTACCTTTTTTACACCATTTTTCTGGGGAATAGGCCTGGCGTTTCACGCAGCCAAAGTATTTAATTTCAATCCTATCCTGGGAAAGAACTGGGAGGAGAGACAGATCCAGAAATACATTGACAAGGATAAACGCGATGCCGCAAAATATAAGTAATGATGAAAGAAGCAAAGTTAGCCGCTTATAAAAAAGCACTGAAACGAGTCAAAAAAATAAAACGGTTCTACCGCCACCTTACTGTCTATATTGTTGTAAATATATTCTTGGTGTATTTTGGCCTTAGGGGAGTCGATTTTCTAGAAATTAATAGCCCTGAGGTTGATGCAAACGTTGTCTTCTGGTTGTTTTGGAATGTCCTTAGTGTCCCAATACTGTGGGGTATAGGGCTTCTGATCCACGGATTGTGCGTATTTAAACCAAAGAGCAACATTGTTAAGCGATGGGAAGAACGACAATTGCAGAAGATCCTGGAGAAAGATTACGGAAAGGAGAACTCCTTATAGTATATTAACGCCACCAAAGTTCTAAGTAATACGCTAAGATTATCATGAATGTACTTATTATAGAAGATGAAAAACCTGCTGCCCGTAGATTAGCAAGAATGTTAGAGTCCCTGGAGGTAAAGGCTTCCAACATACTTCATTCTGTAGAAGAATCTTTACAATGGTTTCAGAACAATCCCCACCCTGACCTTATTTTTTTAGATATTCAGCTTTCGGACGGACTCTCTTTTGAGATCTTTGAAGTGCTCGACATAAAAAGTGCCATCATCTTTACAACAGCTTTTGACGAATATGCCTTGCAGGCCTTTAAATTGAATAGTATAGATTATTTGCTGAAACCAATTGATGAAGAAGAACTTGAAAAAGCAGTCGATCAATTTAAATCTCAAAATAAGACTGCTCCAAAATTGGCTATCGATTTTGAGGATATAAAAAAGTTATTGGTCAATCCTGTAGAAAGAGAATATAAAAAACGATTCACTGTTAGGGTAGGGCAGCATCTCAAGATCATCCATGCAGATGATGTAGAATGTTTTTACAGTGAAAATAAAGGGACCTATGCAGCAACCATAGACGGAAGATCATATCTATTAGACACCACTCTGGAACAATTGGAAACAGAACTAACGCCTAAAATATTCTTTAGAGTAAGCCGGAAATTCTTTGTCAATATCAACCATATCAAAGACATCATTTCTTATACCAATTCAAGGCTCCAGATCAAGTTAAACAAGACTTCAGATCAGGAAATCATTGTTAGCAGGGAGCGAGTGCGTGACTTTAAGTTATGGTTAGAGTAAAAGTAAATAAACACCTGAAAATAAGATATTTAATACCTATCATAGATTTTTCTTATAGTGGCTTTTCGGGGGTATTTTTGTCTTTTTTTGCCACTCTGTTCTCATCGAAAGAAGAAGGAAGTAAGGCTGGTATCAATTTAATAAAAATAGGCAATAAAACAGCTCCTCCGGGTAATAAAAAAATGGCCAGGGAGGGAACACTTTTAAAGACATCCACTAACTGATCTTGTATCTTTTTCTTTTCATCAGCACTTAAATCTTTAACCGTACCTTTGGAAATTAGATAGACCAGTTCTTTACTTTCTGATAATTCTTTTTGGAGTCGTTTGCTATTTCTCAGGATTAGTTTGTTGACCACTTTAGACATACTGTCATAGAATTGTACAGCCAAGTTTGTATCCTTTAAAAAAGAAATATTCTGTACATTCTTCTTAAAAAAGTTGCTGATATCTTCCAGGGATTTGGCGATCTGTTCTACAGGAAATCCCATATCCTTTCCAATCCCATAAATAAATTCAGACTCTTTGTAGTCCAAAGAATAATCTTCCCATACAGTAAGACTCGCTACATCTAAAAAATACTGGTTCTCCCAGGGGGAATAATTGGTAAGCAGTACTTCGCGGTAAGAACCGTCAAAATGTGACTCATCATCGTCAATAAAGGAGAGAGAGGCCGCGAATAATTGAGATAATTTTTCATCAGATTTGTTCTTTTCCTTGGCATTTAAAGCATGGTAGGTGATATTAATAGCAAGGTATTCCAGTTTTTGGGCGTGTTCTCTTATTTTTTCACCCCCTCGTAAGTAATGTCGCAATGTAAGCACATCAATAAATAACAGGGAATTAGTTATGATGCTATTAAAAGTTCTGCTAATAACATTGTCTTCGAGATAAACCCTGGAATCTATTAATTTTTCTAGCTGTGCCGAAGTTTTACTCCCCGTTAATATCTTATTGAGAAAGGAGATCTGGCTTACTTTCAGTTCTTTGTAAAAAGTAAAGATAGTTTCCAGAAAATCATCAAAACTGCTTTCTCTACGCTCAAGAGAATAGGTGAAATACAGCGCAGAAACTAGATTTATCTTTGCCATTTCATCTTCTGAAGGCTTGTGTTCTATGTTTATATAGGAAGGGATCCTTACATTGATACCGTATACAAAGCCATTTGTTTTAAGGCTCTCATATAGGGTAGAAAAGTCAGAATATATCCCAGCCTTATTAGTAACAACTTCACCAAATTTATTTATCCAGCCTGGACCCGAAGGATTCATGTCTCCAAAATTTATGACGAAAGTACGTTAAAATTTACCTTTTTTAGGTACTTGAAACTCCTTTACAACCTAGAAAATTATCCTGGTATGGAATATACTAAAGTTGAAAAAACTACCCGCCAAAAGTTCAGTGAAAGGATAGAGGTGCCATTCCATAACGGCTAAAGATTAAAAGCAAAACTTACATTAAGACAGGAGACTCTAGTTAGACAGTAGCCTGGACACTAACTTTTTAACTAAAATTTTAGGAAATTACAGACGAAAAGACTACTTTTATCGTTTAAGTACAGACTTTCATGATGCCCCAAGTGTTACGAAAGAACATTCTAAGTGTAAAAACTGAGTATTAACCGACCCGAATCACCTACGTTATGGAATACTTCCTTTTTTTTAGTTGGACAGTTGCAATGCTTCTTGTATTTGTAAAAATATGGATGGCAAACCGCTCACTACAAAATTTACTTCGTAAGTAAAGACCTCAGTAATTTATTAAATTATTTTTAGGACGCCATTAGAATTGGCAGGATCCAAATATATCTTTCTACCCTAAATTAAAAAAGCTGCCCGTAGACAGCTTTTATACGCTATTATATAATCATTATTTAATAATACCTGTACAGCTAATACGTGCACCCGCTGCACCGCTTGGTTGAGACGTAAAGTCGTCTACCCCTTGGTGTACAATAACCGCTTTCCCAACTATATTCTTGGTTTCATCTTCGCACCCAATACACCAAAGATCTGTTGTAAATTCAAGAGTAGCGTTTCCATCGGCATCAGCAGTAAAGTTCCCTATATCACCCCTGTGATATCCGACAGTTTCACCCCATTTTCCATGAGGTTCTGCGGTTGGATTCCAATGTCCACCGGTTGAAGTACCATCAGCGGCTGAACAATCTGCTTTATCGTGAATATGGATGGCGTGTTCTCCTGGCGTGAGGCCACTAAAGGTAGCTTTCATAACAACTTTACCATTCTCTTCTGTAAAACTTACCTCTCCCGCCACATTACTATCACTTTTTGGCTCCATTTTAAATGCAATGGCCTCAACCATTACTTCTTCTTGGATGGCTTCTTCCATCTCTTCAACAACCTCACTGGCCTCCTTTTTTGCCTCTTTGCAATTATAGGATGTAATCAGGATCAGACTTAATACTGTTATTCTTACAAATTTCATTTCGTTTTTTCTTTAGTTAACATCTAAAGTTACATAATATTCGGGGGGAAGTCAATTTTATAATTTAAGTTTTTAAAAGCTCTATGAGTTACTCTAAATCGAACTTCAAAGGGAAGTTTTCTATAATTTCATTTTGAATACCTAATGAACGTATGTATCTTATTATATCAATTTAGTGATAACCTGAGTCTCCGAATGCAATGTTTTATGCACCGGGCATTTATTAGCGATATTGAGAATTCTTTTTAATTGGTTTTCATCTAATTCTCCCTCCAATTTAATTCCTCTTTCAAAAGTATCTATTTTGGCACTTTCCAATTCACAGTCCTCGCAATCCTGCGCATGATTTTTACCATAGGACGTATGTACCTCTACATTTTTTACATCCCACCCCTTGCGTTTCGCGTACATTTGGATAGTCATGGCGGTGCAGGCCGAGAGCCCTGCAGAGACAAATTCATAGGGAGATGGACCAAAGTCCTGGCCACCATATTCTTTTGGTTCGTCTGCCCGCATATAATGATTCCCAACTTTCATCTCAGTTGTAAAATCGGCATCATTATCTAAACTTGCTACTACCTGATGGGTAGTTTTTAGAGCTACTTCTGAAGCTTTAATTAGATATCGGCTTGCCCATTCTGCTATCACATTACCAACATATTTGGAATCATCTGAGTTAGACAATAAATGATCTGCTCCATCCAGAGTTACAAAACTTTTCGGATGATGTGCCGCAATATAAAGTTCTTCAGCATTTTTGATATTTACAGTTTCATCTTGAGGTGAGTGGAAAATTAATAAGGCTTTCCGCAAGTCTTTTATAATAGTAGAAAGCGAATTAGATTCGAGATCATCCAGGAATTGCTTTTTTATAGTAAATGGTCTGCCACCAAGATCAACGGTAGCTCTCCCTGTTCTTTTAATCTCATCAACATGATCCTTTAGTAAATGTGATACGTGCTTAGGATTAGATGGGGCACTTATAGTGGCAACTGCTATTACGGAGGGTATTTTAGATGCAGCAAAAATAACAGCAGCTCCGCCCAAGGAATGTCCAACTAATAGACTAGGGGCTTTATAATGATTTTCTAAATAGGCAGATGCGGCAATGAGATCTTCAACATTTCCGGAAAAATTGGTGTCTTCAAAATCACCTTCGCTTTCGCCGAGTCCGGTAAAATCGAATCTTAAAACGCCAAAACCTTTGTTGGTGAGGGCCTCGCTAATGTTCTTTACGGCCGATAAATTTTTGGAACATGTAAAGCAATGGGCAAAAACCACGTAATTATGCGGTTGTTGGTCTACGGGAAATTCTAAGCGACCTGTTAATTCCTGATTGTTTTTGTTTAGAAAAGTTACTTTTTGGCGTTTCATTTTGTCCTTTTTTGTGCACTTCTTAAGTCGGGATTAAAAAAGATACCTAACTGAATGCGATCAAAATTGGAGGAATTAAAATGATTCTTTAAATAGCCCAGCTGCAGGCTGCTATTATCGGTTATATGCACACCTAAGGCCATATATAGACGGTTCTGACCAAAAACCTGGTCCTGTAGATTCAGGAACACCTCATCATAAACATTAACGAAAAATGTATCGGTAAGAGGAAGGGTTACTTGTAGTCTATAACGCGCTCTGTGCTGAGTGTCTGTGGTTTCCCCAAAATCTATAAAGCGTTGCTCCAGCCTGTACCGGTGTTCAAAACGGAATTCTCCTACCTTATTTTTCAGGATGAGTTGTTGAAAGATCCGGTTTTCCTTAGAATTTATTTCCTCCGGAAATTCTTCAAAAGTTCCATCTGTAGAAATATATCCATATCCAAGGGTCACTATAGCATCGGGATTAATATGATAGTTAAGCCCGGTTCGCAATAGGAGTTGATTAAAATTCTGGGTGGTTTCATAGAAGCGAAATTGCGCTTCAGAATGAATACTTAACTTTTCCGAGATCTTATTGGTGCCAAAATACATATACCAGGCTCCCCATTCATCTTCGCCAGTATTTTGGGCCACACTAATTCCGCTTATTAATAGGGCAAATAATATGCTTATTCTCTTCATTCAGTGTCAGTATTTAATTCAATAGATTGGCCATCTTGTATTGGTTTGCCTTTATCTTCCTTTAAGTAGATCTCCAGAAATTCCAATACCTTGCTATACGCCTCAATTTGATTTTCTTTTTTAACAAAACCATGACCTTCATCTTCAAAGAGTACGTATTCTACCGGAACACCATTTTTTCTTACACCAGCCACTATCTCATCAGACTCTATCTGCAATACTCTTGGATCTTGCGAGCCCTGAAGTACTATAAGAGGTTTTGTTACTTTATCTGTGTGGAAAAGTGGAGAAATTTCTCGTAGTCTTACAGAATCAGCACTATTTGGGTCGCCCAGTTCTTTGTAAAGTGCATCCTTAAAAGATTCCCACCATGGTGGTATACTTCTGAGCGTACGTATCCAGTTTGTTACTCCAAATAAATTAACACCTACTGCAAACTCTTCCGGGGTATAGGTAAGGGCGGCCATGGTCATATAACCTCCGTAAGAACCTCCTATGATCCCAATTTTGTTCGGATCTATTTCTGTTTGTGAGGCCAGCCAGTTCTTACCTTCCACACAATCTTTCAAATCCTTGTCGCCGTGATTCAGATCATCCATTTGGTAAAAGGTTTTTCCGTAGCCACTACTTCCTCTATTGTTGACGGCGAGAATTGCATAGCCATGATTCACCAGGTATTGAATAAAGGAGCTAAAATTCTGTCTGCTTTGTCCCCCGGGACCTCCATGAACCCAGACCAGGGCAGGCACTTTGTTTGTTTCAGACGCCTGATGCGGTTTGTAATAGATAGCAGGGATCTCTACGCCATCGAACGACTCAAACCTTATTACTTCAGCACGGACCATGTCCTGACGTTGAATCTCCTTGTTCAGCACGTCTGTAATTTTATGTTGCTCTTTGGTCTCAATGTTATAAACAAAAAGGTCTGATGGGGAATTAGAACCCCCGGCATAGAAGCGCATATGGCTTTCGTCATCTGAAAATGCTACATTGGTTATATCCATATCCCCAATGGCCGGTAAAGTCATCATTTCGCCTGTCCCTACCTCCAATACTTCAATACTATTCTTAGCATCTTCATTGATATAAGTTACTCTGTATTTTCCGTTTTCCGTGAAATACGATCCTGCTATGTCCCATGTCCGTTCCAAAATCTTTTTATGAGTACCGCTTGCCAAATCGTAATGCATCAAATAAGAAAATTCTGATCCATCATCGGTAGTATATAGAAAACCTGTGTTATCTATTGTAAAATCCTGGGCACTATTCGCACTTTGATTCTCATTTATTTTAATAAGCGACTTGTCCTCCAACTTATATAAGTAAAGATCACTGTCATTTGTATTTATGGACTTGCTAAGGGCAAGGAACTTCTCATCATGGGAAATAGCCTCAATATTATACCCTTCATCATTCTGGTATACAAGGGAAGGAGTAAAAGAGGCGAGGTCCATTTTATAGAGATCTATAAATCGCTTGTCTCGTTGATTAGAGCCAAAGAAAAAATTCTTATCATCCTTAGCCCAACCGTAAAACAAAGATCTGGCCCCTTCATAAGGTGTAAGATCCCTGTGGGACCCATCACTTTCGCGTAGAAAGATATGATAGATCTCATTCCCGTTATTGTCCATTCGAAATAACATCCGTTCGTCTTCAGGAAAATAGGAGATCGAGAAAACAGAGGAACTGTCAGATTCGGAAACAGGCTGAAAAGCTCCACCAGTAGATGATACAGTATACATATTGTAAATACCAGATCTGTTACTTGTAACGAGTAGTTTTGAAAGGTCTGGCGAAAAACTTCCACCTCCCACATTCTCATTATCCATCATCTGTTCTATGGTATAGGATTTGAGGTTTTGGACTATGGTATCTTCCTTTTTTTCCTTACAGTTCCAAAAAACTGCCAGCATCAGTAAGAGGCTTATTTTTTTCATGATCAATTAATTTGATTAGTACTTATTTCAATTAAATTCTACAGGCTATAAACCCTGAGATTTAGTCCAATGTTATAGTGGAAACGTATCCTTAAACATTGAAATGCTTAGCGGTTCTATGGACTCACGGTATGTTTTCCACTCGTCTGCGAAAAAGGCGTTGGTCTTCTCTAAAGCCGCTTTCAGATCTGCTTCTGCGAATTGCATTAGCCTTGTTTCTGTTTCTGTGATACCTGTTTTTCTGGAGCGAACATATTGATAGGCGTTCCCAATTCTCCTCATTACCGTAAGCTCCGGATTACGAGTAATCCCCTGCCGTTTATCAACTTTCCCCAGATAAACATCTATAAGGCCATCAATTTTCTTTGAAATGTCTTTTGAGGCCTTAATAGCGTCCTTAAATTTATCTTTATCCAACTCTTTCAGGTCCTTCTGATATTTGTCCGCTGCTTTTTTGCTTTCCGCTAATTGTTTAACGGCATCTGCTGCGGTTTGAGTAAAGCCTTCCAGTTTTTTACTGGCCTCATAAACCTCATTAATGGCAGTAGTTGATACATCTAAACGCGGATCGGAGGCTACAGTGATCATTGTCTCATCCGTCATTTCACCCAGCGATAAAACAACTTTATACTTGCCAGGTTTTACATCCACACCACCTGCTTCTCTGCTGCGCTTACGAATTGTGCGTGAAGGACGGTCCGGCCCTTTTTCATCCATATTCCAGTAGACCCTGTGGAAACCAGGCTTTTCGGGCGTTTTGTATTTTAAGGTCCTGATAAGGTCTTCTCCGTTGTAGATCTGAACCACTACAGAATCTTTTGTTTTCTTTGCTTCCTGTTTTTCTCCCTTCTCATCTTCATTGGCTTCTTCCTCATCTTTTTCTTCTTCTTGGTCTTCCGAATCTTTCTTTGGTTCGGCTTTCTTGACACCTTCTTTCAAAAAATAAGTGATCATAGCTCCTTCCTCTCTGTTTTCGGCATTGAACAAGGCATCTGCACCAAATCTGCTTCCTGTGGGCTGTTGATAAGCTGCCTGGTAAGCGATTGGAGGATCGAATACCTTAATGTCCTTACTCAGGATAGCAGGATCAGCAGCAACTGCTCTCAGTGGTCTTATATCATCCAACACCCAGGCGGCGCGTCCAAATGTTCCAATAACCAAATCGTGTTCCCTTGGGTGTATTGTTAAATCTTTTGTTGAGACCGTTGGGTACCCTTCTGTCCATTTCTGCCATTTTTTGGCAGCATTAAAAGAAACATACAGGCCATCATCAGTACCTAGAAATAAAAGGTTCGGGTTTTCCGGATCTTCAACGATAGAAAGCGTATAACTCTGTGCATCTGTCTGATCTACTATCCTTTCCCACGTCTTACCGTAATCCCTTGTTCTGTAGGCATAAGGGATATAGTTAAATCTTCTGTAATCGTTTGCAATTAACAATGCTTCGCCTTGGTTCCTTGTAGATGCTTTTATCTGAGGGATCCAGCTTCCCTTGGGAAGTCCTTTTATGTTTTGAGTAACTTCTGTCCAGTTAGCCCCTCCATTCCGAGTGAAATGTACCCTACCGTCATCTGTTCCTACCCAAAGCATATCCTTTTCTACAGGTGAGGGTTCAATTACCAATATGGTACAATGGTTTTCAGCACCGGTGGCATCCATTGTTAGACCTCCACTTTCACTTTGTTTTAGTTTTTCCGGGTCATTGGTGGTAAGATCTGCTGAGATCACTTCCCAGGTGAGCCCTTTATTGGTGCTTTTATGCACAAACTGACTTCCAAAATACACGGTGCTATTATCAAAAGGATCTTGTCCTATTCCCGCGTTCCAGTTAAATCTCAATTCTGTTGTGGCATCTGGAGGTGTTGGTCGCACTGAGTAGTTATTTCCGGTAATATGGTCGTACCTGCTAACATATCCCTGTTGACTCATTGCATATCCAAAGCGCGAATCGTCTTTGTCCGGAACCACATCAAAGCCATCTCCAAAGGCTATCTCCTGCCAATAGCTATTGCGTATCCCCTGATCTTTCCAGACATAAGCCGGACCTCGCCAGGAGCCATTATCCTGCATACCCCCATAAACATTATAAGGAAATTCATTGTCAGTACTTATATGGTAGAATTGCCCAACAGGCAGATTGCCAATAAATCGCCAGCTTTCTCCTCTGTCTCTTGTAATATTCAATCCCCCGTCATTCCCGTCTATCATAAAATGTCCGTCTTCAGGGTGGATCCACCAGGCGTGATGATCGGGATGCACTCCGTTTACTACGCCATACGCCGGCATCAATTCAGTAAAATTCTTACCTCCGTCTTCGGAAACATTCACATATGTAAATACCGAATAAACCCTGTTCTCATTCTGCGGATCTACATAAATCTCGGAATAGTAGAACGGCCTGTTGCCAATATCACTTTTGTCGTTGATCTTTTTCCATTTAAAACCCCCGTCTTCAGATTTGTACAGTGCATTCTTTTTGGCTTCAACCAATGCGTATACTACTGAGGGTTTGCTGCGAGCCACAGCCACGCCTATCCTCCCAAGATCGCCTTTAGGAAAACCGTCCTCTTCACTGATCTTTTTCCAATTGGCACCTCCGTCATGGGTCATATAAAGTCCGCTTCCGGGACCCCCTGAATTAAAAAACCAGGGATCTCTTTTGTGCTCCCACATAGCTGCGAACATCTTATTGGGATTGGTAGGGTCCATTATGAGGTCGGCCACACCGGTCCGGTTATTCACAAAAAGCACTTTAGACCATGATTTACCCCCGTCCGTAGTTTTAAAAACCCCACGTTCCGGATGCTCTCCCCATGGAGAACCTATAGCTCCTACGTATACTGTATTAGGATCAGTAGGATCAATTAGGATCCTGTGGATATGTCTTGTTTTTTCTAGCCCCATGGCCATCCAATTCTTACCGCCATCGATCGACTTATAGACGCCATAGCCTCCATTAAGGCTGTTTCTGGGATTACCTTCTCCCGTACCTACCCAGATAACAGAAGGATTACTCTGTTGGATAGCAACGGCGCCAATAGATGCCGTTAACTCTTTGTCAAAGACTGGTTTCCACGTGATACCACCCGAAGACGATTTCCACAAGCCGCCAGATGCGGTCCCTGCATACATCATATCTGGTTCTGTATGCACCACGTCAATGGCAGTTACCCTTCCACTCATTCCACCAGGGCCAATATTGCGGGGTTTCAGGTCCTGAATCAGGTCCATTTTAAAATCTTGAGAGAAGAGTGAAACGGATGCCAAAAGCATCAGGGAGAGTAGTCCTTTTTTCATAGTTATAGTTAGTTCTAGGTTCGTTCGTTAAATATACCAAAATCACTTCTTGTAATTCTTAAAGAGTTGTTAAGGAAGTAAATTGTATGCTTCTTTTATGGCCATTGTAAAAGCCCTGTATTTTAGACTTTAAGATATATATTTGTTTTAAAAGAGGAGATGAATTATTCTAACAGCTTGATGCTTGGATGCCTATTTGTGGGGATGGCTTTCTATATTGCAGGTATTTTACTTAGAATGTATCCCCCTAAAAAGATCAACCGCTGGATTGGTTATAGAACGCCTTCCTCAATGAAATCTCAGGAGCGATGGGATTTTGCACAAATTTTTGCCGCCAAGGAAATGATCAAACAAGGATTTTTACTTACTATGATTGGAATTTTTTTCGGGTTTTTATTTCAGTTCGATGAAACCATTAACATCATCCTAATTATTTCATTGGTCCTGGCAAGCAGTATTGCGATGATCGTTTTTACAGAAAAGGCTTTAAAAAAGAACTTCCAGGTTTGAAGATCTAGATTGATCCAACAGGTAGTTATTCAACTCTCTTGTATATCTGCCCATCCTTCATAACAAATCTAACCTCCTTCATTACTCCAATATCTTTGGAAGGATCGCCTTTAACAGCTACAAGATCGGCCAGGAAATCTTTTTTTATAGTGCCCACCCTGTCTAGATGAAAGATCCTGGCATTTACGCTGGTAGCAGCTTTTAAAACATCGAGGGGCTTCATGCCGTAAGAGACCATAAGATCCATTTCCCGGTAGTTCTCTCCGTGGGGAAAGACCCCTACATCACCTCCAAAGACTATGGTTACACCCGATTTTAGTGCAAGGGAAAAAGATTCTTTCTTTGCGATGATCCTGGCAGAAGCTGCTTCTTTTTCTTTATCCCATCCTCTGTATTGTTCTATGGCATCACCAGCTGCCAGAGTAGGGCACAGGGCAACTCCGTTTTCTTTCATTAATTGAAATATTTCTGATGTTCCTCCATCCCCATGTTCAATGGTTTCTGCGCCTGCCATTATCGCTCGGCGCATCCCTTCCGGCGTACTGGCATGTGCCACCACGTAACTTCCGGCGCTGGTAGCTGTGGCCACCATGGCTTCCAATTCCTGAGGTAGAAAAGTAGGCTCAGACGCAGCTCCGGGAGTCCATCTATAATCGGCATATACTTTAATAAAATTAGCGCCATTTCCAAGTTGTCTTCGTACGGTCCTTATCACTTCATCTATTCCGCTGGCAGTTTCCGCTCCTAAAGGAACATTTACTCCATCATGAAACCCCTTTGGGCCATAAGCTCCTGTGGCAACAATAGCTGGCCCGGCAACTAACAAACGAGGACCGGAAATGATCCCTTCGTCTATGGTCTTTTTTAAATAAACATCTGTATACCCTGCGCCTTCAGCACCCAGATCGCGCATGGTTGTGATACCCGCCATCAGTGAATTTTTTGCATGCACAACGCCTCTGATCGCTCTTTCTGCAGGAGATTCCTTGAGCACCTGGTCATTCCAGGAAGTCTCATTATACGGGTGTAGTAACAGGTGAGAGTGACCCTCAATGATGCCTGGTAGTAATGTCATGTCTGGCAGGGAAATTTTTGTAACGCCAGCAATATTCTTAATTCCGGCAGGGTCACCGGCATAGGTTATCCGGTTTTCTTCTACCATCACCACCCATCCTTCATGCATTGATTCCCCGTCGAAAACACGAGCTGGTATCAAAAGGGTCTGACTAAAACCGGAATAGCAACCAAAGACCATAGCAACCAAGCTTACTTTTGATAAAATTGGTTTCAAGAAATTGAGATTTTTAAAGAATTCCATACAAAGCTGATTATTGATTTTCCGCATGTGAAGCAATGACCTTAAGTTTTTTATCGATCGTTTTTCTGTCTATCCATTTTCCTCCTACCATTACCCCGTCTAATTTTTTTAACGCTTTAACATCATCTAAAGGGTTTTCCCTAAGCAGTAGCAAATCTGCTACCATACCTTCCTTTATTTGTCCAAACACTTCTTGCTGATCAAAATAGATAGCAGGATTTAAAGTGCCACTTTGAAGAATCTGCAGGGGGGTTAAACCGGCGTGGATCATTCCATCAATTTCATGATGGATGGAGAATCCGGGTACATTGAATAACTGTGGGGCGTCTGAGCCCAGGAGAATTCCATGCCCATTGTCTTGCAAGGCTTTTATCAACTGAAGTCTGATTGCATTGAACCGTTCCCATTGAGCTTTGCTAAAATTAGTGCCTTCTCCCATAGTTTGTTCTTTGCGCATCTTCCAATTTGTTAGAGTAGTAACAGGCATATAGATCATTTCCGGTTCATTGAGGAGTTGATCCGCAGAAACAGGAGCGAACCATCGTTCGAACAAACTTTGAGTAGGGACGATCCAAACCTCTTTCTCCTTAGCCAATGAAACCAATGAAGGAATTAAATTAGTATCGGCCAGCATTGTAAAATCATAACCAAAAAATCCGTTTTCTCTTGGATTCACCCTGGTACTCTCTGGTACCAGGCCTTCCAGAAACCCGTCAACATGGTCAATGGATGAATATCCGCTAAGCAATGCATTCTTAATACCCACATCAACAGGCACATGACCTGCAAAAGGAATATTCACTTCTTTTGCTGTCGCTACTATCTGATCAAATACTGGTTTTAAAATACCGGGATGAATTTTAAGGAAATCGTACCCATCCTTTTGATATAGTGCAACCTTAGCTTTTGCTTCCGCGGGAGTTCTTACGGTATTACCATTAAGAGACGGGCTGGAAGTGAAGATCCTTGGACCCAATACTTCACCCTTGGCCACGAGTTTTTTTAGTTCGAGGTGAGACGGGTGTCCCAACATCCCTCTTATGGTTGTAATACCGTTGGAAAGGTAAAGAAACAAGGTCTCTTCCAATTGTTCCTGAGAAATAGGAGGGGATGGGATGTGCGCATGCATTTCTGCCAGACCGGGCATCACATACTTGCCTTTCCCATCGATAACTGTTTGAAAACCCGAAGTATCCTTAAGAATACCTGTAATACGACGTATTTTTCCCGAATCAATTTCGATACTTTGATGTTCGATGATCTCACCGGTACTGACATCCAAAATGGAAACATCAGATATAAGTGTTCCCGATGATTTCTTTTGTTCAGGAACCGCTTGACAGGATATGAGAAAGAGTGCGCAAATGAGAATATAAAGTCGTTGCATTACAATGGTATTTGTTCCGCTTACAAGGCTATTTTTCAGCCTGTAAACACTTCTGTTCTAATGAATAGGTAAGGTAGAAAGAATTACCGATTTAGAAACCTTCTCAATCCTATAAAAATGAAAATAAAGAGAGAAAAACCAATAAAAAAAGGAATGATATAATCCTTTAGATCAAAAACGAGCATACCGCCAATGATCAGTAATTGGAATCCAAGTCCAAAAGTAGAAACAGCCGTCATAAACCACTTAGGCAATATTTTGCCGGTAACCGCTTTGCGGTCAAGAAGGTAAATTATTTTATCAAATGGACCGTAAAAGAGACGATAGATCTTGAACAGAATGTGTACATATTGTTGTTTTTCCCCTGGCATAGCCTTCGGAACCTCTTTTTCAAAGACCCTGCTTGTAGTATCCCCATGGAATCGGTTACGCAGTATTACATAATAATAATTGTAAAGGGTTCCCTGTAATTGAAGTCCGATTAAGGCTAAAATAGCGTAAACCACAGATCCCTGGGTAACATACCAGATTGTTGCTAAAAGGAGGATGTTTAGGATGATATCAGAAATAGAATCCAGGTAGCGGCCTGTATACGAAGGGGTTTTCTTTATTCGGGCTAATTCGCCATCGGCCGCATCGAGTATTGATTTTAAAACTAAAAGTGCCGCCGCTGCCCAGTAGTATTGAAATAAAATACAAAGGGTTGCCAGAATACCGCAAATAAGAAAAAGGAGGGTCACTTGTACGGGGGTTACGGAAGTATTTTTAAGGGATGAGGCTATTTTTTTTCCGGCAGATCTGCCATAATCGGAGAGGTCAACAAAACGATATTTCTTCGGCAATTTAGACATGAACCTAACGACATCCTCACCTGAAATTTACAAAGAACGAAAACACGCTGGCTAAGTAAGAAAACACGGTGGTTTTACAAAGATATCTTATTTTAAACAGAAGGGTATTTTAATCTAACCTGCTTGTTCTTATATAAAGATTGTTGTCTACCGCCATCTGAGTTAGGTTGGGAAGTTTTTCACTTTTCCATTCCATTGTTGGAAAAAGCCAATGTTCTTTTTCCCCTATAAAAACTCGTATCGGCATATCAAAATCCGTAACAATATCAGTATACCTGTATGTAAGGGTATTTTCTTCTACTTTGTATTCGAGCATTGGGATCTTAGTAGATCTGAGGTATTGGTTAAAAAAGGCGGTAAGATCTATACCAGTTTGTTCACTGAGATAGTTTTCAATTTGCGCAGTGGTTACAGTTTGATGATAAAATTCCGAATTCATGCCTCGAAGAATACTGCGCCATTTTTCGTCGTCTTCCAACAGTTGCCTCAGGGTGTGGAGCATATTGGCTCCTTTGTAATACATATCTCCGGAACCAGATTTATTCACTCCGTACGGACCAATAACAGGCCTGTCGTTACTTATATTTTTACGGGTACCCACTACGTATTCAGAAGAGGCAGTTTTACCCTGGTGATAATTGAGATACAGATTTTCTGAATATGCTGTAAAGCCTTCATGGATCCACATATCTGCTATATCCTTATACGTAATATTATTGGCGAACCACTCGTGTCCGGATTCATGGATAATGATAAAGTCGAATGTATTCCCCCACCCGGAACCGGAAAGATCATTTCCTAAATATCCGTTTTGATACTTGTTTCCATAGGTAATGGAGCTTTGATGTTCCATACCCAGATAGGGTACTTCCACCAATTTATAACTATCCTCGTAAAAAGGATAGGGTCCAAACCAATGCTCGAAGGCCTGGAGCATAAGCGGCACTTGTTTAAATTGTTGCCTGGCCTTTTCCAGATTATCTTTTAAAACATAGTAAGAAAGCTCTAATGGGCCTTTCTCACCGTCGTAGGTTTCACCATAATAAACATAGTCACCAATGTTTACATTTACCCCGTAATTATTGATCGGATTGCTAACGTACCAATCGTAGGTTTGGGTGTCCTCTTGTTCGTGTACTTTTTTTAGCCGTCCATTAGCTACTGCTATAAGATCTTTAGGTACTGTAACACTAATGGCCATACTGTCTACTTCATCGTACATATGATCCTTATTGGGCCACCAAACGCTGGCTCCTAGACCCTGACATGAGGTAGCAACAAAAGGTCGTCCGTTTTTATCATTGCTCCAGGAAAATCCTCCATCCCAGGGTGCTCTGATCGCTTCCCGGGGATTTCCTGAGTAATTGATCACAATTTCGTTAATCTCCCCAACAAGCTGAGGTTTTCCCAGGGATATGAAATGGGAATATCCTTTGCTGGTATAAGATAATGGCTGCCCATCCTGAAGTATGCTCAGGATCTTCAGAGGTTGCTGAAGTTCTACTTGCATTACCTGATGTGGTTTAAGTACTTTATAGCGAATGGTATTAGACCCTTCAATAAACTTTTCCTCCGGTTCTACTTCTACCTTAAGGTCATAGAAAGTTAAGTCCCACCAAGCTCTCTCCGCTGTAATACTTCCACGGAGGCTGTCTTGTTGAGTAAACATCTGGGCGCTACCATAAAAGCTAACTAATACGGTAAGCACTAAAATGTATAGACGCTTAAATTTCATGATATTCCGGTTAAGAATTAGAATTTACGAACAAAAGATACGCATAATCACTGGCCTCAAGAATAGAGCGCATATCGTTTGTGGTCAAAAGATTTTCAAGCGCTTCCTTCTTATTTACCGCATTTTGATAATACGACTTTGATATCAAATACCCCAGCGCATATCCAAGATCGTGCGGTCTGTCTTCAATAGACCCTCCGTTGTAAAGCCAATTTGAAAGATCTTCTGAGAAAAGTTCTTGTTGCAGATCGATAGTGATCAGCTCAAAGTTTTCCGGGGAATTCAGATAATCCAATTGTGCTGATTGTATGGGTATACCAGTTGAGAGTTCTACCAAAAAATCACATACGCCTTCCTCAATGATCTTATAAAGAACCTTATCTCTATTCACCTTGTCCCCATAATTTTGCTGAAAATGCATTAATTCATGTATGATAAGTTGAGGAAGCATTTTCATTTCCATTATCGCTTCCTTTTGCCAATCATTTAGTTCTATAACCGGCATTCCATCAGATCTGCCATACATGTCTCCCCCAATAAATAATCCCATTTCAGAGGCCGTACCACCCGAATTTAATAAACCGGGAACCATATAAACCTTTGGGAATACAGCATTGGGATAAAGTGTTTTAAAGGTCTGCATTGCCAACTCAGTTTGTTGTTTCAGACCATCTACACTTTGTTTCTTTAAATACTCCTTGAGATAGGAATAATATTTTGGAGAGCCATTGATCATCTGCCCAAACATATTTTCCAGATTGTAGTATCTGATGGCATAATAGTCTCTGATTTCGGGAGGACCTAATAAGATGTAATTCTTTAGATACTGTTTGGCGCTATCCGGATTTGCTTTGGCTTCTTCAAAATAAGGCCAGAATTGGTCCATCGACCTCATTTCCAGTGTAAAGTTTGAGATATTATGAAGTTTTACTTCCAGAGAATCAAGACGTTTTTTTAGGTGCCTCATCTCCTTGGTCTTTAATTCAACAAGGCCGGGATATTGCTTTAGAATGGTAGGGTTGGCCATTCCATGGTCTATCGCCTTATGGATGAGTAATACGGTAGAATCTAATTTATCTGCAAGCTGATAGAGCGAAGCGGCCTCCATATAAAGCTCTGATGATTTGAGGTCAATATTAGCTAAAACGATCTCCCTTGCAATCTCATCATAACGTTCATTGCGCTCCATTTTCTCATAATCTTCAAAGAGGATATTGAGATCCGGAAGATAGCCGGTGGAAGCAACAGAAGTATTCTCTTTCTTTACCTCTCTGCAACTAAAAAGTAGGATACAAAGGCAACCAAATAGCCCTTTGTACAAAAATTGATTTGTAGCCATTATTCTTTAATTCCGGAAAATACCATTAGGAAAGACCACCGGACTTTCAAATCCTTCTTCACTCACTGCGGCAACACCAAAGAAATAATTATCGATAACGATCCCTTCTAAGGTAAACTCGCTAACATCACCAACCATTCTACTATGATCCCAGGTAGGGGAGGTGGTGTCTCTCCAGTAGATCTTATAGCCTGCTGCTCCCTCGGATTTGCTCCATTTTAAAATAGCAGAGGGTGCAACAATACCGCCAATTTGTACTTCTGCGGGTGCTGGGGGCGCCCAGGCCAAAGAGGCCAGGTTAATGGCATTCACTGCAGTAAGCTTTTTGGCATATTCAAAATTTACATGCTCCAGCACATCACCATAGGCAATTCCATTCTCCACGCGTATATCCTGATGTTGTTGTGTGTAATTTTCATGTGCTTCCATGATCCTGATTCCCGGAAACCCCTGATCATTAAATGGACGGTGATGGCCTCCACGTCCAAACCTGTCTAATCGGTAAATTAACATGGGGTTCATTTCTGGCATAAACGCCTTCGTATTCTTATGTACATAGCGTGCTAATTGTCTGGAAATACCATCAACCTCGCCACCGTAAAATCTTCTTGCATTGCGTTGCTTTTCTGTTTCTGTCGGGGGTACAGGTTCAGAGAAAATCCTGAAATCGCGGTTGCTGGTCACCCCATCTACACCGGTGATATTTCCTATCATATCATTGTTTAAAACACCTATAATATCCCATCCTTTTTCCTTGGCATAAGCTGCGAGGAATTTACCCCCATACAAGCCTTGTTCTTCCCCAGACAAGCCTACATAGATAATGCTATTCTCAAAACTGTATTTTGAAAGAACCCTTGCAGCCTCTATCGTTCCGGCCATACCACTGGCATTGTCATTGGCGCCCGGAGAATCGGACGTATAATTCGTTGGGTCACTAACTCGCGAATCTATATCCCCGCTCATAATGACATAGCGGTTTGGGTATTTAGTACCTTTTTGGACGGCTAGTACGTTTACAACCATCACATCTTTTACAATTCGTTGGTTGTCACCTTTTTTAACTAATTCCTGATGATAAAATACATTGAGGCAGTCATTGCATGCTGCAGAAATATTTTCGAACTCTCCTTTTATCCATCGCCGTGCTGCACCTATACCTCTGGTAGCAGAAAGGGTGTCACTTAGGGTATGCCGCGTACCAAAATTAGCGAGCTTGGTCACATCTGTTTTAATGCGTTCCGAAGAAACCGCATCAACAATGGCATATATATCGTTGGAAGATTGACCATATGAAAATTGAAAGGAAATAAATAGGGCAGTAAAAAAGATGAATTTCATAATAATGTTTTTCTGTATTTTTTATTGAACCAAACGGCGTGAAGGTAACATAATGGCCCTAAAAGACCATAAAAGAAACCTGAAGCCCCAAAGTTAATACCAACTTTTAAAACTCCTAATATAATCGACATAATTGCCACCAATACATAAAGAGTAAAATGTTGTGCATAAAAAAGGAGATCTGGGATTAATTACCGGGAACTTCGGCTACGAAAGCCAATTTACCGGATATACTATTGGAGGTAATCCTGGAGATCTTCGAAATTTTACTTTTAGGAAATTCTATTACAACCCTCCATTGGTCGTTGTCTAAACCAGGTGTAAATTGTATGATCTGATTGTCATTCCCGGCCAGGATGGTTCCATTTATCAACCAGCACATGTCCTGTACTCCGGCAGGCAAGGCAACTATTTTTTTCGTCGCTCCGGAAAGCGGGTTCATCGATTTTATTTCCAAAATATCCCCTTCATTGCTAATAAAACTAATGAGCTCAGAATTTGGGATCTTATGAAGCGACCTTCCTACATTTTTTTGAAAGGTATAGTTGGTACCATCCTTTACATTAGAAACAACAAGGTCCATTCTATTATCAATTAATACGGTGGAGATAATGATATTAGAGTCATACCAAAGGTGATATCCTACTTTCAGATCTTGCAGAAGTACCTTAGAAGAACCATTACTATAGTCATACTCATACAACAATTGGGTACCGTCTGTATCTAGCCTAATGGCCGAAATAGATCGTTTCCCCGGAATCTTTACCGGAGAGTACTCACTGCCATTCTTTGTCTCTGATTTCCATTGCAAATTATCCTTGTTCAATGAGTAGGCAGCAATATCGGTTTGGCCATTTCGTGTGGAAGAGAATAATACCAGGTTGTCATTGTAAAAAGAAGGTTGATTGTCATACCCGGGATTGTTAGATATATTCTGTAAAGCATCAAAACTCATGCCTTCTGATATTGTCTCTAACATAACAACAAATACCTCGGTATTTGTTTGGGCAGAACCAACAAGGGAACAAGTGCCAATAAATAGTAATAGAAGTATTCGTAGATACATAGACTTTTTATTCTGTAAACCGTTTGAGTAAGTCGCGTACATTTTTTATGCTGTCTAGATAGTATTTGGCTTGTGTTTTCTGTCTTCCCACCTTTACTGTCACTGCTGTCTCCGGTAATTCCTGAAACATGAATTCATCTGTCCAGTCATCTCCAATGGCAAACACAAAATCATAATCTTGCTGAGTAAAAATACGCATTGCGGCTCTTCCTTTATTCACATTGCTACTTTTTATCTCCATTACTTTATTGCCATTCAGCACACTTAGGTCATCGTTTGCGATAAGACTACGCAATACCGTATTTAATTCTGAGGCTCTCTTCTGTCCAAAGTCGGGATCCGTGTTGCGGTAATGCCATGCCAGGGAATAATTCTTCTCTTCTATAAAACTACCGGGGGTTCTGTCAACAAAGGATTCTAACACAGGTAAAATCTTTTCCATCCAATCTTTTTTCACATTTTCGAGCATTGTGAAGTCCAATCCTTTTTCTGATAGCCATACGCCATGCTCCGCGATCATATTGTATTTTTTCTTTAGGAACCAGCGCTCAAAGGTTTCCTTATCGCGCCCACTGATTAGATAGACATCCGTATTTGTTAAGGCAGCTAGTTGGTCTATCAATTCATACAAGGCGGCATCCGGGGATGCTTTCTGTGGATCATTGTGAAATCCGGCCAGGGTACCATCATAATCTAGAAAGAGTAGTCGCTTTTTTGCTTTGCGGAATTGGGCCATGATGGTGTTTGAAAGATCAATAGATAAACGCCTGGTTACATAGGTTGGATCCTTATCACTTTGTATAGTGAGCGATCGCATAAAGTCATTGGCCCATTTTTCTACGTTGTAGCGTTCCAGCCTTTTTTGCAACACAGTATTTCTTTCTTTTTGCTCTTCTACCGGCATTTGGATCGCCCTGTGAATAGCATCAGCGATTTGCTCAAAATTATTTGGATTGATCAACAGGGATTCGTTCATTTCATTTGCGGATCCTGCCATCTCACTTAAAATAAGAACGCCCGTTTTATCTGTACGAGTAGCTATGTACTCTTTTGCCACAAGGTTCATCCCATCCCGGATGGGGGTAAGCCAGGCAATATCGCAGGAAGTATAAAGATCAATAAGGTTGTCAAAAGGCATAGAACGATAGAAATACCAAATGGGTGTCCAGCTAACAGTAGCCAGTTCACCATTGATCCTGCCTACCAGTTCATCGATCTCTCTTTTCAATAATTTGTATTGAGGAACATTAGATCTAGATGGAACGGCAAGGATTATAAGACGGACCTTTTCCTTGTATTGAGGGTATTTTTTAAAAAAATATTCATAGGCATTTAAGCGTTTAGCGATGCCTTTGGAATAGTCTAAACGGTCTATTGAAAGTAGAAATTTAGCATCGGGTGAAGCCTCTTTGTGTTTGTTGAGTCTCCTTTGAAGCTCGGACTGGTCTTTTTTTGAAAGCGACTTATGTTGTTTAGCGGCTTCACTGAATTTCGCATAATCGATTCCCATTGGGAAAGAATCTACTTTTACAACACGGTCATCCGAATATATATCATTAAAGCTAACGTCTAATCCTAGTATACGCCGAACAGAACTTAGAAAATGCCGTTCATAGTCGTATGTGTGGAAGCCAATAAGGTCCGATCCCAGTAATCCCTTTAATACTTCTTCCCGCCAGGGTAGTGTTCTGAAGATCTCATAGGAGGGAAATGGAATATGAAGGAAAAATCCAATGGAAATATTGGGGCGTTTTTCACGAACCATTTGAGGTACAAGCATAAGTTGATAGTCATGAACCCATATGATGTCATCTTCCCCGGCTTCCTTCAGTATGGCATCTGCAAACTTTTGATTCACTGCTTTGTAGGTATTCCAACTAGCCAGTTCAAACTCTGCGTATTCAAGAAAATAATGAAATAGAGGCCAAATAGTACGGTTGCTAAAACCGTAATAAAAACCATCTACTTCTTCTGTGGTTAGTTTTACTTTAGAAGAACCATGTTTAGCCAGGGCTGCATCTATCTTACCTTCGAGCTCAGGAGGAATCTCTTCCTCGGTAAGGCCACTCCATCCTATCCACAGGCTTTGCCCTTCAGAATGAACAGATTTCATTCCGGTAGCTAAACCCCCAACACTTGGGATAGCGTTAATCGATCCATTGTCAATTTGCAACTGAACAGGGAGCCGATTTGAGATAATGATAGTTTTGGCCATAAAATGATTGTTTTTAACTCCTTTTAGCTTTAATTTCTCTAAATTTCGTCAAATTGTGGCGCAATTACAATGAAACCAAAACTTTTACCAGATTCTCATTTATGGATAACTTAGATTATGGAATTATAGGAAATTGCAGAAGTGCGGCGCTTGTCTCAAAAACGGGATCAATTGAGTGGAGTTGTTTGCCCGAGTTTGATTCTTCTTCCGTTTTTGCCAAGTTACTCGATGAAAAAAAAGGAGGAAGCTTTGGGATAAAGGTGGCACCTTCATATGCCATCACACAACGGTATAAAAAACACACTGCTGTGCTCATTACCAGGTACGTTGATGGAGATAATATCTTTGAGGTGCACGATTTTATGCCTCGTTATCTCAAAGGAGTTAATTCCTATTATGGTCCACCTGAAATAGCACGATTTATAAAACACATATCAGGCAAACCAAGTTTTAGCGTTCATTATGAACCAAAGCTTGCATATGCGGTGGGCAAGACCCATACCTATGTTAAAAAGAATTTCATTGTAAGTTTAACACAGGGTGAAAAGTTCGAAACTGTTTTTCTTTATTCCTCCTTTAATAAGAACGCTATTGTAGAGGGTAGGGAAATGGAGATCACCGAAAATGGTTATTTTTTGCTGGCTTACAATGAAAAGATCTTTCAGCCAAGTACCCGCAAAGTATATCTGGAACTTGAAAGGACAAAAGTCTACTGGCTAAACTGGAGTAATAAGACCCCTAATTATAAGAAATACAATGCCCAGATAAACCGTAGTGCCATAACGCTGAAATTACTCACTTACAACAAGACGGGGGCCGTCCTTGCGGCAGCTACTACTTCCTTACCGGAAACTATTGGAGAGGTCCGCAACTGGGATTATCGTTTTTGCTGGATCCGCGATGCGTCTATGGCAATTAAGGTAATGGCAGATCTTGGTCATACTAATGTGGCCAGAAGATATATGCAATTTATTGTAGACCTTATTCCAGATAAGGATGAGAAATTGCAGATCATGTATGGGATCAATAAGGAAAAGAAATTAACAGAAAAAACCCTGGATCATTTAAGTGGTTATAAGGGTTCGAAACCTGTGAGGATAGGGAATGCTGCCTACCAACAAAAGCAAAACGACATTTATGGTATTTTGATGGATGTGCTCTACGAACAGTTAAATAAACACAGCACCGATATTGAAAATGGTGAGGAATTGTGGGGTATTACGAAGGGTATCGTATGGATCGTTTCCAAACATTGGGAAGAACCAGATAAGGGAATTTGGGAATTCCGCACAGAGGACAGGCACTTTACTTTTTCAAAGGTGTTATGTTGGGTTGCTATTGACCGCGCCATAAAAGTGGCCAGGATCTTTCGTAAATCAAGGAAGATTGAAAAGTGGAGCCTCTTAGAGCAAAAGATCAAAAAAGACATTATGGACAATGCCTGGAATGAAGAGGCAAATGCCTTTACGCAATCTTATGGATCTCCCAATTTAGATGCGGCTGTCCTTTTAATGGAGTCTTATGGTTTTATCCCGGCTAAAGACCCAAAATTTGTTAGCACTGTAAAAGCCATAGAACGAGAACTGAGCAATGATGGCTTGTTGTATCGCTATAAAAATGAGGACGATTTTGGATTGCCATCTTCTTCGTTTACAATATGCACATTTTGGTTTATCAATAGCCTGTTTAAAATAGGCGAGGAGGAGAAGGCGATGGCACTTTTTGACAGATTATTAACCTACAGTAATCATTTAGGTCTTTTTAGTGAAGACATTGATTTTAAGACGAAAAGGCTGTTGGGTAATTTTCCACAGGCCTATTCTCATCTGGCATTGATAGAATGTGCTCTTAATTTTTCAAAGAAAGCGACAGAACAGCAAGTTCTCGAATCTATGCAGTAATCATAGCATCTCCCTTGCGTTTTATAAGGGTAAGCAATTCTTCCAGTTGGGCTATGGTCGTAAACGGATTCATGATTGTAGTTCTAAGAAAATGTACTCCTTTGATCTTGGTTTGAACAATGTAAAAGTTACCTTCCTCCAGCAATTCTTGTCGTATCCTTCGGTTGATCTCATCTAAGCGATCCTGAGATGCACCTTGTTCTAAATAACGAAAACAAACAATATTAGACATAGGGGTAACAGCTAATTGTAATTTTCGGTCTTTTTTTATGAGCTGCCCAAATGCATTGCCAAGATCATACAGGGTGGTCACATTCTGATCAAAAACGGCTTCTCCATAAGACTTAAAAAGCAGAAACCACTGCAGACTCATCATGGTCTTGGTACATTCAAAAGTTTGTTTTGCCAGATTATACCAATCTTCATCTTCAGACTGCTGCAAGAGATAGTCTGCATGTTGGCTAAAGGTAGAATGGGAGTGAATTCCGTCTCGAAAAATAAGCGCTGTGGTAATAGTAGACATCAGCATCATTTTATGGCCATCTATCACCACAGAATCTGCCTTATCTATCCCCATTACGGTATGTTTGTACTTTTCTGAAAAGATGGCAGCTCCACCGTGAGCTCCATCTACATGAAACCATATTCCTTTTTCTGAACAAAATGTAGCCAAGGCTGTTAGATCATCATAGATCCCGGTTGCAGTAGAAGGGGCACTACCTACTAAAGCAAATACCTCGATTCCTTCTTTTTGTGCATCAGAATAATATTTTTCGAGGAGAGATGTGTCTATTGAAAAATCTTCATTTACAGGCACTTTAATGATCCCTGCCGTTCCTAATCCCATTATCCTGGCAGCTCTGTCTACACAGTAGTGCGCTTCTGCAGATACCATGATGCCTAATTTTTTAGAAGTCCCTACATTCCAGACATCATGAGCTACCATAGCCTTCCTGGCGGACAGTAAAGCGGTTAGATTGGCCAATGTACCCCCAGAGGTTAATATGCCCCTTGCCTCTTCTTTAAATCCCAATTTTTTGGCCAGTAGATCGGTGACTATTTGTTCTATAGCTGTGGGAGCCATTCCCATTTCGTAAACAGCCATACCATTGTTGAGAAAGGAACTAACGAGTCCGGCTAATGCTGCCTGAGGAGCTGGAGCACATACCTGATGCCCCATGTATTTTGGATGATGCACATGCGTTGTATGATTTAATACTTCCGGAAAGAAATCTGATAGTTCTCCCTTTTCCTGGAAGTGAGACCAAAACTTCTTCTCGTCTTCAGGTAAATTCCATTTTATGACACGGGTATTTTTTTGAGCTAAGCTATTGTCAAGGTGATTAGCCAGGACATCGATCAGGGCATGCCCTTGTTGCCGAAACGCTGTTGGGGAATAGACCTCTTTTAAGATATTATTTGTCATATCGTCATTGGTATTGGTAATAGTGATAAGCAGATCTTTTTTAGTGGATCTTCATCTGCTAAAATAGCGAGAAACGTACATAATTAATTACATTTGGGAAACAACAATAAAAAACTATACAACATGAAATTAAAAGTGCTGTTTTCATGCTTTTTAATGGGGGCATTAATTTGGTCCTGTAATGAGAATTCCTCAGAAAAATCAGCGATGGCTGCTGATGAGACTTCCTTTGACTATGTCGTGGAACAATTTGCGGATATACAGATATTGCGATATCAGATCCCGGGGTTCAATGAATTAAGTAGTGAGCAAAAGAAACTTGTCTACTATTTATATGAGGCTGGTTTGGCAGGACGAGATATTATGTGGGATCAGAATTACCGACATAATTTGCAGATCAGAGAAGCACTTGAAAACGTCTATGAGAATTTTTCAGGAGATAAAGAGTCCGATAACTGGAAGGCTTTTGAAACTTATTTAAAAAGGGTCTGGTTCTCTAATGGGATACATCATCATTATTCCAATGACAAATTAGTTCCTGGATTCTCACCTGAGTATTTAACTGAACTCTTAAATGAGACCAAGACTGAGCTAAGCGGAGATCCTTTTAATGTGATCTTTAATGAAGAAGATGCTAAGAAAGTGAATAAGAAGAAAGGGGTAGATAATGTTGCCGCTTCAGCAATAAACTTCTATGACCCTTCTATTACGGATAAAGAAGTAGAAGCATACTATGCTACTGCCTATAAAGGCCCGGAGGGAAAACCGGTTGAAACAGGTCTAAATTCTAAGTTGGTAAAGAAGAATGGTAAGATTAGTGAAGAAGTTTATAAATCTGGCGGACTTTACGGCAGTGCCATAGATGAGATCATTAAATGGTTAGAGTTGGCAAAGGGCGTGGCCGAGAACGAACAACAAGCCAACACCTTAGCATTGCTTATTCAATACTATAAAACTGGCAATCTGGATACCTGGGATGAATATGCTATTTCATGGGTTAATTCAAAAGAAGGGGATATAGATTGGATCAACGGTTTTATAGAAGTATACAAAGATCCTAAAGGTTACAAGGGTTCTTATGAAAGTATTATCCAGATAAAGGATTTTGAGATGTCTAAGCAAATGGCAGTATTATCCGAAAACGCTCAATGGTTTGAAGATACTTCCCCTTTAATGGAGGAGCATAAGAAAAAGAATGTGGTAGGTGTATCCTACAAAACTGTGAATGTGGCGGCTGAGGCAGGAGATGCTTCACCAAGTACTCCAATTGGGGTTAATTTACCCAACAACAACTGGATAAGACAGGATCATGGCAGTAAGTCAGTTTCTTTGGGGAACATTATTGATTCCTACAATAATGCCGGAGGTTCTGGTCGTTTAAAGGAATTTGCAAATGACAATGAGGAGATCGCATTGGAGGAAAAATATGGGAAAACTGCCTCAAAACTTCTCACGGCGCTGCACGAAGTAGTAGGCCATGCCTCGGGACAGTTGAATGAAGGGGTAGGACAACCGAAAGAAACACTTAAAAACTATGCATCTACCATGGAAGAAGGGCGGGCAGATCTTGTTGGCTTATATTTTCTGATGGATCCGAAATTGCAGGAATTGGGCCTTACGGATAATTATGAAGAATTGGGAAAGACTGCATATGATCGCTATATCAGGAATGGTCTGGTGACACAGCTGGTTCGAATTAATCTTGGAGATGATATAGAGGAAGATCATATGGTGAATCGCCAATGGGTGTCTTCCTGGGTTTTTGAGAAGGGTATGTCAGATAAGGTGATCGAAAAGATAGAACGCGATGGCAAGACATATTACAATATCAATGATTATAAAAAATTACGAGAGTTGTTTGGCCAATTACTACAGGAAACTCAACGGATTAAATCGGAAGGTGATTTTAAAGCAGCTGAAGACCTGGTAGAAGGGTATGGTGTTAAAGTAGATCAGAAACTTCATGCAGAGATATTAGAACGTAATTCAGTATTTAAGTCGGCCCCTTACAGTGGGTTTGTAAACCCCGAATTGGTCGCAGAAATGAATGATGCCGGTGAGATAGTAAATGTTACTATAGTACAACCTGAATCTTTTGCGGGACAGATGATGTCTTATTCAAAAAATTATGGGTTTCTAAAATAGAATCTCAACGTTTATAAATGCAAAAACCGCCCATAAAGGGCGGTTTTTTATATTAGGAGTAAGCTATCTTTTAACTGTCAAAAGTATAGGCATTATCTGCGGCTACCTTATCTGCTATTTGATTTCTTAAAGCCACTACATTAGGCTGATTGGTGTATTTTGTAAATCGCTTTAATCCCATCAGCATCATTTTTTGTTCATCACCTTCTGCGAAGGAAACAATAGCTTCTTTTCCTTTTTTGATGACTATATCTACTGCCTCATATAAATAAAGTTGAGTCATGGCGATCTCAATGGCCTGAGACTCTTTCCCATTACGCTTGGCGTTTTTCTCAGTGCGGAGTAAGGTAGATTCTGCCATATAGATCTCGATCAAAATATCTGCAGCCGCCAAAAGAATCTGTTGATGTTCTTCCAGATCCTGGCCAAATTTTTGAACTGCACTTCCTGCGATCATCAAAAAGACCTTTTTAAGTCTGGCGATCAAATCTTTTTCTTCTGCAAATAATTCAGAGAAATCCGGAGTGTCAAAAGAAGGGATACCCATCAATTCTTCTCCTACAGCGGTTGCAGGACCAAGGAGGTCAACATGACCTTTCATTGCCTTTTTTACTAGCATACCCACCGCAAGCATTCTGTTTATTTCATTGGTACCTTCATAGATCCGTGCGATCCTGGCATCTCTCCAGGCTTTCTCCATGGGGGTATCTGCACTAAAGCCCATACCTCCAAAGATCTGAATTCCTTCGTCTGTTGTGTTCTGAACATCTTCTGAAACCGCTACTTTTAATATGGAACATTCTATAGCGTATTCTTCAACACCTTTCAATTCTGCGTCCTGATGTGAATTGCCTTCGGCTTCTCTAATTGCAATACGCTCTTGTATGTTCATGGCAGCACGGTAGCAAGCAGATTCACCCGCATATGCATTGGTAGCCATTTGAGCTATTTTGGACTTAATGGCTCCAAAATTTATGATAGGTGTCTTAAACTGAATACGTTCATTAGCATAATTAACTGCCTCCTTTATAACGCGTCTTTGAGCTTCTAAACAGGCGGCGGCCAGTTTAATTCTCCCTACATTCAAGGCGTTCATGGCGATCTTAAAACCATTCCCTCTTTCAGAAAGCATATTTTCTACAGGCACTTTGGTGTCGTTAAAGAAGACCTGACGGGTAGAGGAGGAGTGAATCCCTAATTTCTTTTCTTCTTCACCCATAGAAATGCCATTCTTTGGATCATTTTCTACGATAAACCCTGTAATGTTCTTGTCGTCTCCAATTCGTGCAAAAACTATAAATAGACTACAAAACCCGGCATTGGAGATCCACATTTTTTGTCCGGTAATGTTGTAATGTTTGCCATCTTTAGATAGAACAGCTTTGGTTTTACCAGAGTTGGCATCGGAGCCTGCTCCTGGTTCTGTTAAACAATAAGCACCAAACCATTCACCTGAGGCAAGTTTAGGCACGTACTTTTTCTTTTGTTCTTCAGTACCATAGAGTGTAATTGGCAGTGTCCCTATTCCTGTATGTGCACCAAAGGCCGTGCTAAAAGACCCGGTTGCACCGGAAATATAATCGCATACCAGCATCGTTGAGACAAAGCCCATGCCCATGCCGCCGTATTCGGCTGGTACAGAAATACTTAAAAAACCTAATTCACCGGCTTTTTGCATACATTCCTTGGTAAAGGCGTAATCTTTCTGCTCAAAGCGTTCCCAATGGGCCCAAAGTTCTCGGTCCACAAATTCCTTGGTGCTGTCGCGCATCATCTTTTGCTCCTCATTGAGGTCCTCCAGTGTAAAGACGTCTTCACATTTGGTTTCCTTTACGAGGAATTGACCACCTCGTAGAATGTCTTTATTAATAGTATCTGTACTCATCGATATAAAATTTAGTATAATTCTAGTTTAAAAATTCAAAGATCCCGGCTGCACCTTGTCCGGTACCTACACACATGGTTACCAATCCGTGCTTCCCTTTCATTTTTCGTTTTCGCATCTCATCAAAAAGTTGGACGGATAATTTGGCACCTGTACATCCCAATGGGTGACCTAAGGCAATGGCCCCACCATTTACGTTCACAATCTCCTGGTTGAGATCCAATTCGCGCATAACCGCAAGGGATTGCGATGCAAAGGCTTCATTCAGTTCTATTAGTTCCAATTGATTCTGTTTCATACCTGCTTGTTTCAGGGCTTTTGGAATTGCCTTTACCGGGCCAATTCCCATGATTCTGGGTTCTACACCTGCTGCAGCATAATTCACCAATCTGGCAATGGGTTCTAACTTTAATTCCTTTACCATTTCCTCACTCATTACTAACACAAAGGCTGCCCCGTCACTCATTTGTGAAGAATTTCCTGCAGTGACACTACCGCCAGCCGCAAATACTGGCCGCAATTTTGCTAACACCTCTTTAGTTGTATCAGCTCTGGGTCCTTCATCTTTATTGACTGTATATTCAGTACTTTCCTTTTTCCCTTTGGCATTAACAAAAGTGTGTTCTATATTGATGGGAACGATCTGATCCTCAAACTTTCCTTCCTTTTGTGCTTTTAAAGCTTTCATGTGGGAGTTGAAGGCAAATTCATCCTGATCTTCTCTGGAGACCTTGAATTGTTCTGCAACGGCCTCGGCTGTTAAGCCCATGCCCCAGTAATAGTCTTCGTTACCTTCTTTAGCGGTGGCATAGTCTGGAGTAGGTTTGTACCCTCCCATAGGGATGTAACTCATGCTTTCTGCCCCTCCGGCAATAATACAATCTGCCATTCCTGATTGTATTTTCGCAGTTGCGATGCCTATGGTTTCTAATCCCGAGGCACAATACCTATTTACAGTTACCCCTGGAACATCATCTATCTTTAAGCCCATAAGGGAAATGAGTCGCGCCATATTTAGTCCCTGTTCCGCTTCCGGCATGGCATTCCCAACGATCACATCATCAATTCTTTTTTTATCTAGTTGAGGTACCTCTTTCAATAGGTATTCAATAGTTTCAGCCGCCAATTCGTCAGGGCGCTTGAAACGAAATAGGCCTCTTGGTGCTTTTCCAACGGCAGTTCTGTATGCTTTTACTATATAAGCTGTTTTCATGTTCTTAATTTCTAAGGGGTTTACCAGTTTTTAGCATATGTTGAATCCTTTCCAGGGTTTTTCTTTCGGTACAAAGCGAAAGAAAGGCTTCACGCTCCAGATCGAGCAGATATTGCTCACTTACGTAACTAGCTTCAGACAAATCGCCTCCTGCCATCACATACGCTAACTTATCTGCAATTTTCTTGTCGTGTTCAGAGATATAATGACCAGCTTCCATAGAATCGGTTCCCACCAGGAACATACCCAGGGCTTGCTTGCCCAGAACTTTTACATCGGTTCTATGTGCAGGTTGGGTATAACCCATCTCAGCCATTAATTTAGCATGAGCTTTTGCTGTAGCAATTTGACGATCTTTATTGACCACCACTATATCTTTTCCTTTTTGAAGGACACCCAGATCAAACGCTTCATAAGCAGAGGTAGATACCTTAGCCATTCCTATGGTTAAGAAGTATTCCTGGAGGACGTTTAGTTCCACATCATTCTTTCTGAAAATATCTGAGGCTCTAAGGGCCATTTCTTTAGAACCACCTCCGCCGGGGATGACCCCAACACCAAATTCAACAAGTCCCATATAGGTTTCTGCCGCAGCAACTACCTTGTCCGCATGTAAGGATAATTCACAGCCACCACCCAAACACATGCCGTGTGGAGCAGAGACCGTAGGAATTGAAGAATATCTCATCCTCATCATGGTGTTCTGGAACATTTGGATAGCCATGTTTAGCTCATCGTATTCTTGTTCCACCGCCATCATAAAGATCATGCCAATATTGGCACCAACAGAGAAATTAGCTCCCTGGTTACCCACTACCAGACCTTGAAAGTCCTTTTCAGCCATGTCAATGGCTTTATTGAGGCCACTTAATACATCTGCCCCAATGGTATTCATCTTGGATTGAAATTCCACATTTAAGATACCGTCGCCCAGATCTTCAACCACCACGCCACTATTCTTAAATACCTCATTCGACTTTCGAATATTGTCCAGGATGATAAAGGCATCCTGACCGGGTACCTTTTTCATGGCTTTCTTCTTAATATCATAAAAGTAGGTAGCACCTTCCTTTACTTCATAAAAAGAGGTAATTCCCGCAGCTTTCATATCAAGAACCCATTTAGCGGCTTTTTGGTTTTCAGAACCAATAAGGTCCAGGCCTTTGTCCAAACCAATGGCATCCCAAATTTGGAAAGGTCCGTGTTCCCAGCCAAAGCCTGCCTTCATAGCATCATCTATCTTGTATAACTCATCAGAAATTTCAGGAATTCTGTGCGAAACATAGGCAAAAAGAACCCCAAAACTTTTTCGGTAGAATTCTCCTGCTTTGTCTTTTCCACCCACCAATATCTTAAAACGGTCTATGACCTTATCTACGGTCTTGGTAAGTTCCAGGGTAGCGAATTTTGCACTCTTTTTGGAACGGTATTCCATAGTGTCCAAATCCAGGGTAAGGATCTCACTTTTTCCATCAGAAGATCTTTCTTTTTTGTAGAAACCCTGACCAGATTTACTTCCAAACCATTTATTATCAGCCATGGTCTTGATAAAGTCCGGCAGCTTAAACAACTCGTGTCGCTCATCCTTAGGGCAATTATCGTAAATACCATTAGCTACATGAACCAGGGTATCTAGACCAACCACATCTACAGTGCGGAAGGTGGCCGACTTAGGTCTTCCGATGACCGGTCCGGTTAGTTTATCAACTTCTTCTACTGTCATGCCTAATTCTTTCACTGCGTGAAACAGGCTCATAATACTAAAGATGCCGATGCGGTTTCCAATAAATGCCGGAGTATCTTTAGCTATTACAGAAGTTTTACCAAGAAATTTTTCACCATAGCCGTTCAGAAACTCAAGAACTTCTGGTGTTGTTTTTGGCCCTGGGATGATTTCAAAGAGTTTTAGGTATCGGGCCGGATTAAAAAAGTGAGTACCACAGAAATGCTGTTGAAAATCCTCGCTTCTCCCTTCACTCATAAATTGAATTGGGATTCCGGAAGTGTTGGAAGTGATTAGTGTTCCGGGAGTTCTGTGTTTTTCAAGATTTTCAAAAACCTGTTTTTTAATGTCGAGTCGTTCAACGACCACTTCAATGATCCAATCTACTTCAGCTACTTTGGCTATATCATCTTCCAAATTACCTGTTTGTATCCTCTTTGCGAAAGAGGCGTGATAAATAGGGGAGGGTTTAGATTTTAGGGCCGCTGTAAGGGAGTCATTTACCAAACGGTTCCTCACGCTGCGATCTTTTAGACTTAGGCCTTTGGACTTCTCTTTTTCGGTTAGTTCGCGAGGAACAATGTCCAATAACAAGACTTCCACGCCAATATTTGCAAAATGACATGCAATGCCACTTCCCATGATACCGGATCCAATGACGGCTACTTTTTTGATGTGCTTGTTCATTAATGAGTTGTGTATTAATTAGTTGTTGAATCTCTATTGTATATCTTTTTTTCTGATATCACCTGGTTTATGGTATCCATTACCTCAAAGAAAGACTTCAATTGAGTTTCGGATAATTGATCTTTCACAACCTCATTGAATCTCAAGACGGCATCTTTCGAGTCTTTTCGTTTCTCCAAGCCAAAGGGAGTTAGATAAATAAGTACGCCTCGGCCATCTTCAGGATTTGGTTTGCGTTCTATTAGTCCCTTTTCTTCCATGCTCTTTAGAATTCGAGATAAACTGGTAGCTTCCATTCCCATTTTAGGACCAAGAGATGTAGAAGGTGTTCCTGTTTTTAGGATCAATGCTTAACAGTGTAAAACCTACAGCCATGGTAGAGTCAAATTTCTTGGCTTCTTCATTGTACATTCTAGCTACCGATTTGCCAGGTGGCACGTAGTGCATAATCTATAGTTATCTCTTGCATAGGGTGTTTTAAGCCCTTCAAAGATAACAAAATTTATTATGCATGCATAATAAATTATCAACAATTTTCAGAAAGTGTGGTTAAAATAACAAAGTTTTACCGCTTACTTCTTTGTCAGGATTATAGGGCAAACCTTGCCTATATAAACCAATATTTTGGCAAGTCTATATATAAGTATGCTTATAAACGGGATGTAATACCGGCTTTAGTGGCCGTAGATCTCATTATAAAGTGGTAAATATTTTTCTTTAATGATCTTTCGTTTTAATTTCATGGTAGGAGTGAGGTGTCCGTCTTCTACGGTCCATAGATCTGGAGTTAGTTTAAAGGCTTTTACCTTTTCCCATTTTGCAAATTGCTCATTTGCATTGTCTACTTCTTCCTGAATCCGGGCAATTAAAACCTCATCTTTTACCAGATCCGAAGGTCCCCCTAAGGTTTTATGATGTCTTTTGGCCCATTCTGTAATAAACTCAAAATTTGGTTGTATAATGGCAGCCGGCATCTTTTCCCCTTCGCCTATAACCATTGCCTGTTCTATAAAACGGGATTGCTTTAGTCTATTCTCCAGGAGTTGTGGGGCCACATATTTTCCACCGGATGTTTTGAACATTTCTTTTTTACGATCTGTGATACGCAAGAAATCCTTCACTATCAATTTCTCCAATATCACCCGTATGGAAATATCCATTCGTCATTACCTCCTTAGTTTTTTCAGGGTCTTTATAATAACCCATCATAACATTGGGACCCTTACAGAGAATCTCTCCATCTGCTGCTATCTTAACTTCCACTTTGTCAATAATCTTCCCTACAGAGCCTATTTTCCAACCACGATCTTTTTTACAATTCACAGAAATGACAGGTGAAGTCTCTGTAAGTCCGTAGCCTTCCATTACAGGAATGCCTGCCGCACTAAAAATACGTGACAATCTTGTTTGTAATGCCGCACTGCCCGAGGTCATGGTTTCTAAATTTCCTCCCAGACCTTCTTTCCATTTACTAAAAATAAGTTTCCTTGCGATGGCTAACTTTTGCTCATACCACCAACCGTTGGCTCCATAAGGTTCATACTTCAGACCTAACTTCACTGCCCAGAAAAATAAAGACTTTTTGATCCCGGTAAGTTCTGTACCCTTGTTAATGATTTTATCGTATACTTTTTCCAGCAGCCTTGGGACCACCGTCATTACATTTGGTTTTATCTCTTTAAGGTTTTCGCTTATTTTATCGAGACCTTCCGCAAAGTATACTTCTATACTACAGTATTGATAAAGGTATAGGACCATTCGCTCAAAAATATGGCAAACAGGCAGGAAACTTAGGGCAGAACTCCCAGCCCCCATTGGTATTCTTGGCTGACTGGCTAGTACATTTGAGACAATATTATTATGAGAAAGCATCACCCCTTTTGGTCTGCCCGTGGTACCGGAAGTATAGATCAATGTTGCCAGATCTGCTGGCTTTACTGCATTTTTCCTCATTTCCACTTCCTCCTGATAACTGGTATCCTCACCTGTGGCAAGCAGCTCTGTCCAATGCTCGCATCCATCTATCTCGTCAAAGGAATAAATACCTTTCAATGAAGGTACTTGTCCCTTTATACTTTTTACTTTTTCCAAAACCTCCACACAGGATACAAAACAGTACTCGGCTTCGGAATGGTTAAGGATATAGGCATAATCTTCTTCCGAAATTGTTGGATAAATTGGAACGTTTTGAGCTCCAATTTGTAAGACAGCGATGTCTACAATATTCCATTCGGTTCTGTTGGTCATTGAGATCACTGCAATCTTATCATTTGCCTGAACATTGAGCTTTAGGAGCGCCCTGCTAAGCATATTGGCCTTTTTAATGTACTCCTTTGTAGATATGGCTACCCATTCCCCTTTGTATTTACTTACAAAGGCTTTTTCCAGTGGAAAATGTTCTTGTTGATAGTAGGGGATGTCGAAAAGACGAGTAACACTTTGCATACGTTGGAATTAATGGTTCTTGCAAAGTAAGAAAAGCGACTGGGATTTTAAAATGGGATTGATAAAATTAAGAGTGATTTATTATGAATTTCAAAATAAACCTTTGATAATGCACCTACAGTGCGGCGATTATCACATTTTTTCCAACCATTTTCTGGCATTGACAAATGCTTCTAACCAGGGAGATACTTCGTCATTGCTAGAAGGATAATGTGCCCAATTCCAGGGAAAAATACTTCGCTCAATATGTGGCATGGTTACAAGGTGCCTGCCTGTCTTATCACATAGCATGGCTACATTATAATCACTCCCGTTAGGATTCGCGGGATATTGATTGTACCCATAGGTCGCAACAATTCCATATCGATCTGCCGGGTAAGGCAAAGAGAACTTTCCTTCGCCATGAGATATCCATACCCCCAGGGTAGTACCTTCCAGAGTTGATAACATTACTGAATTATTTTTTTCGACTCGTACCGAGGTAAAATTACTTTCGTGTTTGTGGGAGTCGTTATAGGTCATTTTTCCATGTACCTCATGTTCGGGATTTATCAGGTCTAACTCCATAAACAATTGGCAACCATTACAAATACCAACAGACAAGGTATCTTGTCTCGCAAAGAACTTCTTAAGAGCGTTACGGGCTTTGTCATTATACTTAAAGGCGCCTGCCCATCCTTTGGCACTGCCCAACACATCCGAGTTGGAAAATCCGCCTACAGCACCTATAAAGCTTATCTCTTCCAGGGTTTCCCTGCCGGAAATAAGATCTGTCATATGCACATCTTTTACATCAAATCCGGCAAGAAACATAGCATTGGCCATTTCCCGCTCAGAATTACTCCCTTTTTCCCGTAAGATAGCCGCCTTTGGTCTATTACCCTTTGTCTTTGGCAATTGCCCGTTGAAATGCTTAGGAAATTTATACAGCAGGGGCTGATGCTTATAATTTTGATACCGTTGTTTTGCAAGGTCTTGTGCAGTTTGTTTGCTATCTAACAAATAGGAGGTCTTGTACCAGATATCGCGTTGAGTGTACACATCGATCTTTAATTCATCTTTTCCATTCGTAAGATGCAGTTGGGGATCTGAGTTGACCGATCCTATCTTATGGAAATCTATGCCAGCCTTTGACATTACTTTTTCAATGCTGCTGTCTTTAGCCTGAAGAACGATCCCTGCATTTTCGGCAAAAAGCAACTTAACAGTATCAGATTCCCCCAGAGTTGAAAGATCAATGCTCGCTCCCAGATTATTATCAGCAAAGCACATCTCCAGCAAGGTAGTTATGAGTCCGCCCGAAGCCACATCATGACCTGCTATTATTTGCTCATCTTTTATTAGTTGTTGAAGCGTATTAAAGGCATTTTTAAAGTAAGCAGCATCTGTGATTGAAGGGGCTGTTTGCCCCACTTTGTTGAGGACTTGAGCAAATGATGATCCTCCAACAGCATATTGGTCCTGAGACAGGTTGATATAATATACCGGACCTCCATTTACCTTAAATACAGGTTCTACTACTTTGGTAATATCACTGCAATGCCCCGCAGCTGATATAATTACTGTACCCGGAGACAGTACTTCCTGGTCCTGGTATTTTTGTTTCATGGAAAGCGAATCCTTCCCCGTTGGCACATTGATGCCCAATGCAATTGCAAAGTCGGAGACAGCGGTAACCGCCTCATAGAGTCTGGCATCTTCCCCCGGATTTCTGCATGGCCACATCCAGTTGGCCGATAAGGAAACAGAGGTAAGTCCGTTTTCCAAAGGAGCCCAAACTAAATTGGTCAATGCTTCCGCAATGCTGTTAAGGCTACCAGCCTTTGGATCAATCAGACCAGAGATTGGAGAATGTCCGATGGAAGTTGCAATACCCTCTTTTCCTTTAAAGTCCATCGCCATCACCCCAACATTATTGAGCGGAAGTTGTAAGGGTCCTGCACATTGTTGTTTTGCCACCCTGCCGCCAACACAGCGATCTACTTTATTGGTAAGCCAATCTTTACATCCAACAGCTTCTAATTGTAAGACACTTTCTAGATATTCTTTGAACTTATCCAGGCTATATGCAGGGTTTTGGTAATCTCTTTGTACCGAGACGTCTGTCATGATGGTCTTTGGGGAACTTCCAAACATATCTGCAAGCTCCAGATCCATAGGTTTTTCATTTCTTTTAGAAGAAGTAAAGGAAAAACGATGATCTCCTGTTGCAATACCAACCTCATACATGGGGGCTCTTTCCCTTGCAGCGATCCTTGCCAGAAAATTACTGTCCTTGGCACTGATCACAAGACCCATTCGTTCCTGAGATTCGTTCCCAATGATTTCCTTCGCAGATAGGGTAGGGTCTCCAATGGGGAGTTTATCCATATCTATTGCACCCCCTGTTTCTTCTACCAGTTCAGACAGGCAGTTGAGGTGCCCGCCTGCTCCATGATCATGAATAGATACCACGGGATTCGTATCATTTTCTACCAAACCACGAATGGCATTGGCTGCTCTTTTTTGCATCTCAGGATTAGATCGTTGTACCGCATTTAGTTCAATGGCTGCGCTAAACTCACCCGTATCGGCACTAGAAACAGCCGCTCCACCCATACCAATACGATAGTTGTCGCCTCCAAGTAGTACTATCTTATCGCCTTTCTTGGGGGTATCCTTTAAGGCTTGTGATGCTTTTCCATAGCCAATTCCCCCAGCCATCATAATTACCTTGTCATATCCCAAGACCCTTTTATGTTCCTGATGTTCAAAGGTTAGCACCGAACCTGCAATTAAAGGTTGACCAAATTTGTTTCCAAAATCTGAAGCTCCATTAGATGCCTTAATTAAGATATCCATTGGGGTTTGATATAACCAGGGCCTTGCTTTAACCCCGTTTTCCCAGGATCTTCCTTCCTCCAGTCTGGAGTATGATGTCATATAAACAGCAGTACCTGCAAGGGGTAAAGAACCTTTTCCGCCAGCCAGTCTGTCCCTGATCTCACCTCCGGAGCCGGTGGCAGCGCCATTGAAAGGTTCTACGGTGGTTGGAAAATTATGTGTTTCAGCTTTTAGAGAAAGGACAGAATCAAAAGAAGTTTCTTTGTAGAAATCTGGTTTATCCGGGGAGGCAGGGGCAAACTGCAGTACTTTTGGACCTTTTACAAAGGCTACATTGTCTTTGTAGGCTGAAACAATGGTATTTGGATTCTTTTCTGATGTTTTTCTGATCAGTTTAAAAAGAGAATATGGTTTTTCCTTCCCGTCAATAACAAAAACGCCGTTAAAGATCTTATGTCTGCAATGCTCCGAGTTTACCTGACTAAATCCAAAAACTTCTGAATCTGTAAGTGGTCGTTTTAATTTTTTGGATAAAGTTTCCAAGTACTCAATTTCTTCTTCATTTAAGGCAAGGCCTTCTTTCTTGTTATACCCGGCAATATCCTCAATAGCTAAAATGGATGCTGGTTTTATATCTATGGTAAAAATATCCTGACTAAGACCATTATATTTTTGTGATAGCATGGGGTCAAAGGCTTTGAAATCCTTTGGCACCGCTTTAAACTCCTCTATTCTAAGAATGTCAGAAATCCCCATGTTCTGGGTCATCTCCGTTGCATTTGTACTCCACGGGGTGATCATAGCGGCTCTGGGACCTACAAAAAAAGCGTCTATAGACGCTGATGAAAGGCAGGGTAGATCACCAAATAACCATGTCAATTTTTCTTTATCCAGATCACTGAGCGTGGCTTGCGTTTCTACTGCAAATATTTTTAATGAGGTATCCCCGAAGAAATAGATCATGTGCGAGGTTTGTTGAGGGTTTTAAGAAGCCACAAATTTACACTAATTATGCGTTTTTTTAATGGCGAATAATGAACAGTTTTCAAGGGTGATTGTTCATTACTTTTTTTTGCCAGTATATTCTTAGTGCGCTTATGTTCTTTGTAATAATGCCATGTAAAATCCGTCATAACCAGATTTGTGGGCATAGATGTGTTGTTCTTTCACTAATGAAAACCCCTTTCCTTCCTCACTTTGCAAAAATGTTTCTACCTGCTTGGAATTTTCCTGAGGCAAGATAGAACAGGTTGCATACACCATTTTACCTCCATCATTGACCATCTTGCTGTAGTCTCTTAACAGCTCTTTTTGAGTTTGAAGGATCTTTTCCAGGGAAGAAGAACTCAACTTCCATTTGGTGTCCGGGTTTCGTCTTAGCACCCCAAGACCTGTACAGGGAGCATCTATTAGTACCCTATCTGCTTTTTTATGCAGCTTTTTTATCACTTTGGTACTTTCTATAAGTCGGGTTTCTAAATTATGAGCCCCATTTCTTTTTGCTCTGCGCTTTAATTCATGAAGTTTGTTTGCGTAGATATCAAGAGCAATAAGTTGTCCTTTATTTTCCATCAGAGCAGCCAGATGTAGCGATTTGCCACCTGCACCTGCACATGCATCCACAACCCGTAATCCGGGAGCAACATCCAGGAAAGGCGATACTAATTGCGAAGATGCATCCTGTACCTCAAAAAGTCCTTCTTTGAAAGCCTCCGTTACAAAAACATTGGCTCTTTCCTTTAATTTAAGGGCATGTGGATAGCCTTTGATAAGGTCAGCATCGATACCTTCATCCAGCAGTCTTTTTCTTAAAAAAGGTGTCGTTGTTTTAAGGGTATTGGTCCTTAGCACCACCGGAGCTAATTCGTTCAAAGCATGCAGCTCCTTGGTCCAAAAAGCTTCCCCCAGTGCTTTAACACCAGTTTCATCTAGCCAGTCGGGAATGGATTCCCGGTATTTTCTAATTTTTGAAAGTTCATCGAACCGCCCTTTGACCCTTCTTGTTGGGGTGTCTTCCAGTTGCTTCCAATCCGGGAGCGCAATTCCCCTAAGCACGGCCCACACGGCAAAGAGTCTAAAGAAATTGGCTCTGTCAAAGGGTTCTTTTACCTCAGCAATCTCTGCATACAGCCGTTTCCATCGCACAATGTCATAGATGGTTTCCGCTATAAAACCACGGTCTCTGGAGCCCCATCGCTTATCTCGTTTCAGGATCTGTTCTACGGCTTTAGAGGCGTAAATTCCTTCATTGAAGATCATGTGGAGTCCATCTACCACCCCGAACACTAAATTCCTATGTAAACGCATTCCAAAAATTTAGACCGCAAAGGTACCCTTTTGAGGAGGAAACCCTTTATTTTTGAGTAAATTAAATCCTATGCGCTCTTTCTTTATCTTTTTTATTTTGCTAGCCGTCTGGGGATGCACTGATCAGCAACCATCCCATAATTATAGCGGTGTTGATGTGAGGATCCTTTTTAATGATTCTGTAAGCATACGAGCGTTGGAGGTTATGGAAGGGAGCGTTGGCTTTGCGGGGAATGGAGGAGTTTTTGGTGCTATAGACCTAAAAAGCCAGCAGATAAGAGCAAAGCAACAAAGGTTCGATACCATTTTCCCTGAATTCAGGGCTATTGCGCATACTCAAACTGATTTCTTTATGCTTTCGGCTGGAAGGCCTGCACTCTTATTTAAAACGGGAAATCAGGGCCTGATGGAATTGGTATACCAGGAAGATGACGAAGGGGTCTTTTATGATTCCATGTCTTTCTGGAATGACATGGAAGGATTGGCCATTGGTGATGAGATGAATGGGTGTTTGTCTATTTTGATCACCAGAGACGGTGGAAATTCATGGCAGAAGACACCATGTTCAGAATTGCCGGAGGCTCTATCTGAAGAAGGGGCGTTTGCAGCTAGTAATACAAATATTGCAATTAGTGGCGATCATACCTGGGTAGGAACTACAGAGAGTAGAATATTCTATTCCCCGGACAAGGGACACAGTTGGCAGGTATTTACTACACCCATAAAGAATAGCGAACCAACTCAAGGGATATATACGCTCGATTTTTACAACGATCAACTAGGTGTGGCACTGGGAGGGGACTATACAAAACCAGATTCAATGACCGGGAATAAGGCACTTACCAGAGACGGTGGAAAAACCTGGAAGTTGTTGGCGGATGGTAACATCCCCGGCTACAAGAGTTGCGTACAATTTGTACCTAATGGAGGAGGAAAGGAAATGGTAGCGGTTGGTTTCACAGGAATTACATATTCTCAGGATTTTGGTGACAGTTGGGTAAACCTATCCGAGGAACCTTTCTACACCCTTCGCTTTGTGAACGATTCCACGGCATATGCTGCCGGCAGATACCGTATTGGCCTACTTAGTTTTAAATAAAAAAGGGCAGACATTGTCCACCCTTTTTCCGACTAACATACGACTCCTTTTATAAAGTCAACCCAAATCTAATTATACAAAAACAACTTTGTATGTTTTGCCTATTTTTCGATAGTGAACCCCTTTATAGGCAAAATATTTTCTTCCTTTAATATATACCACTCTATGTCCTCTAGGTAGCGTTCTTAGGACAATCCCTCTTGGGGCCGCACAAACAACATATTTCCTACCGCGGGCTTTATACCATATTCCGGACGCAAAGTGATAATTAACTCCTTTGTGTAGAACTAACCTCGGTTTATAAATGGTGGTAACAATGGTTCCATGTTTTGGATATACCTTTACAATTCGTTGCGCATTTCCGGCACTTAGTATTCCAAAAAAGGCAATGATCACTAATACTACTTTAAGACTTTTCATAACAATCTTTTTTAATGGGTTATAGTACTAAGACCGTCTGTTTAAGGCATGGTTTAATGCAAAAGGAGGCTTTATGCCTCCTTTTTTCTGTTTTTTGTCGAATACTGATTATTGTCGTCGTTTCTGAATTTGCTGCAACAACCTTTTTTTAAAGTCGTCTTCTGCTTTGATCAATAAAAAGGTTTTTCGTGCTGAGATCAAATTGGTCATCTTCTTTAAAAATGCGATGTTTCGGTTATTCCTTTCATTTTCCAGCGTCAAAAACTCGTTCATTAAAGATTGGATCTGTTGATCGGAGATGTTTTGGAAGTTCTGTAATCTGTCCCTGATCTCAGTGCGTTCTCGTCTGCGTAATTCTTCAATAGCAGCTTCATGTTCGTTATACACTGGCCAAAAAACTGCGGCTTCCTCACTTGTAAGACTCAACCGTTCTGTAATAAAGGCGATCTTAAGTGATTTTATTTTATCTCTGCCTGTCTGCGCACTAAGGATGCTGCTCACAGAAATAAAGGCTATGATGAGTATTTTACTGATATGCTTCATCTAAGTCGATATTTAATTCATCAAAATCATCTATTGTATCTTCAAGGTAGTCAATGATCTGTTCGTCATCCATACCTGTTTCCATAAATTCATCAATATCCAGGTTTGCCACCGGAATCACTTCAGCAATTTCATAACTGCTTAATTCCATTTCTTGTGACTCAAAATACGAGGTAATATCTACCTCGGCAAGATCATCAAAAGTGATAGTTTGAGATCTGTTCCATGGGAATGCAATGACCAGTACAATTACGGCGGCAATAGCCGCAGCTGCGTATAAGTAATTCTTATAGGGTCTCAATTGAATTACAGGAGTCTCTTTCCGGGTAGTCTTTGCAAGTATTTCTTTTTCAAGATTGTCAAAATAGGAATCGGGAACTGCAAAGCCATCCTCTTTTGGGAACTGTTGGGCATCTTCTTCCTGCATCCGTTTCTGGATACGTTCTGTGAGCCCTTCAAAATATCCTGTAGGGGTTTTAAAACTGTTCTTTTTAGGTATCTTTTTCATTGTTTAGGTTTGACACTTCTTCCGGGAGATGGTTTAATGATTCTCAAGGAAGCCTTCTATTTTTTTAACTGCTAAGTGGTAGGACGCTTTTAATGCTCCAACCGACGTTCCCAATATTTCTGAGATCTCCTCATATTTTAATTCTTCAAAATACTTCATGTTAAAGACCAATTTCTGTTTGTCGGGCAAACTTGCTATGGCCTGTTGTAATTTTAATTGTATAGCATCTCCTTCAAAATAAACATCTGCCTCAAGTGTATTTGCTTTACGCTCAATAAGCTCATCGCTACTCACGCCCAGTTTTCTTGACTTGGTTTTTAAAAATGTTAGGGCCTCATTGGTTCCTATTCTATACATCCAGGAGTATAATTTACTTTCTCCCTTAAACTTATCAATATTCCTAAATACCTTTATAAACGTATTTTGCAAAACATCGTCCGCATCGTCATGATCGAGCACAATTCGCCGAATATGCCAGTACAAGCGCTCTTTGTAGGAGTTAATAAGCACCTCAAAAGCCTTGGCCTGGGTATCTTTTTGCTTTAGTTCTTTAACTAAGGTTTCTTCAGCAATCAAAGTCAGTTCGTTATTCTTGTAAGACCCTTATTTAGTATAAAGGTTTAATGAGCTGTTCTATACCTTCTAAAATAGCCATTTTATCGATTCAACCAACCCAACGAAGGAAGCCGTAGCTATGAGAATGATTGCATGGCCACTAATTTATGGTATACACCTTTCTTCTTTAGTAGTATCTCATGAGTGCCTTGTTCAATGATCTTGCCTTTTTCCAGTACTATAATGGTATCTGCATTTTGTATCGTAGATAACCTATGTGCAATGACCAGAGATGTACGGTTCTTCATTAACTTTTCCAAGGCATCCTGAACCAATCGTTCGCTTTCTGTATCTAGCGCAGAAGTAGCTTCATCAAGGATCATAATTGGCGGATTCTTCAGTACTGCACGGGCTATGGAAAGTCGTTGTTTTTGTCCCCCGCTCAGTTTATTTCCGCTATCTCCAATATTAGTTTCGTATCCTTTGGGTAGTTGGTGTATAAATTCGTGAGCATTGGCTATTTTGGCGGCTTCCATGATCTCGGCCTCTGTTGCGTTCTCTTTACCAAGGGCAATATTATTCCGCACCGTGTCATTAAAAAGTATAGAATCTTGAGTTACCAGACCCATAAGATGGCGCAAAGACTTTTTTGATAATTGTTTGATGGATATTCCGTCTATCTTAATATCTCCTTTATTTACATCATAAAAACGGGTCACCAGATTTGTAATGGTGCTTTTTCCGCTCCCGGACTGCCCCACCAAAGCCACTGTTTTACCTTTGGGTACTTCCAGAGAAAACCCTTCCAACACCCAATCATTCTCATATTTAAATGAGATGTCTTCAATGGAAATGGCTGTTTTAAACTGTTCTAATGCTTTGGGATGCTCAACTTCTTTGATAGGATTCTCAGTTTCCAGGATCTCTAACACCCGCTCCGCAGCTGCATTCCCTTTTTTAACCCCATAGGAAGCCTTGCTAATGGCCTTGGCCGGAGTTAGAATATTATAGGCCAATCCCATATAAGCGATAAAGGAGGAAGCATCTAACGTTTTATCTATGAGCACCATCTTTCCTCCAAACCATAGTAATACACCTATGACGACTATGCCAAGAAATTCTCCAGTAGGGGAGGCCAGGTTCTGTCGGTTGAGCAGTTTGTTCGAAAAATGAAAGAAGCGTTCTGTGGAGGCACTGAAGATCTTATAAAAACGAGACTCGGAATTAAAAGCTTTTATAACTCTAAGGCCCCCAAGGGTTTCTTCTACTATGGATAAGAATTCACCTTGTTCTTTTTGTACTCTGTCCGATTTCTTTTTGAGCGATTTGCCGATCCTCGAGATGATCATTCCAGCCAGGGGAATAAAAATAAATACAAAGAGCGTTAGCTTTACGCTGATAAAGAACATAACGGCGATGGTAAACAAAATAGTAAGAGGTTCCCGAACTATCAATTCTAAAATAGAAAGAAAGGAATGCTGTATTTCCAACACATCTGAGGTGATCCTTGCTATGACATCTCCTTTTTTCTTTTCAGAATAAAATGAAATGGGCAATTCCACGATCTTTTGATACATACGATTCCGGATGTCTTTTAAAACACCATTTCTCAGGAACGTAATAAAATACATGGCGAGGTAGTTGAAAATATTCTTGAGAAAGAACAAAATAAGCACCAGGGCGATCACCAGCACCAGGGCCTGCATCTCATTAGAGTCCGAATAGGAGGTAAGTCGGTAACTTATGTAATCCTGAAAATAATCTTTTAGAGACCCTATACCTTCATACACCGGTTTTTCATAGACCTTTTTTGTTTGCTTAAAAAGTACATCGAGCATTGGAATAAGTGCCGCAAAAGATAACGCACTGAAAAGGGCATAGAGAATATTAAAAAAGATGTTGAGAAATGCGTATTTCTTATAAGGAATCGCAAAGCGAAGGATTTTTTTGAAATAGTTCATTAATCCAAATTCAGTTGTTTCAGGATACGAGCCAACTTGTCTTCTAATGCCTGGTTTACCTTCTTATAATCAGACACCTTGTCCAAAGCTGCGTTGACGCTGAAATAAAATTTAATCTTCGGCTCTGTACCACTCGGCCTTGCCGCCATTCGAGTACCATCTGCCGTTGTATAAATTAAAACGTTAGACGTTGGAAGCGCTATAGGCGTAACCTCACCTGAGACTAAATTAGTTGATGTTGCCGTATTATAATCGTCTACAGTGATTACAGGCGACCCGTCTAGCGATTTTACCGGATTGGCCTTGTAATCTTTCATCATTTGAGTGATCTCTTCGGCCCCTGAAATTCCTTTTTTAGTTAAGGAGATCAACTTTTCCTTATAGAAGCCGTAAGCTTCATAACACTTGATCAATTCCTCATAAAATGAACTGCCATTAGCTTTTGCCTGAGCTCCTATTTCACAAGCCAATAGGGTAGAGGTCACCGCGTCTTTATCCCGTACAAAATCGCCCACCATAAACCCAAAACTTTCCTCACCCCCACCAACAAAATACTGTGTTGGATGGTCTGCGATCATTTTTGCGATCCATTTAAAGCCGGTTAGGGAAGTCTTACATTCAACCCCATAGGCATCTGCCAAAGACTGCATCATAGGTGTGGAAACAATAGTGGAAGCTATAAATTCATGTCCTTTAATTCCAGATTTTTTTCGCTGATCTAGTAAGAACTTGGTCATAAGTATCATGGTCTGATTCCCATTTAACAATTCCATATTCCCTTCAAGATTACGCACCGCAATACCCAGTCGGTCACTATCAGGATCAGTACCAACAACCATATCGGCCCCAATTTCTTCTGCTTTTTTCGTAGCAAGGGATAAGGCTTCGGGCTCTTCCGGATTTGGGGAAACTACTGTTGGAAAATTTCCGTCTGGCACGGCTTGTTCCTCTATAATAGACACTTTGGGGTATCCGGCTCTTTTAAGTACTTCTGGTATAGCTGTAATTGAGGTACCATGGAGGGAAGTAAAAACAATTGAAAAATCGGCTTTCCCCTGGGCATTAAAATCTCCATTTTCTACGGAGGCTTTTATAAAAGCTTCATCAACCTCCTTATCTATTAGTTGTATAAACTCTTCTTTGGCCTCAAACCTAATCTCTTCAAAGGAAAGGCCATTGATCTCTGCAATGATCCGTCCGTCATGTGGTGGAACTATTTGGCCTCCATCTGTCCAATATACCTTGTAACCGTTGTATTCAGGAGGATTATGGGATGCCGTAAGTACTATACCTGCATGGCATTTCAAATAACGAACTGCGAAAGAAAGTTCGGGAGTGGTTCGCAATTCAGAGAAAAGATATACCTGTATATTATTTGCTGAAAATACCTCGGCTACTATTCTTGCAAGTGTATCACTATTATGACGACAATCATAAGCGATAACAACTTTCAAAGGAGTGTCCGGATATGACTTTTTAAGATAATTGCTCAGGCCTTGTGTGCTTTTGCCCAAGGTATATTTATTGATCCGGTTGGTACCTACACCCATGATACCGCGCATGCCTCCTGTACCAAATTCCATGTTCTTATAGAACCGGTCTTTTAGGTCTTCGGGATCTGTATCGATAAGATGTTGAATTTCTTTTTTTACGGCAGGATCAAAAAAATCGGTTAACCAACTTTGGGCTGTAGTAAGAATGTCATTCATGAGGTAAGAGTTGCGTATATAAAGATAAAATTACGAAGAATATTCCTTAACGCGGGGCGACAGATTTATTTCCTTTGAAATTGTATAACGTGGCTCGCTCTTTCTAGATCGTACCATGATCTCCCCCAGAAAGCCAGCCAGAAAAAACTGTGTCCCAATGATCATGGCGGTAAGGGCCACGTAAAACTGGGGACGTTGACTAAGTAGTCTCCCTGTAGGGTGGATAAACAATTTATCAATTCCCAGATAGAGCGCAAACCCAGATCCTATGATAAACATAAGTACACCAAGCGCTCCAAAGAGGTGCATGGGGCGTTTACCAAACTTAGAGACAAACCAAATTGTAATAAGGTCTAGGAAGCCATTGATAAAGCGGTCTGCTCCAAATTTTGTTTTTCCGTATTTCCGCGCCTGATGTTGTACTACCTTCTCACCAATCTTTGAAAATCCGGCATTTTTGGCAAGGACAGGGATATAGCGATGCATCTCGCCCGAAACCTCAATTGTTTTTATAACCTCTTTCCTGAATGCTTTTAAACCACAATTGAAATCATGCAATTTTACTCCCGATGTTTTCCGGGCAGCCCAGTTAAATAGTTTGGAAGGAATATTTTTGGTAAGGGCATGATCGTATCGCTTCTTTTTCCAACCGGAAACCAGCTCATAGTGCTCATCTTGTATCATTTCTACCAAAGCGGGTATCTCTTCCGGATTGTCCTGAAGATCGGCGTCCATGGTAATGATGATATCTCCAATAGCTTGTTTAAATCCGGCATGTAGCGCCTGTGATTTGCCAAAATTCTTTAAGAAACGAATCCCTTTGACATGCGGATTACCCCCGGCTAGTTGGGAAATAATTTCCCAGGAATTATCCGTACTACCGTCATCAATAAAAACGATCTCATATAAAAAATGATTGGACTGCATCACCGATGCAATCCAATCATGGAGTTCTTGTAAAGATTCTTCTTCGTTTAATAAAGGAATGACAATAGATAAGGTCATGGAATATCGTTGCTTCTTCCTTTCAAAAGTACAAATATTAATTTTCCGGTTTCGACTTTTTAAGGATAAAGGCTGGAACAAGAGATAAAATAAATCCAAAGAACAGACTTCCAATTAGACCAAAGGCGATCTGCATTACAGGTGTTGAGAAACTCTTACCCATTTCCATTTGGGCATCAATTTGTTGTACAGATAGTTGACCAGCAGCAATTAATTGTTCTCTTTGATAATCCATAGCCTTGGTCATTGTATCAGGATCTATGAAATTTATCAATACCTGATTAAATAGGACACCTATGACAGCCCCTACAAGGCTAATACCTACCCCAATTTTTAATGCCTGGCCAAAGCTCAAGAATCCATTATTGGCCTTTTTGAACTGCATCATTCCTATAACTATTAATATGATGGTTAGTACAAGGCTTACACCCATGACTGCTAATCCACCCTGATAGTGCATGTCCAGGGAATATAACATTAAAGAAAAAGCTACGCTGATAACCCCAAGGATTACCCCAAAGTTTAAAGCATATTTACCTGTTTTTGGTTGATTTTGTTCCATTATTTACTTCAGTTTTATGATTTTTTGAATATTAAACCACCAATTAATCCGATTACCAAGCCCATGATAATATTAAAAATCAGGATGAATGGGTAGGAAACCCAAAAGTAGTCGATAGTTCCCTGGTATTGTTGATCTATTTGAGCAGCAGACATAACTCCGGCTTCCTCTGCAGCAGCCTTGGTATTCTCGGCTATTTTTGTGATAAATTCTGTATCCAAAACACTCGATAGAAAGATTAAATAAATAATATAGATAACTCCGGAGATCAGTGCTATACCTATACCTAACTTAATTGCTTGTCCAAGTGATAATAATCCGCCATTGGCCTTTCTGAAATTAAATATCGCCCAAATTGTAATTGCTACAGCCAATACTATGCTAATTACCGTATTACTCGTATCTTGAGTAGCATGCGCATCCATTGAGTATAGCATAAGGTTATATACGACACTTATTGCTCCAAGGATTAAGCCATAATTGAGTGAAAATTTTGCGATTTTTGGTTGATTTTGTTCCATTTTATAGTTCAGTTTTACGTTTATTGAATTGTTAGTGCTCGTTTAATGTAAAATGTTACAAAACCAAGATACAATTTTTAAGATGGTTTTTTGAAGTTCTTCTTGTGGAATGCTAAAAAAATTAATTACATTTGCAGCCTGAAAAAAGAATACCCCTAAGACAATGAGAAAAGGTATACACCCAGAGAATTATAGATTGGTAGCATTTAAAGACATGTCTAATGACGAAGTTTTTATCACTAAATCTACAGCAGACACTAAGGAGACCCTGGACGTAGAAGGCGTTCAATATCCTCTGATCAAATTAGAGATCTCAAGAACTTCACATCCGTTTTACACCGGTAAAGCCAAATTGGTCGATACTGCTGGTAGGATTGATAAGTTTAAGAACAAATACCAGAAGTTCAAAAAAGAGGCAGCTCCTGCCGCTGAAGAAAAGAAAGAAAAGTAAAATTTTCCTGGTAGTACAAAATATTGTAGCGCCTCCGATACGTATCGGGGGCGTTATTTTTTTACTTTTGGTTAAAATAAGTATCCATGAATTATATACTCATAGATAGTGAGGTAAGAACCACTTTGCTCCCTTTTACTTTTACCAGACCCGTTGCAGAGATAAGGATCGGCATCCTTACATTAAGGGAAAAATGGGAGGCTTATTTAAAGGCCACAAGCTCGTTTAAAACGGAAGAATATCTCCGGGTGAAATATCCAATGACGTTGGAAGGCGATAATATTTTTATAGACGCCTCCTTTTTACCAACCCCAGAATTGGTGTCGGTTATTCAATCTTTGGAACCGGAAATGGCTCTTACACATAATGATTTAGTGCTGGCATATAGGTCTGCTAAGGACATATCCCTGTCAGATGTTACTTCTTTAAAACAAAAAAGCTACCAAAAACCTTTGATCAGGATCCAAAATACATGGGATATCTTTTCAAAGAATGGGGAGGCCTTACAGCAAGACTTTGATCTCCTTACAAAAGGGAGAAAAAGCGCTCCTATCTCTAAGACGAATAGACTGATCTCTCCCGAGAACATATTTTTAGAGGAAGGGGCCAAGGTAGAGTGCAGCATTCTGAATGCTTCAAAAGGTCCTATTTATCTGGGGAAGGATTCTGAGGTCATGGAAGGAAATATGATCCGTGGTGGGTTTGCACTTTGCGAAGGTGCAGTTGTAAAAATGGGGGCCAAGATATATGGACCAACAACTGTAGGACCCAATGGGAAGGTATGTGGAGAGATCAGCAATTCTGTCATTTTTGGTAATTCGAGCAAAGGACATGATGGGTATCTTGGCAATTCAGTGCTGGGAGAATGGTGTAATATTGGAGCTGATTCTAATAATTCTAATCTTAAGAATAATTATGCCAAGGTAAGATTATGGAATTACGCTACGGAGAGCTTTGAACAAACCGGACTCCAATTTTGCGGACTTATGATGGGGGATCACAGTAAAACGGCTATTAACACTATGTTCAATACTGGGACTGTTATAGGGGTTAATTGCAACATTTACACTCCGGGCTTTCCGCGCAACTTTGTTCCCAGCTTTAGTTGGGGTGGGGCGAGCGGGTTTACAACCTATGCTACCGCTAAGGCATTTGAAGCCGCAGAGGTTATGATGGCAAGACGTGGAAGAATCTTCGATGAAAAGGAAGCGTCTATCCTGGAACACGTTTTTGAGCTCACCAAGAAATGGCGTAAGTATTAGAAAATCAGACCTTAGGACAGGGAATGAACATTTTATAGACAGCACTCAAAGTGTTATCTTTGCCACCCCTTACGATGGGAATAGAAAAAATGAACAAAAAAGTTGCCTTTTATACCCTGGGATGCAAACTCAATTTCTCAGAAACTTCTACCATTTCTCGTAGTTTTAAAAGCGAGGGCTTCCGGCAGGTAGAATTTACGGAATGGGCAGATATCTATGTTATCAATACTTGTTCTGTGACCGAGAATGCAGATAAAAGGTTTAAAACCATTGTAAAGAAAGCACAAAAATTAAATCCAGAAGCCTTCCTGATCGCCATAGGATGCTATGCCCAATTAAAACCAGAAGAATTGGCTGCAGTTCATGGAGTTGATCTGGTCTTGGGGGCTACTGAGAAATTCAAGATCACGGATTATCTGAATGATCTAAGCAAGAACGACTTTGGCACTATCCATTCCTGTGAAATAGAAGAAGCAGATTTTTATGTTGGTAGTTACTCCATAGGTGATAGAACCAGGGCTTTTTTAAAAGTTCAGGATGGATGCGATTATAAATGCACTTATTGCACAATTCCATTAGCAAGAGGTATATCGAGTAGTGATACCCTTCAGAATGTATTGCAAAATGCAGCGGAGATAGCGGCACAAGACATCAAGGAAATTGTACTTACCGGAGTAAATATAGGAGACTATGGAAAAGGTGAATTTGGCAATAAAAAACATGAACACACTTTTTTTGACCTTGTAAAGGCTTTGGATAAGGTTGAAGGTATTCACCGCTTACGAATCTCTTCTATAGAACCAAACCTACTGAAAAATGAAACCATTGATTTTGTTGCCCGGTCTAACTGTTTCGTTCCTCATTTTCATATTCCTTTGCAAAGTGGGAGTGATGATCTGTTAAAGAAATGAAAAGGCGTTATTTACGTGATTTCTATGTGGATCGGGTAGCCACCATAAAAGATAAAGATGCCTCATGCCTGTATTGGAGTGGATGTTATTGTTGGCTTTCCCGGTGAAACCGATGAACACTTTTTGGAAACCTATCATTTTCTCAATGATTTGGACATTTCATATCTGCATGTTTTTACCTATTCGGAACGAGATAATACCGTAGCAGCTGGTCTGCCAGATCCTGTTCCAAAAATGTCAGGAGCAAACGAAGTAAAATGTTACGGGGCTTGTCTGTTAAAAAAAGAAGGCATTTTATGAGAGCCAACTGGGGATCAAAGAACTGTTTTGTTTGAAAGCGAAAATAAGGAGGGTTATATCCATGGGTTCACCGAGAACTATGTAAAAGTAAAAACACCATGGAATCCTTATTTGAGTAAATACTTTGCAGGAGGTAATTAACTGAAATCTATGAAGATGGATTGGTCAAATTAATTTTGTCTCGGCTAAATAATGGCATAAAAAAACCTCTCGAAAGGAGGTTTGATTTCTTAAAAGAGAATAAATTTTTAAATCCGGATGCCGACCGGAAGCATTTCCTTATATTGTCTGTTTTTTCGTAAAAAACCTGCAATTTGAGGACTGGTTGGAACAACTCTCAGATTTTTTTCCTGTATGAGATTCAGAACCGATTTAATAAATTCTTCTTTAAAACCCTCCTTGATAATTTCCTCAGGAATAACCAATTTGGTAAAAAACACTTTTCTTTCCTGCGAAGAGTATTCAATCTTGGCAAGATGACCATCAACCTTAGTTTCAAATTGACGCAAGAAACTATTATCCTTAATTGCTACTTCATTCATATAGTTTGATTTAAAATGGTTTCAGATAAAAAAATTACGAATCTTGCGTAAATCGTAATTATCTATAGATTGTTCAACTAATGAATAGTTAAAAACCCGCTTAAAATAATTAACAATCAGCTCACAAAAGTAATAAAAAAAATGCTAATTTCCTAGTAAAATCAAAGTCTAGATCTAAATGAGCACAAACTAAAATTCCAGTTTATTTCATGCCGGGAATGGCTGCAAGATCAGCTATTTTTAAAAATATTGAATTTCCAAAAGATAGATTTGAAATACATTTATTAGAATGGTTTGTTCCGAATAGGGAATTACTTTTGAAGCCTATGCGCTGAGATGTGCAACGCCATATAAAACATGAAAAACCGGTACTTATAGGTGTGTCTTTAGGAGGACTGCTTGTTCAGGAAATGGCAAAGCTAATTGAAGTAAAAAAGGTATTATCATTTCGAGCATAAAACAAAAATCAGAATTGCCTAAACGTTTGCTATTTGCCAAATACACCAAAATCCACAAATTACTACCAACCGGTTTGGTAAATAATGTGGAACTTATTGGTCAAATATGCTTTTGGGGAGATGGTTACACAGCGTCTGGAATTATATGAACAATACCTGGCTGTGCGCGATAAATATTACATGGATTGGTGCATAGATAAGATAGTTCATTGGGATCAAAGCAGTTACGATCCAAATTTAATTCATATTCATGGAGATAATGATGCGGTTTTTCCTATTCAATATATTAAGAATTGTCATATTGTTAAAAATGGCACCCATACCATGATCATTCATAGATATAAATGGTTTAATGAACGATTGCCTACAATTATTTTGGAATAAGGGAGTTGTATTTTATACCTTTGATAGGTCTATCAAATAAAGTTATGAAATTTTTAAGAACAACTTGATGATTTTAGGGGTTGTTTTTGTAATAAGTACCTTAATTTTTTCAGTGCAACAAGGACAATTTTTCTGTGACTACAGATGAAACCACCTGAAATGAAGGACTAATAAAAATGTAGCAGATGAATATAGAATTTCAGCTATTGAAATTCCAGAGGATTTAAATTTTGCTAGTGAAACAGTTCCTCAGGAAGATCCGGAAATAATGGAACGGGTAGACCGGGAATTTTTGGTAAATACCTATTGGCAATCAAATGCTCTGTTGCTAATGAAGCGCGCCCATAAATATTTTCCGGTTATTGAACCAATACTTTCCAAAAATGGGATTCCAGATGATTTTAAATATTTAGCAGTAGCCGAGAGTGGTTTGCAAAATGTGGTATCACCATGCAGGAGCAACAGGATTTTGGCAAATAATGAAGGCCACGGGAAGGAATATGGACTGGAAGTAAATTCTAATGTTGATGAGCGTTATCACCTGGCAAAGTCAACCGAAGTGGCATGCGACTATCTGAAAAAAAATAAAGAACGTTATGGTAGCTGGACCCTTGCAGCGGCTTCTTATAATGCCGGTCCAGGATCTATAAATAAATATATGGGTATACAGCAGGCCAATGATTATTATGATCTGTTACTGGGAGAGGAAACAGGTCGTTATGTTTTTCGGATACTGGCAATTAAGGAAATTCTTTCAAATCCTGAAAAATATGGATTTGAAGTTGAAGAGAAAGATCTGTATAAGACAGTACCAACATTTACTGTATGCGTAGATAAACCGGTTCAAAATTTTGCAGATCCTTTGCAAAACAATATGAAATCAACTACAAAATTCTGAAACGACATAACCCATGGTTACGAGAACCTCATCTTAATAATGCTTCTGGAAAGAAGTATACTATAGAAATTCCTAATAAGGGGTATTATTCAACAGCTCGATAGAAGAATAATATTTTAAATAGAAGATATCAAAAGATCTGACGGTAATCCTTTAGATTTTTTTCATTTGTTGCTGCATCATTTTAATCTGCTCAGTCAGCATATTGTTCTTATCAAGTTTTTTGGCTTCCTGAAGAAGTGTTGTAGCTTCTCGTTTTCGTCTTTTTTGCATGGCAATTCCTGCCAGACTTAGTTTGGCCATGGCTACATCATAGTCCATGTTTAAGACCAAGTTTTAGGGCTTTCTTAAAATATTTTTCAGCCTGTGTAAGATTCTTTTGCGAAAATATAATGCCAAATAAGTAGTTGTAATAACCTTGTTGTTTTGGTCGTAAGAGCAGATTCAGGATTTTTTATTTTTTCTAACCATTTTTCTGTTCCTGCCATATCTTGCTTACGCATTCTAAGGAATGCCAGAAGAATAAATTCATTTCTGAAATAAAGAAACACAAAAATGAGCGAAAGTAAAATCAGAAAAATACCGTTTCCAATATAGCCTTCTATGAATTGATAGATGGCATAGGCAATAATAAGACCTGCTATGACCAGTTTAATATTTTTATTGAACATAATTATTTATTCAATTAATTCGTAAGTAATTGTGGATTATATAGTGGTTGGGATTTCTTGATCTCCCAATCTGAGCCATGGTTGAAAACCCTTTGGAAACTCCTTCGACCTTCATTTTTATTAATAAACCCCGAATTGAGGTCGGTGTAATACTGCGTATCCTGAGTGCCATTTAGCTTCATTGTCGAAGCCGGTTCTTTAATATCCATTACTACTAGTTGCTATACCTCTAATTATAGCATTTCTTGGTGGTAACAGCATCTAGTTTCCAGATGTTTTGAGCCTGTAAGTTTACCTGCATAGTCATTCTTCCAGCTATCACCTACTGTGATGCCGTTATCGGGATATATGTATGTCAGTTGTTCATAACTATTCGACAATGCTTCAGAACCAAATTCCTTTTTCAGAGAATTTTTCATCATGTTTAATGAAAATTCATCTTCAACTCCAGATGCATTTGCCATTTTTACCACCAGGCTATCTCCGCCATTTACTTCTAAAATATCACCATTGTTGGCAAGTACAATTTGTATAGGAACATCTAATAGACTATTAAAGATTTTAGATTGAACATCATCTTCTTCAAATTCCTTGGCATGTACGTTCATCAATTCTCCTTGAATACTCGATGTCATTTTTAAGTTCAGATCTTTAAACATGACGTCTATGGCATAGGTATCAGTATTTTTATCCACCTACCTTAAATTCCATAATCCCTATAGCGTATTGGTGATTTCATGGGTAGCCCCGTCTATTTCCTGTGTAATAATTTGATTTGCGTCTTGTTTAATTGTAAAAACATCACCCAGGGTTAGATTGTACTGCAGTTTTCCTGTGCCCAAATACTGTTGTATTAATGAGAAGATAAAAACAGGTGAGTATAGCTTTTTCAACTTTTAATGCAAGAATTTTAAGTGATCCCGCAAAAGTACTAAAACTATCCGAAATATTTTTTTAAATCCATTTGCCAAAGCAAAAACTCTTCGTATATTTGCGCCCAGATTTTGGGAAGCCAAAGGTATTTTACGGATTACAAAACAGCAGTAATGAAAAGAACATATCAACCATCCAAGCGCAAGAGAAGAAATAAACATGGATTTAGGGAGCGCATGGCTTCAGTAAGCGGACGTAAAGTTCTTTCGAGAAGAAGAGCTAAAGGAAGAAAAAAACTTAGTGTATCTTCAGAGCCGAGACACAAAAAATAATGATTGAAATTATCAAAATAATTAGGTGTTACTTTTTTAAAGTAGCACCTTTTTTTTATCCAATAAGTAATACTAAATCTAAAGAATAAAGAAATGCCAAAACGTAAGGATTTAAAATCAATACTAATAATTGGTTCCGGACCAATAATAATAGGACAAGCATGTGAATTTGATTATTCTGGTTCACAAGCTCTTACGTTCATTAAGGAAGATGGTATTGAAACCGTCCTGATCAATAGTAATCCCGCTACTATTATGACAGATCCTTCTATGGCAGATCATATTTATCTTCTTCCCTTACCACCAAGTCTATTGTTCATATACTAAAAAAGCATCCAAATATTGATGCAGTCTTGCCAACTATGGGTGGACAAACTGCCCTGAATTTGTGTATTGAGGCTGGAGATAAAGGTATTTGGGATGACTTTGGAATTGAAATTATTGGTGTTGATATAGATGCCATAAATATCACGGAAGATCGTGAGAAATTCCGCGAGCTAATGCTTAAAATAGGTATCGGAATGGCACCCCAATCTACTGCTACTTCTTTTCTGGAGGGAAAGGAGATTGCTCAGGAATTTGGTTTTCCCCTGGTAATCAGAGCTTCTTATACACTTGGTGGTGCCGGGGCTTCAATTGTGTATAAACCGGAAGATTTTGATGATCTATTAAGTCAGAGGTCTTGAAGTATCTCCCATACATGAGGTAATGATAGATAAGGCTCTTATGGGATGGAAGGAGTATGAACTTGAATTACTTGCGCGATAATAATGATAATGTAGTCATTATTTGTACCATTGAGAATATGGACCCAATGGGTATCCATACTGGAGACTCTATTACAGTGGCACCGGCCATGACCTTATCTGACCGCACTTTTCAAAGGATGCGCGATATGGCAATACACATGATGAGAAGTATTGGTGATTTTGCCGGAGGATGTAATGTGCAATTTGCAGTGAGTCCGGATGAAAAAGAAGATATTATTGCGATTGAAATCAATCCAAGGGTGTCCAGATCATCTGCACTGGCTTCCAAAGCTACAGGATATCCTATTGCCAAGATCGCGGCTAAATTAGCCATTGGTTATTCTTTGGACGAATTGGAAAATCAGATTACAAAATCTACTTCAGCCTTATTTGAACCAACCTTGATTATGTAATCGTTAAAATACCTCGATGGAACTTTGATAAGTTTGAAGGATCGGACAGAACCCTGGGTCTTCAGATGAAATCGGTTGGAGAGGTTATGGGAATAGGTCGTTCTTTTCAGGAAGCCCTGCACAAGGCTACCCAGTCTCTTGAGATTAAACGAAATGGTTTGGGAGCAGACGGGAAAGGATATACAAACTATGATCAGATTATAAGTAAACTTACTATTCCCAGTTGGGACAGGGTTTTTGTAATCTATGATGCTATACAATTGGGGATTCCACTTAGCAGAATCCATGAGATCACAAAAATAGATATGTGGTTCCTGAAACAATATGAAGAATTGCATTTTTTGGAAAAGGAAATTTCAAAATATACCATTGAAAGCCTTGCCCAAGGAATTGCTGCTCGAAGCCAAACAAAAAGGTTTTGCAGATAGACAAATAGCCCATATGCTCGACTGTTATGAGAGTGAAGTGCATAAAAAGAGAACCCTTTAGACATTAACCGGGTTTATAAATTGGTAGATACCTGTGCAGCAGAATTTAAGGCGATGACGCCTTATTACTACTCTACTTTTGAAGAGGAAATTGAAACGGCTGATGGAAAAAGATTTGTGGCCAACGACAGCGTGGTTACAGAAAAGAAAAAGATTGTTGTTCTCGGTTCTGGACCAAACAGGATAGGGCAGGGGATTGAATTTGATTATTGTTGTGTTCACGGGGTCCTTGCTGCCGCTGAATGCGGTTATGAGACTATTATGATCAATTGTAACCCGGAAACTGTTTCTACAGATTTTGATACGGCAGATAAGTTTTATTTTGAACCTGTATTCTGGGAACATATCTATGATATTATTTTACATGAAAAACCGGAAGGTGTAATTGTGCAATTAGGTGGCCAAACTGCTCTTAAACTTGCCGAAAAATTAGATAAGTACGGAATTAAGATCATGGGGACTAGTTTTAAGTCGCTCGATCTTGCTGAAGATCGAGGAAGCTTTTCCAGACTATTGCAGGAAAACAATATTCCTTACCCCGAATTTGGGGTTGCAGAAAGTGCAGATGAAGCTCTGGACTTATCTGATGAACTTAATTTCCCACTATTGGTAAGACCATCCTATGTATTGGGAGGTCAGGGAATGAAAATTGTAATCAACAAGGAAGAATTGGAAGCGCACGTGGTTGACCTGCTGCAAAAAATCCCGAATAATAAATTATTGCTAGATCATTATTTGGATGGTGCCATAGAAGCCGAAGCAGATGCCATTTGCGATGGCAAAGAAGTATATATTATTGGTATTATGGAACATATAGAACCATGTGGGATTCATTCCGGGGATTCTAATGCTACCTTGCCACCTTTTAACCTGGGCGAATTTGTAATGCAGCAGATCAAGGATCATACCAAAAAAATTGCTCTAGCCTTGAATACAGTTGGACTAATCAATATTCAGTTTGCCATCAAGGACGATATGGTGTATATCATTGAGGCAAATCCAAGAGCCTCCAGAACGGTTCCTTTTATTTCCAAAGCATATGGGGAACCTTATGTGAATTATGCTACAAAGGTGATGCTGGGAGAGAAAAAGATCAAGGATTTTACTTTTAATCCAAAATTAGAAGGCTTTGCAATAAAGCAACCTGTTTTCTCATTCAATAAATTTCCGAATGTGAATAAGAACCTGGGGCCTGAAATGAAGAGTACAGGAGAGAGTATCTTATTTATTGACAGCTTAAAGGATGATGAGTTCTACAACCTGTATACCAGACGAAAGATGTATTTGAGCAAATAAACAAATGGATACGTATACAATTAGATGTCTTTCGCTTTATTTGGAGATGATAGTTATTCTGGTTGTAATTCTGAAAGTACTGCAACTTGAATTTCCTCGGCAATTTTTTTAAAAAGTATCTTGGTACTTTAATTTTATAATCTTCAGGGCGAACAATAAAGGTGTGTTCTAGAAAGATGAGACTCATTTATTTTTTTAAGTTGCACACTTCGGTTTCTATTGCATTGGTTACTCCATGCATGGTAAGCGTTCCCTTTAATGGAAATTTTATTACTTTGTTCGAAAGTTGATCTAATGAAAAATCTGAGATAATCCCAATAAAATAGGCTTTTGGAAAATCGTCGGATTCCATATAATTTTCATTAAAATGCTCCTCCATTAACTCCCTCTTAAAATCAAATTCCTTGACAAGTAACAAGGAGGCAAATTCACCATTAGGTCTTTAAAATGGTATTTACGTTTTGATTGACGGCGTGAATATCTTCCAAGGGGGTAGATGCATCGAATTAATAGATCTCGCAGTTTTGGTCAAGATAGGTATTCTGTGCCAAGAATCAAGGATTGTAACAAAAGAATATATAAGGGAGTATACTATTTCATTCCGGGAATCCTTGGTTTACCCAATCGGTGATCATTTGTCTGGTGACACTGGGCATTCTTCCATCTGGGGGCATGGGATTTACCGAGCTATTAATTCTATTGACCAATCCCCGGGTTTCCACAGCACTTTTTACCAGAGCATAGGTGGTCAATGACATTGGTGCATTATTGGTGGGCGGATTACCATGACAGGACAGGCAATTGGCCTGAATAATAGGTCTGATGTCTGAGGTATATGTTAAATCCATTGCATTGGCTCCTCCATTGTTATTGGGGTCGTCTAAGGGAACTCCTTCTGAATTATCGCTACTCGAACAACCCATTAAACCAGATATCAGAAGTAATAACCCTAAATTTAGAATCTTTTTCATAACAGAAGTGTTTAGTTAAAATATTGAATATCAATATCTTTACTAATGAGATGTCAATAATTTTTATTGGTTGCGTGTCCGAGAAATTCTTCATTCCAAATCAATTAACAACTCTCTGCTACGAGTATATTTCAGGATTTTCTTTGTAAGTTTAAGAGAAAAAAGTTGATTACAAATTCTTTTCTACTTTATAAATCACTATTCCTATGAAAAAGTTACTCTTATTCCTCGTTTGTTTTATTGATAACCCATGGTATTTCTGCACAAGAAGATCTATTAGCTGCTATAGATAAAAAGGATACAACCAACACTAGTAAGTGCCGCCTTTAAAGGCCTTAAAATTGTAAATTTCGAATCCACCAAATTGGTCAATAAAAATGAATTCTATTTTATAGTTTCACATCGATTTGGAAGTATTAAAAATGGTTTTGACGATTTTTTTGGTTTAGATTTTGCATTTACACGCTTGCATTTCCTATATGGCTTTTCTGATGGCTTTAATTTAGCAATATCGAGAAGTTCCTTTAATAAGACGTATGATGTTTCTGCGAAATACCGTTTGACACAACAAAAAGAAAATTTCCCTGTAACTATTGTGGGCTATAGTCAGATGGCCTTTAACACATTCCTGAACGATGCTGTACTCTCAAGAGAAGTAACAATGGGAGATAGAATTTCATTTACACAACAAATTTTAATATCAAAAAAAATTAGTGAAAAGATATCTGTTCAACTAATGCCAACTTATTTTTATGAAGGTTATGTGGATTATGCACCACAAGATAATTCGCAATTTGCACTTGGATTTGGCGGCCGTGTAAAATTGAATAAACGATTTAGTTTAAACCTAGACTATGGATGGCATCTTAACCGAGCGGCAGGATCCCCTTTTGTAAATCCTTTGTCCATTGGAGTAGATATAGAAACAGGAGGTCATGTATTTCAATTACATTTTACGAATGCCCAGCCCGCATTTGAAAGTGGATTCTTAGGCAATGGAATAGGAGACTGGAGCGATGGAAATATTTACTTTGGCTTTAACCTGAGTCGAGTTTTCAATTTTTAAAAGCAACTCTCAATCTTCCCACTCAGTATGGAAAATACCTTCCTTGTCTGTTCGTTCGTATGTATGAGAACCAAAATAATCACGCTGTGCCTGAATAAGGTTTAGTGGTAAACGACCGGAGGTATAGGCGTCGAAATACGTAAGGGAATTTGATAGACCTGGCAATGGTACACCATTGGTTGCTCCATATGATACCAGTTGTCTAACAGATGCGATCGTTTGTTTTATTTCCTTTGAAAATGAAGGATCTAGTAATAGGTTTGAAAGAGTAGCATTTTGTTGAAAAGCCGTTGTAATATCTGCAAGTAATCCTGCCCTGATAATACACCCGGCACGCCAGATCTTGGCAATAGTACCTAGATCGAGTTCATACCCATATTCTTTCGAAGCTTCAGATAGTTGATGTAAGCCCTGGGCATAGGTTATGATAAAGGAGAAATACAGCGCTTCTTCTGCCATTTTTACTAAGTTATGCTTTAGGAATGGTTGCAGGTTGGGACTTGCCATATAATTTTTCGGCTTTAAGTCTGTCTGCTTTGAGAGCAGACAATTCTCGCATGCTTACCGCTATATCAATACTGGGGATAGGAATTCCAAGGTCCATAGCATTTTGAGACGTCCATTTTCCTGTTCCTTTTTGCTTGGCCTTATCCAGGATCTTATCAACTAATTGCCCCGATCCCTGGTCATCATCCTTACTTAGAATTTCTGAGGTGATCTCTACTAAAAAAGACTGCAACCTGCCATTGTTCCAACTGTTAAAAGCAGTGTGCAACTCATCGTTGTTCAACTTCCCGGCTTTTTTCAACAGGTCGTATATTTCAGACGTTAACTGCATAAGCCCGTATTCAATGCCATTGTGGATCATCTTTACGTAGTTACCGGCCGATTTTGGACCTAAATAAGCCACGCAGGGCTCACCTTTGTATTTAGCGGATACAGCTTCAAAAATGGGTTGTACTTCCTTGTATGCTTCTCTGAGAACCACCAGGCATAATGCTGGGTCCTTTTCTGGCGCCTTTAGCTCCCCCAGATACCCCGGCTCCGAAGAAGTGGATCCCTTTGGTTTTTAGATAGGCTTCTCGTCTGTCCGTATCTGTAAATAATGAATTTCCTCCATCGATGATGAGATCGTCCTTGCTTAGGAGCGGCAAAAGACTTTCAATTACATTATCAACAATTTTACCGGCAGGAACCAATAGCATAATCTTTCTAGGTAGCTGTAAAGCATTTATAAACGTCTCCAGATCACTTGTAGCATTCACTTTATCCAGATCTCCCCCTTCTTTTTGCAGGGCTGTTACCTTTTCCTGATCAAGATCATATCCGTATGCTTTAAAATTATTATCTGCCACGTTCAGGATAAAATTTCTACCCATGACCCCCAGGCCTACCAATCCAAAATCATACTTGTTCTCTGGCATCGTACTAAATTTTGTATATTTTTTTTAATTATTTTAATGGCCGAAACTACAAGGAAGTAGAACATTCAAAAAAACCGAAGAGCCCTTCGTTACGTTCAAAAGTAAATGAAAATATTCACTTTTTAGTGCGTACTTTGGGCAATTATAGTAAAGGTGTGCTCGCCGCAATAAACCAAAGAAAAAAGATGGATAAGACTGAAAGTCAAATGTTGATCATTTTCGGAGCTTCTGGTGATCTCACCGCTCGTAAATTGATCCCTGCTTTGTTTAATTTATATCAGGGCCAGTATTTACCAAAGAATTTTTCGGTTCTCGGTGTAAGCAGGTCACCGCTGTCAGATTCAGATTTCAGAGATAAGGTAGTAAAGCAAAGTACTTACTTAAAAAAAGATATGGATGGGAAGGGGGCTGACTTTATTAGTCAATTCTCAGACAAATTATTCTATCAAGATATTGGTTCTTCTTATGAAGAGCCCTACACCGCACTGGCAGAAAGGATCAATAACTTAAATTCAGAATTTCAAACTGGACATAACTTTATTTTTTATCTCTCAACACCTCCCAATATTTATGAGGTAGTAGCAAAGAATCTTTGTGAACAAGGCTTAACTGTTCAGGACAAGGGCTGGAAACGACTAATTGTAGAAAAACCATTTGGGTATGACCTGGAGTCTGCCAAGAATCTAAATCATAATCTGCATAAATATTTTAAGGAAAAACAAATTTTCAGAATTGATCATTATTTAGGAAAGGAAACTGTTCAAAATCTGCTTGTTACTCGCTTCGCCAATAGCATCTTTGAGCCATTGTGGAACCGGAATTATATTCAGCACGTGGAGATCACTAATGCCGAAAGCGTAGGGGTGGAGAAGCGTGGAGGATATTATGATAGTTCTGGTGCCTTGCGGGATATGTTTCAAAATCATTTGCTTCAAATTGTTTCTCTAGTGGTAATGGAGCCTCCAATTGGTTCAACAGCAGAGGAGATAAGGAATGAGAAGGTGAAAGCGCTCAAATCCCTCAGAATTGTAAAAGATCATAAAACCCTTAACGAAAATACCATACGAGGGCAGTATTTGGCAGCCACTATCAATGGAGAAAAAGTAAAAGGATACAGGGAAGAAGACGGCGTAGATCCTAATTCTACGACCGAAACTTTTGTGGCACTAAAGTTTTTTGTCGACAATTGGAGATGGAAAGATGTGCCATTTTATGTGAGGACCGCAAAGCGGATGCCCACTAAAGTGACAGAGATCGTTATTCATTTCAAACCACCTCACCACCACATTTTTGTGGATGCGGGTTTAAATAACAAGGATAATAAACTAATAATTCGGATTCAACCAGACGAAGGAATCCTCATAAAATTTGGTGTAAAGGTCCCTGGTCTTGGGTTTAAGGTAGAACGTGCTAATTTGGATTTCTATTACTCCAGTCTGGAAGGAACAAATCTAATGGCTGCTTATGAAAGACTCTTATTAGACGCTATGCAGGGCGATGCAACTTTGTATGCCCGTGCAGATGAGGTTGAAGCGGCCTGGGAATTTGTAGATCCCATCCTGGAGTACTGGAAAACAAACAAAGATGCAAAGATCTATGGCTATTCTGCCGGTGTGTGGGGTCCACAGAATGAAGATGCTCTGATGGAAGGTAAGTATACCTGGCGTAATCCGGGTGCAAATCTCGCCGATGATCCCGAATTCTGTGTAATAAAATAGAATATATGGACCTACAAATTTATAATACAAAAGAAGTAGTGGCTCGCAACTTTGCGGAGTATCTGGAGAATTGGATAAAAGAAAAAGAAAAGGTGCATCTGGCACTATCTGGCGGAAGTACGCCTAAGATCGTTTTTGATGAGCTCTCCAATACTGAGAAATATAAGATCAACTGGTCCAAGGTTCATTTATATTGGGGTGACGAGCGCTGCGTTCCTCCATCAGATGAACAGAGTAATTACAAGATGACAGTAGCGCATTTATTGGAAAATATAGACATTCCTTCTAAGAATATTCATCGTGTCTTAGGGGAGAATGATCCTAAAAAAGAAGCTATACGTTATGGAGAAGTATTGGCTAAAAATCTTCCTTTGAATAATGAGGTGCCGGTTTTTGATATGGTCATCCTGGGAATGGGAGAAGATGGACACACCGCTTCCATTTTCCCACATGAAATAGGCTTGTGGCACTCAAAAAATACATGTGAAGTAGCCATTCACCCAGACTCCGGGCAAAAACGAATTACTATCACAGGGAAGGTTATCAATCATAGTAAAACAGTAATATTTTTGGTGACAGGTGGTGGGAAAAAAGAAAAGGTAGCAGAGATCATTCATAAAAAGGGGGACTATCAAAAGTACCCTGCCTCTTGTGTAGCTCCTCAAAGCGGAAACCTTATTTGGTTTCTCGATGCAGAGGCGGCAGCGGGCTTATAATCTGATCAAAGCTCCAAGGAAGAATGCTCTTCATCATAATCGCTTTCCTTCGCTCTTTTTAAGATAGAATCAGGGATCGATTTTTTTGCTTTGGCCCCCATTTTCTTTAATTTTTCAATGCTCGTAATAATATTGCCTCTACCTTCTACAAGTTTGTTCATAGCTCCGCGATATTCAATTTTGGCATCGTCCATCTTTTTACCAACTTTTGTCAGATCTGAAACAAATCCTTCAAATTTATCATAAAGTGCTCCCGCTTGCCTGGCTATTTCTATAGCATTTCGCTGTTGTTTCTCATTATTCCACATAGAATCTATGGTTCTTAATGTGGCTAAGAGGGTAGAAGGGGTAACGATCACAATGTTCTTTTCAAAAGCATTGTTATACAAACTTGTATCCTTGTTAATTGCAGCAGAAAAAGCAGTTTCTATGGGTACAAACATCAATACAAAGTCTGGACTTTCCATCTCATATAGGTCTTCGTATTTTTTTGCTGAAAGTTGATCCACATGCTTTTTTAAGGAATTGATATGGTCCTTGAGATATTTCTCCTGCAGATCTTCATCTGCATTTACAAAACGTTCATAATCTGTGAGGGATACCTTGGAATCTATGACCATTTTCTTTCCATCTGGTAAGTTGATCACCACATCTGGTAATACTCTGCTGCCATCTTTGGTAGTAAAACTTTGCTGAACTGTGTACTCCCTGTCTTTTTCGAGCCCAGATTTTTCAAGAACCCTCTCTAAGACCAGTTCTCCCCAGTTTCCTTGCATCTTGCTATCACCTTTTAGGGCTTTGGTCAGATTCTCAGCCTCTTTGCTGATCTTAATATTTTGATTTTGAAGGTTGAGAAGTTGTTCTCTCAAAGCAGAATTGATACTTATATTTTCCTTCTGACTATCCTCTACTTTCTTCTCGAAGAGCTGAATTTTTTCTTGCAGAGGATTAAGGATGTTTTTTATATTCTTTTGATTTTGTTCTGTAAATTTCAGACTCTTTTCATCCAGGATCTTATTGGCAAGGTTTTCAAATTCCTTGGTAAATTTTTCCTGTAATTTAGAAACTTCTTCTTTTTGCTCTGTGTTTTTTAATTGCAGATTTTCCATGTCGGCTTCAAACCTCGTGATCTGCTGCGCCAGGGTTGAATTAACTTCTCGAAGTTCTCTTGTACTCTCTATTTCCACCTGAAGGCGCTCATCCAGTGCCTCCAAATTTAAACGCAGTTGTTTCTCTCGTTCCTCCAGGGTACTTTGACTCGATCTTCTTTTGAGACGTTCTATATAATTTCCTAGAAAAAAGCCAAGGAGCGCAGCAATAATTGCAATAATTGCCGTTAAGACAACGGTATTCATCTTTTATTTTATTTCTAGTAAAGATAGGAGTTTAGGGTTAAATAGAAGGGTATTACCTGCTCAGTTTTTGATCTTAAAGGAACCGGTTTTTGTATCAAAGCCAATAAGGTCTGAAGGGAACAATCCTTGAAAACTTTCATTTTCTATTAGTTCACATGGGGTGCCAAAGTGACTCTCTGGATGATCGAGGATCAGCATCTTATCACACAATTGAATGGCCAGGTCTATTTCATGAGTTGTATATACCACCGTCTTTTGTAATTCATGAGCAATGTGCTTCATGGTCTTTAAAACTTGTACCTTATGGTATAGATCCAGGTGGGTAGTAGGCTCATCCAGTAAAATAATAGGAGTGTCCTGTGCCAGTGCTCTGGCGATCAGCACTTTTTGCAGTTGACCATCACTTAATTCAAAACACTTTCTGTCTTGAAAGGATTCCAGGCCAATTTTTTCAATGGCTTCTTCTATGATCCGGTTATCTTCTTCCTTTAAAATCCCCAGCCAGTTAGTATAAGGTTGTCTTCCTAAACTAATAAGCTCTTTTACTGTTAGATTCTTGCTGGCTAATGGATCAGTGAGCACAATGCTCATTTCGGTAGCCAGTCTCTGTCCTGATATGGACTCTAAAGCTTCGCCATTGATTAAAATAGTACCGGCCAATTTGCTCTGAACACCTCCCAATGTTCTAAGTAAGGTAGATTTTCCAATCCCGTTGACGCCAATAATAGCTGTAAATTCTCCTTTTTTTAGTGATAAATTAAGGTCACTCACCACCACATGTGTCTCCCTGTGATTACCTGGGTAACCTATACTTAAATTTTGAATTTCTAGGGTTGACTTCATTTTAATTTCAACAGTGATTGTGTCTAATACAGCTTATGGCGAATGTACTTATATTCAAATAAAATTTATTAGTGTTTGAGTCGCCCAATAGTAATTAAAATATCATTTTTCGTTTTCTTACCAACAACCAAATTACAATTGGAGCTCCCACAATAGATGTAATGGCGTTGATGGGCAAGACATAAGAAGAACTTGGTAATTGAGCAATAGTATCGCATATGAGCAATAGAATTGCGCCATAGACAATAACTCCTGGCACTAATATTTTATGATCGGTAGTATTAAAGAGCTGCCGGGTTAAATGTGGTACGGCTAAACCAATAAAAGCTATGGGTCCTGCAAAGGCCGTCACAGAACCGGCTAATAGTCCGGTTGCGAGGATGATCAAAAATCTGGCTTGCTTAATCTTAACCCCCAGGCTCTTCGCATAGTTTTCACCTAATAGCAGAGCGTTTAAGGATTTTATGGAAAGAATACTTAGCAGAAGACCTAAAAGGCATATTACGGTCAATAAGATCACCTGGGAGCTGCTTAAATTTCCTACCGTACCAAAGGACCAATAAATATATTGTTGCAGTTCTTCCGCCTGGGCAAAATAGGAAAGAACGGTAACTACTGCTGCCGTGATGCTCCCAAACATTAATCCTATGATCAAAAGGGCCATAGTATCTTTTACTTTCCGTGCCATCGCAATAACTGCTAGTAGTACCAGTACACTGCCTATACTAGATGCAATGGCGAGTGATAAATCGTTTACCAAAAAAACACCCAAAGAAAAGACTCCACTGCCCATAATTAGGAAGGCTGCTCCTAAACTAGCCCCGGAACTTATTCCCAAAACAAAAGGACCGGCCAGTGGATTTCGAAACAAGGTTTGCATCAATAGTCCACTTAATGAAAGTCCACTTCCAACGAGGATTGCCGTAAAGGCCTTAGGTAGTCTGTATTCCCAAATAATGTAAGACCAGGAGTCATTAGAGGTAACACCGGTGAATAGTTCTTTTATGGTTGCAGAAAAAGGGATCTCAACAGAACCAAAGCTAATATTGATCCCAAAGCTCACTAATAGCAGGAGAAATAATAATAGAAATCGATATGGGTATGTACCTTTCAATTAGTGTAATGGCTTAAAGAAAAATAAGTTGTGTTCTGGTAAAACTTCCGGATGAAAGATATGGATTAGGTCTTTCAGTATCAAATCTGGTCTGTTAGGACCCAGTTCAAAGAAAATAAATCCGCCTGTTTCACCCTTGCTCCTGGCGTAGGTATATATCTTTTTATTCTCAAGCGCTTTGAATTGGAGATAATGGGAATTTGCCTCTTCTAGTTCGGCATAAGAAGTAAATTGGGAAGGAGATATCCAATAATCAGCATTCATAGCCTGGGCCAATACACTTTCAAGGCTTAAGGAAAGGCTTCCGCTTTCCTCCGATTCTTCCCATAGATATCTGGCATTTGCATCTTCAATGAACTGTGCTGCCCAACTATTACCTCCCGGGGCATACCAAACATCCTTATAAAGTGCACCACTCATTACGGTGGGGATATTACTCGCTTTTTTTGCTAATTCTTTTGCTTGTTTGTAGGCCTCAGCGATAGAATCGAAAAGGATCTCTGCATTTTCTTCCATCTGAAAGAAAGGTGCAAAGAATTTGATCCATTCCGCTTTGCCAAGTGGTGTTTGCTCTGTCCAGTCTCCGTTATAGACTACAGGTATCCCTGCTCTCTTTAGCGTTTCATAGGCCTTATTCTCAGAGGAGATACTAAAGCCAACCACCACTTCAGGTTTTAAGCGAAGGGTCATTTCAGTATTCATCATTTCATTATTGCCGAGGTTGATCACTTTACCGGCAGCTACTCTTGCTCTGGTATTTTCGGATGAAATGTAGTCTATTCCAGGAAAACCGGATAAACGATCGCCAACCCCAAGTGCTTCCAGAGCCGGTATATGAGTTGTGGACGTAACCACCAGGTTTTCTATTGGAACCGGGATCACTGCATCGAAAAGGGAAGGGTCTATTTGCACTTCAGCTAACTTTTCCTTTGGCACTAAGGCATAGATAAAACTTTTATCGGCCCCTGGCCAGGGAGAATTCACTGTAATAACAGTGACACCATCTCTGGTTTTATGCACTTTAAATCCTTTAGCATGAGCTATGGTAGATTCACTATTATCGAGAAGTTCTACCGAGGAAGTACCATCATTGCTTTCGGAATTCTTGCAAGCAAAAAGGCCTATCATCAGTAGAAAAAAGAAGTAAAATCTCATGGACATTTGATCAGAAATATCAAAAGTAAGCTTAATTATACTGAGTCAAAAAGAATAGGGAATTTGTTTATCTTCGCCCCGAAGTTTGGTTGCTGCCTACGCTATGAGGCGGCATTAAAAGGGAATCTGGTATAAGTCCAGAACTGTTCCCGCAACTGTAAGCTCAGTAGAACCTAGTAGTAGGAGCTATGTTTGTCATCTCTTCAATACCACTGTCTTTTAACATCTAAGATGGGAAGGTGGATGCCAAAACGCAAGTCAGGAGACCTGCCAATTTCAAAAAAACGTTGTATAACTTTCGGGAGAAAAGTTTACGTATGTATACCTCATACGCTCCTCCGATTTTAGGAAGATTAATCAGTGAATAAAAAATTATGGAAGGCCTGTGTTCTTATGATCATTGGCACATCAATGTGGGCACAAAATGGAATCAAAGATTCGATTAAAGTTCAAGAATTAGAGGAAGTGGTGGTAAGTGACACGCGATTTCCTATTAGAAGAGAAAATTCAGGGAAGACAGTTATAAAAATAGGTCCGGAAGAACTCTCCAGAAATCAGGGTAAATCCCTGTCAGAGATCATCAATACAAAAAGCGGGATAGAGATCTCAGGAAGTAGGGGGCGCCCGGGGGAGATTCTGGGAGTTTTTATACGAGGGGGACGAGGGAAACAAGTTATTGTGGTAATAGATGGAATAAGGGTTTCAGATCCATCTTCATTTTCCCAGGAATACGACCTGCGCCTATTGCCAACTTCCAGCATTGAGTCTGTTGAGATCATTAAAGGCGCTTCCAGTACATTGTATGGCGCTAATGCTGCCACGGCAGTCATTAATATTACCACCAAAGATGCTTCCGGGAAGAAAATTGCCGGAACTTTCCAATCGTCTATGGGAAGTAACCAAACCACCAAAGACCAGAGATACCGCCTAAATTCTTTTACAAATAGTGCAAGAATAGACGGGACAATAGACAAATGGGATTATACCCTGGGATTCAGTCATAGGTTTGCAGATGGATTATCTTCCATCAATACTGCTACAGATGAGGCAGATCCTTTTTCTACGGTACAAACAGATCTAAAGATTGGGTATAGTTTTAGTCCGAAGTTTAAGACCAGTTTCTATGGAAGTCAGTCTAAGTTAAGAGCAGCCTATGATGAATCTTTTGGTATGGTGGATGCGCCATATTCTTTTGAAAGTGTTCAGGAAAGGATAGGATCAACTTCTCAATTTATATATGGGTCAGGATCTACTACTTTGAATGTAGCCTATGCTTCATACTACTCAGAAAATTTTAGCGCTTTCCCGGGTTCATTTCGTGGACAAAATGTAATAGGTGATCTATTCAATAAAAATACGTTTGCTAAGTTCCTCACAATCGTAGGGGTCAATTACAATCTTGAAAAAACAGAATTTGATAATACCCGTCAATTTACATTCGTAGATCCTTATGCATCAATTGTATATCTCGGGTCTCAAGGATTTCAGATAAATATAGGAGGCCGATTAAACAATCATTCGGAATATGGCAGTCAGTTTGTTTATACGTTAAATCCAAGCTATACCTTGAAAAATAAGAATGGCTATGTGAAATTTCTTGGAAGCTATGCAACTGCCTACATTACTCCTTCTTTAACCCAATTATTTGGTCAGTTCGGAGCTAATCCTGATCTAAAGCCAGAATCTAACCGAACTATTGAGTTGGGAGTAGAATACTCAATCACCAATAAGCTGAGGGCGAGTGCTCTTTATTTTGACAGAAAAGAAGAAGACTTTGTGTTTTTTGACAATGCCAGTTTTCAATATGGCAATGCAGCAAATACCATCAATGCAAAAGGCCTGGAAATGGAATTAAATTGGTATCCTATGAGCACCTTGACCGTAGAGGCTAATTATACTTTTATAGAGAGAACAGGGGACAATGCTATCCGCATTCCTAAACATAAGGTAAATACGAGTGTTGGCTATCAGCTTTGTGAATCCTGGTATGCCGCGGTGAGCTATGCTTATACAGGTGCCAGAGCAGATACAGATTTTGGGACATTTACGGATATAACATTAGATCCATTCGGACTCCTTGGTTTTTACACCTCCTATACGGTGATACCAAATAGATTTACCGTCTTTCTCAATGGGGATAACCTGTTAAATGAATCTTATACCGAAGTATTTGGTTTTAATACCCGGGGCAGAAACATAGGTGTCGGTTTAACGCTAAAGCTTTAAAATCGTAAACTACTTTTCGTTTTTACTGATTGGCATTAAATTATCCATGATCAAAAGATCCTGATTAGGAGAAAATAAATCTGAGTCAGCAATAGGTTTAGCAGGCATTTGAACACTAAAATCGCGTTTCCCTGAAACTCCTGTAATATCTTCAATTGCCCGGGCCAATAATGGCTCATTCAGATCTCCAAGGATGCCAAGATTTAAGACATCTTCTGCCAATTCAATTTCCGGAGTAAATCCGGTTGTATAGTCTGAGAATCCAACGGCATTTTCCACTCTGCCAATGATAGCCTGGATAGCCCAGGAATTTTTTGGATTAATAAATGATTCACGGGCAGCTGTATACACAAAGGGAAGACCGTCCCTGTTTGGATCATCTACCAGGGTTACAGAGAATTCATTCTTCCCGGTGGTGGTGGTTCCTACCTGAATAACATCTACATAAGGATCGAGTCCATTGATAATCAATTCGCTGGCTGAAGCAGACCTGTTTGTTGTTAGAACGTACACTCTGTTCAAATTAAGGCTATTTAGGGTAGTTCCATTAGACGTTTTGTCTCTAAAATTATCTTCAGCAGAAGAATTATAAACTTCCTGTAATTTAGGATTGTAGATCCTGCGTAGAAACAGGTCATTCGTGTTGGTGCCATAGATCATGCTAGACAATAAAATGGCACTACTCACAAACCCTCCTCTATTATATCTAAGATCCAGCACCAGATCAGTAATTCCCTGAGCTTTTAAGATCACCAAAAGCCTGGTTTAGCTGTTCATCATAATCTGTTAAAAAACGATTGTAATAGATATACCCAATTTTTTGTCCATTGACATCTATGGTATTCGTAATATAAATGGGATTTTCCTGGAAGTTCTCCTGCGCGGTGAGAGGCACATCCTTACCATTAGCTACAAAAGTGTCATTTTCATAATTCGCCATATTAAGGGTATAGGTGTCATTCTCTCCATATAATAGATCTATGTAATTACTTTCTGTAAGTTCGATACCATCTACACCACTAAAAAATTCACCTCTGGAAATATCTTCCCCATCGGCATCTGAGTTAGGGGTAATATACCTGACATAGCCTGCAATCTGGTTTGTTCCATAGGCAATAAGGCCAAAACTCATGCCGTTACTTTTTGTTACACCGATTAATGAATTGGTAAATTCTTCGTAATCATCACTATAAAAGGTAAAACGATCTTCGCTAAACAAGAGTTGATTTTCCAAAAAGTCGGTCGGATTTGCCTCTGATTGAAGGAATTCTGTATACTCTGCATCACTGCTAAATCTGTCGTCTGCCAAATTAGGAACTTCGGCTTGCCAGAAATACCACAAATTAAGTGACTTCCACATAAAATCCTGTATATCAAGATTGGCAGAAGGATCGGGTTTTGGTCCGCCTGGATTTAAACTATCGTCATCTACGCTGCAGGAAAGGCCAACAAAAGCCGCCGCCAGCATGATCAATAAGCGCTTTTTCATATTTTCTTTTTTTTACTTGACTTCAAAAATTATTCCAAAGGTATACTTAACCGAAGGTCTTTTTATACCTTGGGTGATAATAGACAATATCATGCGTAGGGAAGGTTATTAGAAGCTAAAGTAAGCAGATATTAAAGAAGAAAAAAAATTTTGTAACAATTTTCGTTATAGGTCGTCTTGCTTATGTAACACACCTGTTAAATGGTCTATACAACCGCCGATCAACCAAGAATGACACAAACAGAGTTTATTCAGATTGTAATGCCCTTTAAGGACAAATTGTACCGGCTGGCAAAAAGGTTGCTCGTGTCCTCCGAAGAAGCAGAAGATGCCACTCAGGAAGTGTTGATGAAATTATGGGCTAAAAAGAAGGGAATGGGCAGGTACAGAAATGTGGAGGCCTTTGCGATGACGATGACCAAGAATTTTTGCCTGGACAGATTAAAATCCAAGCAATCTGGAAATTTAAAATTGGTTCATAGTAATTATGCAGATGAAAGTAAGTCGTTACAAAGACAGCTTGAAGTAAATGACAGTCTGCAATGGGTAGAGAAGATCATGAATACCTTACCCGAGCAGCAAAAACTGGTATTGCAGTTACGAGATATTGAAGAATACAGTTTTGAAGAAATAGCAGAAATGCTGCAAATGCAGCCTAGTACCGTTAGGGTTACCTTATCTAGAGCCCGTAAAATGGTACGAGAAAAATTAATAGAAAAGCACAACTATGGAATTAGATAGAATAGAAAGATTACTCGAGAAATACTTTGAGGCTGAGACCACGGAAGCCGAAGAGCAGGTCTTACGGGATTATTTTACCGGAGACAGTGTTGCAGAGCATTTAGAACAATACAGTGCCATGTTCTCATTTTTCTCTAGTGCCAAACAAGAGACGGTTTACAAAGCAGGTGCCATTAAAAACCAATAAAGCGTATTATAAGTGGATATCCGTTGCAGCCGTTGCCGTCTTAGGTTTTGGAATATATTTTGGTAATCAGTACCAGGAAAGAAGGGAAGCAGAATACGCCTACCTTCAAACAAAGAAAGCCCTTGGTCTTCTTGCCCAAAATTTGGATCGTGGGACCAAAAAAGTGGCTTATTTACATGAATTTGAAGAAACAAAACAAAAAATTTACAAAAACAATTAAAAAACAACAGTATGAAAAAGTATCTAGTATTAATAGCAATTGCATTACTTCCATTTGCAGGATTCTCACAATCTATCTTTGATAAGTTCGAAGATATGGATGAGGTAAGTTCTGTGATCGTCAATAAAAATATGTTCGATCTCCTCGTAAAAATGGATGTGAATGTGGATGAACCCGAGGCTAGAGAGGCGATGGAAATTGCCAAGAGCCTCAGTGGATTAAAGGTCTTTGTAACCGAAAACAAAGGTATTTCTGCCGATATGAAATCTACGGTGGACCGATATTTGAAAAGTGCATCACTTGAGGAACTAATGCGTGTTAAGGACAAGGACGCCAATGTAAAATTCTATATCCGTAAAGGAAAAGATGAAGACCATGTAAGCGAACTACTGATGTTTGTCACCGGGATCAATAATGCCGATGTATCGATCAATGATCGTAAAATTGAAACAGTTCTTTTAACGCTGACAGGGGATATAGACCTGACAAAGATTGGGGCCTTGACAAAGAAGATGAATCTGCCCAAGGAGTTAAATCAAATTGAGAAAAAGAAATCCTAACAATGGGTTGGAGGACTGTGGGTACTTCTGCTAAGCAAGTACTCTCAGTCTTCTTACCAATTAATGAACCATAAAAATCATGAAAACGATCACTAGAATACTATCACTTATAACTGTTTTACTTTTTATAGGCTGTTCCTCTACCCAGAGTTTACAGGAGTACTATGTAGACAGCGCAGAAAATCCAAATTTTATTTCTTTAGATCTCCCGGCAAGCATACTCAATCTTAATGAGGTAGACTTAACGGAATCACAGAGAACAGCAGTACAATCCCTGAGAAAGCTCAATGTATTGGCATTCAGAAAAACAGATTCGAACAACGCAGAATATGAAGTAGAAAAGGGAAAAGTAAATGCAATTTTAAAGAATAAAGCCTTTAAAGAGTTGATGAAACTTAATTCTCAATACGGCAAAGGCTATGTAAAGTACCTGGGAGAAGAAGATGCTATTGATGAGGTGATCATCTATGGAAATATGGATGATAAGGGATTTGCTCTGGTAAGAGTACTTGGAAAGGATATGAATCCTGCTTATTTAGTACAATTAATGCAGGCCCTGCAAAAATCTGATTACAATGGAGAAGGACTAGGAGAGATTGGTCAATTCTTAAAAGGGTAAATAGATTTTACAATAAATTACAAAAGCCTGTCTGGTTTACCAGGCAGGCTTTTTTATGTGTATAAGATTTTAAATTCCTGTGTAATTGCTGGGGGTAATTGCGTTGAGTTCAACTTTTAATTCATCAGATATTTTCAGTGTCTCAATAAACTGTCCAATAGAATCCTTGGTGATGGCCGTATTAGTCCTTGTAAGCTCTTTTAACGCCTCATAAGGATTAGGATACCCTTCACGTCTTAAGATGGTTTGTATAGCCTCAGCTACTACTGCCCAGTTGTTTTCAAGGTCCTTTGCTATTTTATCTGCATTCAGTAAGAGTTTTCCAAGTCCTTTTATGGTAGCCTGCATGGCAATAAGTGTATGAGCAAAAGGAACGCCAATGTTTCTAAGTACAGTACTGTCTGTGAGATCGCGTTGTAGCCTTGAGATAGGTAATTTAGCTGCCAGATGTTCAAATAGTGCGTTGGCTATTCCCAGATTTCCTTCAGAATTCTCAAAATCGATTGGATTCACTTTATGTGGCATAGCCGAAGATCCCACTTCTCCTTCTTTGATCCTTTGCTTAAAATAATCCATAGAAATATAGGTCCAAAGATCTCGGTCAAGGTCAATAAGAATTGTATTGATCCTTTTAAGGCCATCGAACAGGGCAGCCATATGATCGTAGTGTTCCACCTGAGTTGTAGGAAAAGAATGATAAAGTCCTAATTGGTCTTTTACAAAATCTTGTCCAAATTTTCGCCAGTCTGTATTGGGATAGGCCACGTGGTGCGCATTGTAATTCCCTGTAGCGCCTCCAAACTTACAGGCAGAAGGAATATCGTTCAACAAATTAAATTGTTCCTCTAGTCGGGTTACAAATACATTTAATTCCTTACCGAGCCTCGTAGGGGAGGCAGGTTGCCCATGTGTCCTTGCAAGCATTGGTACTTTCTCCCAATCTTTTGCCAGTGTTTTCAATTTTTGCAGCAATTCGGAATATTGTGGTACATATACTTCATTCATTGCTTCCTTAAGGGACAATGGAATGGCCGTATTGTTTATATCCTGAGAGGTTAAGCCGAAATGGATAAATTCTTTAAAATTCGATAGATCAAGGGCATCAAACTTATGCTTTTATAAAGTATTCTACTGCTTTTACATCGTGGTTGGTAGTTTTTTCTATCTCCTTGATCGCCAATGCATCCTCTGTTGTGAACTCTAAATAGATCTTTCGTAAAGTTTCGAGTTTTTCAGGTTGAATCGACTTCAATTGGGGAAGGGGTAAAGTAGCCAGTGCTATAAAATATTCAATTTCTACGCGTACCCTGTATTTCATCAGAGCTTCCTCGGAAAAGTAAGAAGTTAAGGGAGTAACTTTACTCTTGTATCGCCCATCTATAGGGGATATAGCTTGTATTTCGTTAGAGATCATAGGATGTGATATCATGTAAATAAGAAAGCGCAAAGATAGCCATTAGTTTTGAGTTAGAAAGGGGACAGTGGATGGTTGGCGGCTATATTGCTACATGGCATTTTAGCTATTCTCAATAATGAAACCTTTATCAAGGAGTAGAATAAAGCAAAGTATTTACAAGTTCTGGTACTCCTTCTGATGCTTTCTTGGCAATGATCTGAAGATTAAATTCTGCTGAGGTATCTATAGCAGGTTTAGGATCAATGAAATAAACAGGTGTTTCGCGTCTGGCATAATACATTAAACTGGCTGCCGGGTATACCTGTAATGAAGTGCCTATAATGATCAGAATATCTGCTTGGGAAGTTAGGGAGGCTGCCTGAGGTAAAAGCGGCACTTCCTCACCAAACCACACAATATGGGGCCTCAACTGATGTCCATGTTCGCACAAATGTCCAATATTCAGATCTTTTTTCCACTCTTGCACTTTATAGGGTGGGGTAGTGCTTCTTACTTTAAAAAGTTCGCCATGAAGATGTAAGACGTCTGTACTCCCGGCTCTTTCGTGTAGATCATCCACGTTTTGTGTAACGACACTTACCTTGTAACTATCCTCCAGTGTTACCAGCGCTTTGTGACCTTCGTTTGGTTCTGCATTTAGTAATTGCTTACGCCGTTCATTGTAAAATTCGAGCACTAATTCCGGGTTCGCTCTAAATCCCTGAGGTGAGGCAACTTCCATTACATCATGTCCTTCCCAAAGTCCATCTGCATCTCTAAATGTTTTTAAGCCACTATCGGCGCTCATGCCGGCACCGGAGAGGACTACGATCTTTTTACTCATATTACTACTTTCTCTAAAATTACGTTTTTATTATATTCGAACTATGGAAGATCCTGCCTTGGTTGCCTATTTGGAATCATTTGTTTCCAAGGACCGACTTAAGCGTTTTGAAGAGGTCCTGGCCTTACGAACCAAATATTTGACAGTGGTTATGGAGGATGTATATCATTTGCACAATGCCAGTGCGGTCATTCGCAGCGCAGATATTTTTGGAATTCAGGAGGTTCATGTCATTGAGCGCAGATTCGGTAAAAGATTAGATAAAAAAATAGCATTGGGAGCGCAGAAATGGACAGATATCCACAGGTATAAATCAACAGAAGAGTGTCTGTGTGCGCTAAAGAAACGAGATTATACCTTAGTGGCCACTACACCAAGGAAAGATGCCTTGCCTATAGATAAACTAAACATTTCCGGGAAGACAGCTTTTCTGTTTGGAGCTGAAAAAGAAGGGCTTAGTGATGCTGCATTAGACCAGGCAGATCAGTTTGTCCATATCCCTATGGTTGGTTTTACGAAAAGTCTCAATGTTTCTGTTGCCGCTGCCATCATATTGCAGCAAATGACAACTAAGCTGCGCACATCAGATCAGATCTGGCAATTAACCGATGGCGAAAAGGAGTCAAAAAGACTAGATTGGATAAAAAAATCTATTAAAGATATTGATCAAATTATAGAACGGTACAATACCGGAATTTAGAAAGATTTTGTATCTTTCAAAGGAACCAACTAATTGATACACAAATGTATATTGCACTTTATATTATCATAGCACTTGTCGGAATTATACTTTTTCTGGCCCTTATAGCACCCAAGTCGTATGATGTGAATAGATCTGTAGAGATCGCCAAGCCAAAATCTGAGGTTTTCGAATACATTAAGTACTTAAAGAACAATGATACCTGGTCTCCCTGGGCGAGAAAGGATCCAAATATGGAAAAGAAATTTACGGGGACTGATGGGGAAGTAGGTGCCATTAGCTATTGGAATGGGAACAAAGATGTAGGGGAAGGGGAGCAGGAGATCACCAAAATAATTCCCGGTGAAAGAATTGAAGGGCAATTGAGGTTCTTAAAACCCTGGAAATCTACCTCAGATTGTTATCTGGATGTAGAAGAGGGAACTAATAGTGGTACCAAAGTTACCTGGGGTTTTAAAGGGAATAACAAATTTCCAATGAGCATTATGATGCTTTTTATGAGTATGGATAAAATGGTAGGGAAAGATTTTGAAGAAGGGCTGGCTACCCTTAAAACTCAAATGGAATCTTAAGTTATACATTATGGAGGCTAATATGGTTGGCTGGTTCGAGATCCCTGTGGCTGATATGGACCGGGCTAAAAAATTCTATGAATCCGTATTTAAAGTAAAAATTGAAGTACAAAACTTTAACGATTTGCTAATGGGGTGGTTTCCTTTTGCTGAAAGTAAAATGGGTGCTTCAGGCTCACTGGTTAAACATGCCGATTTTTATAACCCCAGTGAAACTGCCGGACCTCTCTTGTATTTTTCTTCAAAAGACGTTCAGGAACAAGTAGATAGAATTGAAAAAGCGGGGGGTAAAATCTTACAAACTAAAAAACTCATTAGTGAGGAAATAGGCTATATGGCCTTATTTATTGATAGTGAAGGCAACCGAATAGCACTTCATTCGCGCCAATAAAATTATAAATAAAAGATCGGGGCTTCTGCCCGGGCTCCAAATCGGATCGGTATATAGCTGGTTCCCACTCCTCTTGATACATACATTAGCGATTGTTTACTTTTATACCAACCTTCCAGATACTTTCCACTTCCTCCGGGTTTGTAAAATTCTTTGCCAAAAAATTGAATTTGACCCCCATGAGTATGCCCGCAAAGAACAAGGGTGAGATTTACCTTTAATTTCTCATTCAATAGATCTATAGTATCTCTGTATTCTGGGCAATGGTTCAAAACAATTGTGTTTAATGATCTATTGATATTTTGTATAGCTCTTTCATAATCTGGCGTACCTTTCAAAAAATCATCTATCCCAACGATATTGAATTTCCGTTTCCCTTTTGTAAAAGTTAAAGAATCATTGATGAGCAATTTTCCATTGTACTTTCCGAACAGTTCGTTATACATTTCTGCCGTTACCCTGCCATCATATTCCTTATTACCCATAATGACAATTTTGGGTATTTCCAATGGAATGAGCTTTAAAAAGGCCTCCAACAAGTCCAATTGATTGGGCCTATTGATAGAATCGCCTGTAAAAAACAACAAATCGGGTTTTTCTTTGGCAATTCTCTTTCCGATCCATTTATGATAAGCCTTAATCTCCTTTATGTGGAGATCTGTAAGTTGAATGACCTTTATGGTGTCATCACGCCCTTCCCGGATATCGTGTCTGGACCATTTAACGATGTACTTTTCGATCCAGAAGGCATCCAGAAAGAGAAACCCAATAATTCCTAAAAAGGACAGTAATATAAATTTTCTCCTGCTAATTTTCATATTGCAAGTGCCGCTGTAGTGTCTTAGGATAGAAGGTTATTTGGCAAGTTCTAACAATGCCACAGTATAGGCGTTATCTAATAATACACGTCCTTTCTTTACTTCAACTTGTGTTTGTGAATAAGTATCAAATAATTGGGTGCCATCGCCGAAAAAACCTTTTACCCAAAGTGATTTTTTTCCTTTTGGCAGATCAAGTCCAATTACCACTTTGTCTTTAAAGTCACCATCCGTGTATGTTCTGCTAAAAACATAAGGTTTTTTAGCTAATCGTTTGTGCCTACCAGCCCCAATAGCGGGATGATGATTTCTAAACTGACCTAATTTCTGCCAGTGCGTTAGGATCTCCTGTGTCTTAGGATTACCTAGTTCTTCCCAGTTCATAAAGGATCGCAGAGTAGCATCACCCTCGGTGCCTTCAATAGTGAGATCTCTAGCGGTTTCATCTCCGTAATATACCTGTGATGCCCCCGGAGTTAGTAAAAGCACATTGGCAGAATAAAATGGTTTTTTTCTGTCCTTATCGAATGGACTTCCATCATCATGAGAAGTAAGGTAATTGAGTACGCTTACCCCATTTAATTTAGAATGTAATAGACTGCTGTATTTTTTAAAGATCTCTTCATAATTTTTCTCGGCGTCTGTTTTTAATTCAAAATTGATTAGGCTATTAAAACCATTGGCGAAATAATCTACCTTTTTATCACCAAAATCGAAAGTCCGCCCTCCCGAAATACCGTAATTATAGGCCTCGCCAACCATAAAGAAAGGGGTATCATCTAGTACCTGATCCTCATGCTTCTTTTTCCAATTTTCAAACGCATAGGAAGCTTCTTTGTACAATTCGGCCCAGGCCTTTTCGTCTGCATGTTTTACCGTATCTACCCTAAATCCATCTATACCAAGTTCATTGACATAATCTGTTAACCATTTGATGATATAGAATCGTGGTGCTCTGGGATAACCGGTTCTGTCAAAGAACAGTTCAAGTTCGTCTAGTTCTATGCTTAGTCTTCCCTCATTCTTCCACTTGGCCAATAAGGCATCGGGCAGATCTACAGCTTCGTCAGTAGCGGTCCGTATATCTGGTAAATTGGCCACCAAAGTACAGGCAGTAGTAGATTCGTAATTTTCAAAGGTACAGGTAGGTTCTGTTATCACCCATTCCACTGGCCAGACCGGGTCTTCCTCTGTAACCGGACCGGTATGGTTCAAGACAACGTCCATAAGAATTCTGATCCCTTTCTCATGAGCTTTTTTTACCATTTTTTCCAGATCCTTTCTGCTGCCAAAATTGGGATCCAGAACTGTCCAGTCTTTTGCCCAATACCCGTGGTAAGCATAGGTGTTTCCTGTTCCTTCATCTGTGGTACCGTGAATCTGTTCTACAACAGGCGTAAACCAGATGGCATTGATTCCGAGATCTGTAAAGTAGCCTTCTTCAATTTTTTGAGTGATCCCCTGAATATCTCCACCCATAAAGCCTCTCAATGGTCCTGTTTCTTCCGTCCTGTTTAAATTGATGTCGTTTTCTGGATTGCCATTGTTAAAGCGATCCGTAAGCAAGAAATAAATATTAGAGCCAGACCAGCGAAAAGGGACAGTTTCTTTAACAATTACCGGAGTATCGTTTTGAACTATTGCAGCTTGTGATTTTGTAACCGAAGAATCCTTGCATGCTATAAAAAGGACCATTAAACACATTAAAGCCAGTAATCTCTTCATTAATTGGTGTATTTGAGGAATGCCTACATCAAACTTAGAATAAATTAACAAGGATTTCCTTGTATTATCTAATGGATCAGGTAGGCTTTTTATTTTTTTTAAAGCTATAAAATGATCTTGGATTAATAAAATTTAATTGATCCGATCTAAATGCTTAGAAAGAGCGGATAACAACCTACATTCCTAATACTGTGAATTACCTTTTTCTATTAAGCACCTTATAGTCTTCATAACAACTACTTATGGCATCTAATATCTGAAGATCGTTCGCGGTGGTGATAAAGGATTTAGAGAAATTACAGTTAGAGAGAATATCCTCAATATCTACTTTTTCTAGTTGCAGAAGCTCGGTTAGGGTCTCCCGGTCGAATTTGGACGCCAGAAGATCGCGTATTTCATCGTCTTCTTTGATCAACCTTAATTTCCGCATCTGATTTGGCTTCTTGCCAAAAAGATTCCGCAGCAGATCGGCCGGATTCAAAATAGCTCCCAACACCTTTGTAACCGCACTTGGATTCTTATTACCTGCTTCATAGCTCTTTGAAAGTCCGGAAATGCTGTATTGGTAAGCAGTATTTATCGGAAGATTTTTAACATCAATTTCTAAATACCCTGTGAGTTGGTAGGGTCTAACGATTACCTCTTCCAAAGCGTAGGCCAATTCTGTAAGGGCTATTTTGGTATCACTAAATTTAAACATATCATTAGTGACCCGTATTTTCTGAGATTTGAAGCCGAGATAGGAGAAATACAAGGTGTCATTTACAGCGGCTCTTATTGAGAATTCACCTCGTTCGTTGGTTATGGTACCAACAACCTGATTGAGATTTACCACATGAACGCTTTCCAGGGGCTCATCAGTTTGAGCATTGATCACGATGGCACCGAATTGATCACTTTGCCCGGCGGGAACATTGTCCTGAGCAAAGATTAGCACAGAACTTAATAGAGCAAGCCATAAGAGAATTTGTTTTTTCAAAGAAACCCAGTTTAACACGAATAAACCAAAAAATCTAGCGTAAGATATCTTTTTTAATATAGAATTAACTAAAAGAAACCATCCCTTTTTTTACTTCTTCTTTTACCAGTGCGCTGGCTCGACCCTTTTGAGAATGAACGCTCTTTGAAACTACCTTTCCCTTTGTTGTCCTTGTGTCTTCTTCTACCTTTATCTTTTCCTCTTCGACCTCCACCACCTTCAGGGCTTTTAGATTCTTCTACATTTACGAACCTGCCGTCTACTTTAAATTCTTTAAAAGTATTTAAGATAAGGTCCTTAAATTCCGGGTTAGTATTAAAGAAGGAAAAACTGTCCTTAACATCTACTCTGTAGACATCGTCTTTTCCAATATTAAGTTTATCTCTTAGAAAATCTTTTAAAGACATCCAGTCATAACCGTCTTTTTCTCCCACATTGATAAAATACCGGACAGTGCCATCTGAGGAAGAATCTTGACCTCTGGAACTATGGGAATCCCTTTCACGCTGGTTCTCTGAGGTGTTGAGATCTTTTACCTTGCTGTAATAGCTATAAAATCTTGTAAATTCTACCGAGATAATTTTCTTAATTAACTCTTCCCTATCTAAGCCTTCGAACACATCATTGATGGCAGGCAGGTAGTTATCTACGGCAGAGTTGATCTTTGTATTCCGAATCTTGCTAGCCAAATGATACAACTGTATCTCGCAGATCTCCATTCCTGATGGTATCTTCTTGGTTTCAAATTTTTGTTTGATCATATTCTCAATGGTCTTTATTTTACGCAGTTCACTTCGCGTAATGATAACCATTGAAATTCCCGATTTTCCAGCTCTACCGGTTCTTCCGCTTCTATGAGTATAAGTCTCTATCTCGTCGGGTAATTGATAATTGATAACGTGTGAAATATCATCTACGTCTATTCCTCTTGCAGCCACATCAGTAGCTACGAGCATCTGTATTTGTTTTTTTCTGAAAGAATTCATCACCAGATCTCGTTGGTTCTGACTTAGATCACCGTGAAGTGCTCCTGCATTATACCCGTCTTCGACCAACTTTTCAGCTACTCTTTGTGTGTCTCTCTTTGTGCGGCAGAAAACAACTGAGAAAATACCGGGATTGGCATCGGCTAGTCTTTTTAATGCTTCATAACGATCTCTTCCGCCTACTACATAATATTCGTGTTGAACCGTATCTACACCAGAATTTTTTGTACCTACCGTCACTTCATGCGGCTGGTGCATAAACTTTTTGGCAATAGTAGAAACCTCCTTGGGCATGGTAGCCGAGAATAACCAGGTAGATTTCTCCTTTGGTGTTGTAGATAGAATATCCTTGATGTCTTCATAAAAGCCCATATTGAGCATTTCATCAGCTTCATCGAGGATACAGTAATCGATCTTACTAATATCGATCATACCTCTGCCTATCATATCTTTCATACGCCCAGGTGTTGCCACAATGATCTGTGCCCCACGTTTTATCTGTCTGGATTGATCAACGATACTAGCACCGCCATAGATAGCTACAATGTTTAAGCCTTTTACATATTTGGCATATAGCTTCATTTCATTAGTGATCTGCAAACAAAGTTCGCGAGTTGGACTTAGGATCACTCCCTGAGTAGTTCTACTTTCGCTCTGTATCTTTTGAATTAATGGAAATCCGAAGGCAGCGGTTTTACCGGTCCCGGTTTGGGCCAGTGCAACAAGGTCTGTCTCGTCTTTTAATAAAATTGGAATTGTTTTTTCCTGGACTTCTGAAGGAGTTTCAAATCCAAGGTCTTCAATAGCTTGCAAAAGGGCTTCATTGAGCCCCAGCGCTTTAAATTTTGTCATCTTAAGTTATTTTACGTAATCGCAAATATGAATGTTGCATAGAGCGGTTATCGTGATAACTTTATGATACTCAGCGCAACACATGCTATACCAGCGGCGTCAATTAAGCGGCAAAGGTACTGTTAATATTTGAGAAGGGAACAGAATGGTCACTATTTCTAAAGTGTCTCTGGGGATTCCTATCAGATTTCTTGCAAGTAATTAATGAGTTTAGAGAAAGCGCGAGCACGGTGGCTTAATTGATTCTTTTCCTTTAATGTTAGCTCCGCAAAGGTCTTGTCTTCTCCCTCTGGTTGGAAAACCGGGTCATAGCCAAAACCATTCGATCCTCTGGGAATATGGGTGATTATTCCTTTAATTACCCCTTTAAATATATAGGTCTCTTTCCCCAAACAAAGTGCGATAATAGTAGTGAATTGCGCACGTCTGTCTTTCTGTCCATCTAACTGACTTAGTAATTTCTCAACATTTCTGGCCTCGTTCTTTGGTTCCCCGGCATATCTGGCAGAATAAACACCCGGGGCGCCGTTTAAGGCAGCAACTTCAAGGCCGGTGTCATCTGCAAAACAAGGAAGCCCATAACGGTCTAACACATACTTAGCTTTTAACAGGGCATTACCCTCCAGAGTATCAGAAGTCTCGGGAATCTCTTCTGTACAACCAATATCGTATAAGGACTTTAGACTAATATTTTTAGACAGAAGAGAGCGAATCTCTACTAGTTTATGCTCATTATGAGTAGCAAATACTAATTCCATGTGTAATTTTTCGAAAGGAAGTGTTTAGACCTGTTCAAAAGTAGTAATTTTAGGATCCCTTATGTTTCTGGTCCATGCAATTAAGAATTCCACCTATACTAATTTTTCTGTTTACCGCACTTTGTATGTATTTTTTGGAGGTCTTACTTCCGGTGGGATATTTTGATTTCTTTGGCCGATTTTATTTGATGGCGGCCTTACTGCTGTTAGCTTTTATCCTGGGAGTTGCTGCCTTATGGCAGTTTTATAAGGCCCACACAACTATAGATCCTAGAAAACCAGACCTCACAAAAGTTCTTGAGACAAAAGGTGTGTATTCCTTTTCACGAAATCCTATGTATTTAGCTCTTTTATTAGTGCTTCTGGCCTGGGGATTATGGTTGGGAAATGCCTTTAATACTATTCTGGCTGCGGGATTCGTATCTGTGATGAACAGGTTGCAGATTGGTCCGGAAGAAACGGCTCTCCAGAAGAAGTTCGGCAAGACCTATGGGCAATATTGTATCCGGGTAAGACGCTGGTTTTAAGCTGTTAAGAGCCCTTTTGTGGTGTCAATGCAATTTTTTGATCAACTTATAGTTTAATATATTAGCAATATCACTAATAATATTATATATTAGCTAAATAACTTATAAAAGATGATCGCAGTTATCACAGGAGATATCGTTAATTCGGAACAGTATCCGTCTTCAATTTGGATGCCCTTATTAAAAAAGGTGCTAAAGAAGTATGGAGAACAGCCAGAAATTTGGGATATTTATAGGGGTGATGAATTCCAGGTAAAGACTACCCCCTCAGCGGCATTAGAAGCCGCCATTATAGTAAAGGCAGTGATCAAATCAGTAAAAAATCTGGATGTGCGTATAGCCATTGGTATAGGTGATGAAACCTATTCAGGAGGTCGAATTACAGAGGCAAACGGATCTGCATACAAGAGATCGGGCCGAATGTTTGAAACCTTAAAGGAAGAAAAACGAACTTTGGCGATGGCTAGTGGCAATGATTCTCAGGATAAAATCCTTAATCTTATGATCAAATTAGCACTCAATTTTATGGATGACTGGAGTACTGTGTCGGCCAATACGGTCGCCTGGACCTTACAACATCCTGAAAGTTCCCAAGAAGCTATGGCAGGCCATTTTAAGATCCAACAGTCGGCTGTGAGTCAACGACAAAAAAGAGCCAGGATGCATCTGCTACAGGAACTACTTGAATATTACCAACAAACAATTAAACAAATCGCTCCATGATCTTATTTGTAAAATTATTACTAGCTCATTTATTGGGCGATTTTCTATTTCAACCCACCAAATGGGTCATTCATAAAGAAGCTCATAAAATAGGTTCAAAGTATCTTTATGTACATATACTAATCCATTTCGTCCTAGTACTGATCCTGCTTTCTGATATTTCTTACTGGAAGATTGCTTTGGTCATAGCCTTATCTCATTATGTGATCGATCTTGGGAAATTGTATTCGTCCAAATGGTTTTCAAACAAAAGTGTTCCTTTTTTTATAGATCAGGCATTTCATGTAGTGATCATCTTTGGGTGCACCTATTACGGTAATGTGATAGGGCAGGCCAGTTACTTGCTGGGTCTTATGGACTGGGGATTGATCACAGCCATTTTTTTTCTGACAACCCCCTCAGCCATTATTATGAATATACTGCTCGAGAAAATGTCTAACCAAATTCCACTCGATCATAAATCCCTTCCTAATGCAGGAAAGTATATTGGGATTATAGAACGACTCTTTGTCTTTATTTTCGTTATTACGGGACGATGGGAGGGGATAGGACTCCTGATCACTGCCAAATCGGTCTTCAGATTCAACGATCTAAAAGAGAGCAACAGTCGTAAACTAACCGAGTATATATTAATAGGTACACTTCTCAGTTTTGGGTTGGCGATTATTGCAGGACTGATCTATACAGCTTACTAAATCAATGCTCTTAGTAACTTAATTCATGTCCCTTCAGTTTTTTAAGATCTAAATTCCTTTTTAATTTATCGTATAGAGATTGTTAAAAAGCGGCATTATTTTATGAGCAGATGCCGTAAGTGGTTCTTCTGAAAATATGATATTTACATTTAAACAGCTACAATAAAATCAATTTCGCATCAAAACAAGGGTAATGCTGAATCCAGTTCATTTTTCAAATGAAAACAAGGCATTCGATAGAATTAATATTTACTTTTATAGCTTAATTTTTTAAGAATGATTGAGGTGGGAAGAAAGTATGTTTTTGATTTTGACAGTACCTTAACCAGAGTGGAAGCCTTGGATGTCCTTGCAGAAATGACCCTTCATGGGAAAGAAGAACGCGATGAGGTAATTAAGGAAATACAACACATCACCAATTTGGGGATAGACGGCGATATTTCATTTACGGAATCCCTGGAGCGCAGAATTAAATTATTAAAGGCTAATAAAAGACATCTCGAACCCTTAGTTAAGGAGTTAAAGAAGAAAATCTCCAAGTCTATTGTTTCCAATAAAGAGTTTTTTGAAAAATATTCAGAGGATATTTATGTGATCTCCTGCGGTTTTAAGGAATTCATTGACCCCATTGTAAAGGAATACAATATACCCTCTGAAAGGGTTTATGCCAATACGTTCGATTTTGACGAAGAGGGCAATATTATAGGATTTGACGAGGATAACGTGCTGGCAAGTCACAATGGGAAGATAGAATGTTTACGCCAACTAGATCTCGATGGAGAAGTGCAGGTCATAGGCGATGGATACAGCGACTATGTGATGCGTGAGGCCGGGATAGCTCATAAATTCTTTGCCTATACAGAAAATGTACACAGAGAAAAAGCAGCCTCCAACGCAGATCACGTAACGCCAAATTTGGACGAATTCTTATTTGTGAACGACCTTCCACGGAATTTATCATATCCAAAAAACAGAATTAAGATCTTATTACTCGAAAATGTGCATCCCATTGCTTTTGACAATCTATCTGAAGATGGGTTTTCGGTCGAAATAATAGATCGAAGCCTTAGTGAAGAAGATCTGATAGAGAAAATAAAGGGAGTACATGTACTGGGAATCCGTTCCAAGTCTCAGATCACTCCGCGAGTATTAGACGCTGCCAATAAGTTACTGGTAATAGGTGCCTTTTGTATTGGGACCACCCAAATAGATCTCAACTATTGTCAGAAAAAAGGAGTGGTAGTTTTTAATGCCCCCTACAGTAATACAAGATCTGTAGTAGAATTGGCAATAGGACAGATCATAATGTTGATGCGAAACATCTTTCCCAAAAGCGTTGAGATTCACCAGGGGCAATGGAATAAATCTGCCACAAACTCCAGGGAAGTACGCGGAAAGAATTTAGGCATCGTTGGTTATGGGAATATAGGGAAACAACTATCCGTATTAGCCGAAGCTATTGGCATGCGGGTATACTATTACGATCTTGAACATCGACTTGCTTTGGGCAACGCAGTAAAATGTAATACCCTGGAGGATCTGCTCAACGTTTCAGATGTAGTATCCCTGCATATAGACGATAGCAAAAGCAATCGTAATTTTATTGGAGAACGAGAAATAAACCAAATGCGAGATGGTGCACTATTGATCAACCTTTCCAGAGGTTTCGTGGTAGACATCCCGTCTTTGGTGAATGCCTTAAAAAGTAAGAAACTGTCAGGGGCGGCTGTAGACGTCTTTCCTGAAGAACCGGGTAGAAATGGAGCATTTAAAACCGAATTACAGGGAATTCCTAATGTTATCCTAACCCCTCATATTGGTGGTAGCACAGAAGAGGCTCAAATGAATATAGCCGATTTTGTTCCTACTAAATTAATGGACTACATCAACACCGGGAATACTGTTGATGCCCTGAACTTCCCAAATATCAGGCTTCCTAAACAAAATAATTCTCATAGATTCCTTCATATTCATCGAAATCTACCCGGCGTAATGGCCAGGATCAATGATGTGTTGGCGCATTACGAAATGAATATCTCGGGACAATATTTATCTACGAATAAAGAATTGGGGTATGTAATCACAGATATCGACAGAGACTACAATAAAGAGGTGATTCAAGCTTTGAAAAAAGTTGAGCACACTATTAAATTTAGGGTACTTTATTGATGATGATAAGGCTCATTTCGCAAAATGGTAAATCCGCGATAAAGCTGTTCAACAAAGAATAACCGAACCATTTGATGAGAAAACGTCATAAGAGAAAGACTAATTTTATGCTGAGCTCTGGAATAAACAGCATTACTAAAACCGTAAGGTCCGCCTACAACAAAGACTAGTTGTCTGGTGCCCGCGTTCATTAGTTTTTGTAAATACTTAGCAAAATCTGTGGAAGTGTGTTGATCCCCTTTTTCATCTAATAAAATCACCATATCAGGAGATGAGATCCGAGATAAAATAGTGTCTCCTTCTTTGTCCTGTTGTTCGCTAACAGACATGTTCTTGGTGGCCTTAAGAGCCGGGATAACCTCCAGTTCAAATTTGACATAATGACCTAGCCTTTTCTCGTATTCCGATATCATGGCCTGCATTCCCTTATGGTCTGTTTTGCCAACTACCAACAGTTTTATTTTCATAAGTCAAAGGTAAAATATTCAGGATATTCAGATTCTTTATTACTGTTTGTTTTTAGTAATTTTAGCCGATAGATTCGAATTTAATGATTTCCAAAGAAGCATTTAATAAAGAAATACAACAGATCATCCAAAATGGAATCAGAGAGGATGTTGGCGACGGTGATCACAGTTCTCTAGCTTGTATTCCTGAGGATGCAAAAGGCAAGGCCAAACTCCTGGTAAAGGAAGAATGCGTCATTGCCGGCGTGGATTTTGCTAAACAGGTGTTTCAGTATGTAGATCCCGATCTAAACCTGGAGATCTTGATTCAAGACGGACAAAATGTACGTTATGGAGATATTGTTTTCTATGTTAATGGCTCCTCACAAAGTATTTTAAAGGCAGAAAGACTTGTTCTTAATGCCATGCAACGAATGAGTGCTATAGCTACAAAGACCGCTCAATACGTTGCTATTTTAGAAGGAACTAAAACTAAGATCTTAGATACAAGAAAGACTACCCCCGGGATCAGAGCTATCGAAAAGTGGGCTGTAAAGATTGGAGGAGGGGAGAACCATCGTTTTGCCTTGTATGACATGGTTATGTTAAAGGACAATCATATTGATTTTGCAGGAGGGATCACCATGGCGATCGATAAAACAAAACGTTACTTAAAAGAACATCAGAAAGACTTAAAGATCATCGTAGAAGCGCGAAACCTTCAGGAAGTAGCCGAAATTCTTAGATCGGATGGGGTCTACCGCATCTTGCTAGATAATTTCAATTATGATGATACCCGTATGGCCGTACAACAGATAGGAGATAAATGCCTTACCGAGTCCTCTGGGGGGATCAACGAACAAACCATTAGAAAATATGCGGAGTGCGGCGTAAATTATATTTCATCTGGTGCGCTAACACATTCTGTGAGTAATAAGGATCTGAGTCTTAAAGCAGTGTAGATGACAAAAGAGGTAGAGGATAAATTAAAAAAGATACCGGTCATCAATTGGATTGTTGTGCTACTAAAGAAGATCAAACTGGTAGGGCTGCAAGGCCTGTCTCTCTACGACCTAATTGAAATGTATATCATTGGCATTGTTCAGGGCGCACTCTCCACGAGAGCTAGTTCAATTTCCTTTAGCCTTTTTATGGCGCTGTTTCCACTCATTATTTTCTTACTTACCCTAATTCCTTTCATCATTCCATTTGTAAGTGTAGGGAATGAGGATTTTGATGCACAATTCCTGCGATTCCTGGAAACCTTCCTTCCATCTGCAACCGGAGATTATTTTGGGGAGATCTATACACAGATCAAGGACCAGAAACAAGGTGGATTATTATCTTCTGCTTTTATATTGTCCATATTTTTAATGACCAATGGGGTTAGCGCCATTTTTGCAGGATTTGAAACATCTTACCATATCATACTTACCCGTAATTTTTTTAAACAATATGCCTATGCCCTTATGGTAGGGATCATATTGTCTTTTTTATTAATGGCAGGAGCGGTCGCTTTTGTTTATTTTGAATATACCCTGGAGTATTTAAATGTTTGGGCAGCAGAATCTAGTGGCACCAAATTAGACCCTAATGATCTGACGGGCGCTAGGGTCGGGAAGATTTTGTTCTTTGCAATTTTATCTTATTTCACAACAGCCATACTCTACTATTTTGGTACAGCCGAAGGAAAGCAAGCTCGTTTTTTTTCCTACGGAGCGCTCATGACTACCTTGCTCTTTTTGCTTACCTCTTATTTGTTTGGGGTATATATTGAGAAGTTTGCCCGGTATAACGAGTTATATGGAGCTCTGGGGGGATTGCTAATTTTGATGGTCTTCATCTGGTTAAACTCAAATATACTTTTATTGGGCTTTGAGTTAAATGCAACTCTCAATAGTCTCAAACAAAATATGAATACGGAAGAAGTCTCTTCTTAAGCAGGTACTATGAAGTATTTCGTTGATGTGATCTTGCCAATTCCTCTGGAGAAACTGTTCACTTACTCGGTTTCAAAGAACACGGCCATGCTTTTGAAGAAAGGGATGAGGGTGGCTGTTCCCTTTGGTAAATCGAAGATATATACAGCCTTGGTATTTGCGGTCCACTCAGATCCACCAAAAGTGTATGAGGCTAAGGAGATTCACGAGTTGATCGATACCATACCATTGGTGTCTTCGCTGCAATTAGATCATTGGCAGTGGATGGCCCAGTATTATATGTGCACCTTGGGTGAAGTATTCCGTACTGCGGTCCCTAGTGCATTTTTATTGGAAAGTGAAACCCTTGTATTAAGAAACAATGCGATTGAAGTAGATGAAAATGTCCTTAGTGACCAGGAGTTCTTGGTGCTGGAAGCTTTAGAACACCAATCATCATTAAAAATAAGTGATGTAAGCGCCATTCTCGATAAAAAGACTGTATTGCCGTTGCTTAATGGAATGTTGCAAAAAAAGTACATTCTATTAAAAGAGACCTTACATGAGCAATACAAGCCAAAACAATTGCGCACGGTTCGTTTACATGATCAATTCAGCTCTGAGGAAGCATTAAGTGTACTTCTTGAAGAGCTAAGCAGGGCGCCCAAACAGCGGGAAGTGCTATTAACTTTGTTCCAACTTCAGGCAGAGACCAAAAAACCAATTCCTGCCATTGATCTGCAGAATAAAAGTGGAGCTTCTTCCGCTGTAATAAAAACCTTGAAAGAGAAAGGAATTCTGGAAGAGCAGATACTGACCATAGACAGAGTAATTTACGATGGTGAGGTTACATCCATGACCGGGGTTCAATTGAGTAGTTTTCAGGAAACATGTTTGCTTCAAATAAAGTCGTCTCATGCTGAGAAGCAAGTAACACTGCTTCATGGCGTTACAGCCTCAGGAAAAACAGAGGTTTATGTAAAACTAATGGAGGAATACTTAGAGAAAGGTGAACAAGTCTTATACCTTCTGCCTGAAATTGCATTAACTACGCAGCTCATTGATAGATTGCAAGCATATTTTGGTGAAAAAGTGGCAGTTTTTCATTCCAAATACAGTCAGAATGAACGGGTAGAAGTCTGGAACAATGTCTTGAATAATGCTTCAAAAGCACAGATAATTATAGGTGCCAGGTCTTCACTTTTCCTTCCTTTTCCTAAACTTGGACTGGTGATCATTGATGAGGAACATGAGAACTCTTTTAAACAGTACGACCCCGCACCCAGATATCATGCCAGAGATACCGCTATTGTGCTGGCAACCCTTCATAATGCCAACGTTATCCTTGGTTCGGCTACTCCAAGTCTTGAAAGTTTTTACAATGTTAAAAACGGAAAATATGGATATGCCTTTATGGATCAGCGATATGGCGGTGTGCAGTTGCCAGAAATTGAGTTGGTGGATATTAAAGAAGCATCTAGAAAGAAAAGGATGAAAGGTCATTTTTCTGAAAGACTGATAGAGGAAATCACAGCAACGCTGGCTTTAGAAGAACAAGTGATCCTATTCCAAAATAGAAGAGGATACGCACCCATAGTAGAATGCACAACCTGCGGCCATGCGCCCCAGTGCCCAAATTGCGATGTTAGTTTAACATACCACCAGGCAAAGAAGCAATTGCGTTGCCACTATTGTGGATATCATACAGTTCTGGAAGAACAATGCATGGCCTGTGGAAATGCAACCCTGGATACCAAAGGGTTTGGAACCGAACAAATAGAACAAGAGCTGGGAACGTTATTTCCTGATGCAAAAGTTGGACGTATGGATCTGGATACCACCAGAGGAAAACACGCCTATGAAAAGATCATCCAATCTTTTGCTCAAAAAGAATTTGATATCCTTGTAGGTACTCAGATGGTGACCAAAGGATTAGATTTCAGGCACGTAAATCTTGTGGGAATTATGAATGCGGATTCTCTGCTTAATTTTCCAGATTTCAGGGCGCATGAACGGAGTTATCAAATGTTGACACAGGTAGCGGGTAGAGCAGGCCGCACTGAAAAGAGGGGAATTGTACTAGTTCAAACGTACAATCCGTTTCACAGCATATTACAGCAAGTTGTGGTTGGTAACTATGCAGCGATGTATGAGGAACAGATGGCTCAAAGGGAAGAATATCATTACCCGCCCATTAACAAGATCATTAAGATCAGTTTTAAGCATAAGGACTACAATACACTGAATGAAGCTGCAACCTGGTTCGGCAAGGCCCTACGAAATGTTTTCGGCACTCAAATACTAGGTCCGGAGTTCCCGCCGGTTGCCAGGATCAGAAATCAATATATAAAGCAGGTATTGGTGAAGATTCCCAGGAAACAGTCTCTGAGACAAACAAAAAATAGCATCAAAAGAATTGAAAATTCCTTTAATGCTATTTCCTGGTACAGAAGTGTGCGAGTAATCTACGACGTAGACTACTTTTAACTAAACGTTACTTAACGCCTCGGCCAGTTCTGTTTTCTTATTTCTACTTAGAGGTATAGATCTGCCACTTACTTCAACATTTTTACTGTTGAATTTTTCGATCTTCTCTAAATTTACGATATACGATTTATGAATTCTCAGGAATTTATCCTCAGGTAATTGTTTTTCGAAAGCCTTCATGGTAGAAAGAATGACAATATTGGCTTCATCTGTCACCAATTTAATATAATCGCCAAGTGCTTCTATCCATTTAATGTCATTTAAGATGACCTTGCGTTTTTTGAGATTACTTTTCACAAAAATATGCTCTTCATCTTCCAATACCTGGTTCATTTGCTCGTATTTGGCTACTGCTCTTTTTACAGAGGCGTCAAAACGGGCCATTGTGATAGGTTTATGTAGATAATCCGTTACATCATAATCAAATGCTTTTAAGGCATAATCCGGTTTTCCGGTGATTAAGATGACTTGTGGACTGTTTTCTAAAGACTCCAACAGATCAAAACCACTAATAATTGGCATCTCAACGTCTAGAAAGATTAGGTCAATCTCGTTGTTCTTGATGCCGTTCTTGGCTTCAATTGCGTTGCTGTACTCCGCAACCAGGGCTAAATTCGGATGATTATTCACCAGTTTAGCAACTGCCATGCGCTGCATAGATGAATCGTCAACAACAATACTTCTTAATTTCATAAAGGGTTGATTTGTGGGGTTAAATCATCTACAAAGTACTAAAAAAATCGGTTGATCTGCAACATAATTCAGTTGATCTGCAACTAAAGTTGTGAACATTTCAAGTTAATAGTACAATGCGTGATGAGCATAATTTAGGTTTATAGGTTAAGTTTAATTTGAAACATTATAGTACCAATAACGAAGAAATATATAATTTCTTGTAATTAGACAGAAGAATTATTACTTTTGCGCTCCTAAAAATAGTATAATCATATGAATAATTACGAAACTGTTTTCATTTTAAATCCCGTTCTATCAGATGTTCAGATAGAGGAAACAGTTAAGAAATTCGAGGATTTCTTAATTAAGAATGACGCCAAAATGGTGGCAAAAGAGAATTGGGGCCTGAAAAAATTGGCATATCCCATACAACACAAGAAAAGTGGCTTTTATCATTTGTTCGAATTTACGGCTCCTGGTGAAGTGATTGCTCCTTATGAGCAGGAATTTCGAAGAGACGAACGCATTATGCGTTTCTTAACCGTAAAATTGGATAAGCACGCTATTGAGTGGGCAGAGAAAAGAAGAACAAGACAAAAAGCTAAAGCGTAAGGATTATGGCAACATTACAACAACAGGCAAAAGGAAAGAAAGACGGTGAGATTCGTTATCTAACCCCATTGAACATTGAGACCAATAAACAAAAGAAATACTGCCGTTTTAAAAAGTCGGGTATTAAGTACATCGAT
>CAWCNT010000014.1:5000-487767 GCA_963796935.1 uncultured Flavobacteriaceae bacterium
GAAATGGGGAATAATTTTAAGATGGTAGCAAAGACCCTTTATGGGTTTGAAGAGCTTCTGGCCAAGGAATTACGCAATTTGGGGGCCATGAATGTTCTAACAGGGGTTCGTAATGTTACGTTTGAGGGAGATACGGGCTTTATGTATAAGGCCAATCTCTGCCTGCGCACCGCCATCAAGATCATCAAACCAATCACATCGTTCCATGTACGCGATGAACACGATCTGTACAAAAAGATCTATGCAATGGATTGGACCCCTTACCTTTCCGTAGACACTACTTTCGCCATTGATGCTACGGTAAATTCAGAAAATTTTACCCACGCTTTATATGTTTCGCAAAAGACAAAGGATGCCATAGTCGATAAATTCAGGGATCTGGAGGGTAAAAGACCCGATGTAGATATTAAAACGCCAGATATGCGAATCAATATCCATATCCAGAAAGATCTGTGTAATGTGGCCATCGATAGTTCCGGTGCTTCTTTGCACCATAGAGGCTATAGAACGGCAACCAATATAGCTCCCATAAATGAGGTGTTGGCCGCCGGACTCTTATTACATAGTGGTTGGGATGGTCAATGCGATTTTCTAGATCCTATGTGCGGGAGTGGGACCATGTTAACCGAAGCGGCGATGATCGCCTGTAATATACCGGCCAACATCAACCGAAAAGGATTTGCATTCGAAAAGTGGCCCGATTTTGAGGAAGAACTTTATCAAAAGGTGCTTGAAAGCAGCCTGAATAAGACCCGGGAATTTCATTATAAGATAGTAGGCTACGACAAAGCTCCATCAGCTGTCCAAAAAGCCAAGGACAATGTGGAAAATGCCAATCTCTCTGAATATATTCAGGTTGAACAGAAAAACTTTTTTGAATCGGAGAAATTTACCAAGAACCATTTGCACATGGTATTTAATCCACCGTATGGGGAACGATTAAATATCGAAATGGAAGAATTTTATGCCTCCATCGGGAACACCCTTAAAAGACAATACCCCGGGACAGATGCCTGGTTCATTACCTCTAATTTGGAAGCGCTAAAATTTGTAGGCTTAAGACCTTCCCGTAAAATTAAGGTCTTCAACAGTCATTTAGAATCGAAGTTAGTTAAATACGTAATGTACGAAGGAAGTAAGAAAGCTAAGTTTAACCAAAAAAGCGAAGCATAACTACCCAAAAGAGTCAGCATTGTACTAAAGAATCAGAACTACATGCTTTTTTTGGCTAATCCACAGAAGTGGCAGTGGGTTTTACTTTTTTAGCCTTTCTATAAAGGGGCACCAAATAGGTGATACTGTAATTATATCCTACCCCAAAATTACTGCCGTCTGTAACTTTGTTGAATCCCGGAATCCATAGATTAGGAAAATTATCCTCTTCTGAATTACTAACTAAAAAACCGATCCTGACACTCGCACCGAGATAAATATTGGCAAAGAGCTCTGCTTTAATTCCCACAAGGAATTCTAACCAACTGGCAGAAAGACCTCCATATTCAAGATTATTTATGCTGCCATTGGCAAATTGATCCGGATTCCAGTATCGGTTACTATCATAAATAAAGGAATCATTAATAGTCTGACTAAAGGTGCTAAACGCATACCTACCTCCAATAAAGATAGAATTGTTCATACCATACCAATTTTCATATGTATTATAGTCCACTCCCAGCTTTATATAACTCCCTGAGGTAGTATAATTATAGAGAGGCGTGGTGTTCGCAATTACTACATTGGACAGTTCCTCCTGGAAGGTCTTTTTCTCGTTACCTAGTTCGCCGGCTAAATAAAGATTCTCTGTTAAGCGGTAATCCGCCACAATTTCGAGTCCGGTGTAATCAGAATTAAAGAAGGACAATGCCGGTTTGCTTAGATCAATTCCTGCCCTAAGACCGTAAGGTTGCTTATAGCTTATAGTGTCCTTTGGTTGCAGATCAATAGGCTTTGACTGAGCATTTACAGTAAACAGCCCGAAAAAGAATAAAATACTAATGAAATATCTTAACATGGGCGCTGTCTTGTGATGTTACAGAAGGATTCGTGATTTCTATACCTTGGATCCAATTGTCTGTATCAGTGGTCAATGTATCTGTTTCTATTTCATAATTGGCTACAAAACCACAGGCTCTTGAGATAAAAACTTGATTGGTTTCATAGTTGAATTGCAAGGTATCTATGTTGCCTGTTTCTGCATCGTCTTCCCCATCCGAATTCAGAATAATCTGAAACTGTGTAAATATTTCATTGATCCTTAAAGGAACGGCCACAGAGTCTGTTGAGCTTCTATCCGTAAAAGTGTTCACAGGTTCACCATTGCCTATACCTATAATTCGCAGGTCGGCTACGGATTTAAGGGTAGTGCTGTCGGCAGCGTCATAAAATCGGATTATTAATAAAGGAGTATCTCCGTCTACACAGATATCATCTTTTTCGCATGAGGAGATGGCAAGATTGTAAACCAACTAGTAAGAGTAGAACCAAAACCGCTCAGTCTTATTCCAGACTGGTTAGAGGTAAGTCTAGGGAGCTTAAAACTCATTCTATGCATTTCGTTTTTCCAAAAGTACAACATTTTCTACGTGATGGGTTTGAGGAAACATATCTACTGGTTGTACCTTTAGGATGTTGTAATCGTCCTTTAACAGACTAGGTCGCGTGCTTGCGTGGCACTGTTACAGCTCACATAAACGATACGATCTGGGGCCATTTTAAGTTGCTGTTCCACTACGTCCTTGTGCATACCATCTCTTGGTGGGTCTGTGATCAGAACATCGGGCATTCCGTATTTGGCGGTGATCTCCTCATTCAGAACAGTTTTCATATCCCCGACGATAAATTCGGTGTTTTCTATTTTGCCATTAGCCACTGCATTGGTCAGTAGCTGCCTCTACAGCCTCGGGCACTAGCCTCAATACCAACTACTTTTTCTGCTTTTTTTGCGACAAACTGTGCAATGGTGCCAGTACCGGTATACAGATCAAAAACTAGTTCACCACCTTTAAGATTTGCAAAATCTCGGACAACATTATAGAGTTCATGGGCTTGTTCGGAATTAGTCTGGTAAAAGGATTTTGCATCTATCTTGAAACGCAGCCCTTCCATTTCCTCCCAAATATGATCTTTCCCGTGATAGCAGATAACGTCCTGATCGTACATGGTATCGTTTTGTTTTTGGTTGATCACATATAGAAGGGATGTGATTTCCGGAAAGGTTTTATGTATATGATTCAAGGATCAGTTCTCTGGATGTTTTGTCATCTTTTGCAAATTGTATCAATACCATTAACTCTCCCGTAGAAGCTGTTCGGATCATAAGCGTTCGCAAGTAGCCCTTCCTGCGTCTTCGGATTAAAGAATGGTATTCCCTTGTCTGTAGCAAAGCGTTTTATTTCCAATCGGATGGCATTCGAAGGATCTGCCTGTAAATGACATTCTTTAAGGTCTAAAATCTTATCCCACATTCCAGGAATATGTAATCCAAGGGCATTCTTATCCGTAATTGGTTCTTCCGGATTTTAATTCATCCGGATATAGCCATCGGGAATCAGAAAAGGAAAACTCCATCTTGTTTCGGTAAAAATAATGATTTTTAGAGCCAAGTATTGGGTAATAGATCCGGAATGTCCAGATGCCCAATGCGTTTTAGATTGTTTTCTACTTCCCGTTGTTTGTAATACAGTTGGTTTTCATAGGTCATATTCTGCCATTTGCAGCCACCACAGAGTCCAAAGTGTTGACAATGTGGCGAAGTTCTCTTGTCAGAATACTCATGAAAATGGGTGACAATCCCCTCAAAATAGGCTTTTCTTTTTTTTGTAGTTTGTACGGTGACCACATCACCGGGGACGGCGTTTTGCAGAAAAATAACCCTTCCGTCTGGGGCTTTGGCGATTGCTTTTCCTTTGGCACCGGCATCTACCACCGCCACATTTTCAAAGATCAGCCTTGTATTTTTTTTGCGCATGGGCAAAGGTAAAATCTTTTTACAGATAGGGGAGGGTGATAATTATCAAATTTCAGTTTTCCTTCTGAAAGAAGGGTATAAGATGCTTTTTTTTAGACTGTTATAATTTTTTTTGGACTCTTAATTATTTGTAATTTTGTAACACTGCATAGGATGATTTCTCTCCCAAAGAAGGAATTGATATAGTTTTACTTAAATCGATTTTAAAATGTCTGTCTTAGAAAAAAGAAGCTCTAAAGAGGCAATTGCTCTAGAGGAACAATATGGTGCCCAGAATTATCATCCATTACCAGTAGTACTGAGTAGGGGAGAAGGGGTATTTGTTTGGGATGTAGAAGGTAAGAAGTATTATGATTTCTTGTCGGCATATTCAGCCGTCAATCAGGGACATTGTCATCCAAAGATCATTGATGCATTAAAAACACAGGCCGAAAAACTCACCTTAACTTCTCGTGCTTTTTATAATGATATGCTTGGGGTATACGAGCAGTATCTAACCTCTTATTTTGGTTTTGATAAAGTGCTGCCAATGAATACGGGAGCCGAAGCTGTTGAAACCGCTATGAAATTGGCACGCAAATGGGGCTATGAGAAAAAAGGGATCCCTAATAACAAGGCCCGTATTGTGGTATGTCAGAACAATTTTCATGGAAGAACTATATCAATAATTTCTGCATCTAATGATCCGGTTGCGACAGAGAATTTTGGACCTTTCACTCCTGGGATCACTTCTATTAGATACAATGATCTGGATGCCTTGAGGGAAGTTCTGGAAGACCCAAATGTTGCCGCTTTTATGGTTGAGCCCATTCAAGGGGAGGCTGGGGTTTATGTTCCAGACGAAAAATATCTGGAAGAGGCATTTGCCTTATGTAAGGCCAAGAACGTCCTTTTTGTTGCAGACGAGGTTCAAACCGGTATTGCTCGTACGGGCAGACTTTTGGCCAGTTGCGGCAACTGTAGTTGTGCAGATAAGAATTGTAGTGGAACACCCGATGTAAAACCAGATATATTGATTTTAGGCAAAGCGATCTCGGGTGGAGTCTTTCCCGTATCTGCTGTTTTAGCGAATAACGATATTATGGAAGTAATTCGTCCTGGAAACCACGGATCTACCTTTGGTGGAAACCCATTAGCTTGTGCAGTTGCCATGGCGGCCCTGGAAGTGGTTAAGGATGAAGCCCTGGCTGAAAATGCAGATTACTTAGGTAAGATCTTCCGTAAGGAAATGGCCAAACTGGCAGTGGAATCACCTCTTGTGCAACTGGTGCGAGGCAAAGGATTATTGAATGCTATTGTGATCAATGATTCTGAAGACAGCTCCACGGCATGGGACATTTGTATGGCCCTCAAGGAAAATGGATTGCTGGCAAAACCAACCCATGGGAATATAATCAGATTTGCCCCGCCATTAGTTATGACTGAAGACCAACTGCTAGATTGTGTCGGAATTATCAAAAAGACCATTTTAACTTTTGAAGAGCAAAACACATGAAGGTAGAATAGTTTAAATAACTTTAAAAAAAAGTCAATAAAAAAACCCTAACTGTTATGTTAGGGTTTTTTATTTATATAGTTAGATCTTAGGATCTGATCTCCTTTATACGAGCTTTTTTCCCGGTAAGACCTCTAAAGTAGAAGATTCTTGCTCTTCTCACTTTACCTTTTTTGTTGATCTCAATTTTCTGTAATGCAGGCATGTTGATTGGGAAGATTCTCTCTACACCAATGGTACCAGACATTTTGCGAATTGTAAAAGTCTCTAAAGCACCTGTACCTCTACGCTGAATAACTACGCCTCTAAAAAACTGAGTACGAGTCTTTTCACCTTCCTTGATCTCATAGTATACAGTAATTGTATCTCCGGCAGAGAATTTTGGAAAGTCTTTCTTTGGAATAAATTCGTCTTGAACAAATTTTATTAAGGATTCCATTTGAATAATTTTATTAAAAGTTTTATAAAGTCAACGTTCACGGATATCGTCAGAGGTTGATTTTACCGACTGCAAAAATAGTTGATAAATTAATACCTACAAGGATTTTGCTCCCTTTTTTTACTTTCAAAGAGCGATGATTTATTCAAGAAGATCGGGACGGAGTTTTTTTGTCCTCTTATAGGCTTCTTCTTCCCGCCAATCCTCTATGGCTTTAAAGTTTCCGCCCAAGAGAACTTCCGGCACTGTAAGCCCCTTATACTCTCTGGGTCTTGTGTATACCGGGGGCGCCAATAAATTATCCTGAAATGTGTCTGTTAAGGCCGAGGTTTCATCATTGAGGACACCCGGAAGTAGTCTTATGATAGCATCACAGAGGACAGCAGCCCCAAGCTCACCTCCAGAGAGAACATAGTCGCCTATGGATATTTCCCTCGTAATAAGAGAATCTCTCACCCTATGATCTACTCCTTTATAATGCCCGCAAAGCAAAATGATATTTTTTAATAATGACAGGGAATTAGCCATTTTTTGATTGAGCGTCTTCCCATCCGGACTTAGGTAAATGACCTCGTCATACTCTCTTTCCGACCTTAGTTTCTGAATGCATTTATCTATGGGTTCAATCATTAGTACCATACCGGCACCACCACCAAATTGATAATCATCTACCTGATTGTAATTTCCCAGGGAAAAGTCCCTCAAATTATGAATATGAACCTCTACAAGGTCCTTTTCAATGGCCCTTTTTAGAATGGAGGCCTCAAACGGACTTTTTAAAATATCGGGAACAACAGTGATAATATCAATACGCATATCAAAACTAAATATTAGTAGTTGGAATATCTCTTAGACTGCCGTCCAAAAGTAATGAAAACAATGAACATCCTTTTCCCATCCCAAACGCTCGTATAGCTCTTGCGCCGGATTATCGATGGCAGTTTCCAGGGCTAATCCTTTAAAACCCTTTATTTGACAGTATTCCTGAGAGCTGCGTAACAGGGCTTCACCTATTCCTTTTTTTCTATATGTTTTCCCCACGTAAAGGTCATTTAATATAAGAATGGGTTGTAAGGAAACAGTAGAAAAACTGCGGTACAACTGTACAAATCCGGTTGCTTCGTCTCCATCTAAACTTAAAAACAAAACAGATTCGTTTTTTTGGAATCGTTCTTTTAAAAATTGTGCTGCTGCCTTCCTATCAGAATCTTGTTTGTAGAACACCCTGTATGCATCCAGTAAGGGTGCCAATAAGGAAATATGTTCAGGTTGTGCCCGAATGATTGTAATAGCCATAATACCAATAAAAAAGCCCCTTGCGGAGCTTTTTTTTATTTTGATTTACGATATTTATTTATCTCGTCTTGCAGTTGCCTGCTAATACGTTGTTCCCGCTCGAGGGCCCTTCTTCGGTGATCTTCATATTCGGATTCCAGATCGGACAGATTGCCTTTCGCTTCCTGCGTAAGCACGTTGCTCTGTCTAAATTTGAAAATAAATAATAAAAGCAACAAGAACAGTCCAAGGATCATGGTCCATAAAATAATATTATAGGTTGCCTTCGATACCTGTGCACCAAGAAATGACATGCTGTCTTTTTCATCCGTTACCGAAGTAAGGTTCTTGGTTGTTTCTGATAATTTTTGATTGAGGGTAGCTATGCTGCTTTCCTGAGTTTTGATGACACCCTGTAGTTCTATTGCTTTCTTATTTGCTGCATTAATGGTATCTATTACATTTTGTCGCAGTTTATCCAGGCTTAGCGTACGAACTACTTCATATCGCTTACCATCTGCCCGGTAATTTCCAGACTTCTGGTAGATATAGTCAAATTGTGAATTAATGGAACCCCCATCTAAGGAAGGTTCTTCAGCTGCATCATTGGTTTGAGCAAAGGAAAGTGCACTGCAAAAAATAGCTAGTGCAATAAATAGATTTCTAAAATACCCCATTCTAGATAGTTCTTAGTATTATTAATGATTCAGGAAAAGCGAAAGTACTTCAATATTAGCAATTTTGAAAAAAAAATCCACATACATGGTCTCATATTGTAATGTACGTACCTAAACTTCTATTGGATCACAAGGAACCAATTAATAATAGGTAAAACGCCTTACTTTGGCAATATATTTTGCTAAGCGTATCACCTGGTGGGCGTACCCGTATTCATTGTCATACCAGACATAAAGAACTATATTTTTGCCATCGGGAGACACAATGGTAGCCATACTGTCATATATGGAAGGAGCCGATGTACCAATAATATCTGTAGATACAAGTTCATTGCTCAAAGAATATTTGATTTGCTCAACAAGATCACCTTCAAGAGCGTATTTCTTTACAATAGTATTTATTCCATCTTTGGAGGTAGTATTTTTTACTTCCAGGTTCAAGATGGCTAATGAACCATTAGGTACCGGAACTCTTATGGCATTAGAAGTAAGTTTCCCTTCCAGCGCAGGCAATGCTTTTGCTACCGCCTTGCCGGCACCGGTCTCGGTTATGACCATATTTAGTGCTGCAGCTCTGCCCCGACGATACTTCCCATGCATATTATCTACAAGATTTTGATCATTTGTATATGCATGTATAGTTTCTAAATGTCCTTTTATGATTCCAAGTGAATCTTCAACAACCTTTAAGATGGGGGTAATTGCGTTGGTTGTGCAGGAAGCCGCGGAATAAATTTTAGTGGTGTCTGGATTAAATTCATGCTGATTAACCCCATGTACGATATTAGGGATATCTTTTCCCGGAGCTGTAAGTAGTACTTTATCGACCCCTTTGGCCTTCAAATGCCGTGAAAGTGATTTAGCATCTCTATAAGCTCCTGTATTGTCTATTACCAGGGCGTTTTTAATACCAAGCTTGGTATAGTCTACCTCTTCCGGGGCGTTGGCTGTTATCATATGGACCGTAGTGCCATTGATCAAAAGAGCATTATTTTTTAAGTCAGACTCAACGGTTCCGCTAAACTGTCCATGGACAGAATCTGTTCGCAATAGCATAGCCCTTTTTTCCAGGACCTCTGAGGTTAGTGATCCTCTGGTAACGATAGCCCTTAATCTCATTTGATTGCCTTTGCCTGTTTTGGCCATCAATTCCCTGGCGACCAGTCTGCCTATCCTACCAAAACCATATAAGATCACGTCTTTGGGTTCTATCTCTTTGCTCTTATGTGCATCTTTTAATTTATCTACTACAAAAGCCTTAACATTGCTGTATTGAGTCTCATCCTCAGAATGGTACTCGTAGGTCAGTTTTCCAATGTCTAATTTTGAAGGTGGAAGTTTTAGATCGTTTATTGCTCTTAAGATTTCTACAGAATCAAAAATTGAAATTGGTTTTTGAACAAATTCCCCGGCGTATTCATGTAAATTGATGATCTCACTTACTGGTTTATCAATGATCTGATTTTTAAAGAGTACCACTTCAATGGCCCTATCATACCAAAGATCACTTATGATTTTTATGAATTCTGTGGTTGCTTTTCTTCTGTCTGCCTGGAATGCCAGTTCTTTTTCGTAGGATGAGATCTTGTTCATGTAGGTTGTTGTTTAAAATTGCGGCAAAATTATATATTTCAAACGTTTTCGCCCAAACATTTCGTATTAAAAAAAGCGCACCATTTATGGTGCGCTTTTTTATCAAATAACAATTTGTTATTGAAATATATATTTTATCCGTTCGCCATCTTTATTAATGATTGTAAATAAGGTCTTACTGTTTCTTGTAATTTTCCCGAAAAGGAACCTTGGCTTCTTGAATATCGTCTATTGTTTCACCATTCACTTCCAGAATAACTTTTCCTTCCAGATCGTATTCCCTATAGGTTTCCGGTACTCCTGTAACCTTAACACCCTTTTCGGTTTTATAGAGTTTTTTATCCTTTTCTGACAGATTTTTAACTTCCAAGCCCATGACCGGCAATTCCAAGCGTTGTAATTTTTTTAGTGTAACCGGCACTTCTAAAACATCTCCATCTCTTTCTATGGTTACCTGAACAATATCTCCCGGACGTTTGGTAGAAAGATACCCTGTGAGGTCTGCAAATTTTCGCACTCTTATTTCATCTACTTGCTTAATGATATCTCCACTGCTTAATTGAGCATCATCTGCACCAGAACCTTCTTCAACCCCATCAACGTAGACACCTTCAATTTCATTAATACCATTCTCTATGGCGTAGGGGGTTCTTAGACTCGGAGCTGTGATACCCAGTAATCCTTTCTGAACATTCCCAAATTCCAAAATGTCTTCTATCACCTTTTTTGCTATGTTGCTAGGTACTGCAAATGAGTACCCAACATAGGAGCCTGTTTGGGATGTAATGGCTGTATTGATCCCTATGAGATCTCCATTTGTATTAACGAGGGCCCCACCACTGTTTCCAGGGTTTACGGCTGCATCTGTTTGGATAAAAGATTGGTCCACCCCACCAAGAGCTCTTGCCTTTGCGCTAACAATACCTGCGGTAACAGTGGAGGTTAGATTAAAGGGATTCCCAACGGCCAAAACCCATTCTCCTACCTTGGTATTGTCTGAATCTCCAAATGCCAAATAGGGTAATGAAATGTCGGCATCTATTTTTATTAAAGCGATATCTGTATTTGGGTCCGATCCTATAAGTTCTGCATCGTACGTCTTGTTGTTATTTAATGTCACCTTTAGTTTACTCGCCTTTGCAATAACATGGTTGTTAGTAACTATATAACCATCTGGTGAAATTATTACACCAGAACCCGTTCCAATTTGAGGGACCTGTCTGCCTCCAGATCCATAAAAAAAGTCGAGGATACTTGATGGCTTTGAACTCAAGGTCATATTTTTCACATGCACCACAGCATTTACCGTTTTTTCGGCAGCCAAGGTGAAATTGGCTTCATCAACACCAGATCCCAGGATTGTATTGGTAGGGTTGTTTGTTTGAAAAATTGGGACAGCATTACCCGTATATGCAAACACTGGTTTATAGTTTTCTATAAAAAGCACATAAGCTCCTAAAGTTATAGCGCCTCCAAAGATGGCTACCAACAATAAACTTGCAATTCTCTTCATATGTAAATTTATTTTAAATGACACCTAAAATTAAAGGTCTTTGATCAAAAAGCCTTTTCCTTTAACTCCTTTTTAACTGCTAAAAATACCTTAAATAATGTCCTATCTTTGTACCTTGTTTTGTGCTATGGATCTACATTTTCACAAATACCAGGGAACAGGAAATGATTTTATCATCCTGGATAACAGACACCTTCAATTCCCCAAAAATGATACCAATTTGGTAGCTCGTTTATGCGATCGTCGTTTTGGCATTGGTGCAGATGGATTACTTTTACTTGAAGATGACAATTCGTCAGATTTTAACATGGTCTATTTTAATTCTGATGGCAATCTTGGGTCTATGTGTGGTAATGGTGGGCGGTGTCTGGTAGCCTTTGCGAATTCACTTGGACTTGTTGACGGAAAAGTGCAATTTATGGCTAGTGATGGATTACATGAAGCTACCATTGCAGGGGATCAGGTATCCTTAAAGATGTCTGACGTCTCCAGGATCAATAAAAAAAGGAATGCATTTTTTCTTAATACAGGTTCTCCTCACCATGTGCAACTGGTTAAGGACCTTACTAAGTTTGAGGTTGTGAAAGAAGGGAAACGAATTAGATTTGGTGTATATGGTGAAAAAGGTAGTAACATCAATTTTGTGGAGCAACTCTCCCCGGATACGTTTATGGTAAGGACCTATGAACGCGGAGTAGAGGACGAGACCTTTTCTTGCGGAACAGGGGTAACAGCCGTGGCTCTGGCGATGCATTATGCCGATAAGACAGAAAGTACGGATATTAAAATAAGAACAAGGGGAGGAGATCTAAGCGTTCGGTTTAATGCAGCAAAGAAGGGATATAAGGATGTAGTTTTAGAAGGCCCCGCAACATTTGTTTACAAAGGAACTATACAATGGTAGATCTCATCGGAAAGAAAGTAATGCTTCGCGCCCTGGAACCTGAAGACCTCGAATTTCTATATACTTTAGAAAATGATACACGGGTTATGGGAAATTAGTGGAACTCAAACCCCTTATAGTAAGCACATTTTAAAGCAATATCTGGAAAATGCACATAGAGATATTTATGAGGTTAAGCAGCTGAGACTGGCAATTTGTGATAAGAAAGGCAACTTAATGGGACTTATAGATCTGTTCGACTTTGATCCTAAAAACCAACGAATTGGCCTTGGTATTGTGATATTAAAACAAAAGAACAGAAATCAGGGTGTGGGTGCTGAAGCAATAGATCTTATTACCTCATTTGCTTTCTCTTCTCTCCAGGTTAGACAGGTCTTTGCTAATGTTCTGGAAGATAACTTGGCCAGTATTCATCTTTTTAAGAAAATGGGATTCTTACAAACGGGAATTAGGAAAGAATGGATACGATCTGATGGCCAATTTAAGAATGAATATTTATTTCAAAAGTTTAATCCATCATGTATCTAAGAAAAATTATTCTCGCTGTCTTGCTAATAGGATTACTCATAGGAGGGATCTTTGTATACTATGTTTATTCAGCATTTTTTGCACCAAATACAGCTTTTCAAAATAAAGAGGCCATTGTTTACATCCCTTCAAACTCCAAGATGGCAGATCTGGAGGAATTGTTATCTCCATTACTCGAGGATTATGAGTCGTTTAAGGCGGTGGCACAGCGAAAACAATACAGTGAGCGTGTAAAAGGGGGTAAATACGTTCTCCGTGAAGGAATGAACAATAATGAGATCATCAATACACTACGCAGCGCAAACATGCCCGTAAAAGTATCCTTTAATAATCAGGAATCGCTTGAAGCCCTGGCCGGACGGGTTGCCCAACAAATTGAGGCGGATAGTATTTCATTAATTAATGCTTTTCGGGACAAAACATTTTTAAAAGAACAGGATGTAAACCTTGAAACCAGCCTGGGGATCTATATTCCAAATAGCTATGAATTTTTTTGGAATTCTTCGGCTATAGATTTCAGGGAGCGAATGGTAAAGGAATACAAACGTTTTTGGAATGAAGAAAGGCTGATAAAAGCGCGGTCAAAAGGATTAAGCCCTAACCAGGTGGTTTCCCTGGCGGCTATTGTACATAAAGAAAGCGCAAAAATAGACGAGCGGCCAAGGGTGGCGGGTGTTTATCTTAACCGTTTGCGAAAAGGAATGCCTTTACAGGCAGATCCTACCGTAATTTATGCTCTGAAACAAAAACTGAACAACTTTGACACCATCATACGAAGGGTTCTATACAAGGACCTAACCATTGATTCGCCATATAATACGTATAAATATGCCGGGTTACCTCCAGGGCCTATCACCATGCCCGATATTTCTGCTATAGATGCAGTTTTGAATGCGGAGGATCATGATTATTATTATTTCGTAGCAAATGTTGAAAACTTTGGGTATCATAAATTTGCAAAGAATCTCCAACAACACAACCGCAATAAGGAGCAATACATCCGATGGATAAACAGCCAAAATATTAACAGATAGACATTTTATCGAGTAAGATTATCCGTTAATCTTAATAATGTCTTAATACTTGTTGTATCATGAGGCTATACGAAAAAAGCTGCCATATCTTTGTAAGGTGAAATTTAAGCAAAACCCTATTTGGTTTGTAAGTCTTAAGAAAACACAACTATGAGAAAGTGGATACGAGTAATCTGTCCTCTTATCATGATTTTAATTTTAGCAAGTTTTGGAACGTCCCCCAAAAGATTAGTTCAAGTTCCGGAATCGCTATTAGTTAAAGAACCTACGTTGGTGATGTTTCCCAAAGACAGAACCATTATGCCTGCCTCCATGGTGATACCACCCTTTGTGGGTAGTTCCTTTGTTGGTTTTAAGGAGGCACTTGCCTTTAAAGAATCTCAAGGCGACTATTTTACCATCAATACACTGGGCTATCTGGGAAAATACCAGTTCGGTATTGGGACACTTCAATTAATGGGTGTTTACAATGCTACCAAATTCCTCAACGATCCTACATTACAAGAAAAAGTCTTTAGAACCAATATGGCGAGGAATAAATGGATCTTAAGAAAGGACATTCGCAAGTTTGTTGGTAAACGAATACGTGGCATTGAGATCTCCGAATCGGGTATATTAGCAGCAGCACACCTAGCGGGACCTGGAAATATAAGAAAATATTTACGCTCATATGGGCAATTTGATGTAGCCGATGCTTATGGAACAAGTATCTCTCATTACCTGAAGTTATTTTCAGGCTATGATGTTTCCACTATAATTGCCAGGAGGAATCCTAAGGTTTAATCTTTATGCCTGGATCAGAAAGATGGCAGGTCTCTTATGAAGATCAGGGCTTTCATTGCGCCAATCACGTATGGTCTTTGTTTTGATAAATTCTGTTGGCAGTGTAATATCTACCGCCAAACAAAGCAGAGTGCCAGGAGCAAGATGTTTGATAACATCCTGAAATAACTTATCATTCCTGTATGGGGTCTCTATAAAAAGTTGGGTTTGATTCTTTTCTTTTGAAAGTCGTTCCAACTTTTTTAAGCTTCTTTTCCGTTCACTGGCTTCTATAGGGATATATCCATTGAAGGCAAAATTCTGACCGTTGAGGCCGCTAGCCATCAAAGCCAACAGAATTGAGGAAGGTCCTACTAAGGGCACTACTTGTATTCCTTTTTCATGAGCAAGTCGAACCACATCTGCACCCGGGTCAGCTACCCCAGGACAACCAGCTTCAGATAATACTCCAATGTTATGACCATGTAAACATGGATCCAAAAAGGCAGGGATCCTGTCTGGTTCCGTAAATTTATTAAGTTGTTCAATATGCAGCTCTGGTTGAGATTTGCGTGGAAGGATCTTTTTAATGAAATGCCGGGCAGTTTTTTCGTTTTCAACAATATAATGATCGATAGTCTCAATAGCCTGTTTGATTGAAATAGGCAGCACCTCCAGTGGTTCCGTTTCCCCTAGTGTAGTAGGAATAAGATATAATTTTCCCTTGGTCGTTTCCTTAGCTTTCATTTCTGAGATCTTTTGGAGCTAATAGGTCCTGTATCAACACATCACATGCCTTATCTATTAGATGATAAACTTCTTGGAAACCATCCTGTCCTCCATAGTAGGGATCAGGAACTTCCGTGTAGTTGGAGTCTGTCCCGTCTAATAACAGCTTAACTTTCCTCTTGTGATCTTCCGAAGGAGCTAGTGAACAGACATTCTTGTAGTTTTCCTTGTCCATAACAAAAATATGATCAAAGGAATAAAAATCCTCCATTTGAAATTTTCGACAACGTTGCCGGCTAATGTCAATATGATGTTTGTTGGCGACTTCTATAGAACGGGGATCCGGAGCGGTCCCGATGTGATATCCGGCAGTGCCCGCAGAATCTACAAAGATTTTGGTGGGATCTACCTTAGATTGGAGAATACCTTCCGCTAATGGCGATCTGCAAATATTTCCCAGACATACCATTAACACCTTTATTTTCATGGGAGCTTTAGGAAAGTTTTTTCGTTAGGTCTTCGATGTACTTCCTGAATTGCTTGTCTGTTTCGGCAAGATTGTCAACAGTCTTGCAGGCGTGAAGTACAGTAGCGTGGTCTCGTTTTCCTATTTGGGAGCCAATACTGGCCAAGGAGGCCTTTGTAAATTTTTTGGCGAAGAACATGGCCAACTGTCTGGCTTGAACAATATGACGTTTCCTGGTCTTAGATTGAAGTGTTGCAACGTCCATCTCGAAATAATCAGAGACTACCTTCTGGATATAATCGATGGAAACCTCACGTTTTGTGTTCTTTACGAATTTTTCGACTACCTGCTGTGCCAGCTCCAGGGTAACTTCGCGTTTGTTGAATGAAGATTGAGCAATTAGTGAAATAATGGCCCCTTCTAATTCCCTAATATTTGTTTTAATATGTTTTGCAACATATTCAATGATGTCATCTGGCATTTCTACCCCATCCCTGTACAATTTGTTCTTTAGGATAGATATTCTTGTTTCGTAATCCGGATTTTGTAATTCGGCAGACAATCCCCATTTAAATCTAGATAACAGGCGTTGTTCAATATCCTGCATATCTACCGGAGCTTTATCTGAGGTGAGGATTACCTGTTTTCCATTCTGATGGAGATGATTGAAAATATGGAAGAAAACATCCTGCGTCCCTGATTTGCCCGATAAGAACTGTACATCGTCAATGATCAATACATCGATCAATTGATAGAAGTGGATAAAATCGTTTCGTGTATTCTTTTTAACAGATTCTATATACTGTTGCGTAAATTTTTCAGCGGAAATATAAAGTACCGTTCTCTCAGGGTATTTATCTTTAATATCAACTCCAATGGCGTGTGCAAGGTGTGTTTTTCCTAAACCAACACCCCCAAAGATCAACAAGGGATTAAAAGAAGTACCTCCTGGCTTATTGGCTACTGCCATCCCGGCAGAACGGGCCAGCCTGTTGGAGTCGCCCTCCAGGAAATTCTCAAAATTATAGTTTGGATTTAATTGGGATTCTATTTTGATGTTCCTGATACCAGGGATCACAAACGGATTTTTTAATTCCGGATTCTTGGATTTAATAGGCACATCCATTTCCTGGGTCAAAACACCACCTCGGTTGGCACTTGGGATACGTTCAGTAAAAGGTTCCTTGTTGCCGTAGGTGTTTTCCATTTTTATGATATACACCAACTTCGCCTGTTCACCAAGTTCTTTTGTAAGAGCAACTTTAAGTAATTTAACATAATGTTCCTCCAGCCATTCGTAGAAGAATTTACTGGGAACCTGAATGCTTAGTGCTTTTTCTGAAAGTTTAACAGGTTTTATAGGTTCAAACCATGTTTTGAATGCCTGCGGTTGGATGTTATCTTTGATAAATGCCAAACAGTTGTTCCATACGGAATTAGCAGTAACACTCATTTTAAAAAATCTCTATTTAGTGGTTATTGATCTAAGCTAGTTGGTCAAAGAAAAATTGGAAAAATGTTCCTTTTTAGAGTGAGACAAATATGTGAACAAAAAAGCTAAAAAAAAAATCATTTGAGGTTGAATTTATGCTTTTTTTTTCGCATGTTCCGGTACAATTCACTTCACCTTTAAATATATAGTTTTTAACTGAAAAATGGCGCAACAAAATACATTTTCTTTTCGAGTTCGATACAGTGAGACCGATCAAATGGGCGTGGTATATCACGGCAATTATGCTCAGTATCTTGAGATGGGTAGGGTAGAATGGCTGAGGTCGATGGGATTCTCCTACAAAAAAATGGAAAAAGACGGTATTATGCTACCAGTCATTTCCTTACAAATGGAATTTAAGAAATCTGCCACCTATGACGATCTGATCACCGTAACTACCACATTGACAAAACTTCCCATGGTAAGGATCGAATTTGATTATGAAATAAGAAATGAAGCAGATGAATTGTTGGTCACAGCAAATACTGTTCTTGCTTTTATTGACATGAAAACAAATCGTCCAACAAAATGCCCTACTTCAATTCTTGATCATCTACAGTTGTAAGTTTTTTTCAAAATTAAGGGAAGACTGCTATTCCTTCACTGTGACATGCTGAAGAGAGAGAAAGAGGTTTTTGATCTTAGTTAGATGACTTTGACGAATGGAAAGCGTGATTTGGCATTTCATTTCCAAGGTCTGCGATACTATTTGCAACGAATGTTTTTTTATGATTCGCATCACTTTGTTCATAGAGACGTAGTCAAATTCAAGCAAAAGAGGTACTTGTAAGGTCTTTTCAATGATCTTAGTTTCCTTTAAGGCCATCTGTGCAGAAGATCGATATGCTGAGATTAGACCTCCAACTCCTAGTTTTGTGCCACCAAAATACCGAACTACAGCAACTAAAACATTCGTTATTTCAAACGCCTGGATCTGTCCATAGATGGGCATTCCTGCCGAATGATTGGGTTCTCCATCATCATTTACACGGTATGATATTTCTTCGACCCCCAATTGCCAAGCGTAACATACATGGTTAGCACCCATATGTTCATTTCTTAGGGCTTCTAAGTGTTGTTTTATGTCTGCTTCGTTTTCCACAGCATAGGCGTACCCCAAAAATTTACTGTTCTTTTCTTTGTATAGAATGCCACCTACATTAGATCTAATTGTTCTGTATTGGTCCTGATTCTTATCCATTAAAATACGGCTACAAGTAAAATACTTAAAACAGCCATCGTAATACCTACCCAATTTTTGGTACTAAGGACCTCCTTAAATAGTAGAATCCCTAAAAGGGTGGAGAACATTACAATGGCAACATTATTTATGGTAAAAACCGAGGCACTATTGAGTACATCATTTTGTAAAGCCCGAAGAAGGAAATAAATAGAGAAAAAATTTGGGACCCCCAGGGCAATTCCCCCAAGAATGCTTCTGGGAAGAATTTTCACAGGGGTTTTCCAGGATCTGATGAGGACAAAAATAAGTCCACACAGCGCGGCACTGGCAAATACTGTAGAAGAAAATATGGGAAACTCCTCTGTGGGAACCAGATATTGCTCTGCATATTGAATGCTGGCATCAATAATCCCGGATCCCAGAAATACCAAAAGCGGCAGGTACAATGCTCTTCTATTAAATGCCACCGAACCTTTTTTTACCGAGGTGAAATAAACGGCGGCAAGCGCCAATAGGATCCCTAATACCTTTAAGGGCCCAAGGTCTTCACCATATATAATTACGCCTAGAATAACGGGAATGGCAAGGGACATTTTAGTTGCCACAGAAGCCACAGAAACTCCGAGTATCTGGGAGGTCTTCGCCATTAAATTGAAAATGATGATAAATAGCAGCCCTAACAATAATGTCCCATAGAACCATTTTCTTGATGGAATTTCAATAAGACTCACCGTTACATCGGAAAGAAAAAAACCAACGGTACAGGCTGTCATATAGTTAACAATGATAGCGTATAGTGTTTGTACCTTAAATCTGGTATATAGCTTGAAAATGACAAAGATCAAACTAGAACATAAAATACTAAAGGCCAGATCTAACATATCATATATGGGAATTAATTTCTGTCACATCTTCTTCACCCACTTTCAAATGCCAGGTCTTGAATCCAAGACGTTTGGCACTAAGGATATGCTCTAAAGTGTCATCAACAAATAGTGTTTCATTCGCTCTTAGGCCATGCTCTGTGAGAAACATATTAAATATTTCGGGATCTGGTTTTCTCATTCCTATAGAATGCGATAGATAAAATCCTTCAAAACACACCTTAAAAGTCTCGTAATTTTTCATTCCCATCTGAGCTATTGCCTTCTGGATATGTAGTTCATTGTTATTACTTAATAGAAAAAGCCTGTAATTCTGTTCATGAGCTAATTTTTGAAGGAATCGGAGTCTTTTCTCAGGGAAATCGAGAATAATGGCATTCCAAGCTTCAATGATCTCTTCTTTAGATGAGTTTGGTAAAAAACCACTTACCGCTTCCAGGAATGATGGGGTATCTAGGTTACCTTTTTCATAAGAATTAGCCAGGGGAAATAGACCTTCCGGAATTTCTTTGTAGCCCGCCTTAGATAAAGCCTGCAAAGTAGCGGATTTATCAAGGTTGATAAATACATCACCAAAATCGAATATTATATTTTTAATCATTTCGCAAAATGGATAAGGTGTCCTGACCAATCTGTGTTTGGCTTATTTCTTTTCCATTTATTTCCGGGGCTTTAAGACCCGTTTTAAAGGAATTCATTCCGGTAAAGATCCTTGCCTCATCCCACAGATTTGCCTTCATAAAAGTAGAAAGGGTAGCGGCACCACCCTCAATGATGACACTTTGAATGTTTCTCCTAAATAAGGTGTCGCAAATCTGAGAAGCCACGTTTTGTGAGTAATCGATAGTTTCATATTGGATTCCTCCTTGAACGTTCTTAGGCATATCTCTTTGTGTAAAAATCAGTGTTGCCGCAATTCCATCAAAGATGTTGTAAGAAGTAGGTGTTTTTAAGTCCTTGTCCAAAATGATCCTTAAGGGCGAGTTGCCAGCCCAGGATCTGGTTGTTAATTTAGGATTATCCAGGAGCACCGTGTTGGTACCAACTAATATTGCCTGCTCCTCACTTCGCCATTGGTGTACTTTCTGTCGCGAATTGCGGTTGGTAATCCAATAAGGGCGTGGATCCTTTTCTCGCTCGTTTATCGTTGGTGCTATAAAGCCATCCTGTGTTTTTGCCCATTTCAGGATAATGTAGGGCCGTTTTTTTTCATGGAATGTAAGAAAACGCTTGTGATGTTCCCTGCATTTGCTCTCCAAAAAAGGTGTAATTACCTCACAGCCAGCGGCCAATAGTTTTTCAATTCCTTTTCCACCTACCTTATCATGCGGATCTTTTACACCAATAACCACTCTTGGGATCTTGGATGAAATGATCAGATCTACGCAAGGCGGGGTTTTGCCATGGTGGGCACATGGTTCTAGCGTCACATATAAGGTAGATCTTTTTAGGAGTACCTTGTTCTTAACGGAACGGATTGCATTCACTTCAGCATGTGCCCCTCCAAATGGACTGGTAAAACCCTCCCCAATGATGATATTTTTATGTGTGATAACACAGCCTACCATTGGATTAGGTGCAGTGGTTCCAAGACCGTTTTTGCCGAGTTCAATACCTCGCAAAATATATTTTTCGTGTATCTTCACCTCGCAAAAATAGGATATTAATCATGATTTCAGACGCCCTTAGAATTAGGGAAATATCACCAGAAGATAATGCACAGCTGGCCAGGGTAATCCGAACCGTACTGGTGGAGCACCAGGTACCTAAAATAGGGACAACTTATGCAGATCCGATTCTCGATTCGCTATATGAATATTACAACAAGCCTAAGGCGGCTTATTTTGTTGTAGAAAATGAAAATAAAATTATAGGTGGGGGAGGAATCATAGGGTTGGAAGACCATGATGGGAATGTGTGCGAATTACAAAAAATGTATTTTTTAAAAGAAGCCAGGGGGTTGGGGATAGGCACAAAAATGCTGGAATGTTGCCTGGATCGTGCGGTAAAAGAGGGATACGAATTTTGTTATCTGGAGACCATGCCCTATATGAAAAATGCATTAAAACTCTATGCTAAATGGGGTTTTGAATATCTGGAAGCTCCTATGGGAAATACCGGCCATTATTCATGTACTGTCTGGATGATCAAAAAGCTAAGGCAGTAATTTTTTCAAATGTTACTAAAAGATATAAAACATATTTTTCATCAGGAATTAGACATCCAATACGGGACAGAGGAGGTATCTCATTTTTTCTACTACTTTGTAGAAAGCTATCTGGGTCTACCGCGCTTCCATTTAGCGATCCACCCGCAATGGATAATAACTAAGGAAGATGAATCTTTATTTTTTGAAGGACTCGCAGCATTGAAACAAGGGAAACCCATTCAGTATATATTGGGTACCAGCTCTTTTCTTGATCTCCCAATGACGGTGAATAAGCATGTATTAATTCCCAGGCCGGAAACGGAAGAACTGGTAAGATGGATAATAAAAGACTACCAAAAGTCAGTAGCGGAGATTAATATATTAGATATTGGAACCGGCAGTGGTTGTATTGCCATTGCCTTGGCAAAAAACTTGTCACAGGCTAAAGTTACAGCCATTGATATTTCGAAAAAAGCCCTGAAGGTAGCACAACAAAATGCCATAGAAAACAAGGTTTCCATTTCATTCAAAAAGGAAGATGTTCGTGATATGGACATAACTGAAGAGAATTATGATGTTATAGTTTCTAATCCTCCTTATATTCTTGAAAAAGAGAAGGTTTCTATGGAAAAACACGTGAAAAATGCGGAACCTTCCCTGGCTCTTTTTGTGCCAGATAAGCAACCTTTGTTGTATTATGAATATCTTGCAGAAGTGGCGCAAAAGGCCCTGAAAGAGGGAGGAGTATTGTATCTTGAGATCAACCAAGTATTTGGAAAAGAGGTAAGCGAACTTTTAAAGAATCATTCTTTTATCAATATAGAAATTCGGCAGGACCTCCATGGAAAAGATCGGTTCATCAAAGGAACGAAAGGGGCGCATAACACATAGAATATTGTATTTATGAAGATAGAAGAACAAATCAAAAATCTCAGGAAGGAATTGCACGAACATAACTACAGCTACTATGTTCTGGATGCACCGGTCATTTCAGATTTTGATTTTGACATGAAGTTGAAAGAGCTTCAAGCTTTGGAGGAAGCGCATCCCGAATTTCATGACGAGACCTCACCTACAATGAGGGTGGGGGGTACGGTAACCAAGAATTTCAATACGCTTGCCCACGAGCAACGTATGTATTCTTTAGACAACTCGTATTCCAAAGAAGAATTGCTGGAATGGGAACAACGCGTAAAACGCAATCTTGGGGATGCAGAAGTAAGTTATACCTGTGAATTAAAATACGATGGGGCCTCTATTAGCCTGAGTTATGAAAACGGTGAACTTATACGGGCATTGACCAGAGGTGACGGGTTTCAGGGCGATGAGGTTACAGCTAATGTTAAGACCATCCGCTCAGTACCCTTGCATTTACGTGGCGACTACCCTGCCAGATTCGATATAAGAGGTGAGATCATATTACCTTTAGAAGGGTTCGAAAAAATGAATGAAGAGCGAATCAAAAATGGGGAGGATCCTTATATGAACCCAAGGAACACAGCATCTGGAAGCCTTAAATTACAGGATAGTGCTTTAGTTGCTGAAAGGCCATTAGATTGCTTATTGTATGCATTAGTAGGGAGAGATCTTCCGGCTAAATCTCATTATGAACTGCTGGAAAAAGCACGTGGATGGGGATTTAAAATACCCAGGGAAGCTCAATTATGTCATTCCATAAAAGAGGTTTTAGCTTTCCTTGAGCACTGGGATGTTCATAGACATGAATTGCCTTACGAAACAGATGGGGTTGTTATAAAAGTCAATGATCTTCAGCAACAGGAAGAATTAGGATACACTGCAAAATCGCCTCGCTGGGCCATTGCTTATAAGTTTAAAACAGAGCAGGCAAGTTCAGTATTAGAGCAGATCACTTATCAGGTGGGGCGTACAGGAGCGATTACGCCTGTGGCGAACCTGCAACCAGTTTTATTGGCAGGTACTACAGTGAAACGCGCTTCCTTGCACAATGCAGATCAGATAGCAAAACTCGATATACGGGAAGGAGATACTGTATTTGTTGAAAAAGGAGGTGAAATTATCCCGAAAATAGTAGGGGTAGACTTAAGCCAGCGTCCGGCAGAATCGACTCCAACAATTTACATTACCCATTGCCCGGAATGTGGTACATTACTACGCAGGGAAGAAGGGGAGGCACAGCATTTTTGTCCAAATACAACCGGTTGCCCTCCACAGATCACAGGGAGAATTCAGCATTTTATTTCCAGAAAGGCTATGGATATAGACGGACTTGGTGCTGAGACCGTCGATTTATTATTCAAAGAAGGACTTATTGAGAATTACGCAGATCTTTATACCCTCACCAAGGAACAGATAATCCCATTGGAACGCATGGCGGAAAAGTCGGCGGAAAATCTTATTCAGGGAATTGCTGATTCCGTTAAGATCCCTTTTGAACGGGTTTTATTTGGACTAGGAATTCGGTTTGTTGGTGAAACCGTGGCAAAGACTCTGGTAAAAGCTTATAAAAATATTGATGCTTTAATGGTTGCATCTACCGAAGAATTGATGGAGGTCAATGAGATTGGCCAGCGAATTGCGGAAAGTGTTGTTTCCTTCTTTGGGGAAGAAAAGAACCGTGAGATCATTGAGCAACTCAAGAGTTACGGGCTACAGTTTTCTCTGACGGAAGAACAGCTACAAAATCAGACAGACCTGTTAAAAGGGAAGACCCTGGTGGTCTCAGGCGTTTTTGAAAATTTGGAGCGAACAGAACTTAAAAGGCTGATTGAGGATAATGGGGGTAAGGTAAGTTCTTCTATCTCTTCCAAAACATCCTATTTGGTTGCCGGGAATAATATGGGTCCAAGCAAACGCACCAAAGCAGAATCACTTGGAGTACCCATTATCTCGGAGGCTGATTTTATGGAATTGATACAATAATTAGTGAATGGATTACTTTTCAGAAATATGACGTCTATCCATAGCATACAGGAATTCTATAAACTAGTGGAGCATTTAGAAGTGCCACCGTCCTCCTGGAAGGAAGAGAAAGCTGCTCTATGGTGGGATGCCAAAGGGAACTGGGAAAAGGCTCATGAATTAGTGGACTCCCTTTCTACGCCTACGGCCAGCTGGATCCATGCATACCTTCACCGAAAGGAGGGCGACACATGGAATGCCGCATACTGGTATAGGCAGGCACGGAAACCCGTCGCTGAAAAATCCCTTGAGGCAGAATTTGAAGATATTGTTATGGCTTTGTTGATCTCCTAAACTTGAAATTCAATACCATTTGTAGATAGACTGTCCTTGCAAACTAATAGAGTATAGACCTACACTGTAATAGATATTCCCTCTCCGCTACTTTTTTTTGTGCCATCGAAGAAAAAATCGATTCTTCCCAGATTGATTCCATAGCATCCTACCTGGTTGATCAAGACAGGTATGTCTTTTCTGTTGTTACGGATAACCGGTCTTTCCAGAAAGGTATGTGTATGGCCACCAATGATAAGATCTATATCTTCTGTTTTGGAAGCCAGAAGTACATCACTTGGGGTTTGAGGTTCATTTTTATATTCATATCCCAGGTGGGATAGGCAAATGACCAGGTCGCACTTTTTTTCTACTTTCAGGACTCTACTCATATCCTGTGCAATTTCAATAGGATCTAGATATTGGGTTTCTTTATACAGTTTCTTTGTGACCAATCCGTCCAGGGCTATTCCCAGTCCAAAAACGCCCACTTTCAATCCATCAATTGTAAAAATTTTAAATGGAGAGGTGAAGCCATCCATCACCGTATTCGTAAAATCGTAGTTCGCAGAGAGAAAGTCAAAATTTGCATAGGGCATCTGAGCTAACAGCCCATCTACACCATTGTCAAAATCATGATTCCCGATGGTAGCTGCATCATAACGCAGGGTGCTCATTAATTTAAACTCTAACTCGCCTCCATAAAAATTAAAATAGGGGGTGCCCTGAAAAATATCACCTGCATCCAAAAGCAAGGTATTAGGATTTTCATTTCGTATCTGTGAAATAAGGGTAGCCCTTCTGGCCAAACCTCCTAAATTCGGAAAAGTGGCATGGTCTGTTGGAAATGGATCGATATGACTATGCACATCGTTGGTATGTAAGATCGTAATTTGTTTTTTGGAAAAGGACGAGCAACTATGCAATAAGGTGCCTCCCAGACCAACAAATCCGGCACCCGAGATAGTATTTTGTATAAATGATCTGCGTTTCATGGCTGCTTAATTTGAATAAATCGATCATCTACGGTGGCCACTAATGTATCTACTTTTTTAAAATAATCTATCATGGCATTTCGTAACAAATAATCTAGTTCCGTAACACTTTTAGAACGCATTAAAAAGTCCATATTACCACCACCTTGTAATAAATAATCTATGGTCGCCAGATAGTATGTTTTATTCTCGTCAAAAGGTTTGCCCTGAATGTTTACAGATTGCAATGAACCTTGGGCGTTGAGTACGATCTTCATACCACTAAATGGTTGAGGTCTGCTGGAAGAAATGAAATAGTTAACCATTTCCCTGATCGCTGTCCCGGGAAGTTCAATCACCACAATATAATTCTCAAAGGGCATTACTTCAAAGGCTGTGCGGGCCGTAACTGATCCGGCAGAGATAACGTTGCGTATGCCGCCAAAATTTAGCATGGCGATGTCTACTTCATGACCTGTTCGCAATTTAAAAATGGGTTGGGATTGTTGCATTAAAATATCGGCCATCAGATTGCCTTCGGAGCTGTTTAAAACGCCGTCTGTCTTCACAATATCGTTTGGAGCGTAGGCCAAAACACTATCTAATACGGAATTGATCCTGTTGCGATATGGAGCGATAAACGCTTCAATAGAATCATTGGAGGTAATTTCTGAATTTACAGGAAGTTGTTCGCCTTTAATAGAGCTTAGTTGTGACGGACTTTGAACACAGGCAGTAAGAAGAACAATTGTTACAAATAAAACAAAATGTTTCATATTTAAATCGTCTAAACGTGATAACTTAGCCCTGTGAAATGCTAAGAGAATGGTTACCTTTGCCAAAACGTAAAGATAGATGTTTTTACAGGGACTCAAGGACAAATTCAAGCATAAATCGGGTGAAAAATTTCTTAGGAATGAACTCCTAAAAATCCCGGATCTTGAAAGAAACAGAAAGGAAATTAGGAAGGTTGGTGTCATTGTAGATCTCGATACTTTTCAAAATTCGGATCTTTTTTATCAGTTCATTGAAATGTTCAGTTTGAGACCCAATGCCGTTAAAATAATGGGGTATAGAGGTTTTTATGATAAGAACTCCCCTTATGCAACGCCTGTTTTTTCTGACAAGGATCTGGGTTGGGGTGGCGCAGTTGAAAACAGTTATGCTCTGGAGTTTTTGAACAAGGAATATGACCTTCTTGTGAATTATTATACGCAGGATACCTTGATCCTGAAACTTATGACGGTGAAGACAAGAGCAAGAATAAAAGTAGGTTTTGCTGAGATAGATCCTGAGTTAAATGATCTGATACTTCAAACACCGCTACAGGATTTTGATACCTTTAAAACGGAATTAAAGAAGTATTTAAAAGTAATGAACGAAATATAATCATGGAACAATTATATGGAACGGGAGTAGCACTTGTTACTCCGTTTAAAGAAGACCGTTCTGTTGACGTGGAGGCACTGAGAAGGGTAGTGCGATACTCTATAGAAGGAGGCGTAGATTATTTGGTGGTTTTAGGGACCACAGGCGAATCAGTAACGCTAAACTCTGAAGAAAAGCAATTGGTAATTCAAACGGTTATCGAAGAAAATAAAGGAAGTTTGCCTTTGGTAATAGGGATCGGTGGAAATAATACCTCTCTTCTCGTTCAGGAATTAAAGAATGCCAATCTGGAGCCCTTTGATGCAGTACTTTCTGTATCTCCCTATTATAACAAACCCACTCAAGAAGGTATCTATCAACATTATAAAATGTTGGCTGCTGTATCTCCCAAGCCAATTATCCTGTACAATGTACCTGGAAGAACCGGTAGTAACATGTTGCCGGCTACGGTAGTAAGATTAGCCAAGGATTGTCCCAATATTATTGCAATAAAAGAGGCTTGTGGGAATATGGATCAAATTAAACAGCTCTTGAAGGAAGTGCCCCAGGGCTTCCACGTTATTTCCGGAGACGACATTACGGCGGTCCCAACAGTTGTAGAGGGCGGAATTGGTGTAATATCGGTATTAGGGCAGGGAATGCCTGTTCAAATGAGTAAAATGATACGTCTAAGTCTCAATGGAGATTATGAAGGGGCCTATCAATTGCACCATGCACTTACGCCTGGGATGAATCTTATTTTTGAAGAAGGAAACCCGGCAGGGATCAAAGCTATTTTTGAGATTCTCGGAATATCTACGGCTGTAGTTCGCTTACCGCTAATTGAAGCTTCCTCTGCTTTAAAGTCAAAGATATCTTCGTTCGTAAAGTCGTTTGTGGTGTCAATATGAGAGTCAATAGTTAAAACTTCCTCAAAACCTTGTGTTTAAAGGTGTGAACCTAGTATGTTTGTGCTAAAGATTTAGTTTTTTATTCCACTTAGAATCCTTAATTTTGCAAAATGTTTTTGAAACACCGAATCTTACTCCTCCTGGCCGTAGTAGCTTTCTTGTCTCAATCTTGTAATGAGTACCAAAAGGTATTAAAGAATGAAGATGTTAAAGCGAAATATGACATGGCTGAGAAATACTACGAGGCCAAGGACTTTAAAAGAGCTAATAGGTTATTTGAACAGATAGCTCCAAAGTATGTTGGGAAACCACAAGGGGAGCGTGTTCAATTTTTCCTGGCGGACACCTATTATCAGGTAAAGAACTACAATTTTGCAGGATATCAATTTGAACGATTTATAAAGTCCTACCCAAAAAGTGATAAAGCAGCTGAGGCTTCATTTTTAGGAGCTAAAAGTTATTATATGCTTTCTCCGAGGTATTCTTTAGATCAAACAGATACCGAAAAAGCACTTAGTTAAACTGCAGAACTTCATCAATTCTTATCCCGAATCAGAATTTATGACTGAGGCTAATAGTATGGCGAAGGAACTTACTACTAAGAAGGAGAAAAAGGCGTTCGAAATAGCGAAGCAGTTTGCAAAACTGGGCAATTCTTATATACTAGACTATAGCATTGCAGCTGTGGCGGCGCTAGATAATTTTGTTTCTGATTATCCTGGAACAATTTTTAGGGAAGAGGCCCTTTACCTCAAATTGGTAGCAACTACAAATTTAGCACTCAACAGTACACTAAATAAAAAAGAGGAACGTTTAGCAACCGCAGAAGCGGCCTACAAGAATCTCTTAAAATATTATCCGAATACCAGCTTTTTAAAAGATGCTGATAACTTACGTGAAAAAGTAAGTAAAGAAATAACCCGTTTTAAGGACCTAGAAAATTTAGCGAAATGAACATGAACGATTTAAAGAATTCCAAAGCACCGGTTTCTACCGTAACGATCGACAGAAATGAGTTCGATCTGAAGACAGGAAACATCTATGAGGCTATATCCATAGCTTCTAAAAGAGCCATTCAGATCAATTCAGAGATCAAAAAGGAATTATTGGAGAAGTTGGAAGAATTTGCCACCTATAGCGATAGTCTTGAAGAGGTATTTGAGAACAAGGAGCAGATAGAAGTTTCTAAATTCTACGAAAAATTACCTAAACCGCATGCTATGGCCATCAATGAATGGTTGGAAGATAGAATTTACTACCGCAATACTGAGAAAGACGGAGAATAAATGTTAGTCGGCAAAAAGATCCTTTTGGGAGTTACCGGAGGTATTGCCGCCTATAAGACCACTTTTTTAGTACGCTTACTTATAAAAGCCGGCGCTGAAGTTAAAGTTATTTTAACTGAAAGCGCCGTTTCTTTTGTGACCCCCTTAACGCTCGCTACCCTCTCCAAAAATCCTGTGCATCTCGACTTTATTAACAAAGAAGACGGAACATTAGATTGGAATAATCATGTAGAACTTGGATTGTGGGCAGATCTTATGATCATTGCCCCCGCAACTGCCAATACCATGTCTAAGATGGCAAACGGCAGCAGTGACAACCTTCTTTTAGCTACCTATCTTTCGGCAAAATGTCCGGTGTATTTTGCGCCCGCGATGGACCTCGACATGTATAAACATCCAACTACAAAAGCCAGCTATAAAAAACTACAGTCTTTTGGAAACATAATGATCCCGGCTACTTCGGGCGAACTGGCAAGTGGTCTGGATGGTGAAGGACGTATGGAAGAACCCGAAGAGATCATTGCGTTTATTGTACAACATTTAAAAGAAGGGTTGCCCCTGGCAAATAAGAAGGTACTTATTACCGCAGGACCAACCTATGAGGCTATAGATCCTGTTCGTTTTATAGGGAACCACTCTTCCGGGTTAATGGGTATAGAATTGGCTAAAAAGGCCGCATCATTAGGAGCAAATGTAGTTCTGGTCTTAGGTCCATCAGATATAAAGATCAATGAGGATGCTATTGAGGTGGTTCATATAACATCTGCAGATGAAATGTATGAAGCAGCAATTTCTCATTTTAAGAACGCTGAGGTGGTAATCGCCGCTGCGGCCGTTGCGGACTATAAGCCGAAGAAGGTAGCAAATGAAAAGATCAAAAAATCTACGGACGATCTTACCCTGGAACTTATAAAAAACAAGGATATTCTGTTAACGTTAGGAAAGGCAAAGAAGGATCAGTATTTGGTTGGATTTGCTCTGGAAACTGAAAATGAGCTGGCAAATGCCCTTCAAAAATTAAAAAAGAAGAACCTCGATGCTATTGTTCTCAACTCTTTAAGGGACAAAGGAGCAGGCTTTGGAGGAAGTACCAATAAAATAACGTTTATAGACAAGAATTCTTCAATTAAATCGTTTGAAGTTAAGACTAAAGCCGAAGTAGCTTCAGATATTTGGAACGAAATTATCTCCAGGATTCATGCGTAATATAGTAATGCTCTTATTTTTAATCCTTATTACCTTTACGGGGGCAGGGCAGGAGCTCAATTGTGTTATTACAGTAAACTCAGATCAGGTAAGTCAGACCAATCAACAAATCTTTAGAACCCTTGAGCGTTCCCTGAACGATTTTATAAATAAGAATAAATGGACCAATAGGGTATACAAGGAGAATGAACGCGTTAATGCCAGGATGTTCATTACAGTCAACAAATATGAGTCTAACAGGTTCGAAGCCAATATTCAGATACAGTCCTCACGACCAGTATTCAACACTTCCTATGAAAGTCCGGTTTTTAACTACAAGGACAACCAATTCAATTTTGAATATATAGAATTTCAACCCTTGATTTATAATCAAAATGTTTTTACATCTAATCTGGTAGGTGTAATGGCCTACTATGTTTACATTATTTTGGGTCTTGATGCAGACACCTATGCCTTGGAGGGTGGAACAGATTTCTACAAGGAAGCCCAAAAAATAGTGACACAGGCACAAGGCAGCAATTTTTCCGGCTGGAGTCAATCGGCCACAGATAATCGTACACGGTTTGTACTGGTAGATAACTTATTATCCAATACATTCAGGGAATACAGGATCGCGATGTACAATTACCACCGCAAAGGATTAGATATACTGGGGGATAACAACAGTACAGGCAAGCAAGTGATCTCTGGTTCTATGCGCTTGTTTGAAACCCTTATACAGCGCAGGCCAAATGCTTTTTTGATCCAGACTTTTTTCGATGCCAAATCCGAAGAGATCCTCAATATCTTTTCAGATGGCCCAAAAGTAGATATCGTTGCCCTAAAAAGTACTCTTAATAAGGTTGCGCCCTTCTATTCTACTACCTGGAACGAGATAAAATATTAAGTTCCCTCATTTTTTTACAGGACATAAACGGTTATCTTTACGCTACGATTAACGCGAAAGATTTGCTGACACACCTCACCATAAAAAACTATGCCCTAATTGAAGATCTTTCGGTCTCTTTCGATAAAGGATTTAGCACCATTACCGGGGAAACCGGAGCAGGGAAGTCTATTTTTTTAGGAGGCTTGTCACTTGTATTAGGAAAACGGGCAGATCTCAATTCTTTGCGAGACAAGGAACTCAAATGTATCATAGAGGCAGAATTTGATATTGAACATTATGGGTTAAAGGGTTTGTTCGATGCCAATGACCTCGATTATGATCTTCGTACCATCCTTAGAAGAGAGATACATCCCAATGGTAAATCGCGCGCTTTTGTTAATGATTCACCAGTAACTCTCGATGTTATTTCGCAAGTGGGCCAGCGCCTCATTGATATACATTCACAACATCAAACGCTTGAACTTACAGAGAATGAATTTCAGCTTAAGGTGATCGATGCCCTGGCAAATAACAAACAACTCCTGACTGGCTACAAGGAACATCTGAAGGTCTTCGATGCGGCTCAAAAAGAGTTGAACCACCTAAAGGAAACATTGGCCGAGGCGGAAAAGGAACAAGACTATAACAGTTTTCTATTTAACGAGTTAAAGAATGCTCCACTACAAGAAGGGATTCTTGAAGAGCTAGAATCAACCTATGAGCAGCTTACCAATGTAGAAAGTATATTGGAACAATTATCCAAGGGTCATGAATTACTGAACAATGAAGAGATAGGAGTACAAGCCTTACTTGCTCAATGCAAGCAAAGTATTTCCAAGCTTGCCGGCTATGGTTCTGGGTATGCTTCACTTTTTGAAAGGATTCAATCAGTTTTTGTAGAGTTAGACGACATTAGGTCGGAAATTGAATCTTTACAAGAACAAGTAAGTCCCAATCCGGGTCTGTTGGAAGAGGTTAACGAAAAACTACAATTGCTTTATAACTTGCAGAAGAAGCACAGTGCATCTACTGTAGGAGAACTTTTGGAAATAAAGAACCAATTAGAAGAAAAATTAGGTCAGTCAGAAGATCTTGAACAGGATATAGAAGCACAGGAAGCTCTAATAAGAACTACACAAAAGGAATTGACGGCGCTTGCAAGTGAAATGAGTGAGAGAAGAATAGCCGCAGTGCCACAATTAAAAAGTAAACTGGAATCTTCATTGCAATCCTTGGGGATGCCAAATGCTACTTTTAGCATTCAATTTGAAAAAACGGAGTCTTTTCTAAGTACAGGAAGAGACCTGCTTGTTTTTGAGTTCTCGGCTAATAGGGGATCTAATTATGGGTCTTTAAAGAAAGTAGCCTCCGGAGGAGAGCTTTCCAGAATAATGTTGATCATAAAGTCCATACTGGCGTCCTATGAGCAATTGCCCACTATGATGTTCGATGAGATCGATACCGGAGTTTCGGGTGAGATCTCGAACAATATGGGAGATATTATGCAACAAATGAGTGCCAATATGCAGGTATTTTCAATTACCCACCTGCCACAGGTAGCTTCAAAAGGAGATCATCATTATAAGGTGTTTAAAGAAGATGATGGTGAAGTGACCAGAACACGGATGAAAAAGCTATCACCTGAGGAACGGGTGGTTGAGCTGGCAGAAATGCTGGGGGGAAAGGCCTTGTCCGATTCGGCCATGGCACATGCAAAGCAATTACTTAATTAATAATAAATTAGATATATTTAAGGACAACATAAACCTAAGATTGATACAATGGGATACAACTTACTCAAAGGAAAAAAGGGAATCATATTTGGAGCTTTAGATGAAAATTCAATAGCCTGGAAAACTGCAGAAAGGGTACATGAAGAGGGAGGGACCTTTGTTCTTACCAATGCACCAATAGCAATGCGGATGGGTCAGATTAATGAATTGGCCAAAAAGACAAATTCTGAGATTATTCCTGCCGATGCTACCAGTGAAGAAGATCTTGCCAATTTAGTTGCCAAATCAATGGAAATTTTGGGAGGCAAACTAGATTTTGTCTTGCACTCTATAGGAATGTCTGTAAACGTTAGGAAAGGACGTTTATACACTGATGAGAAATACGATTTCACGACTAAAGGATGGGATGTTTCTGCGCTTTCATTCCACAAGGTAATGCAAAGTTTATACAAGGCAGATGCTATGAATCAATGGGGAAGTATTGTTGCACTAACTTATATGGCAGCTCAGCGTACCTTCCCGGATTATAACGATATGGCAGATAACAAAGCCTATTTGGAATCAGTGGCACGCAGTTTTGGGTATTTCTTTGGGAAAGAGAAAAAAGTACGGGTCAATACTATCTCTCAATCACCAACGCCTACCACAGCAGGTCAGGGAGTAAAAGGTTTTGACGGCTTTATTTCGTATGCAGAAAAAATGTCGCCTTTAGGAAACGCCACAGCGCTAGATTGTGCAAATTATACGGTTTCTCTATTTTCGGATCTAACTAAAAAAGTGACCATGCAAAATCTGTTTCATGATGGAGGCTTTTCCAATACCGGGGTTAGTCAGGAAGTAATTGAGCGATTTTCAGAATAAAAAGATATAAAACAGCATAGAGCCATCCTCTTTGGGATGGCTTTTCTTTTATCACTTAACCATGGACCTTTTCTTTTCGTTCATCATACCCGTTTATAACAGACCAGAAGAAATTAGGGAGCTGCTGGAGAGTCTTTTGGAACAAACGTATCAAAACCCATACGAGGTAGTGATCGTTGAAGACGGGTCTCAGAACAGTTCTGAAGAAGTTATACATTCCTTTCGGGAAAAATTACCAATATCCTATTATTATAAAGAAAATAGTGGACCAGGAGATTCCCGGAATTATGGAATGCGAAAGGCTAAGGGCAATTATTTTATTATTCTCGATTCAGACTGTTTGCTACCTCCTACATACCTCGATAGCGCCTCCAAGGCACTAGAGGACCATTATGTAGATTGTTTTGGCGGTCCGGACACAGCACACCCCAGTTTTAGCGTCACTCAAAAGGCCATAAATTACGCAATGACAGCCTTTATTACTACGGGAGGTATCAGAGGAAATAAAAAAGCTGCTCAACAATTTCAACCCAGGAGTTTTAATATGGGGATCTCAAAAGAAGCCTTTGAAAAGACCGGGGGATTCGGAAAGATTCATCCAGGGGAAGATCCGGACCTCAGCATACGCTTATGGGGAATGCGGATATAAAACCCGTCTAATACCTGAAGCTTTTGTATATCATAAAAGACGCGTAGATTTTAATAAATTCTACACCCAGGTAAAGAAATTTGGTATGGTTAGACCCATATTAAATTGCTGGCATCCTAAAACGACCAAACTTACCTATTGGTTTCCTTTCTTTTTTATTACAGGCCTTGTGGCGGCCATCTTTTTTGCGGTCTTTGAAATACATTGGTTTTTATACCTGTATCTGCTATACTTTGTGGTAGTTTTAATTGATTCATGGTATAAGAACAAGGATTTAGGCATTGCACTTTTGTCCCTATGGGCCGTATTAATACAATTTACAGGCTATGGACTGGGTTTTTTTAAATCGACATTCTTACTTACATTTAGTAGGAAGAAACCTCAGGAATTATTTCCCTCCTTATTTTTTAAATAATAATGGCTGCAAAACAAGTTTTAAAAGGTTCTACAAAGCGAAAAGTAAAAGTCTTTGTGATCTTACTATTTTGTTCATTTTTGGCCTGGCTAATCAGTAAACTATCTGATACACATACAGATAGGACTACCTTTGAATTGGTCTATACCAACATTCCTGACTCTCTTTTTTTTCTAGGTGCCTCGAAAGACAATTTAACAATTACGGCAAGGGGTAGTGGTTGGCAGTTTCTGGGATCTAAATTTGCAACCAGTAAATTGTCGATTGATCTTAATGAGATGAGTAATCGTGGAAATAAATTTTTTCTGACAGAACCGGTGTACAGAAAACAGATTGAATCGAAGCTCCCGGATGCCATGACCATCCTTCAAATGGATCAGGATACCCTGTTTTTTGATTTCACCCGTATGATAAGCAAGAAGGTGCCTGTTCGCCTGGATGCTACCATAGACCTTGCGCAAAATTACCTTATGTATGGAGATCTGCAACTTACACCAGACTCTGTTGTTTTAAGAGGTCCTTTGCAGGAAATTGATACTATTAAAGAAGCACATACTGAGGCTGTTGTCCTTACTGATATAACCGATAGTTTTAAAAGAACGCTACAGTTATTAAAACCATCTGATCTGGTTCATGCGGTGTACGAGCAACAGAGTGTTACCTTATCTGCAACGGTATTACGCTTTTCTGAAAAAATATTTAAAGTGCCGGTAGAGGTGTCAAATCTGCCCCAGGGAACACAAATAAGGACCTTTCCCAATACTGTAGAAGTATTGTGCAAAGCGAGCGTAGAACGGCTTAAGGAGATAGATGCTTCGGATTTCAGGATCATAGCAGACCTGGCAGATATCAAAGAAGATTCACCTTTCTTGCCATTGTATTTAATTCAACAACCAGACAGCCTTCCAAGTGTACAGATGAGGCAATCACAGGTAGAATTTATTTTAAAGAGAGAATGATACGAATAGGACTAACCGGAGGTATAGGTAGTGGTAAGACCACCGTAGCTGCGATGTTTGAGGATCTGGGCGTAGCAGTTTATAACTCAGATTTAGAGGCTAAAAGATTGATGAAAGAAGATCCTAAAATTCGGACTGCTATTACAACCCTTTTTGGAGAACGAGCCTATCAAAATAAAGCGTTGAATAGAAAACTAATTGCCGAAAAGGCATTTAATAATAAAGAGCTACTGATAGCTTTAAATCAAATTGTACATCCTGCTGTACGCGAAGATTTTAAGTCGTGGGTTGAGCAGCAGAAAGGTCATTACGTGATACAGGAAGCAGCCATCCTATTTGAAAATGGAGGATACAAGGAATTCGACAAAATGATCTTAGTTACGGCCCCTAAGAAAGTGAGGATCGCCCGTATTAAAGAGCGCGATAACCTAACAGAAAAGGCAATTCTGGAACGTATGCAACACCAATGGCCTGTCAAGAAAAAAAAGGAACTGGCACAGTTTGTGATCAAAAATAAAAACTTAGAGGATACACGTAATCAGGTGCGTAAAATTCATAAGCAAATCCTTCAAAAAAGTCATTAATCAATAATTTTAACATTTTTGTTAAGATTAGGTTAAACAAGCAATCCGCTAAATGTTAAATTTTTAATTTTACGTCAAAATGAATAAGCGATTATTTGTTTTTCTTGTCATCTTAATGAGCCTGTCCCTTATTGGGATCATTTCGGTTCAATTATACTGGATCAAAAGGTCTGTAGACGACAAAGAAGAACAATTCTCAAATGCGATAGCGGAAGTTCTCAATAGGGTCACAGACAAGATTGAGGAACGTGAAATGAGAGATTATTCCGATAGGTTCTTGAGCCTAAAGGATAGTCTGGGGGAGTTTAAGAGTTCTCATCTCAGCAACATCTTCTTTATAGACCGCGATATTAATTCTAACGAGATCCTTTTTTATTCGCATGGAATACTAGAGGAAGATTACAATATAGCATCCACGTTCTTTGACAGCGTTAATGGGGATACAACAGCAATCAAAAATATCACCAGCAAGCGTACAAAAACCATTTTTAAAGAGGAATATGGCCTGGATGGCAAAGCTTATAGCTTAAATCCAATTCAGAAACTCGAAAAGATAGGCGGACTTTCATCTGTAGATAAAGCCGTTTTTGATGATGTATACAGGCAGTATGCTGAAAATGTGCCTATTCACAAACGTGTTTCCAAGCAAGAAATAGAATTATTGCTGAATCAGGAATTGAGCAATATGGCGATAAATACTGATTTTCAATATGGTATTTACAGCAGGGGATTGCCTACAAAAGTAAAGTCCAGACGATTCAAGTTCGGAGAGTCTACAATCTACAAGGCACCTATCTTTAAAAATAGTGAAGGGACCAGTAATTTCGCCCTTCTGCTTTCGTTTCCGAGCAAGAAGAAATTTCTTTTGCAATCTGTCCTGGGTATGGCATTTTTGTCATTGCTTTTTACTTTGGTGATTGTAATTGCTTACGCCAGTGCTATTTATCAACTAATTCGTCAGAAACAGATCTCTGAAATTAAATCAGATTTCATCAATAATATGACGCATGAGTTTAAAACACCAATAGCGACAATTAATCTGGCAGTAGAAGCTATACGCAATCCCAAGATAATTGGGGATGAGGATAAAGTAAGACGGTATCTTCAAATGATAAGGGATGAAAATAAACGAATGCACGCTCAGGTAGAAAATGTATTGCGGATCTCGAAACTGGAACGAAACCAGTTAGATATCTCAAAAGACAGGGTAGATGCTCATGATCTTATACAGACCGCGATCTCTCATGTTGATCTGATTGTTTTGGACCGTGGCGGATATATACATACTCATCTGGATGCACAACGTTCAGAGGTATTAGCCAATGAAATGCATTTCGGGAACGTTTTGGTGAATATTATAGATAATGCCATCAAGTATTCACCGGAGGCCCCTAAGATTGACATCTATACAGAGGTAGCTAATAATTATCTAATTATTAAGATAGAGGATCAGGGTGCGGGGATGAGCAAGGCTGTATTGAAAAAAGTGTTTGAAAAGTTCTATAGGGAACATACAGGAGATTTACATAATGTGAAAGGTCATGGATTAGGATTGGCCTATGTTAAAAAAATAGTAGAAGACCATCAAGGCGAGGTTTATGCAGAAAGTGAAAAAGGAAAAGGCAGCACTTTCTATATTAAAGTGCCTTTAATTTAAACGATATGGAAACAGTAAATAAGAAAATATTATTGGTAGAGGATGATCCAAATTTTGGCATCGTTCTAAAAGACTATTTGTCTATGAATGATTTTGATGTCACTCTGGCCAAGAATGGTATGGAGGGATTTGAGAAATTTAAAAAGGACAATTATGACATCTGTATTTTGGATGTAATGATGCCTTATAAAGATGGATTTACCCTGGCCAAAGAGATACGTGAAAAGAACGAAAATGTGCCAATCGTTTTTCTCACAGCCAAGACCATGAAAGAAGATGTCTTAAAAGGATATAAAGCGGGAGCTGATGACTATTTGAATAAACCATTTGATTCAGAAGTGCTTCTTATGAAGCTTAAAGCTATACTTCAAAGAAAGGCATCCAGCACTCTGGCAGATAGCAAACAATTTGAATTTAAAATCGGAAATTTCTTTTTAAATTCCAAGCTTAGATTTTTAAAATACAAGGATGAAGAGCCTTCAAAACTTTCTCCTAAAGAGAATGAACTTCTCAGATTGCTGGCCCTGCATGAGAATGATCTTATGCCCAGAGAATTGGCGCTAACTAAAATTTGGAGGGATGATAATTATTTTACTTCCAGGAGTATGGATGTATATATTGCCAAGTTGAGAAAATATCTGAAAAAGGATGATGTAGTTGAAATATTGAACATTCACGGAGAGGGATTCCGATTGGTGGTAAAAACTCCTCAGTAGACAATATTGAACCAAAATATAAAAGGCATTCAAACGAATGCCTTTTTTAATGCCCTAATTTCTTCAGGATCTCGTTGATGATCTCCTTCGGTTCTAGTTCAATAGATACACAGATAGCCTTTGTGGGCGGTTCTAGAACATCGAACTGTGACCGCAATAGGTTAGGGGGCATAAAATGCCCACTTCTTTGCTCAAGGCGTTTTAGAATAGCATCATAGCTGCCCTCAAGATAGATCCAAATCGGGACAGGATCCAGATCTTTTTCTATTATGTCCCTATACATTTCTTTTAAAGCAGAACATGCAATGACCGCACCATTACTTTGATGTTTTTTTCCAAGTGTATTTAGGGCCTTCAACCAGGAATACCTGTCTTCATCATTCAATGGCTCTCCTTTAGACATTTTCTGTATGTTCTTTTCAGGATGATAGTCGTCTCCATCAAAGAAGGGAATTGAAAGTTTTTCAGCCAGCATTTTGCCAATTGTCGACTTGCCACAACCGGAGACTCCCATGATAACAAAGATATTTTTTGATGATTTCATTAAACCTGATTTGCCAGTTTTTGTTGGATCTGCTCCAGTATTAATTTTAATGACATATTATAAGGGACACATAATATTGATTCGTTTTTACGAAACCAGGTGCCCTGCCTTTTTGCAAAACGCCGGGTATTTTTCTTTATTTCTTCTACCGCTTCTTCCAGTGTACAATGCCCATCAAGATGTTGAAATAATTCTCTATAGCCAACAGTTTGAAGCGCATTAAGACTTTCAAATTCTTTTAATGCAATAGCTTCTTTAAGAAGTCCGGCTGCCATCATATGATCAACTCTGGCGTTGATCCTTTGATAGATCACTTCTCTTGCAGCTTCCATGCCTACAATTATTGTATTAAAGGGTCTGCTGGTCTTATTTCGCCCCAGAAAGGATGAATACGCCTTGCCGGTTGCACGCCATACCTCCAGGGCTCGCAGCACACGATGCGGATTCTGCAGATCTACTTTTTTGGCATATTGAGGATCTACCGCAACCAGCTCTTGTTGCAGAGGTCCTATACCATGTTGGTCTAATTCCTTGTTAAGAACTTCACGAATGGAAGGCTCAATGTCTGGGAAGGAATCCAAACCATAAAGTACTGCATCTATATACAAACCACTGCCGCCAACCATGATCACCAAATCATGATCTTTATAAAGCTGGTCTAGTAACTCTAGGGCTTCACGTTCAAAATCGCCTACAGTGTAGGTATCATGTATGCTTTTGTGTTGAATGAAGTGATGTGTAGCCAATTTCAGCTCCTCTCTGTCAGGAACTGCAGTACCGATATGCATTTCTTTATAGAATTGTCTGGAGTCTGCTGAGAGGATCTCAGCCTTAAAATGTTTGGCAAGTTGTATTGCAAGGGCCGTTTTACCTATTCCAGTTGCACCTACAACTACCAAAAGGGTTTTTGACGCCATTAGTCATCTTTTAGCCTAAAACCACAAACCCGGCAATACAGTGCATCTGGGCGTAAGATTACGGTACCACATTCTGCACAATTTTTCTCTTCCTTAGCCTTCTTTTTCTTTTTGCTCCTCCTTGTCTCAGTAACATATTCTGCACTGACTATTCCGGTAGGAACGGCAATAATACCATACCCAACGATCATAATAATGGTGGCAATTATTTGTCCCAAACCGGTTTCAGGAGAAATATCCCCATAGCCAACCGTTGTTAGAGTAACGATGGTCCAGTATACACTGTGAGGAATACTGTTAAACCCGTGTTCCGGGCCTTCTACCAAATACATGATTGTTCCCAAAAGCACAGATACAACCAGAATAAAAAATACAAAAATGAATATTTTAGTTCTGCTGGCTTTTAGCGCCCGAAGTAAATTATTGGATTCACCAATGAACCTAACCAGTTTTAAGATCCGAAATACCCTCAATAAACGCAAGGCCCGGAAGGCGGTGATATATTGAGAACCTACAATAAAGAACGATAAATATTTAGGGACGGTAGAGAGAAAATCTATAATACCGAAAAAACTAAAAATGTACCTCCTGGGGGATTTAATACAAATGATCCGTAGAATATATTCAATTGTGAATAAAATTGTAACCGTCCATTCAGAGACATTGAGAAATCCATGGAATTTTTCATCGAAACTGGGAATACTCTCCAACATAACCACGATGACGCTATATACGATAACGACCAGCAGTACTATGTCGAATAGCTTTCCTGCCGGTGTATGAGTTCCGTAGATGATCTCATGCAGTTTGTATTTCCAGTCTTTTATTGGCTCAGGTGTATCCACAATTATTAATTGAGTTCAATTATCTTCAATACCTTCTTATAGTTAATATAGGCCTCTACTTCTTGTACAATTTTCGGACTGCCTTCCATTGGGGTCATTATGGATTCTAAGATATGAATATTATTGATTTGATAATTAAGATCATAAAAGCCCATGCCTTTTAACTTGCCATTTTTAATGAGAATAGCACTTCGTTCGCCCAATTCTCTTCCTTTATCCACTACCATAATATTTTTTCCGGCAAGACAAATGACCTCCTTATCTGAATTCTCTGTCCCATTCTGGTCTAAAGTGATGGAGATCTCTTTTTTATGGGTAGGATATTTTGGGCTATTTCTTTTTAGTTCTTCACTCACTTTTAAGAAGGCGATGAGTTCATTACCGGTTCGTTCAAAAGTGATCTTCCGTGTTTCTTTCTGAAGACTTCTTGCCAACTTGGCATTGGATGTAAAATGTTCATTTACACGTTTCTTAATATCCGTACTTTTTCCAATATAAATGACCTTTCCATCCTTGTTGTGCATATAATAAACCCCTGTTTCTGAAGGCATTGAATCAACGATCTTTAGTTGCCTGTGGGATAACTCTCCATGTGTTTCGGCTCTTGTAACTTCCGTAATGATAGTCTTTTCCAGATCTTTTGTCAATAAGATCTTAAAGAGCTTTAATGTTGCCAATGCATCTCCATTTGCACGGTGACGATCGCTAACCGCAATACCTAAAGATCTCACCAATTTACCCAGACTATGCGATTCAGCCTCGGGTATCAATGTTTTGGCAAGGTCTACTGTGCAAAGGGTTTTGCGTTCAAAATTATAACCTAGTCGCCTGAATTCTGTCCTGAGTATTCTGTAATCAAATTGTGCATTATGAGCAACAAGGACAGTATTCTGCGTTATTTCTACAATGCGTTTGGCAACTTCATGAAATTTGGGTGCAGTTTGTAGCATTTTGCTATTGATGCCTGTTAGATTTACCACGAAGGGTTGTATTTCGCGCTCCGGATTGATCAGGGTAATAAATTGATCTACTACTTGCTGCCCGTCAAATTTATGAATGGCAATTTCTGTGATGCCTTCTTCATTGTACTTGCCACCTGTAGTTTCTATATCTAGAATTGCATACATAAGGTACTCTTCATTCAGTCTTTCTGTTCATTTAGACCTCCCAGGTCTTAATTTCTTGCTCCAAAGATACTACTTCCTATGCGTACCATGGTGCTGCCTTCTTCTATTGCAATGGAGTAATCACCGCTCATTCCCATGGAAAGTTCTGTGATATCCGGCAGCTCTGTTCGTAATGCATGATACATAGTCCGCAGTGACTTAAACTCTTTTCGTATCTGTTTGGCATTCTCTGTAAACGTTGCCATTCCCATCAAACCTTTTATTTCAACATGCTCTAATTCCTGTAAAACTCTGCTTTCTATCAAAGCTTTCAATTCATCCTCATCGAAACCAAATTTGGTCTCTTCTTCAGCTATATGCATCTGCAATAAGCATGAGATGACCCGTTGTTCTTTTTTAGCCTGTTTATTAATTTCCTTCAAAAGTTTTAAGCTGTCCACCCCATGAATCAATGCTACGTAGGCAGCCATGTACTTTACTTTATTCCGTTGCACATGACCAATCATATGCCATTCGATGTCCTTTGGAAGATCTGACCATTTTTGAGTCATTTCCTGAATTTTATTCTCACCAAAAACTCGTTGCCCGGCATGATAGGCCTCGAGAATCTCATTATTTGATTTTGTTTTTGAGACTGCTACCAGTGTTACATGTTCTGGTAATTCGGTTTTGATCCTTTTTATATTAGCTGCAATAGACATAGGGCATGTTATAATTCATATATGGCTATTCCACTTTTTAGCTTCGGCTCTATGTATGTGCTTTTTGGAGGCATTACTAATTGGGCGTCCGCAATAGCCTTAATTTCATCTATAGTAATTGGGACCAAATTAAAACCAACGGCAAAACTCCCCTTGTCTATTTCGGTTTTCATACGCAGCACATTGTGCTTTCCGTAACCGTATTGAATTCTTTTATCATTGCGCAGGTCTTTAATGCCCAGTATAGGTTCCAAAATGGTCTTAAAAAGGATGTGTGTATCTAATTTGCTCAGCGGGTCCTCAAGTGGTAATACATTGTTTCTCAAATAAAGCGAATAGAATTCTCCATCGAGGTACATACTAAAATGGTGCTTTTTCGTAGGCTTATAAAGCTCCATATCTATCTTATTAATTCTATAGAGCTCGTCTAACTTTACAAGGAATGACTCTTTAGAATGGCCGTTCAGGTCTTTGACCAGCCTATTGAATTCGTAGATCCTGATTTCGCTTTCAGGAATAAGATAGCTCATAAAGTAGTTGTACGCTTCTTTGCCATTGTGCTTATCATTCCGTTTCTCACACCATTGTGCCAGGAGTTCTGAGGATGAACTTCTGTGGTGTCCGTCTGCTATATACAGACTATCTATATTGGCAAAGGCATCTGTGATCTCCTTTATGGTTTTTCCATTTGAAATTTTCCAAAGTCGGTGTGAAGTTCTATCTGGTGTGGTAAAGTGATATACAGGATCTTCTTTTATAGTATGCTGAATTATCCCCGCTATTGTTGGGTGGTCTGGGTAGGTCATTAAAACAGGCTCAGCATTAAACTTTACGGTATCAAGGTAATGAGCAAAGAGTTGTTCCCTGCTTTCAATCGTATTTTCGTGTTTTTTAATACGGTTATTCCTGTAATCCTGCACACTTGTAGCACAAAATATTCCACAACATTTAGTGCCATTTTTATTTATTTCATAAAGATAAAAGCTAGCCTCTGCATCTTTTACGAAGACCTTCTCCTCCAAAAACTCCATATATCTGTTGTGCACAAGTTTAAATCGTTCATCTCCCGATACTTTCTTATGAAATTTAAATCCGGGATTTATGATGTGCAGAAATGAGAAGGGGTTAAATTTTAAATTGGCTCTTAGTTCCTCCTTGGAATAATCCTCATAAGAACGAGATGCCACATGAGCAACTTTATCAGCGGCCGGTCTAATGGCTTTAAAGGGTTTTACAATTGCCATTATGCACTTTTAAATTGGGAAGATACTTTTTCTGCTTTCCTGCTTTCGGTGTAATCGTAAAAGCCTTCACCCGACTTTATCCCTAATTTACCTGCCATTACCATATTTACCAGCAAAGGGCAAGGGGCATATTTAGGATTCTTAAAACCATCATACAAGACGTTGAGGATAGATAAGCATACATCCAGGCCAATAAAATCTGCCAACTGTAAAGGCCCCATAGGATGTGCCATTCCTAATTTCATGACCGTATCTATTTCACTTACACCAGCAACATTATTGTACAGGGTTTCAATGGCCTCATTGATCATCGGCATTAATATTCTGTTGGCTACAAATCCCGGGTAATCATTGACCTCAGTAGGAGTCTTACCCAATTCTACAGAAAGGGCCATAATCTCTTCAGTTACCGAAGCAGATGTGGAATAACCACGTATGATCTCTACCAATTTCATAATAGGTACAGGATTCATAAAATGCATCCCAATGACCTTTTCTGGTCTTTTGGTGACAGCAGCTATTTGTGTGATAGATATAGAAGAAGTATTGGTAGCCAGGATAGTATGAGAAGGGCACTGGGTATCTAATTCCTTAAAAATTTGAAGTTTAAGTTCTAAATTCTCAGTGGCAGCTTCAACTACAAGATCAGATTGGGCTACTCCTTCTTTTAAATTGGTATTGGTAGCAATATTTTTTAAGGTGGATTTAGAGTCCTCAGGAGTAATAGTTTCCTTTTGTACCATTCTATCCAGGTTGCGGGTAATAGTTTCCATACCCTTTTTCAATGCCTGTTCTGAGACATCTACCAAGGTTACCTTAAAGCCGTTTTGTGCAAAGACATGCGCTATTCCATTTCCCATGGTCCCTGCACCTATCACAGTTACATTCTTTATCATATATAGGAGTTAAACTATTCTAATTATCTAAAACGAATCTATTATTTGCAATGCCACTCGTAAGGCTTTGGTGCCATCAGTTAAGGTTACCAAAGGAGTGGTATCCTGAGTTATGGCATCGGCAAAGGTTTCCAGTTCATCAAGGATGGCATTGTTATTTTCAATGGTTGGATTCTCAAAATAGATTTGTTTTGTGATCCCCTCAGCGTTTTGTAATATCATGTCGAATTCACCAGGTGTTTCAGGAGCATCCTTCATTTTAACTACTTCAACTTTTTTCTCCAGAAAATCGACCGAAATATAAGCGTCTTGTTGAAAAAATCGGGATTTTCTCATGTTTTTAAGTGAGATCCGACTTGCCGTTAGATTGGCTACACACCCATTTTCAAAGGCTATTCTGGCATTCGCTATATCTGGGGATTTGCTGATCACAGATACACCACTGGCGTGGATCTCTTTTACTTCTGATGGCACAACGCTTAGAATGGCATCAATATCATGGATCATCAGATCCAAAACAACAGGAACATCTGTGCCCCGGGGATTGAATTCTGCTAATCTGTGCGTTTCAATAAACATTGGGTTTTGAATGGAATCCTTAATAGCGGTAAATGCAGGGTTAAAACGTTCAACATGCCCAACCTGTCCTTTAACTCCGTGTTTCTTCTCGAGAACAATAAGTTCTTCGGCTTCTTCCAGTGTTTTCGTGATCGGTTTTTCAAGGAAGATGTGTTTCCCTTTTTCCATGGCCTTTTTGGCACAATCGAAATGCGAAAGTGTAGGAGTTACAATGTCTACAACTTCTACAGCATCTATCAGGGTATTTATATTGTCATAATACCGGTATCCAAATTCTGCCTCTACTTTTTTCCCATGAATGGCATCAGCATCATAAAAACCGATCAAATCATATTTCGAGGACTCTTTTAAGAGCCGTAGGTGTATTTTTCCAAGATGGCCCGCACCCAGCACTCCAACTTTGAGCATATATCTTCAATTTTGTCAAAAATACGCAGATTAATCCTAAAACAAACCAAGCTGAGAAATACAAAATGTGGTAACTTTACCGATATCAAACGAAACCAAAGAAATTAAGAACTTTTTGAAAGATACCTTCAAACACAAGGGAATGCGGAATCAGTTGGCAGAACTGGTTGCTTCCAAGGGCATTCGTAATAAAAAGGTCCTTCAGGCTATCCGAACTATCCCCAGACACTTATTTATGGATAGTAGTTTTGAGGACCATGCTTACCAGGATAAACCCTTTCCAATTGCGGCAGATCAAACAATATCTCAACCCTATACCGTTGCATTTCAAACCGAATTATTAGAGGTGGAACCAGGCCACAAAGTGTTAGAGATTGGCACAGGTAGCGGGTATCAGACCGCCGTCTTATTACATCTCAAGGCCAAAGTTTATACAATAGAGAGACAGCTGGAGCTTTTCAAGAAGACCAGTTTGTTCTTTAAGAAAATGGGATACAGACCAAAGAAATTCGTTTTTGGGGATGGATATAAAGGCCTGCCAGAACACGCTCCGTTCGATGGGATCATTGTAACAGCCGGGGCACCAGAAGTACCTAAAAAATTGTTGGGTCAATTAAAAATAGGAGGCAAGTTGGTAATTCCGGTAGGGGAGGGAGATCAGGAAATGCTTCGCATTACAAGAAAATCTGATACAGAATTTGCCCAGGAAGAATTTGGCACTTTTCGATTTGTGCCCTTGCTAGAGGATAAGAATTAAGAAAATGATCTGGGCGGGTGATTGGCCTGAATTGCCAGATTGGAAGGAAATATTTCTGCTATTAGCCCTAGTTGTTAAAGCTTTTTTTGATCCGGTCTAAACGTACCTTGCTTTCTCTGTTTTTGATGGTTTCGCGTTTATCGTATAATTTTTTCCCTTTTGCGAGGGCTATCTTCATCTTGGCGAGACCTTTGTCATTTATAAAAACGGTCAGGGGTACAATTGTGAGTCCGCTCGTATTCACCTCCTTGTGTAATTTCTTTAGTTCCTTTTTATTCATCAGCAGCTTACGCGCCGCTTTAGGTTGATGATTAAAATGAGAAGCATGAGAATATTCATCTATTTGCATATTCACTACAAACAATTCTCCCCGCTCATTAAATTCACAGAAGCTTTCCGTAATTGATGCTTTCCCAAGTCTAATAGATTTGATCTCGGTACCGGCAAGAACAATACCGGCAATAAAGGTTTCGAGCAACTCGTACTGAAAATTTGCCTTCTTGTTTTTAATATTGATCTTGTTCTGCATGGTGGCACAAAAATAAGAACAAATCTTCGAGCTCCGTTCTTCATTTTGTGGAATAATCCCTGTTTCTTTGTAAAGAAAACGCAATTTTAGCATCCATGTCAAAAAACTATTTCTTCGTATTCTTAGTAACCTTCGTTTTATCCTGTAAGGATGGTCCGGAAGTTATGGATGTACAGCAAATTATTGACACTTCCATTGAAGTAGCAGGTGGGGACCTATATAAGACCAGCAATATTAGTTTCAGGTTCAGGGATATAGATTATGTTTTGGAACAACAAAAAGGTAAAAGAGCCCTGAAGAGAATTCAGTATTACTGATTCTGGGACGGTTACAGATATTAAAACAGGGGAATAGTTTTAAACGTTTCATAAACGAAGTACCTGTGCAGGTATACAGATAGTATGGCAACGGTTTATGGAAATTCTGTGAATTCTGTTCATTACTTTGCCTTGTTGCCATATGGCCTTAACGATCCTGCCGTTCGAAAAGAATTGTTAGGCAAAAAACAGATCAAAGGAAAGGACTATTATAAAGTTAAAGTAACATTTGATCAGCAAGGAGGCGGTTACGATTTTGAGGATGTCTATATCTATTGGATAGATCAGGAAAGCTATAAGCCAACTTATCTGGCCTATGAATTTCACGTAGACGGAGGCGGACTGCGTTTCCGCGAAGCTTATAATGAACGGTATGTGAACGGAATACGGTTTGTAGATTACCGCAATTACAAACCCAAAGGTAAAGCCAAAATCACACAAATAGACGCCCTTTACGAAAAGGGGGAACTAGAACTACTCTCTAATATAAAACTGGACAGTATTGTGGTTAGTCCGGGCAATTACAATTAAAAGTCAATCTAATATCAGTGGTCATGTCTCCAATTTGCTGCACTATAAACAGACTGCCATTGTCCGTATCGTCCATTGCAGGATATTTTTCTTCTCCGATCATCTTGTTTACAAAATCGGGCGTAGTATTACTGTGACCAACTACTAATACATTATTTCCATAATTTTCGGCTTTGAATTCGGCGATATTGATCATAGAAGGATCATAGTATTGCCTTATCAGATCATTTTTAATTTCTGTTGGGGCAGCAGTCATGTTAGTACGCGCATAATCTGTGGTATATATCGCATTTATATTGGCTTCCTTAAGGATCTCTGCCCAATGCATAGCCCTTCCAAGTCCTTTTTGATTTAAGTCTGGATCACTGTTCTCAGGATCGCTCCGGTCTTTTTCCGCATGTCTTATAAAGTAAAAAGTAGAAACCTCCGGACCAATCTCGGTACCTTCAACCTTAGATTCTTCCTTACAACTATACATGGAAGTGAATAATGCTATTAGAATAATTAGGATTCTTGGTCTCATATTATTTTGTTTTATCTAGTGGGTTTCGTTCTATTATGTAACTTTACTATCGTAAAAATAGTATGAAATTTGCTTTATTGTACCCTTCTATGCCAAAACTACTTATAATTTTCTTTGCACTTCTGATCAGCAGAACATTGATAGCTCAAGAGGTGCCCTTACCACCAGATCTCAGGCAGTACAATTTAACTCAATACAATAGCAGCCTTCTTAACCCTGTTTTTACTTTAGATAGAAATAACCCACAATCCCTGTCATTATGGACGCGATGGCAATGGCAGCAAATAGATGCAGACCCTACCACTGTCTTTGTAAACTATACTCATAGATTGAAAGGCAATGCTGCTTTTGGAGTTGGATTTTTACAACAGAATACGGGAGTTTTTTTACAAACAGGTGGCGTGCTAAATTATGCCTATGAACTAAATATTGACCAGGATTTTCAAATTTCCTTCGGTTTAAACCTATTCGGATTTCAACAAGAACTTGCGGATGACAGGTTTCAACAAGGACCGGGAATACCATTTCTAGATGATGGCCCTTCATTTGTATTACAAGCAGCTCCTGGGATTCAGTTTGGCTATAAAGATTTTCGCCTTGGAATTGTAAGCGAGAATTTAGTGGATTATAATGTTACAGCCGGCGAGAAAAACAATGGGTATGACAAGAAGATATTTGTTGGCCATGCCAGCTACCAATTTCCTATTGCGGGTAGCGGAATATTAGACGGAGCATATCTTAGACCCATGGCTTATTTAAAAACAGTGCCTACCCTGGATACCCAATACGGAATAAATACCCTATTTGCGACACAAAAAATATGGGTGCAAGCCGGATATCACAATTTTTACGGGCTGTCTGGTGGAGTAGGGGGCACTTTTTTTGATAAATTTTCTATAGGGGCCCTGGTGGAAATCGGCACCTCTTCAGATCTGGATGGAAAAGAATCTACTTTTGAGATCGTTACCTCCTATCAGTTTGCGGTTCCTGTTAAACGCGATGAAATTACGGAGATGGAAGAAGAGTTGGAGGAGATTCCAGAACCTGCTGTAATAGAAGAAGAAATAGTACAAGAAGATACTACCGAAGTCGTTAAAGAGAAGAAGCTTAGTAGAAAAGAGCGAAAAGCCTTGGCTCTGGCTCAGGAAAAAAAGACACAAGATTCTATTAAACTGATTATAAGAACACGAGATTCCTTAGCCGTGGCCAAATCAAAGGCTGCCTCGATAGAAAATGAATTGCGATTAAAGGATTTGCAACGAAAAAAGGATTCTTTGGAGATAGTAGCCAAGGAAAAATTGGCCGCTACAAAAGAATTAACAGGAGAAGAGCGACCTAAAAAAGGAGAACGATTTGAAGAAGCAGTGCTCACGGAGGATATCCGACCCGGATTCTATTTAATTGTAAATATCTTTGGAACGAAAACTTATTACAATAGATTTATGCAGAGTCTAAAGGACAAAGGTCTAGCTCCCAAATCGTTTTACCGGACTCAAAAGAAGCATAATTACGTATATCTTGAGCGATATGATACTATGCAGGAAGCCAGAGAAGCAAGAGACAGCAAGTTTTTTGGAAAATACACGGAGACTATTTGGATCTTTAGGGTGAGGGCTCAATAAGCCTATTTCTTGATCTCTTTTTTTACCAACACTTCTAGATATGCTATAGTATTGAGAAGGTATTTTCTGTCTCCTGTAATAGTAGCCATGGCAATTGCCCCCTGTATCATGGTAAATAATTGTTTAGCGAATTGTAAAGGCGGAACAGGTAACTTTAATTCTCCTTTATTTACACCATTCTCTAAAACCAAGGCGATCTTTCCTTCTATAGTTCGCATCGTTTCTTTTGCTGCACCTTCTAAAAGCCTGTTATTGTTTTGTGCATCTACACCAACATTCAGGATTGGACAACCGCCCATGGGTGCTGTAAATTCATCGTAGTGCCGGTAGAAGTTTGTAAGTCGGAATAAGGTATCGATAGCATTACCAGAACCATTCAAGCGTTCGTCAATGGCAGCCAACAATTTTTTACTATGGTATTCAAAAGCCGCTAGTGCCAGGGATTCCTTGTTTTCAAAATTCCCGTATAAAGCTCCTTTGGTAAGGCCTGTAGCCTCTGTAAGATCGCTCATGCTGGTGCCTACATAGCCTTGTTTATTAAAAATAGGCGCCACTTTTTCAATAATAAAAGCGGAAGTACGTTCGGCTTTGGTGGTCATGAAGGATCAATTTTTTACGAATATAAAAAATCTAATTCCTGCACCGTATATATTTTGATTAAAAAAGGCATCCGAAGTCTTTTGAATTCGGATGCCTGCTATGTATAGTGTATAAGAGAAATTATTTCACCAGTTCTGATTGATTTCTAAATACCAATCCATTGTCGAAAGAATCGATAAGAATAATACTCTCTGCGCTAATTGAACCACTTAAAAGTTCCTTTGAAAGATTATTCAAGACTTCTTTCTGTATGGTTCGCTTAATTGGTCGAGCCCCGTATTGTGGGTTATATCCTTTCTCTGCCAGATATTGAATAGCTTCCTCAGTAGCGTCAATGGTAATATGTTGTTTGTCCACAAGTTTTTTTAAGTGTTCTAACTGCAATCTTACGATCTCAACAATATTTTTCTTGCTCAAAGGAGTAAACATGATGATGTCATCTATCCGGTTTAAAAATTCAGGGCGTATGTTTTGTTTTAATAAGCCCATAACTTCAATCCTTGCAGCTTCTGCAGCACTGTGAACGTCCTTTACATTCTCAAACGTCTCCTGAATGATATGTCCACCCATATTACTGGTCATGATGATAATGGTGTTTTTAAAATCGGCTACCCTTCCCTTGTTATCGGTTAGTCGACCCTCATCCAAAACCTGCAATAAAATATTAAAAGTATCCGGATGTGCTTTTTCTATCTCATCGAGTAGAATAACAGAATAAGGACGTCTTCTTACTGCTTCGGTCAACTGACCACCTTCGTCATAACCTACATATCCTGGAGGTGCTCCAATCAGCCTGCTTACAGAATGTCTTTCCTGATATTCACTCATATCTATTCTTGTAAGGGCATTTTCATCATCAAAGAGATAGTCTGCCAGTGTCTTAGCCAATTCGGTCTTACCAACCCCTGTGGTTCCAAGGAACAAGAAGGATCCTATAGGGCGTTTTGCATCCTGTAATCCGGCTCTGCTTCTTCTAATGGCATCTGATACGGCATCAATGGCTTCATCTTGTCCTACTACTCTTTTATGCAGTACATTTTCAAGTTTCAACAGTTTCTCACGCTCACTTTGAAGCATTTTGGTTACGGGAATACCTGTCCATTTGGCAACCACTTCGGCAATATCTTCATTAGTGACCTCTTCTTTAATTAAAGTGCCGCCTTTCTGTGCCTCCACCAGGTCTTTTTGAAGCTTTTCTACAGTTTCCTGTGCTTCTTTTATCTTCCCATAGCGCAATTCGGCTACCAGGCCATAATCGCCATTACGCTCGGCCCGTTCGGCCTCCATTTTAAAATTCTCAATGTCTAGTTTGGTCTTCTGAATAGCATCTATGACCGACTTCTCACTTTCCCATTTTGCATAGACCTCATTGCGTTCTTCTTTTACATTAGCCAGATCAATATTGAGGGCCTTTAGTTTAGCATGGTCTTCCTCGCGCTTTATGGCTTCAATCTCAATTTCCAACTGCATAATTTTCCTGTCTAAAACGTCCAGGTTTTCCGGTTTACTATTGATCTCCATCCTTAATTTAGCCGCGGCTTCATCCATAAGGTCAATTGCCTTATCAGGAAGGAATCTATTGGTGATATATCTTTGAGAAAGTTCTACGGCAGCAATTACGGCTTCATCCTTAATTCGAACTTTGTGATGGGCCTCATATTTTTCTTTGATACCTCTCAGAATAGAAATGGCACTTTCTGTGTCGGGCTCATTTACAACCACCTTTTGGAAGCGGCGCTCCAGGGCCTTATCCTTCTCAAAATATTTTTGATATTCTTCCAGGGTGGTGGCTCCAATAGCGCGTAATTCACCTCTTGCCAAAGCAGGTTTTAAGATATTAGCCGCATCCATGGCTCCCTGACCACCACCGGCACCTACCAGTGTATGGATCTCATCTATGAATAAAACAATGTCCCCATCACTGGAGGTCACCTCTTTGATCACAGATTTGAGTCGTTCTTCAAACTCACCTTTGTATTTAGCTCCTGCAATTAGGGCACCCATGTCTAAAGAATAAATTACTTTGTCCTTTAGGTTTTCAGGCACATCTCCCTGAATGATCCTATGAGCCAACCCTTCCGCGATAGCAGTTTTACCTGTACCTGGTTCACCCACCAATATTGGATTGTTCTTGGTGCGTCTAGATAAGATCTGTAAAATCCTTCTAATCTCTTCATCTCGTCCAATTACCGGATCCAACTTTCCACTATCTGCCAATTCGTTCAGATTTCGTGCGTATTTATTTAAGGAATTATAGGTTTCTTCTGCACTCTGAGAAGTAACCTTGGCCCCTTTTCGCAATTCAGAAATGGCAGCCAGGAGATCCTTTTCTGAAACTCCCTGATCCTTCAGGATCTGTCCAATTTTACTTTTGGACTTAAAAATGGCAAGTAAAACATGTTCGAGTGAAACAAACTCATCCTTCATTTTTTTGGCAATGATGCTCGCCTCATTTAAGGTTTTTCCTGCTTCTTTTGAGAATTGTAATTCGCCACCGGAAACTCTTGGGATACTTTCGAGCTCTTTGGCCAGAATTTGTTCTACCAAGGCAAGGTTAACATTTAGTTTCTTTAGAATAAAGGGAAGAACATTCTCATCAATTTCTGTTAAGGCCTTAAATAAATGTTCATTCTCGATTTGAGGATGCTGCATCTCCTGAGCCATTTGCTGGGCCATTTGAATAACCTCCTGTGATTTTATGGTAAAATTGTTGATATTCATTGTTATGTATTTTTAGTTCTTATGTCTACTTTTGCAGTCAATAGGTCAACAATCTTACCATTTAAACATAGCAGACAAAATGGCCGATACTCAAGCTAAAACTCAGACAATTAGGCAGGTAGGCCCTATGGGGATACCTAATAAAATACAAAAACAGGATGGGAATATTTGATTTATTCAAAAGAAATGAAACTGCATCAACAGAAAAGAAATCTCAAATTCCATGGATTCCCCTTAATTCTGCGGACGAATTGGATACATTGATCAGCAGATCGAAAAAAAGACCACAACTGATCTTTAAAAATTCTACGACTTGTGGGATTAGTAGTATGGCATTACGGTCATTTGAAGCACAGTATGACCTGAATACGGAGCAGGCAGATCTCTATATGTTGTATATTCAACACAACAGGCCGCTTTCTAATGAGATTGCACAAAGGTTCCAGGTACGGCACGAATCACCACAGCTCTTGATCATTAAAAACGGAAGTGTTGTAAAAGACGCCTCCCATGGTGCTATTTCAGAAGTATCGATAGAGAAATATCTTTAAAAAAAACCCGGAGGTGATGCCTCCGGGTATATATATTTAATTGAATCGCTGTCTGATATTTAATTGAATCTGTGTCTAACTACGATCTCTTTGAGTCGGGCTTTTAGATCTTCTCCCGCATCGTACACCATTTGTTCGTTAGAAGGAAAAGGTACAGCACCAAGGTTCAACAAGGCTACCAGATTATTGTCAAGAGCTCTTTTATCTCCATTGTAATTGGCATACACATGTTGAAACACAAACTCACTAGATAGCGGGTAGGTATTCAATTGCTGTTTAGATTGCAAATCTATATAGCTAACCGTTCCTGTTACCTGTGCTTGCTTTTGCTGTGTGAATTGGTAATAGTTGCAGCTAACGGTTTTGAAATTATCTACTTTAATTTCGTTTCCAAGACTGTCTTTTACCAAATTACCATTCTCATCTTCCAGATACTTGTATCCATCTACCACCTGCTTTTCTTTAATGAATTGCTTTTCATTCACTTGCTCAGGAGAAATGTTGATATCTCTAAAAGCAACCTGCATTTCATAATCATATTTAATATCACTTAATGGATTAGTATGGTATTGGGTCCAAAGATCATCCAAACCGTAGGTGTTGAAATTCAACAGTTCTTCTTCCAATCTGTTTGGGATCACCATTTCAGTATCATTGATCATCTTCACTTTTACAAAATCCAATCCTTTTTGGTAAGCGAGTTCCATTTGTTCTTTGGTATCGCCATATCCTGGATTTATTTCATCCAAATACCTGAAATCTTCATATGCTCTTCTGTAATCTAATTTACTGGAGGCATTTTTGTATAAAGACAAAGCGTTGTCAAACAGATAGTCTGATAGTCTCTCCTTTGAATCGATGATATCCTCATCGAAATTTTTAAAGTTGAACCTGGCATCTCTGCCCTCATCCCTAAGGTATAGAGGTAACAAAGGTCTTATACGTTGTTGAATATTCTTCAACCTGGCATATCCTTTATAAATAGCCTCTAGATTTGCCGGATTTCCATCCTTCTCTAAATAAGCGATGTTCTGGAGTTCTCTTTCCATGTTCTTGCTAAATGCTTCTTCCAACATAAGAACATATGGCTGATTGCCTTTTTTGTCCTTTTTTTCTGCAAGATTTCTCAGGGCACTGTTAATTGCCTGTTGGTAATTTCCAGTATTAATAGCTTCCTGTGTTTTTTTTACACCTCCACAGGCTATCAAAAAAACAATGACCGAAAGGTAAAGTAGTGCTTTTTTCATGATGTTTTGTTTTATGGTTGGTAGGGCATATCCAAGAGCCATGCCAAAATAATCCAAAATCATAACGAAAAAGGTTGATGTATCGTATACCACCGACGAAATACACAATTAAAAAAGAATATTGCTATTTTTTATTGAGGTCTACAGCAGGCAGAATTTTTGTAGAAACTTCTCCAAATCCTATGCGAACACCATTTTTAGCACAATGCCCCTTCATGATGACGGTATCATTGTCACCAATGAATTTACGAGTAGTACCATTCTTAAGGGTGATCTCCTTTGTTCCTTGCCAGGAAAGTTCTAACATAGAGCCATAGGAATCCGGTGTGGGACCAGAGATAGTGCCGCTTCCCATCATATCACCACTATTTACCTTACATCCATTAATAGTATGATGCGCCAACTGTTGTGACATGGTCCAATACATATATTTAAAATTGGTATTACACACAGTTGTCTCAGAACCATCTTCAGTTTTAATATCTACCTGGAGATGAATGTCAAAACTTTTACTTCCCTTTTGTCTTAGGTAGGGCAGTGGTTCCGGATCTTGCTTCGGACTAGCTACTCTGAAGGGTTCCAGGGCATCTAAGGTTACTATCCATGGAGATATGGAAGAGGCGAAATTTTTTGCTAAAAAAGGTCCGAGGGGTACATATTCCCATTTCTGAAGGTCCCTGGCACTCCAGTCATTAAACAAGACCATACCAAAGATATATTCCTCAGCTTCGTCCACAGAAATAGGTTCTCCTAATGCATTGGCATCGGTGGTAATAAAGGCCATCTCCAATTCAAAGTCGACCAGCCTTGACGGGCCGAAAACAGGATTTTCAGCTCCTTTAGGTAGTGTTTGCCCGTGTGGCCTTCTTACTGGAGTTCCACTAGGTATAATTGTTGAGCTACGACCGTGATATCCCACAGGCAAGTGCAGCCAATTGGGTAATAAAGCATTTTCTGGATCGCGGAACATTTTACCTACGTTGGTGGCGTGCTCCTTACTGGAGTAAAAATCCGTATAGTCGCCAATTTGAACCGGTAGTTGCATCTCTATCTCGTCCATGGTAAACAAGACAATCTTTTGATGATCCTTATTTTTTTGTAATTCTTGATTATTTTTTTCAAAAAGCTGACTTATCCTGTTTCTAACCAGTCGCCAGGTTTTTTTTCCATCAGATATAAAGTCATTGAGCGTATCCTGTAAAAAGATATCATCTGTCAAAGGAATTTCACTAAAATACCCAAGTTGGTGCAAGGCCCCCAGGTCTATTGCATGGTCTCCTATCCGCGTTCCTATTGTGATTACATCATCTCTTGTGAGAAAAACACCAAAGGGGATGTTCTGAATTGGAAAATCAGAATTTTCCGGTACGGTTAACCAGGAAGATAAAGAAGGATCATTTGCTTTTAGAGGCATGGTATAATTGTTAATTTGTATTTGATAAATTCCTAATCAAATATATTATATTCTATTCATTAACAATGAGCAATTTGTACTTTTACGCTTCAATTGAAAGAAAATATTATTTATGAAAAGGGATACGCAAATATTTGAACTGATCGCCGCCGAAAAAGAACGTCAGGTAAACGGGATAGAACTCATTGCCTCGGAAAATTTTGCAAGTCCACAGGTGATGGAAGCTGCAGGATCTGTACTGACCAATAAATACGCCGAAGGATACCCTGGTAAGCGATATTACGGAGGATGTGAAATTGTAGATCAGGTTGAAACGATTGCTATTGAACGTGCAAAAGAGTTGTTTGGTGCTGTGTATGCCAATGTTCAGCCTCATTCCGGGTCACAGGCCAATGCCGCTGTTTTTCAGGCATGTTTGCAGCCCGGTGATACTATTCTGGGATTCGATCTCTCTCATGGCGGTCATTTAACCCATGGTTCGCCTGTAAATTTTTCTGGAAAATTATATCGGCCCACCTTTTATGGAGTAGAGGAGTCTACCGGAATGTTAAATTATGATATCATTCAGGAGATCGCACTTAAGGAAAGACCGAAGCTAATTATTGCCGGCGCATCAGCGTATTCGAGAGATATGGATTTTAAACGATTCAGGGAAATAGCTGACAGTGTAGACGCCTTATTGCTTGCAGATATTGCGCATCCGGCCGGATTGATCGCTAAAGGTATCTTAAACGACCCTATGCCACATGCACATTTTGTGACCACAACTACTCATAAAACACTTAGGGGTCCAAGGGGAGGGCTTATTATGATGGGACAAGACTTTGAAAATCCCTTTGGAATCCGATTAAAGAATGGAAACCTTCGAAAAATGTCGGCTCTTATAGATTTAGCGGTATTTCCCGGGAATCAGGGTGGCCCGTTAGAACACATCATTGCTGCAAAAGCCATTGCGTTTGGAGAAGCACTTACTGAAGACTTTTTACATTATATGATACAGGTAAAGAAGAATGCTGCTGCCATGGCCGAGGCTTTTGTGGCCAGGGATTATAAAATAATATCGGGAGGAACAGACAATCATATGATGCTGATTGATCTTCGCAATAAAAATATTACCGGGAAAGAAGCTGAACATGTATTGGTGAAGGCAGATATAACGGCTAACAAGAACATGGTTCCTTTTGATGATAAATCACCATTTATTACTTCAGGAATACGTTTTGGGACTGCGGCGGTTACGACCCGTGGGTTAAACGAAGATGACATGAAGGTCATCGTATCCTTTATAGATGAGGTTATTAGTCATCCGAACGATGAGGAAGTGATCTTAGGCGTAAAGAATAATGTAAATAAGATGATGAAAAAGCGTCCTCTTTTTATAGGTTTAGCAAGTTTAGATCTCCAGAAATAATATTTTTATCCTTGAGGTCGTAAATAACTGCTTCTATATCGCTTTCAAAATATAATCCCCAATAGGAAAAATACCCCTTTTGGTCTATCATTAGTGGCCCTGCTAATCTGTTAATCTGATCTCCGGAGGAAACTTCCTCATAAACCGGAATAAAAATTTCAGCAGGTGTTTCTGAAAGATGGCGGGTGATAAAGACATAATTTTCGGCTAGAGTGCTTAGAATTGTATCCAATTCTTGTTCAACACTCTCCGGTTCTAGCTTTTTAATAATAATAGTGCAGTCTTTTAATAAAAAAGAAAGTTCTTCTACATCAATAAACGTATTATTTATTTCCCTTATGCCCTGCATGTGCTTACTTAGAACTGTAAGCCCTTTATTTACAAGCATTGGCTCATCAGTGCCCCAGGTTCCTTGTTGAATATGGAACAGAACCTCATGAAGGTCCAGTGCACAGTTAAGTTCAATAACGAGATTATTCTGTTCACAACAAACAGTTGAATTGCGAATGGTTACTTGTGAAAAGTAGTCCTTTTCAAGGCTGTTTTTAAGTGACTCCAGCCCAAGAATAACCTCACTTCCATTTTTACGGGAAGTAAACTTGGCGTCAACTTTCTTAATCCTCTTAGGCATAGCAACTTATTAGTAATGAAGCTAATGTAAAATTAATGTTAATTTTTTGCCAATGGCTGTATAAAAACCATAGACTTTCTATGGTTTTGCTTTAAAAAAACCGATTTATAGAGAATTATCGTCTTATTTTCAGAGAAAGGGAGAAAGAATTAAATGAATCCTCTGTTTCGGGATTCGGTGATCAAAGCCTGATCATTTTGTTTTTCAACGCCAAAAAGCGACTTAAGTTGGCGTTTTCTATTCTCTATTCCCGGGAGGGAAAGTGAAATAAAGTTCACCATATCTTTGGTCTTTGTACCTATAGAGAGGTAATACAGTATTTTTTTGTCATTGTCATCTAATGAGATGTCCTGAGCCATCTTCCTGCGAATTGCTACCAACGCTTTCTGAGTGTAATAGGGGGGAGAAGTAAGAACAGTATTTACCATGGCCTGCAGTGATTTCTGATCAATCTCTGACTTTACCATATATCCCTCCGGATCTACCGTTTGCATAATACTATTGATACGGTAATTATCACTAAAGGAAGACATAAACACTATTTTGGATCCGGGAGACTTCTTTCTGGCATATATTCCTATATCTTCTCCTGTCTTTGCAGGGCCATCCGTTGGATTGGATAGTTGAATATCTAATAACAATATATCATAGATAATACCCTCAGCAGTTTCGTCAATTCTTTTTATAGCATCAGCATAGGATTTGGCAGTATCCATCTGTACTTTGAAATCCTTAAATTCCGTGTCCTCCAGGATAAACTTATAACCAAGGGTGGTCATTTCATGATCATCTACTGCTAAGATCTTAACCGTCTTCATACACATTATCTTTAAACTTCCTGCAGGTCCTTAGGTAAAGGTATTTCTTTTTTTGCATCCTGCGAAATATGTTCCAGCGGGATTTCTAAAAGAACAGTAGTGCCAATTCCCGGGGCACTCCTGAGATACCAACCGCCATTTATTTTTTCTATTCGCGATTTTATATTCTTGTGGCCAATGCCTGCTTTGCCTTTTGAGGTATCAAAACCACGCCCATTATCCTGAATACTGATCACCATATTCTTTTCATTGGTTTCGAAAGAAATATAGACGGTGGTGGCGGCGGCATGTTTTACGCAATTTTGCAAACTTTCTTGCAAGATTCGGTATAGATTTATCTTGGTGATCCCCTCCAGATTGTCCCAGTCCAGATCCTGATCATAGGTAAAATGATATTTAATACCTACAGGTTCGCAAATAGTTTTTAGCAAGTTTTCTACGGAGCTCATAAAATTATTCAACTTCTGATAAGAAGTATCATTTAGCTCATGGGAGATAGACCTGATCTCCTCTTGTACGTCTTTTAACTTCTCAATGGCCTGCTCTCGTAATGCTACGGCAGCATCATCCGCTTTTTTATTGAGGCCCAGTAAGATCATCCGTACTCCATTCATTTCTCCCAGCACCCCATCGTGTAGTTCTTCTGAGATCCGTTTTTGTTCGGATTGCTTCCCTTCTTCCACTTTCTGTTTCTGGGCTAGCATCAGGTTAAATATTTCCTGGTTGGCTTCTTGTTGCTGTTGCTGAAATTTAAGACGCTGGTTTTTTATGCGTTGAATGACGATAATAAAAAGGGCGATCCCTAATAGTACTATTCCGGTGGCAATGCCGATCCAAACCATACGTTGTTTTGCCAATTGCTGGTTTTGGGCTATGGTTTCATCTGTTTCAAAACGAATGCGATTGAATTTGTTTCTTATCCTGCGTTCTTCCTGCTGCAGACTGTCTGAGATTCTGATATACTCCTTATTGTAGTTACTGGCATTGTCCGGATCTAATTCGGCCAAAAGTTTTAGAGATTCCATATATCTCAGGTTATTGTCTATTTCTTTGGCAAGGTCTCTGGCATTCTGAGCATAAACAAAAGCATCTGTTGTATTTCCGGTTTCCTTGTGAAATAATGACAAATTGTAATAATTAAGCGAAAGGCCTTCGAGGTCGCCTATACTGTCCCTGATATAAAGGGCTCTGGTCAGATCGTTCTCTACAATGCTGTTTCTCCCAATTTTAGATTGGTCATGGCAATATGATCCAAAACTTTTGCGTAAAGGCCGGGCCTTAATTGATAAAGACTATCATAAGATATGGCCTTGGTGTATTCCATCTTGGCCCTATCATAGTCACCTTTTTTAAAATACACCAAACCAATATTGTTCTGTAAAGAAGCTTGGCTGACTTTGCCTAAATCTAATTTATTAAAATATTGATATGCCATATCATAGTACTCTAAAGCCTCGTCATATTCGTCTAAGGCATAGGCAGCAATCCCCATGGTATTATAGACACGATATAATTGAAGATTAGTCATCTAGAGGTTTGAGTAGTTTAACGGACTCAGTAAGTGATACTAGTGCACCGGTATTGTCATGAATAGCTGTTTGAACCGTGGCCATAGATCTTAGTAGTCGAGCTGAATGCAGATCATCATCAAGTATTTCAAATACCTTTTGCGATTTTGAGAAATAATAAAAAGCACTATCTCGTATTGCTATAGTAGCTAAATTGAAGTAAGTATCCTTTATCCCAATAGGCCTCTGCCAATTTAATGGAATCACTAGTTTTAATGGCAAATGCCTCTAAATCTTTATTTGTTCTTAGAAAATTAATGGAGTCTTGTTCTCTTCAAGTAGGCCAAGGACAATTCTGATAAGAACTTACCCTTTAGAGAATCTACCGAGAGGGTGTCAATGACATGGGAAATCTTATTTAATTGGAGTAAGCCAAGATCATTATTAATATTTGGATTATTGGCCGCTGTGATCCATTGATTGATACTATCATTTAAGACAAAAAAGCTTTGTTCGTCCGTTTCCCTTATATCCTTTTTGCATGAGTTAGTGAGCAGCAATAAAAAGAGAATAACAATTAAAGATCTTGTCATAGGATACCGTTTCAACTTATTTCGGGATACAAGATAAAAAAAGGAGCCCTATTAAATTAATAAGACTCCTTAATAAAACTAAAGTTCTATAAAATCTATCTATGAGGCATTAATTTCCTCTTGGATCTACAGGATCATCAGTCCCGTCCGTTCCTTGTTCATATAAGGTCTGGTCTTCCGCAGAATCATTAGTGCAGGAGAACATGGTAGTGCTTAAAAGGGCTATAGCAAAAATACAGGCTAATTTTTTCATCGTTGTTCGTTTTAGAGAGTTAATTATTTTTTACTAATCTAGGGGGAGTAGTGGCAGCCTATTGTCTTAGATGCAATGTTTTAGTAAACCCATCACTTCTGTGAGGATACACACCGGTTTTGTAAGAATTTTATTATTTAAGGGTAGAAATGGCGTTCTTGGAAAGCACCTTTTTTAAACTGTCTATGTTCTCCTTATAGGTTTTGGAGAAGGGGAGTTGCTTTTTCCCGGTTTTTAGGGAACAGATATTCTTGCCGTAGTTGATCCTGGAGACGTAGTCCATGTTTAGGATATAACTCTGATGTACGCGGATAAAATTCTTCGGCAATGTTTTTTCGAAGGTCTTTAAGGTCTTAAAAGCACTTATAACACTCCCGTCTTTCATGATAAAATCGGTAGCATTATTATCCGCCTGCAGGTACAAGATCTCATCGGTATCGAGATACTGGAAGTCTTTGTAAGATTTTAAACAAATGGTATGAGAGCTTACCTCTTTTGGATGTTGCTTTTTAAGTCTGAGCAGCGTTTTACGAATATCCAATTCGTTATATGGCATTAACCAGTAGTCATAAAAACCATTCTTTATGGCATGGTAGGCGTATTCCTTGGATTTAGCGATCCCAATGATCAAAGGAAGTTCGTTCATGTACTGATGCAATTCTGAGACCATCAGAAAATAATCCAAGGCCAGATCATTTAAGTTGATAAAAACAAGATCTGGTAAGTGTTTTAAAATGGAATTTATTCCTTCTCTGCTGTCTCTCACCCTATCTGCACAGATAAAATCGCCATGGTCTTCCAGGTAATGCTGTAATTGCAAATTGGAAGTGGCGTCTGCATCAATAATAGTGTAAGTATACTCCATAGGCAGAACCTTGTGGGAAAATTAGTAAACCTTTGTGAGAGAGTACTATATATTTCCCTTAGAATATATATGGTTTTAGTGGCTAATATACTGAAAATCAATATAAAAGAAAGAATATTCTTACAATTGTAAGAAAAAGTTTCATTTTGTTGCTATTGTTCCGGCTGATATGCCCCCAAAGCGGGGTTCATGGATCGATCCCTGCCAAGAAGATCATAGGGTACTAAAAGAGCGGAATCCAGATCTGCCTTTCCTAGTGCGGAAGAACTTTCCCCTATTTTGTAATCGTTTTGCAAGGGAGCTAAAAAGTCGGCTTCTGTATTGAGGTAGATCTCTTGGTAAAAAGTAGTATCACTAAAATCATACAAAGGATCATTGGCAAATTGGCCGCCGGTATCTACAAATTTTAGGAGTACATGAGAAAGTAAGTAGTTAAAATCAAATCCTGCTGTACTTACTAATACTAATTCTCTGCTTGTATTCCCATCAATGATACAATTGATAAAATCTGCTTTTAACAAGTTAGCTCCGGTTATTCCTCCAGAGCCATCGGAATCAAAATTGTCTATCCTTATTGCTGTCCCTGTTCTAAAACCATTGCTCCAATAATTGGCGATGGTGCTATGAAGAAAACTATAAGAACCGCCAAGATCACAGAACAAACTGTGATTACCAGCATTTCCAAGGACCAGGTTTTCTGCTTCTATGGAGGTATTTCTGCCCCATAAATTTGCAACAGTGCTATTGAATATCTGTGAATTTTTTATCGTTAGGGTAGGAGAGGCCGCAGCAGGATTATCTTCTGCCAGAATACCCACTGTAGCATTTTTAAGAGTGAGATATGAAATCTCATTCTCCACACTTCCTGGTGCCAGCCAAAGTGTACCCCACTGCCCGGGTACTGTAGAGAATTCGGGTTCCAATCGATCGCCTTCAAAGATCACCTCGTTTTCCAGGAGTTCGGGATCCTCACTAAGTGCACCATTGATCTTTATACTTCCCCCTGTACCAACAAGGATACCAGAATTTTCGTGAAAATGCAGTCGGGATCCTGCCTGTAGGGTTAGCACCTTGTTTTCAGCAACTGCGGCATATCCATAGATCACATAGGGCTTTTCGTTAGTGAAACTGAGTTCATTATCCTCCAAAATAAAGCCTTCTATCCGCAGCTCGTTCCCTTCCTCGTCTAAGCCCAGTAGCAAGCTTTCTTTACTGCCATTGGCCAGAGTAGAAGGATATAAGAAAATAGCATCTTTTACCAGGGTCACGAGAGGGATACGCTGTTCATTTGCTCCAGAATCAAAAAGTAAGTTATCAATATATAAGAATTCATTTAGATTGGCAGGTGCAATATCATAGGTGGTCTCAATAAAAATATACAGGCTATCCCGGGCATACAGCGAAATATTCTCAAATGAATTCCCCGCTACCCCCTCTACATTGAGTCGGTATTTGCTATCCATACCATCTTCCAGATAAATACTGGGAATTTCTATGTCATTCCCACTTCTATTGTACACTTTCAGGCTGTAGGTACTGCTTCCAATATTAGTAAAGATAGTATCTAGAAAGACCGTGTCCTTAGAAAATTGAAGATCTCCGTTACTGGCATCAAATTCAAAATCTTTTCTGCAAGAGGCTGTCCAGGTTAGGCAACATAGCACTAGTAGTATGGAAATGAGGTATCGCATAGAATAGGGTCAGGGGCTTTACTTATCAATAAAAACGGAACGGATCTCTTCTGAGATCCTCATGGGGCGCAACGTAGCGGCATTAAGAAGACACCACTGGGTCTCTGAGCGCAACAGGGGTAATTTAGTTTGTTGATCATGCATTTGCACAACCCTGGTAGAGATAGCCCCTTCAGACTTCTCAATATAGGTGCTCATAATTATAGTATCGCCCAGTTTAGCAGAATTCTTATATTCAATAAGATGTTGTTTTACAACCCAGATAGCCTGGGTGCGCAGCGCTTCCGGGGCATAAGATTGCCAGTGTGCTTTTGAAATATCCTGTATCCATTGAACGTAGCGAACATTGTTTACATGATCCAGATCATCAAGATCTTCTTTGGTCACCAGTCTGGTCATTTCAAAGCTCATTTATTCCTTTCTTTTAAGTTGGATCTCAAACAATGTATCCCAATTCTTTCCGGTCACAAAAAAGGTTTTACGCGTGTGATGATAGGCAATGCCATTTAGTACATCTAGTTTAGGATGTTGTTTCACCTTTTCTTTAAGTCCGCCGAGATTCACCACCCCCTCAATAGCCCCGCTGGTTGCATCTATGATCATCATACTTTCTTTTTGCCACACATTGGCATAGATCTTCCCTTCCACATATTCTAATTCGTTCGCCTTGTTAAAGATAGACTTGTTGGTAACGATCTGTATGTTGTCTTCTTCCACCAGTGTTTCAGGGTTCAGCAACCATATGCGTTCAGTGCCATCGCTTTTGAAAATGTGTGTTCCATCATTGCAAAGACCCCATCCTTCCTTACTCTGGCCATATTGAAATTGATCTGTTCGTTCCAGATCCGATGCGCTATATACAAACCCAACTTTACTTTGCCAGGTTAGTTGATACAATTTGTCATTGAGTACCGTAATTCCTTCCCCAAAATACTTTGTATCCAGATCAACTTGTTCGAATACTTGGCCGGTCTTAAAATCTAGTTTGCGAACAAACGATTTTGCTCCATTGCCAGAGCCTGTACTTTCATAGAGTGTATCCTGATAGAACTCCAGCCCCTGAGTGAAGGCTCGCATGTCATGCGGATACTCATTTATAATTTCATAGGTGTATAAGGCAGGAGCTATAGGAGCCAGGATCTTTATTTCCTTGCTGATCTCAATTGAATTTCCTTCAGATTTGAAATGAGCCTTTAAAGTTTGTACGCCTAATTTAGAAACTTGTAAAACCAATTTATCATCTATAAACGGCAGGTCTTCTCCGGCGATAGAAAACCGAATAGAATCTATGGGAAATTCCTTTTTATTGCCAATGGCAGGCCGGATGGTATCGAATTGCTGAAATTCCTTTTCACCCGACATAAATTGCAAGGAAAAAAGTTTGGAGGGATCTTTCTCCCCTCCGCAACTTAGAAAAAATAGCACCAGGGCATTAAGGATAAAATACTTAATGAAATTCATAGACAAGAGTAGATTTAGAGCAAGTTAATTTAATAATTTAAGATTCTAAAACGATTGTCTCATATTTAAAAGGTTGTATATTTGCATGAGGCAAGTCCTACACGACCAGCTCCTGTAGAATCCCCCAGGGTGGGAACGCAGCAAGGGTATATGGTTGTAGCGGTGCGATGTAGGTAGCTTGCCTTTTTTTTATGCCCAAAAGTGAGTAAACTTCTTAAATTTTTAATGTTGCCTCTTGTTTGTCCCCGCTGCCATTTATTTGTTTCTTTGTAAGACATATGAGCAAGAAAGTTGTACTGGTAACAGGTGGTTCTTCTGGAATTGGAAGGGCAATAGGGAACTTCCTGAAAAATAAGGGTTTTACCGTTTACGGAACCACACGAGATCTTCAGAAAAATCAAGGATTTAAAGATTTTGAGCTTTTAGAGCTCGATGTGCGCAAGACAGATACTATCCATACAGCACTTCAGATTTTGCTTAAAAAAGAAAGTACCCTAGATATCCTTATCAACAATGCGGGTATCGGGATCACCGGACCTATTGAGGAGACCCCTAATGAGGCCATTCAAAATGCCTTTGAAACAAATTTTATTGGGCCCTTGAACATGATGAAATCTACCTTGCCCATCATGCGAACACAACAGCAAGGGCGTATCATTAATATTACTTCTATTGCCGGCAAGATGGGGCTCCCATACAGAGGAATTTATTCCGCCACAAAAGGAGCACTAGACCTGGCCACAGAAGCTATTAGGCTGGAAACCAAGAATTTTGGAATTCATATTTCAACCTTGGCACCAGGTGATTTTGCCACCAATATTGCAGCGGGCCGTTTCCATGCTCCAGTGGTTAATGAATCTCCCTACAAAGAGCCCTACGAACACACCTTACAAATGATCAACGATGATGTGGATAAAGCGGGGGATCCTGTGGAGGTTGCAAAAAAAGTATATGAAATCTTACAGAGTGGAGCTCCTAAAGTTCACTACAAGGTGGGCAGCTTTATGCAAAAATTCTCCATTGTCCTAAAAAAGATACTTCCCGGTAAAGTTTATGAGAATCTACTGCGAAATCATTATAAGTTGTAGCTTTGTAGGGCATTTATTCAAATGCAAATTTAAATCGTTAAGCAAAACAAGAACCTATGAAATTTTTTATTGATACTGCAAATTTAGATCAGATAAGGGATGCTCAGGAATTGGGCGTATTAGATGGTGTAACTACCAATCCATCACTTATGGCCAAAGAGGGGATCACCGGGCGGAATAACATTCTAAAACATTATGTTGATATCTGTAATATAGTTGATGGAGATGTATCTGCAGAGGTGATTGCTACAGATTTAAAAGGCATGATCAAAGAAGGAGAAGAGTTAGCGGAGTTACATGATCAAATTGTGGTTAAGGTACCAATGATCCGAGATGGAGTGAAGGCTCTAAAATATTTTTCAGATAAGGGGATCAGAACCAATTGTACGCTGGTATTCTCACCAGGACAGGCTTTATTAGCCGCAAAAGCCGGAGCCACCTATGTTTCCCCATTTATAGGAAGATTGGATGATATTTCTACAGACGGACTTAATTTAATAGCTGAAATAAGGCTTATTTATGATAATTACGGTTATCAAACACAGATCCTTGCTGCCTCCATTAGGCATACCATGCATATTATAGACTGTGCAAAATTAGGAGCCGATGTAATGACAGGACCGTTGTCTGCTATTGAAGGATTATTGAAACATCCACTTACCGATATTGGACTAGCAAAGTTTTTGGAAGACTACAAAAAAGGAAATTAGAAGGATATTATACCAGGCTTTAAAAGGATCTGTAAATGTTGGCAAAGGCATCTACAATGATCCCATTTTTGGCAACGATTGTCTTGTTGGGGTTATAGACAATAAGTGTTTGAACCGCCTGCTCATAATTACTTGTCCAGAACTGTTCTGACCGCTCCAAATTATTGCTATCTACCATACCTTTCCATTTGGCTTTATCTGTTCTTAGGTTTATGCCAACGAAATGATAACTTGGATGTTCTAGTTTCAGTTCGGTCACTCTATTAATAATATTCCTGAAATGCCCTGGTTCTGTACCAGACCAAAAATAAAAAACCACAGGTGCATTGTTGTCAATATCAGTGAGCTTTACTTCTGCACCGTCATAAGAATACAAAGTGAAATCTGGAAGTGACTTGGAGGGTTGCATGTTTATGATCCCTTCATACAACGTAAAGATCTCAGTGTTATGAGTGTTATTATGTGATAATTTCTTGAAGTCATCAATAAAGCGCTGATTGTTTTGCTCAGTATCGTGCTTCAACAAATAGTCTATTGCTACATTTCTGAATAGATTATCGCGAAGTTCTTTTTGCGTGATTAAGCTGTCTATAAGCTTTAACTTATGTTCATTAAAGTGCAATTGCCTGCTGGCTCTTTCAATTTTATCACCGCAATCTGCTTTACACATGGTGTAGGCCAAATTCCCAAGATGAAACTTCATAAAATTATAATAGGGTCTTAAGTATGTAAGATCCTTATCATTGTAGTTTATATCTTTACGGTACTCATAAAAGGAATTGGGTAATTCATGCATTTTAGATTCCCCACTTCGTCTTCTATGATAGAAGGGATAGGCTTCCATCGAAATATTAGAACTGTAGGATATAAAGGCTTTTGCCAAATCATAAGCCTTGGGAGAAATTTCAAATTCAGCTTTGGTTTGTTCCAACAAGGATAATTTGTTGTTTCTTAAAGAGTCTATCTTTTGATGAAATACTTCTGGCTCCAATTCATACATTTTGTTTACCAAAAATTCTTCTTCTTCGCGCACAAGGAACATTTCCAGTAAAAAATTATTGATCTCTTCACCTTTACCGGAAAATACCAATGACTCATCAAAGTCTGAAGTATTTAATCGTGCCTGAAGACTATCCCCGTTTTCGAGGTATACATATTGTAATTCAGGATTGTGGTAAAAGTGGTGAAGCCCCTCAGAAACAGAATCTAATCTGAAGATAAAACGGTTATCGGAATCTAGTTTTACAGAATCTATGGGATTTTCACCCTTGAAGAGTACAACCTGGTCACTTGTGGGGTTAACGATCTCGCCTGCAAAAATAACATGCTTCTCATTGCCTTTATTATTAAGACAACTTACCGCGATCAATCCAACAAGAATATAAAGTAACTGTTTATTCATGTACAAGATCCACTAGAATATGATAACAAAACTAAGCAATGCAGAGGGTAGGGGTTGTTAATAGGGCGTTAAAAATAAGTGCTTAAGAAAGACTTTCGATGAATAGGATCATATAAAGGATTATTGGTACATCGCCTTAATTTGTCTACTTTTGCAAAAAATTTAAAGAATCTGATATGCTTTCAGTATCAAATTTATCGGTACAATTTGGGAAACGAATTTTATTCGATGAGGTAAACGTAAGTTTTACACAAGGTAACTGCTATGGGGTCATAGGAGCCAATGGGGCCGGTAAATCCACATTTCTAAAAATTCTTTCGGGATCTGTGGACCCAACTTCAGGACATGTTCATCTGGAACATGGCAAACGTATGTCTGTCCTCGAACAGGACCATAATGCCCACGACGAACACAATGTTCTGGAAACAGTGGTTATTGGAAATAAGCCTTTGTATAAGATCAAAAAAGAAATTGATGCCTTGTACGCGGACTATTCGGATGAAAATGCAGATAGGATAGGGGAATTACAAGTAACGTTTGAAGAAATGAACGGCTGGAATGCCGATAGTGATGCTGCTGCTTTGTTGTCTAGTTTGGGAATCAGGGAAGAGTATCATTTCACACAAATGTCTGATCTGGATGCTAAACTAAAAGTACGAGTGCTGTTAGCGCAGGCATTGTTTGGCAGCCCGGATGTTTTGGTGATGGATGAGCCTACAAACGACCTGGATTATGAAACAATAGAGTGGCTCGAGAATTTCCTTGGAAATTATGAGAATACAGTGATAGTGGTGTCTCACGACAGGCATTTTTTAGATGCGGTATGTACCCATGTGGTTGATATCGATTTTAGCAAACTCAATTTGTATTCCGGAAACTACACTTTCTGGTACGAGAGTAGTCAACTAGCTGCAAGACAAAGGGCACAACAGAATAAAAAGGCAGAGGAGAAAGCCAAGGAATTACAAGAGTTCATTTTGCGCTTTAGTGCCAATGTGGCCAAGAGCAAACAGGCAACTTCCCGAAAAAAGATGCTTGAAAAACTTAAGATCGAAGACATTAAACCGTCTTCTCGCAGGTACCCTGCAATTATTTTTGACCGGGAACGCGAGGCAGGGGATCAGATTTTGCATATTGAAGGAATGTCTGCCACCAGCGAAGATGGCAGCTTACTATTTGATAATTTAAACCTTAATCTCGCCAAGGGCGATAAGGTGGCATTACTTTCCAGGGATTCAAGGGCTACTTCCGCTTTATACGAGATCCTGAACGGGAACAGAAAACCAGATAGTGGTAAATTCCAATGGGGTGTTACAACCACTCAATCCTATCTGCCGGCAGATAATGCTTCTTTCTTTACAGAAAATATAAATTTAGTAGACTGGCTGAGACAGTGGGCTAAGACCGAAGAGGAAAAGGAGGAGGTATATATTCGCGGCTTCCTTGGAAAAATGCTTTTTAGTGGTGAAGAGGCACTCAAAAAATGTACAGTTTTATCTGGAGGGGAGAAAGTAAGGTGTATGTTGAGCAGAATGATGCTTCTTAGAGCGAATGTTCTAATGTTGGATGAGCCCACCAACCATTTGGATCTGGAAAGTATTACGGCCTTTAACAACTCTCTAAAGAATTTTAAGGGAACGGTACTGTTTACGACTCATGATCATCAATTTGCTCAAACAGTAGCGACCAGGATCGTAGAACTCACTCCTAAGCAAACCATTGATCGCTATTCAACTTTTGATGACTATATGTCTGATAAAAGTATCAAGGAGCAGCGGGAAAAAATGTATGCCGTTCCGGTATAATACAATGTATATCTTAAAAAAAAAGCATTCGAAAGAATGCTTTTTTTTATTTAGGTACTTTTTAGGAGTTGAAATATTTGCTGTTCCATATCGCCGGATTAAAGTTCTTACCAAGGGCGAAGCCATAAAATATTACTACTGAAGCAATGGATTTAAACATAAAGAAGAATATGATCCAAAACTCCGCACTTGAATTATTCTTAGAGAAAAGTCCCTCAGGCACCATCAAGGTGATCAGATAAGCAATGAGAAGAACTATTGCCGTAAGATTGACGATATTCTTAAATGGCCATGCAAATGCCTTACGCAAGGGATGAAGATCATTGCCCCAGCGGTGGATCAAATAGAAATAATTATTGCCAATAGGAGCAAATAATAAGGGATCATCCTTATCCTCCAATCTAAATAGCTTAGAAGGAGCAATGATTTTAAAGCCTTCAATATCTATTTTATGCGACTTTTCGAGGGCTTTGATCTTTGAGATCCCCTCAGCTGGTATTTCTCCTTTAAAATATTTAGAATCCAGAAAGCGAAGTCGGTATTCAATACAGATCTGCTTTATTTGATCTATGTGATAGATCTTGTCAGTTTCGAGCTTATCAAAATCAAAATTGTTTTGAATACGCTTAGAATTTCCGGTAAGTTTTTTTTCAATTCGATCTTCTTTCTCAGTGTCTTTTTTCAGAAGCTCATAGACACTTTCGATCAGATCTCCCTCGGCAATCAAGGAAAGCTTCTCCTCAATATTAGTTCTCTTTAAAAACATTCTTTTTCTTTTAGCAATTACAACAAAAATAAAGATTAGGATTTCTCAATGCAATACCGGGGATCAGATTTTTGAAATGTTAATACTATGTTAAATTCGTTCTACGTCGCATAGCACTTCTCATTTTCTAATTCCTACATTGTATATTGTCGAACTTTTTGACCGTTTATCGATTTTAAAGTCCCTAAAAGTATTAATGAAAAAGTACCTCCTTTATACTGTGATAATAATCCTTGTTTCTTCAGGGTCTTTAACAGCGCAGTCATCCTTAGGAAATAACGACTTTAAGAAGACTATATACAGTAGTACTTTAGAGGCAGGGAATTACACCACTCTTATTTCTGCTTTAAAAGCTACAGATCTCGATTTAACTCTCGATGGGGATGCACCCTTTACTATTTTTGCACCTTCAGATCGTGCCTTTCGCAAACTTTCATCAGCACAGATAAAACGTCTTTTACGTCCAGAGAACAAAAAGGAACTCAAGGAGATGGTTACTTATTTTATGGTAGCAGGTACACTTTCGGCTTCCAAGATTCTCAATGCACTGGTCCGAGGAAATGGCAATGCTACTTTTACTACGGTACAAGGTAAAAAGATCAAAGCATCCATAGAAGGAATAGATATTATTCTTACAGATGGGCAAGGGAATAAGGCCAAGATCACTGTGGCAGACAGTGATCAGTGCAATGGCATTATTCATACCATTGACAGTGTTATTTTGCCAAAACCTCTTTAATTTTACTAGCGTAATTCTGCTCCCAATTCTTTCTCGTATGCATTTTTGATCTTGTTCATGATCTTTTCTATATGCTTGTCGGTAAGAGTTTTGGTTTTGTCCTCCAGTGTAAAACTAATAGCGTATGACTTTTTGCCTTTAGGCAAATTATCGCCGGTATAGACGTCAAATAAGGACAGATCTTTTAATAGTTTCTTTTCGGTTCTAAAGGCTATCTCTTCCAGTTCTTTAAAAGGCACCTCCTTATTTAGCAATAATGCGAAGTCTCGTCTTACCGCCGGAAATTTTGGTATTGGGGTAAAACTAATTTGTTTTCTGGATGCCAATTTACGAAGCGCTGCCCAATCAAAATCTGCAAAGAGCACCTCCTGTTTTATATCGAACATCTTTAATAAGCTCCCTTGTATCACCCCTAATTTAACAAGCGGAGTTTTATTCATTATAAGTTGGATACCTTCTCCATATTCTTCAGAATCTATTGCGGTAGTTTGATATCCACTTAGTCCCATCTTTTCCAGGATCTGTTCTACCACTGCTTTTAGAAAATAAAAATCGGAAGGCTTGGATTTCATCGTCCAGCTTTCCGCGGCTCTGTCGCCGGTTACCAACAGGGTTAGATGTTCCTTTTCCAGATGAGCAGATGCAGTTTTGTGATAGGTCTTCCCGAATTCGAATAATTTTAAATTAGGACGCTTTCTATTAATATTATAGGCTGTTGCTTCTAGAGCCGAAAAAAGCATTGAAGGCCTAAGGACAGATAATTCGGAGCTTAGTGGGTTAAGAATGGTGACCGCTTCTTTTTCCCATTCAGGATCCAAAGCTTTTGAATAGTCCGGGTTGCTTAAACTATTTGAAAGGATCTCGTAGAAGCCCTGAGCTGCCAACATATCCCCAATATTATTTTGCAATTTATGATCTTCAAATCGGGATGTAGGAGCTACAGAGGCGTTAAATTTTGGTTCAAATTGGATATTATTATATCCGTATACCCGCAAGATCTCCTCTATTACATCCACTTCTCGCTGCACATCTATCCTATAAAATGGAATAACAAGGCCTAATCCGGTTTCCGTGACACTTTTTACTTTTATATCGAGAGAGGTCAGGATCGATTTGATCACATCGCGCGGAATTTCTTGCCCTATTAAGGCATTGATCTTCTCAAACGTTAAAAAGACCTGATGATCTTCTATCTTTTTTGGATAGAGATCTACAATATCGGAGGTAATGTCCCCGCCTGTAAGCTCACAAATGAGCAAAGCAGCACGTTGTAAAGCATATTCCACATTGTTAATGTCTATTCCACGTTCAAAACGGAAGGAAGCATCTGTATTGAGTCCATGACGTTTGGCGGTCTTACGGATAGAAACCGGATCGAAATAGGCACTTTCCAAAAAGATCGCTTTCGTATTTTCAGTGACTCCGGTATTGATTCCACCAAAAACTCCGGCAATACACATGGCTTTTTCGGCATCGCAGATCATTAGATCTTCGGTATCCAGGATACGTTCTTCTCCGTCGAGTGTCATAAAACGAGTCCCTTTTTTAGCGGTCCTTACAATGATCTCTTTTCCGAATATCCTGTCAGCATCAAACGCATGCAAGGGTTGCCCTAATTCATGCAACACATAATTAGTGGTGTCTACCACATTGTTAATGGGTTTTAATCCAATTGCTTTAAGTCTGTTCTTTAACCAGCTAGGGGATGGTTGAACAATTAGATTACTAATAGTGACCCCCGCATATCTGGGTGCCTTGGTTTTATCTTCTACCTTAACATTAATTTTCAATGACCTGTTGGCTACATTAAAATTGCTATTAGATGGGGTCATGAGTTCCTTCTGTATACCTTGCTGCCTTAATCCGGCTTTTAGATCTCTCGCTACACCATAATGACTCATTGCATCTGCCCTGTTAGGTGTTAGGCCAATTTCAAAGACTTGATCTATCTCAATATCAAAAAGATCGGCCACCTGGGTCCCGGGTTCTAAACTTGCTTCGAGGATCATAATGCCATCATGACTGTCTCCTAGTCCTAATTCATCTTCTGCACAGATCATTCCGGCACTTACTTCTCCTCTGATCTTTCCTTTTTTGATAAGTAAGGACTCCCCATTATTCATGTGCAGCGTAGTTCCGATAGTGGCAACAGGCACTTTTTGTCCTTTGGCAACGTTAGGCGCCCCGCAAACTATCTGCACAGGTTCTTTTTCACCAATGTCAACAGTAGTAAGCTTTAGTTTATCAGCATTTGGATGTTTTATACAGGTGAGTACATGGCCAACAACAACGCCTTTAAGTCCACCTGGTACGGACTCAAAATCAGTGATGCCTTCCACCTCTAGTCCAAGGTCGGTTAGGAGTTCTGCGACCCGAGTAGCTTCCCAATCTATCTGAAGGAACTGTCGTAACCAGTTAAAAGAAATTTGCATTGATTAGTCTTAAGCGATCAAAGATAAAACAATGGTTTAACACATTCAATTCCCATTTAGCGTTTCATCACAATTTTTACAAATCTTGTTTTCTGGGTAATCACGATATTTGCAGTATAATCAACAAACATGAAAAAATTAGGTTTCTTACTTATACTTGTTATAATCCTGAACTCATGCAAGGACGAGACTGTTCCAAGCCTCTCCCAAGGTATCTGGAGGGGTACAATGGAAGTACAGGATGGGGAGTTGTTGCCATTCAATTTTAAAATTGAAAATGAAGGTGAAGGCTACAGAATAGAAGTTTACAACGCCGATGAAGTATTAAGTATAGATGAGATAGAGATAGATAACGACTCTATAATCATAAAAATGCCTGTCTTTGAGGGGTATATAGCCGGTAGGTTTACGTCTACAAGCATTGAGGGGAATTTTATTAAGGAAAGCCTGGATAGAGCAGTGCCATTTACTGCAAATTTCAACAATAGCAGAAGGTTTATACCATCTACGACACCAACAGTAAACGTTACTGGCAATTGGGAGACTGTATTTAGTAAAGGAACTGAAGATGCTTATGTCGCCAAAGGTATTTTTAATCAGGAAGGGGAAAAGGTAACCGGGACCATACGCACTACAACCGGAGACTATAGGTATCTGGAAGGATTGGTAGATGGTGATTCTCTTAAACTTTCCACTTTTGATGGGGCTCATGTCTTTCTTTTCTTAGCCAGGATTAACAATGGAATCATGAACGGCATCTTCTATTCCGGGAACCATTTCCGGGAACCCTTTGAGGCCGTACTCAATAACTCTTATGAATTAGCAGATGCCACCACACTTACATATCTGAATGACGGTTATGAGAAAGTGAATTTTTCCTTCCCGGATGTCAATGGAAATCTAATTTCCCCGGAAGACCCGCAGTTTCAGGATAAGGTTATCATCATTCAGATCATGGGAACATGGTGCCCCAACTGTTTGGACGAATCTAAATTCCTTGTTGAATATTTAAAAGAAAACTCAAATGACGATCTGGAGGTAATAGCATTGGCTTTTGAATACGCCAAAACAGAGGAGGCAGCCATTAAGGGAATTACAAGACTTAAGGACCGTTTGGGTATTTCATATCCCATACTCCTGGCTCAATTTGGTACTTCAGACAAAAAAACAGCTAATGAAAAATTGCCAATGCTCAATCATATTCTTTCGTATCCCACTACTATTTTTATTGATAAAAAAGGTGAGGTTCGAAGAATTCATACCGGATTCAATGGTCCGGCTACAGGTGAGAATTATATAGAATTTAAACAAGACTTCAAAGAATTCGTCAACTCGCTTCTCGCTGAATAAAAAAGGCCTTTCGACATACGAAAGACCTTTCTTGGGTGGCATAATTAAATAATCAAATGATGGTTGATTTACCCAACCAGATATTCTCTTTGTTAAGGATCAGATAGTCATCAGAATCCCTGATATTTCCTGAGATAAAGTCGCCTATATGATTGGTTCCATACTTACTGGAAGTGTTGAGGTCTGGCGAGACAATCCCTTTTTTAATAGATTTGAGCACGGCAATGACCACAGCTCTCGACTCTTCGTCTAGTTTAAAATGATCTAGTAACATAGCCGCTGAGAGGATAGAAGCTACCGGATTAGCAATATCCTTCCCCCTGGCTTGTGGATACGAACCGTGAACTGGTTCAAACAAAGCATAGTTCTCTCCAATAGACGCTGAGGGCAGTAAGCCTATAGAACCTCCAATGGCACTGCCTTCATCAGATAAGATGTCCCCAAACATATTTTCCGTCAGGATCACATCGAATTGCGTTGGTTTCAGCAACAGCTGCATGGCCGCATTATCAATAAACATAAAATCGAGAGTAATGTCAGGATAACTCTCTCCAATTTTCTTTACAACACGCCTCCATAAACGGGATGATTCCAAAACATTGGCCTTGTCAACAAGCGTTACCTTTTTCCGCCTACTTTTAGCTGCTTTAAAGGCTAAATGGGCAATTTGACTTACTTCATTTTCTGTATAGGTACAGCTGTCTGTGGCAGTTGTGCCATCTTCGCTAAGTGATTTTTCACCAAAATAGATCCCTCCTGTAAGTTCCCGGTAGATCACAAAATCAGTTCCGGCAATGATCTTCTTTTTTAAAGGTGACTTCTCCATGAGGGTGGGAAACACTTTTATAGGCCGTATGTTACAAAAAAGGCCTAATTCCTTCCGCAGCCTTAACAAGCCTTGTTCCGGTCGTACAGTGGCATTAGGGTCATTGTCATATTTAGGATGACCTATGGAACCGAAAAGTACGGCGTCTGATTCCTTACACAATGCCAAGGTAGCTTCAGGGAGAGGATCTCCCGTTGCGTCTATAGCAGCAGCTCCTACCTTCGCTTCAGTAAAAATAAATTCGTGCCCAAAAGTTTCTTCAACAGCCTGCAGGCACTTAACGGCCTGCGCTGTAACTTCGGGTCCAATTCCATCACCGTTTAATAAAGCAATTTTTAATTTCATGTTCAGGCGATACTTTCTATGTTAATATTGGCCATTTCTATAATTTGATGAATATCCTCATCCAGTATCTCCTTTTTTCTATCGGCAAATCGCAGGAATTGGTCATAAACTGCATCTAACTGTACCTTGGTTAGTTCATATCCTATATTCTTGGCCCTGTATGCCAAAGCAGCACGACCACTACGTGCGGTAAGCACAATAGAAGAATGATCTACGCCTACTTCTTTTGGATCTATGATCTCATATGTCTCCCTTTTCTTAATAACCCCATCCTGGTGTATACCAGAGCTATGGGCAAAGGCGTTAGAGCCAACAATGGCCTTATTAGGTTGCACCAACATTCCCATTTTTTCCGAGACCATAAGACTGGTGCTGTATAATAATTTACTGTTTATACTGGTGTCCAGATTCAGATAAGGATGTTGTTTTAAGATCATCACAACTTCTTCCAGAGAAGTGTTACCAGCTCGTTCTCCTATACCGTTTATGGTACACTCTATCTGGCGGGCACCGTTTATTACCCCAGATATGGAATTGGCTGTTGCCAGGCCAAGATCGTTATGACAATGACAAGAAAGAATAGCCTTGTCTATATCTTTTACATGTTCTCGCAAGTACTTCATTTTAGCCCCATATTCCTCTGGCAAGCAATACCCGGTGGTATCCGGAATATTCAAGACTGTGGCTCCTGCTTTTATTACTTCCTCACATACCCTGGCCAAATATTCATTGTCTGTTCTCCCGGCGTCTTCCGCATAGAACTCAACATCTTCAACAAAGGTCTTTGCATACCGAACGGCCTCTACGGCACGTTCCAATATTTTTTCACGTGTTGAATTGAATTTATACTTAATATGAGAATCTGAAGTGCCGATCCCCGTGTGAATTCGTGGTCTTTTTGCATGTTTTAATGCCTCAGCGGCCACCTCAATATCCTTTTTTACAGAACGGGTTAGTCCACAAACCGTAGCGTGCTTCACTACTTTTGCTATTTCACTAACTGAATTAAAGTCGCCTGGACTGGAAATAGGAAAACCCGCTTCAATGACATCCACCCCCAGGGTATCTAGTCTCTCTGCAATTACCAACTTCTGTTTAGTATCTAATTTACAGCCCGGAACTTGCTCACCATCACGCAGCGTAGTATCAAAAATGTATACTTTATCTTTGCTCATTATAATTACTTAATTTTAGTCACCTTAACGAATGTATCACAACCATTTAGAACCAAATTCATGACTGTGAGGCATTTACAACGTTAATATACTTTTTAAGGTAGTTAACACATTGAAATACAGTACAATAAGTATCCTATTTTACGATGACAAATGCCAATAAAGATGCCTTATTTGTTTTGGTGAAATCTCTTTCTAAATCGGAGAAACGCCAATTCAAGTTATATGTGGGAAGATTAGGGGTGAATACAGATGCCAAATTTTTGGCATTATTCAACCTTTTGGATAAGATAAAACGGTATGAGGAAAAAATCATTTTGGCTAGCGGTATCGTAAAGAAAGCGCAACTCTCTAACCTCAAGGCACACCTTTACAAACAGATCCTGGTAAGCCTTCGTTTAAACCCTGTAAATCAAAACATCAGGGTACAAATCCGTGAGCAACTAGACTTTGCAACCATCTTGTATCAAAAAGGCCTATACAAGCAAAGTCTCAAGATCCTGGATAAGGTAAAGTCGACTGCCATTGAAAATGAAGAAAAGAATATTGCCTACGAGATTGTAGAGCTGGAAAAAATTATTGAAACCCAATATATTACCAGAAGTATTCCTGATAGGGCAGATGAACTTGCATTACAAGCCAAGAAGTTGTCTGAGCAAAATGTGATGACAAGTAAGCTGTCTAATCTTTCCCTTCAGTTATACGGAATGATGTTAAAGGTGGGCTATGTACGAAGTAATGACGACCTTCAAAAGGTAAAAAAGTACTTTGAATCGCATCTGCCCAAATACAAAATCAATGAGCTCGGTTTTCGTGAGAAACTGTGGTTGTACAAGGCACATTTATGGTATAGCTTTTTAATACAGGATTTTCTGTCGTGTTACAAATATGCCAGTAAATGGGTAGATCTGTTTTATGAGTATAAGGAGATGATACAATTGAATCCTGTATTTTTTCTAAAGGGTAATCATTATCTCCTGGAGTCCCTTTTTTACGTAAAATACGCCTCACAATTTGAGTTGGTACTTGCAAATTTGGAAAAGACCGTTACTCAGAAAGACTTTCCTTCTAATGATAATATAGCTTCCCTGAGTTTTTTATATATCAACTCAAACAAGTTGAATCTGCATTTTCTTACAGGGACATTTGAAAAGGGATTGTATCTGGTGCGGATCATAGAATACGGTATTAACAAGCACAGAGACCGAATTGACGAACATCATATTATGATCTTTTACTACAAAATAGCCTGTTTGTATTTTGGAGTGGGAGATAACAAGAACTGTATTACTTACCTCAAAAAGATCATCACCAATAAAAACCTCAAAATGAGGGAAGATCTTATGTGTTTCGCCAGGGTACTTAGCTTAGTGGCTCATTATGAGGCGGGGATGGATTATCACCTGGAAGTTCAGTTAAAAAGCACTTACAAATTCCTTTTAAAGATGAACGATCTGCATGCCGTTCAAAAGGAGATGATTACATTCTTGAGAAATTTGGGATCAATTTACCCAAATGAACTGAGAGCTGAATTTCAAAAATTATATGATAGACTCAAGAAATACGAAGATCATCCTTATGAGAAAAGAGCCTTTTTGTATTTAGATATACTATCATGGCTAGAAAGTCATCTGCAAAATAAACCTGTCTCGCAGGTAATTCGCGAAAAGGCCCTGGCAAGTATCAGATAGTGTTATTTGCTTTTTAAAGACACGCCTCCCAAAGTGTGTCTGACGGCGGGGGTGCGGTGAAGGATATCATTTCTTTTTTTACCGGATGTTCAAAGCTCAATTTCCTGGCGTGAAGGTGGATGCCTCCATCCGGATTACTCCTATCAAAACCGTACTTTAGGTCGCCTTTAATAGGGGAGCCAAGCGTTGACAGCTGGGCTCTTATCTGATGATGCCTTCCTGTTTTAAGCAAGATCTGCAAAAGAACATAATTATCTAATTTTTTTAAGACAGTATACTCTAATTCGGCACGTTTGCTATCCGGTATTTCTTTGGGATAGGCATATGATTTATTCTGCTTTGGATTTCGTTTCAGCCAATGAATAAGTGTATCTTTTTCCTTTGTTGGTGCGTTTTTAACAATGGCCCAGTATATTTTTTCCGTCTCTTTTTCAGCAAACAGCTTATTCATTCTGCTAAGCGACTTTGATGTCCTTGCAAATACTACGATACCACTGGTAGGCCTGTCTAATCTATGGGTAACCCCTAAAAATACCAGCCCGGGTTTATCGTATTTTTTCTTGATGTATTGCTTTACATGTTCACTGAGAGGAGTATCTCCTGTCTTGTCACCCTGAACAATATCACCTACCCGTTTGTTGATTACAATAAGATGATTGTCTTCATACAAGACCTGAAGATTTTGTGCATTGGAAATTATTTTATTGGGCGTCAATAGAATATGGTTTTGCTAACTATGTAAACAGGGTTATACCTAATTATAAAAGGAGGAAACAGGAAATAATTTCGGCCTAATATTGTTCCTCATCACTTGGAAAGTCCTTACTTTTCACATCCTGGACATAGGTGGATATGGCTTCGCTCATTTCGTCATAAAGATTCATATACCGTCTTAGGAATCGCGGATTAAATTCATGGGTCATGCCCAGCAGGTCGTGGATAACAAGGACCTGACCATCTGCATGTTTTCCGCCTCCTATTCCAATAGTGGGAATGGAGATACTCTCGGAAACTTTTTTAGTTAAAGCGGCAGGAATTTTCTCCAGCACAATTGCAAAACATCCTATTTTTTCGAGCAAACGGGCATCTGCCATTAATTTTTCAGCTTCAATTGTTTCTTTCGCACGTACACTATAAGTACCAAATTTATAGATAGACTGAGGTGTTAGACCAAGGTGGCCCATTACGGGGATTCCGGCGTTAAGTATGCGTTTTACTGATTCTTTTATTTCTTCCCCGCCTTCAAGTTTAACGGCATGAGCACCACTTTCTTTCATGATACGGATGGCAGAGCGCAATGCTTCTTTTGGATCACTTTGGTAACTACCAAACGGCAGATCTACCACCACAAGGGCCCTGTGTACGGCTCTGATCACTGAAGATGCATGATAGATCATCTGGTCTAAAGTTATGGGCAAGGTAGTTTCGTGGCCGGCCATTACATTACTGGCAGAATCACCTACTAAGATTACGTCAACATTGGCGGCATCTACGATCTTAGCCATTGAATAATCATAGGCCGTTAGCATGGAAATTTTTTCTCCCTGCTTTTTCATTTCTACGAGCGACTTTACCGTAACTCTTTTATATTCTTTCTTTGCGATAGACATAGGTATACATTTGCTCGCTAAATGTAAGGAGAATTGATTAATTCAGAATTATGGAGAGCTCCTCGTTTTAATAATTTCCTTACTTTAGGCCTAATTCACTAATAAAATTATTTCTAAATGCGACTTATTCTATCCCTTCTCATACTGTTTTGTTTTTCGGTGGGGAAAGCTCAGGTAACCGAGGAACAAAAAGTAAAGAATACCATCAATGCATTCTTCGAAGGCTTTCATAAACAAGATTCTATCGCAATAAGAGAAACAGTAAGCACTGCTATTCGGATGCAAACCATAGGAAAGAACAAGGAGGGAGGAGATAGTGTCAGAACCGTTTCATTCGATAATTTTGTGCGCTCTATTGTTCAGATCCCGGATTCTGTTCATTTCGAAGAACGACTAATGGCCTATAGTATTCAGGTAGATGGGAGTATGGCACACGCCTGGACTCCCTATGAATTTTGGGTCAATGAATCCTTTAGTCATTGCGGGGTTAATTCATTTCAGCTTTTTAAAGAAGGAGATGAATGGAAGATCCTTTCCATTATGGATACACGCCGGAAGGAAGATTGTAATATTAAATTTCCTGGAAAGCGAGATTAAGCCTACTTACTAAACCTATAGCTATCTAAGCGCGAACTACCACAACCAGCTGTACTTCAGTTCTTTTTGACACCTTCTCTTTCAAGTCATGGGTGACATCATGTCAGTTTTCTTTAGTTGGCATTATGTTTGACATTTCATTACCGATTCAATTTAAGATACTATTAATATTAAAAAAGATAAAATGAGCAAAATTATTGGGATAGATTTGGGGACAACAAACTCATGTGTTTCCGTTATGGAGGGTAATGAGCCCGTTGTAATTCCAAACGCCGAAGGAAAACGAACTACACCATCTGTAATTGCTTTTGTAGAAGGTGGTGAGATAAAAGTAGGGGATCCTGCCAAAAGACAGGCGGTGACCAACCCACACAATACCATTTATTCCATAAAGCGTTTTATGGGGAATAAATATTCTGAATCTAAAAAAGAAGCAGACCGTGTTCCCTATAAAGTGGTTAAAGGAGATAATGATACACCCAGAGTTGATATAGACGGACGTCTTTATACACCTCAGGAATTGTCAGCTATGATTCTTCAGAAAATGAAGAAGACGGCAGAGGATTATTTAGGACAAACTGTGACCAGAGCAGTGATTACTGTTCCTGCCTACTTTAATGATGCCCAAAGACAGGCAACTAAAGAAGCCGGAGAAATTGCTGGCCTAAAAGTAGAACGTATCATCAACGAACCAACGGCAGCATCGCTGGCTTATGGTTTGGATAAAAAACATAAAGATCAGAAAATTGTGGTGTTCGACTTTGGAGGTGGAACTCATGATGTATCGATCCTGGAATTAGGAGACGGTGTATTTGAAGTCCTTTCAACAGACGGAGATACCCATTTAGGGGGAGATGATGTGGATCAGAAGATAATTGACTGGTTGGCAGAAGAGTTTAATAAGGACGAAGGAATTGACCTTAGAAAAGATGCCATGGCATTGCAGCGCTTGAGAGAAGCAGCTGAGAAAGCTAAGATCGAATTATCTAGCTCTACACAGACCGAGATCAACTTACCATATGTTACTGCAACAGCCTCAGGGCCTAAACACCTGGTGCGAACACTTGCCAGAGCTAAATTTGAGCAATTGATCGCGGACCTGGTAAAAAGAACCATTAAACCTTGTGAAACTGCTTTAAAAGCGGCCAACCTGTCTAAAAGTGATATCGACGAGATCATTTTGGTAGGAGGTTCAACAAGGATACCAGCGGTAGTGGAAGCAGTTGAAAAATTCTTTGGAAAGAAACCATCTAAAGGGGTTAACCCGGATGAAGTTGTAGCCGTAGGTGCTGCCATCCAGGGTGGAGTATTAACTGGTGATGTTAAGGATGTTCTTCTATTAGATGTAACTCCTCTATCATTAGGAATTGAGACCATGGGAAGTGTAATGACCAAGTTGATCGATGCCAATACAACTATTCCTACTAAAAAATCACAGGTCTTTTCTACGGCTGCAGATAATCAGCCTTCAGTAGAGATCCATGTGCTTCAGGGAGAAAGACCAATGGCAGGCGATAATAAAACCATTGGAAGATTTCACTTGGATGGAATTCCACCAGCACAAAGAGGTACTCCACAGATTGAGGTAACCTTTGATATTGATGCCAATGGTATCATTAAAGTATCTGCAACGGATAAAGCTACCAATAAGACACAAGATATCAGGATTGAAGCGTCTTCAGGACTTACCGAAGAGGAGATAACTAAAATGAAGGCAGAAGCTGAGGCTAACGCCGAGGCAGATAAAAAGGCCAAGGAAACAGCAGATAAGCTTAATGAAGCAGATGGTATGATCTTCCAGACTGAAAAACAACTGAAGGAGTTTGGGGATAAATTGTCTGATGACAAGAAAAAACCGATTGAAAGTGCTCTTGAAGAATTGAAAAAGGCCTATGAAAGTAAGGATCTTGACTTAATTACTCCGGCTTTAGAGAAAATCAATGAGGCTTGGAAGGTTGCTTCAGAAGAAATGTACAAAGCTCAGGCTGCGTCACAGGAGGGTCCATCGGCAAATGGTGAAGCGCCCACTGAAGATAGCGCAAAAGAAGGTGATAATGTAGAAGACGTTGATTTTGAGGAAGTAAAATAATCCTTTTAATTTTCAGTTATATAAGGGGCAGTTTTTACTGCCTCTTTTTTTTTCGGCATGTATTTTGTTTTTATAAGAATAAAGAAGCTGTAATTTTACTTCTATGAAGATCTCCAATCCAAGAGCCTTAAAGTTAGTGCCAATGCTCACAGTGCTATTCCTGTTGATGTTTAGCATTGGTTATGGACAACTTCCAAAGGTTTTTACAAAGACCGATCTCAACCTGAGGGGAAAGGTGAAGTCGTGTTTGGTCATAACCGACTATGGCAAAGAGGCCTATGAATTTAATAAAGAAGGTCTGCTTACGAAAGTAACAACCCGATATAGTGCTACGGATTATGATATTAGTTACTATAAATATTTCAACGGACTGCTAAAAGAAAAGCGTTTAGAGAACTATCGTGAGGATAGCCTGGATAGGCAAACATCCATAGCTAATATTTATTTCATAGATACATTGCGAAACAAGATCGTAAAAGAACTTATTTATTCTTACCAGCAAGAATTCTTGGAGCAATATGACTATTTCTATGACGATTCCGGAACACTAATAAGCTTTAAAAGAAGGAATAATGAAGGTTTAGATGAAACTCAGATCTCCTATGACAGTATAGACGGTGAAAGAACCCAAACGACTAGTATGAATGGGATCGTAGAAAAGACCTTACGCCGATCTTTTTATGCTGATAAAAAGAAAAATAATCTCCTTAATGTTCTGGCAAAAGAATATGTAAACGGAGAGCCCTTTAAGGCCACAGAAGTATTTCAGGATTCATTGGGTAGAAAACAGAAAGAGTTACTATTTGCCTATGATGCTGTAAAATCTTCCTTTGTTCAGACCAAAGAATTTATTTATGAATATGACCAGCACGGATTTCTTCACAAAAAGAAAACACTGGCAAATAATAAGGAAACTATACAGGAATACATTTACCAATTAGATGCTAATCAACCTCCTAACTGGATCAAACAGATCATCACACCAAGTAACGATTATATTACGCGTAGAATAGTGTATTATGCAGATGAATTGCCAAAGGAATAGAGGGGTACAGGACAAAGGACATTAACCAATGTTGTGCGCCTAGTTTTTAGAACATTCTATCAAAGCAAAAAGCGCCTTATTGTGAATGGAAACCACCTGTGACAAATAATATGCTTTGGTCTTTTCAAAACTTTCTGTTTTGAGTTCCGCTTCTGTCCTTGTTTTGCGATCTTTTAAGATATGTAGTGCCTTTTCACAATGAAAAAGGGTGGCCAATTTATGTATCGACTTTTCCAGAGATGCAATGTCTGTTTCAGCAATTCGTTTAAAATCTAATTGCTTTTCTAAAATACTTACTTCTTCTACGTTTTCTGCCATGGCACCTATCTCATCTTGAATCGCTACTTGAGTTTCTTCCAGGGGTTGCTCAAATCCTGGGGTATCAGTAGTAGAACACATATCAAGACTGTAAATCAATTCTTCTGCATTCTCTAAAGCCTTTTTGGTATAGTAGCGTCCCATGTCCCATTCTGTCTGACTTAAGGCAGTCTCCAGATTTTCAATTCCATCTAAAATATGATCCATGGAAGCCTGGCATCCACAGCTCTCAATTTGAAATTGGGCCTTTTCAAAAGCTATCAAAGCTCGCTCTGCATAATATTGTTGATGATTAAAATTATTTGCACTCATCGATTTTTTGGCATGAGAAAGACTGTATGCTGCTGTGGCATACGCATTGGTGCAGTTGGCGTGTATTCCAATGGAAATAAAGGAAAAAGCCAAAAATGCCAGATAATTTTTCATATGTAGATTCATTCAGATTGGGATCCAGATAAGAGTAGTTCTTATATGGGTCCATACAACGCCAAAAGCCATCTAAATATTGTCTCTAATAAGCTATTTATAAAGGAATTAGTGCATAGAATTTCAAGCTTGGAGTAACAGACCTAGATGCCTGTTTTTAAACTCTTTTTGGAAATTTCCCATTCTTCGGGTAAAATTCCATAGCAACAGGTGTTTCGCTTAAATCCGTCCAGGAGATAGACATTTTTTCGTAAAACCCCTTCCAGGACCCCTCCTAGTTTTTCAACCGCTTTTCTGGAGCGCATATTTCGTTCGTCAATACGGAATTCCACTTTTTCAAAATGAAGTGTATAGAAGGCATAATTTATCATTAGGAGCTTCATTTGTGTATTTATACCTGTTCCATGAAACTCACGTCCCACCCAAGTAGCCCCAATATGTAGCACTTTGTTTTTCCAATCAATATTCATATAACGAGTACAACCAGCAGCTATCTCGTGTACCTTGCTGTACACCAAAAAAGGGATGGCCAACTTTTGTGTTCTTTGTTCCAGGGCAATGGTAACATAATTCTCAAAGGACTTTTCAGATTCAATATCTGAAGGAGAGTATTGTACAAGTTTGGGTTGAAGTGCTATAGATGTCAATTGTTTGTAATTACTTAAAGAAAGTGGAATAAGCTTTACATAATCATTCTCTAGTACTATGTCCTCAAGTTTCATGGCAGGTTGTTGATTATTTCTTTTTTGACCTCATGGCCCCCATCAAATAGTTTCAATTGAGCTCGTCCTTCAAAAAGAAGGTCTGTTTTTTTTCGCTCTTGCTCCAGGCGTTCTTCAGTCAGATATTCATCTTTATCTCCAATTATGATCTTTATTTTACAATGGTCGCTAAGGTGTTTAAGCTGATCCTTCGTTAGTTCATTGGGAATGCCACCAGCATAAAGTATTAAATGGTCACATTGTATTTTTCTTTGTGCCACCCACCTCATGGCTATGGACACACCTTGGGAATACCCAAAGACCACAAGTCTGCAATTCTCAGGCAGGTCCTCGTTTGCCATAACTCCATCCAGGTAAGACATCAGGTTATTGATCTCGGTCGCCGTATGCTCCTTTGTAAGCCAACTGGCCCCTACATGCCTGTATTGCGCATTCAGATAGTATTTTGAAGGTGCCTGAGGTGCAATGATGTAATTTTTTTCGGGATCGAGGCCATCAAAGTATTTAAGAAAATATCTGCTTAAGTATCCTATCCCATGAAAGATTACCCAGATATACGTTGTTTTTGGGCCAAGTGTATTTAATGTTACGTACGTATTCTGTGTTAGATAGGAGATTTTTTTTTCTTCTAAAGCCATTTCGCAAATTGCTATCGGGTTAGTTGCTACTGAATGCTTAATTTTACCAAAAATAAGGAAATGGACGACTATAAAGAGAAAATCCTTAAGGTCTGTAACGATATTCGTAAAGGCACTTTAATGGAGACCCTGGATATTGAATATATAGATGTAGGAGAGAATTTCCTTATCGCCAAAATGCCTGTTACCCCAAAGGTGCATCAACCAGATGGGGTATTACACGGAGGTGCTTCAGTGGCTCTAGCTGAAAGTGTTGGGAGCGCCGCTTCCTATGTCTTTTTAGATGGACAATCTTTTTTTGTGCGAGGGATCGAGATTGCGGCCAACCATGTTCGGAGCATAAAAGAGGGATTTGTATTTGCACGGGCGACAATAATACACAAGGGCAGGACCACTCAACTATGGGAGATCCGGATCACAGACGAGGAAGACCTCTTAATTTCGCTATGTAAACTCACTACCATTGCCTTACCAAAAAAGTAGTTCCTTTTATAATTTTATAGAGAAGTCAGCAGTACACTTTCAAAATAAACTGCCGGGAGTACTCTACAAAAATCCTAATGAGGATAGTGTACGGGCTATTTTTCAGAATGATGTTAGTTTGCAGCAGGTAAGTGATTTCACAGAATCTGGTTTTGTTTTTGGACCATTTCTGGATGATACTTTACCCGTTCTAATACGGCCCGACAATGAATTCTCCACTATTTTTGAACCCGATCAAAATCAGAGTATTCCTCAAAATATTTCTTTTAGCGCATCTGTTTCAGAAGAGAACCGATATAAAAAACTTGTAGAAGAGGCTGTTCAGAGTATTAAGTTGGGGGAGTTAAAGAAGGTTGTACTTTCCAGGAAACTTAAAGTTGATACCAAAAGAAGTCCAATGGAAATTTTCCAGCGACTCCTCAATAAGTATCCTAATGCTTTGTGTTATTATTGGTATCACCCCTCTGTTGGGACCTGGGTAGGAGCCACACCGGAAATTTTGATGAGACAAAGTGGGAATAAGTTTTCAACGGTGGCACTGGCAGGGACACTGCAAGAATCAGAACATCCCAATCCTGTTTGGGAAGCCAAAGAAAAAGAAGAGCAGCAGATGGTCACCACCTACATTGAAACCGCCCTTGCAGATCAGGTTACAAAAATGCAAAGGTCTGAAGTAGAAACTGTAAAAGCCGGTGATTTATGGCATTTAAAGACTACCATTAAAGGGGAGGCTTTGCCAGAGAAAACAAGATCCATATTGCAATCCTTACATCCCACACCCGCAGTTTGTGGGATGCCTTTAAAAGCGGCAAGATCATTTATTCTTCAACATGAGAATTATCCCAGAGGTTTTTATACGGGGTATCTGGGAGAAATAAACCATGGATTAGAAAGGGATACTCGTTTGTATGTTAATCTCAGGTGCATGGAGTTAATAGATCAAAAAGCTCTTATTTATGTGGGAGGCGGAATCACCGAAGACTCTGATCCTTCACAGGAATGGGAAGAAACAGTAGCCAAGAGTAAAACCATGCTTCAGGTGGTGTAGAATTATAGGATATCATTGGGAAAGCAATGACCTGAATCGTATTTTTGCTGGCCTATGCGATACCCGAGTATACCTTCTGCCCAACTCTTAATTCAGTATTGCAAGGCTGTGGAGATTTCCCAGATCGTAATATCTCCAGGTTCCAGAAATGCACCGCTGATTATTGGCTTCACTGAAGATCCTTATTTTGATTGTTATAGTATTGTAGATGAGCGTTGTGCTGCCTTTTTCGCCATGGGAATGGCTCAGCAATTAAAACATCCGGTTGTTGTTCTTTGTACTTCGGGAAGTGCGTTGCTTAATTTTTATCCGGCTGTTGCAGAAGCGTTTTATAGCAATCATCCCCTCATTATTATTTCAGCAGACAGACCCCTTTATAAGATTGATATAGGTGACGGCCAGACTATTAGACAAGACCATGTTTTTGACCGCCATATAGGATATTCCGCCAACCTCAGTCAAGATGTTACACATGCCACCAAAACAATAAAAACTTTTGACCCTTCGATGATAAAGGAAGGCGTTCCTCTGGAAGAGACCCAAAGGACGATCTCAGAGTATAATCGTAAGGAAATTATAGTTGCCCTGAGTACAGCTCTAAAGCAGTGTCTTCCTGTCCATATTAATATTCCTTTTGAGGAACCCCTTTACAATACTCAGGATATTAGTGATATGCCAACAGGCACTGCTATTGCCTTGGAGAATAAGGACAATGAGTTGGAAGACATCTCAGCGTTTACCGCTCAATGGAATGCTGCCCGGAGAAAGATGATATTGGTAGGAGTTTTATCTCCTGAAGAAATAGAATCCAAATGGTTGGAGGTATTGGCCAACGATCCTTCGGTCCTCATTTTTACGGAAACTACTTCTAACCTTCATAATGCCAATATTTTACCAAGCATAGATAGCATCATTGCTCCGATTGAAAAATCGGCCAGGAAAGAAGAGCTTTTTAAGTCGCTACAACCAGACATCTTACTGACATTTGGCGGACTAGTGGTCTCTAAGAAGATCAAAGCCTTCCTTAGGCAGTATAAACCGGCAACGCATTGGCATGTTCACGAGAATAGAGCATACGACACCTTTTTTGGTCTCTCATTTCATTTTAAAGTAAGGCTCAACACCTTTCTGCAAGGTTTTGTGCCAGGCATAAAGAATGTATCAAGTCCTTATCGTGATCAATGGATAAACACAAGAGATCACTATGCGAAACGCAGAAAGGAATATCTGGACACTATTCCATTCTCAGACATGTGGGTCTTCGATAAAATCTTACAAAGCCTTCCCAACAAATCAATGGTGCACCTCGCCAATAGCTCAACAGTGCGTTATGCTCAGCTTTTTGATATGGAGCCAGGCCTAAAGGTATTCTGTAACAGAGGCACCAGTGGAATTGATGGTAGCACATCTACTGCTGCAGGAGCTTCTTTGCATAATAAAACGCCAACTATCTTGATAACCGGGGATCTTAGTTTTTTCTATGACAGTAACGGACTATGGAATCAATACCTTCGTCCAGATTTCAGGATCATTTTGATCAATAATGGGGGAGGAGGCATTTTTAGGATCTTACCTGGAAAAGAAGATTCTGAAAATTTTAAAACATTTTTTGAAACATCGCATGCGCTTAATGCCGAACCACTTTGCAGCTTGTATAATTTAGGCTATCAATTGGCCACCAATGAAGATGAAGTTCTAAAGGCTTTAGAGCACTTCTATGATACTTCAGACAGACCAAAACTCCTGGAGATCAAAACGCCTTCTGATGTTAATGATCAAATTTTGCGCACTTATTTTGATTTTATATCTTGAGAGTAAACAATTTTATATAGTGTAAAGAAATACCATGGCTAACAAAAGAGATGAACTAATAATAAAATACGCGGCTCATTTAAAAGATAGATTTCACGTAGAACCAGACATGGCTTTGCTAAAGCAAGTTGCCATTGGTTTGGGGCCTTCTATTTATAACAGAGATTCCGCAAATGTGTCGGGCACAGACGAAAAAGAACTTGCGACGGTTAAGAACAATTTCCTGATTAAGAAATTAGGTCTTTCTGAAGAACTGCCCCTGGAAAAGGCTATCAATGATATAATGGTCACTTACGGTGTTTCCGAGCGCACAAAATATCGTGCAGTGATCTACTACCTGCTCACGAAAAAGTTTGGTAGAGAAGAAGTTTATAACAATTAAAAGAACTTCATTGACAACTGTCCGGTAAATAGGATGGCTGTTATGGAGCTACCTCAAGGTAACTATGATAGAATTAGGCAATTACAATACACTTACCATTCTGCGAAGTACCAGTGTGGGTCTTTTTTTGGGGGATAAGGATGTAGACGATCTTTTGCTGCCCACGAAATATGTTCCTGAAGAATATGAAATTGGAGATGAGATAAATGTTTTCTGTTATCTGGACCATGAAGAAAGACCTATCGCAACTACCTTACAACCCTTTATAAAAAGAAATGAATTTGGTTTTCTAAGAGTAGCAGAAGTAAATGAGATTGGCGCATTTATGGATTGGGGTCTAGAAAAACATCTGTTGGTACCTTATGGTGAGCAGCGAACTAAATTGATTGAAGGCAATTGGCAGGTAATTTATTGCTATCTGGATGATAAATCGTTTCGGATGGTAGGTTCAAGCAAACTTTCAAAATTCATGAATAATGATTCATTGGAAGTTGTAGAAAATGATGAAGTAGATCTGCTTGTTTACAGGCGTTCTGAACTAGGCTGGGATGTGGTGGTCAATGGCCGTCACAGAGGACTCATCTTTCACAGTGATATATTTCAGCCAATAGCGGAGGGAGATTCAATAAAGGGTTTTGTTAAGCACATTAGGCCAGATAAAAAACTGGATATCACACTTCAGCCAATGGGAGCCAGGGCCTTAGAACCTGCAGCGCAAATGATCTATCAAAAGTTGTTGGAACAGGGCGGCTACCTTAAGCTTCATGACAAGTCGAGTCCGGAAGAGATAAAGACATGGTTTGCAATGAGTAAAAAGACTTTTAAAAAAGCTATAGGAACCTTGTATAAAGACCACAAGATCTCCATAAAGGAAGACGGAATTTATAAGGTTTAGGTGCTGATAATAATTGCTAATCCTTTTCCGTTATTATTAACCTAAAGTGTTTAGTGAGTTTAATTCTTTAAATACTGTGTATTATTTTTTTGATTGTTAGCTTTTTAGTTATATTTAACCCCCGCTTTTTAAAAAAAAATCTTATATGCCATTCATTGAAGAAAGTGATTTACTGGAGCTACACAAAGACATTGATAAAGCTCAGATCATAAATGAGCGTTTACTCGATCAAATAAAGTACAAGAATAAAGAGTTGAAACGCAAGAAGATACAGCGTAATATCTTCGCTGGGGTCACTGCCCTTTTTTTAATTGCCTCTCTGGCAATTACCTCCTTTACTGCCGGGGTTTTTACCAATAAACAGAATTTGGATACTACCAGCCTAAATGTTCCGGTAGATAGCATGCAAGTGGTGTTAGATAGAATAGACAACTTAAAGAAACAGAATCGTGAATTAAGCCTAGTAAATGAATTCTATCTGGCCAGAAATTTCCTGGAGAAAGAGACCATTTATTCCGTTCAGATCAAATCGTTTGTGGAAAATAATCTTACCCTTTCATCACAGTCATTAAATAACACCTTATTTGTTAAGACGAATCCTTTCTATTCATATTCCTTGGGGAACTTCGAAACCTTGGAGGAAGCCCAAAAGTTTAGAAAACAACTTGTAAATATGGGATTTGATGATGCCTTTGTTGCCTCCTATAAAGAGGGGAAACGTTTGAAGATAGAACCCGCCAATTAAAATCCTTGAAAGCAAAAGCATGGCTCAATGCGGTTCGGCTTCGGACCCTGCCTTTATCTGTGTCCGGAATTCTCATAGGAAGCGGTCTGGCTGGCATGTATGGTTATAAAGACTTGCCTGTTTTTCTCCTGGCAATACTCTCTACCCTTGGATTACAGATCATATCAAATCTTGCCAATGATTATGGTGATGGTATTAAAGGAACAGATAATGAAGAGCGGATAGGTCCAAAGCGCGCCTATCAAACAGGAGCACTTTCCAGGAAGGAACTAAAAACCGGGATTCTTGTAGCTGTACTAATTACTATAAGTTTTATAGGGGTTCTATTATATTGGGCTTTTGATGGCCTACTCCAATATTTTCTATTGTTTTCTTTCTTAGGTGCTCTGGCTGTTTGGGCGGCTATACGATATACAGTTGGCGACTCTGCCTATGGCTACAAAGGACTGGGTGATCTCTTTGTTTTTTCTTTTTTTGGATTGTTAAGTGTTTTAGGATCTATGTTCCTTTTTACGAAGTACCTAACTCTTATATCGGTTCTGCCTGCTATTTCCACAGGACTTTTAAGTACAGCAGTATTAAATCTAAATAATTTAAGAGATCATAACTCCGATGTCCTGGCCGGAAAGAATACCCTGGTAGTAAAATTGGGAATTCCCAGGGCGAAACAATATCATTATCTTCTTCTCATTGGTTCTTTCCTTTGTATGACCTTGTTTTTAGTGCTTTCTGCAACACAATGGCATCAGACTTTGTGTCTTTTGGCCTTTATTCCACTGGGGATGCATCTTTATAAGGTGACGAGGGTAAAGGAGCCACATGCCTTTGATCCCGAGCTTAAAAAAGTAGCTTTAAGCACCTTTTTTATGGCTGTACTCTTTTATCTGGGGTTTAATATTTTTTTGTAAATTTGATAACAATAACTTTTGTAAAACCCCATCAGTTTTGGAACAAGCCATCAAGATTCTTATTGTTGAAGACAACGTGATCATTGCAGATGATATGCAATCGATGCTCGAAGAAATAGGCTACGAGATCGTAGATAATGTGATTGTATACGAGCAAGCCGAAGAAGTGCTTAAAGAACAATCATGTAGACCTTGTCCTTATAGATATAATTTTAGCTTCGGATAAAACAGGTATTGATCTTGGGAAACATATACGGGAAAAATATAACATACCCTTCATATTTGTGACTTCCAACTCTGACAGGGCTACTGTAGAAAATGCGAAAACGGTTAAACCTAACGGATATTTGGTAAAACCCTTTGAACAACAAGATCTGTACACCTCTATTGAAATTGCCTTATCCAATTTTGATTATTCTGAGAAAGGATCAGGAGAAGGATCTGCAGTGGATAAAGAAGAAGAGGTTGTTTCTAATTCTGTTCTAAAAGATTCGATCTTCGTAAAGAAACAACATCTTTATTATCGTATTCAATTTGGGGATATACAATTTATCAAAGCAGATAATGTGTATCTGGAAGTGAATACTGTAGACAAGAAGTTCCTGGTAAGGTCTCCACTAAAGGATTATTTACACAAGTTACCAAAACATAAGTTCTACAGGGCTCATAAGTCCTATATCGTGAATGTAGATCATATTGATGCTATTAATTCAAAGGATATCATGATCAACAATACACTGATCCCTATTTCCAAGGAATTTAAAGAATTTATCATTTCTGCGATGAATTCATAGGTTTATTCCAAATGTAGCCTGCATTTTTTTCTGCCAATACCGGGATTAACACCGCTCACAACAGCTTACTTTACTTTTACAACATTCATTTTATCTAATAACTTCTAGATGGTATTTTGGTACTCATCAATAGAAGTTAATTTTTTTCATTTTCATATAGTGTTCTCGTAAAAGGGTCTTGTCTGTAAAGTCAAGACCCTTTTCTATTCAATAGATGAGTACCTTATTAGGGATGATTAAAATCGATATTGAACGACTAAAAATATCGCCAAAAAGCATTTCACATACAAGGAAGTGGTCTTTCACAACATATTAGGCGCCATTCACAACAAATCACAAAACCCTTTGATACTTCCGCTTACTTTTGAAGCGTTCCCAGAACGTCCCAAATCTTACCTATTTTTTATCTATTAAAATGGCTATGCAGAAATGTATGGTCTTTTTTATGTTCTAGCAGTCTGAAGGGCTAATTGGTCATAAGACCTGTTGCCTTATTTTTATTTCACGCAGAAAGCTATAATGGGCAATAACGCCGGGAGGTAGAAATAACCACACAAACCCTTTGGTTTACAACAATTATTTAGCAAGACCGTTAAATTATGGTAAGTTTGAAAGGCACATTTTAAAGGAGAATTTTCTTTCATAAATTTTGATAAACGCAGCATTACAAAGTTCTAGGCATGTTATGGCAAAAAGGCTTGGCACATTAGTATTTTACTTTTTTACCCTTTCGGTATGTATGGGGGTCGCTCAGGATATTGATCCTCTTGAGGACGATGCACTAGTTCAATTCCAAAATGAATCCACGGTTTCAGATCGATTTACTTATTTCTTCGCCACGGTTAACCGGTATAACAGCCATTCTGCTTATGACTGGTTAGATACTGTAGATCGGTATATTAAAAATTCTAAAGACTCGCTTGCCATAAAAAAATACAAACTTATTCAGTCACAGATCTTTTTTGATATTGGCGAATATGATAAGAGTGTATCCTTGTCTACCAAATTATACAAGGACAAGAACAAATTAGATCTTAGTACCAAAGAATTATTGCTCGATCTGCTCGATGCGAACTATTCTCGTTTACAGCTATATGACAAACAGGTTGAGATAAGGAAGCAAAAAAGAGAACTGGGATTAAAGAATAATATCTCATTTTACGACATCTATTCCAATTTAGGTCTTCACCGTCAGGCCATGATAGATTATATCATGGAAAATCAGAAGACCGTGGAGGAAAATGATTTTTTTGGATTAGCTAACTACCACAATTCAATTGGAAATTACTTATTACTAGATAAGTCTACTTCTACGGCACTTACTAACTTTTCTAAGGCCAAAGGATATATTGAGGTCTTCCTCAATGATATGAGTACAGTAAAAACGGAGAGTGAGATCATTAAAGGGAATCTTCTCAAAGGGATCATAGATGGCAATATTGGGAAGTGCTATGTTCAAATGAACCAGTTTGAAGAGGCTATTCCTTATTTGGAAACAAGCATTTCAACTATAGAAGAAAATAATATTGGCAGATCTTCTTCTGAAGCAAACGAAAATGTGTTGGCTTTGGCCGAAAGTCATTTGCGTTTAGATCGGTTAAAAGTAGCCAAGGACTACCTAGATATTGATCTGAAACTTACCAGGGCCAATCAGATCATTAAGAAAAACAGGTTATTTGCAGCCTACTATGACCGAATTGGTGATTTTAAGAATCAGGCGATGTACCTTCAAAAAAATGTTCGTATCCAGGATTCTCTGGAGGTAAAAGAATCCTCCATTAAAAGACAACAAATATCGGCGATCGTTGCAGAGGAAAATCTTGAGGATTCTCGCAGGATGATCAATCTGCAGAAATTAGAAATGGAACAGAATAGAAGTGAAATGGAGGCAATGGATGAACGAACCAATCTGGTATTCATTTCGCTGATTTTTACCTTATTGGGCTTTGCCGGACTGGTATTTGCTTATTTAAAAAGTATCAAGAACCAACGACTAATTGCCGAACAAAAACATATCATTGAAAATTCTCTTGTTGAAAAGGATTCTCTTCTAAAAGAGATCCACCATAGGGTGAAGAACAATCTTCAAATGGTTTCCAGTCTGTTGAGTCTGCAGACAAAGAATACCAGTAGCAAAGCCGCAATTGAAGCCCTGGAAGAAGGGAAGAGTAGGGTAAAGGCCATGGCCCTGATCCATCAAAAATTATATCAGAACGATGATCTGTCTGTGATAGAAATGCAGGGGTATATTGAAAGTCTGGTAAACAGTGTGCAGTCTGTCTTTAAAAAGGGCGGACATAATATAAATATTACTATAGATGCAGAAGGGGTAGAGCTAGATATTGACAGAGCCATTCCATTTGGACTTATCCTAAATGAACTGGTCTCTAATTCATTTAAATATGCTTTCCCGGAGGATAAAAAGGATGGAAGGATTTATATTCATCTTCGTAAGAATGGGGATCAGGGCTTTTTTGAATATACCGATAACGGGATAGGTCTTCCGGAAGATACTGAGGAACGCACCAAATCTTCAATGGGTATCCGACTTATGAATCGACTAGTAAATCAGTTACAATCCACACTAAATATTGATAAATCTACAGAAGGTGTTCGCTTTTGGTTCAATTTTAAATAAATTAGGGCCACAAAACACACCTAATGAAGATCACCTTTCTTGGCCATGCTACCCTTTTGTTAGAATTAAGGAGCACACACTACTCGTAGACCCTTTTATTTCAGGTAATCCCATGGTGCCAGACACCATTTCTATCAAAGGATTAAAACCAGATTACATACTATTGACCCATGCACATCAGGATCATGTCCTGGATGTAGAGGAAATTGCAAAACAATCGGATCCCAAGATCATTAGTAATTATGAAATTGCGATGCATTTTCAAGAAAAAGGCCTACGGGTACACCCCATGAATCATGGAGGTAGCTGGACGTTTTCTTTTGGGACCATAAAATATGTGCAGGCAGTTCATACATCTTCATTTGCAGATGGCTCCAACGGTGGTCAGCCCGGGGGTTTTGTGTTAAAAGCCGATGGAAAAACCGTATATATTGCCGGCGATACCGCGCTCACTATGGATATGAAACTGATTCCAATGCAACACAGCTTAGATCTTGCTGTACTACCTATTGGAGATAATTTTACCATGGGCTTTGAAGATGCTGTGATGGCGGCCAACTTTGTAGAATGTAACAAGGTGCTTGGGTATCATTATGACACTTTTGGCTATATCGAAATTGATCATAAAAAAGCAAAGGATGCCTTTGAGAAAGACGGGAAGGAACTTCACCTGCTTGGGATAGGTGAATCTATGAATATTTAATCACACCACATCACTTCGCAGAACCACATGGTGCAACCATTTGGGAAAGAAACGTTTTAAATAAACCCCTGCAATTTCTTTCCCTCCAATATAAACTTCAAACTTCTTCTTAGCTATAGCATTGATCAATTTTTTGGCAAAGACTTGAGCGTCCATTCCTTTGCTGGTAGCATGGTCATTTATATTCTGCGGACTGCCGTCTGCCGTTAGTGCATTTACAGCAACATTGGTTTTTACAAACCCGGGACACACCAAAGTTACTCGTAATATTATCTTTCTCATGCTCCATTCTCAGTACATCAAAAAACCCGTGGAGCCCATGTTTTGCACCGCAATATCCGGAACGTAGCGGAGAACCAAAACGGCCCATTAAACTTGTGACCGTTACAAAATGACCCTTTTGTTGGGCTATAAAATGTGGTAGTATTGCCTTGGATAATGCAATGGTGCCGAGGTAATTAACATCTATAAGTTTTTTGTAAACATCAAATGAGTGTCGGCAATCAAGGAACGCTGACTAATTCCGGCATTATTAATTAGAATATCGATATGTCCCGTTGCCGCAATAGCCTGAGTAACAAGGGCAGGCATGGCATTAAGATCCTCCAGATCTAAGGGTACAATATGGACCTTTGCGGAATTTTTACACTGAGCTTTAACTTCCATCAGACGTTCTTTATTTCGCGCGGAAAGAATCAGCGTATTTCCCATTGTACTTAATTCATACGCCAGGGCTTCTCCTATTCCTGAGGAAGCACCAGTGATCCAAATAACCTGCCCCGATATACTTTTCATATCTTCATTTATTAGAGACAAAATATAGCTAAATTTGTTTCAATTCGTATGAAAGCTACTTACAAAAAATACATTCTCAACTTTAAGAAACCCGGTGGAACATCCCGTGGTATTTTAACTCAGAAAGAAACCTGGTTTTTGATCCTGGAAAATGATGAGCAATTTGGGATAGGCGAATGTGCTATGTTCAGGGGGCTTAGTATGGATGATGTAGCCGAGTACGAGACACAATTACAATGGGTGTGCGATCATATAGATAAGGGCTTAGAGTCTTTATTATCTACTCTTGTCATGTTTCCTAGTATTCAATTTGGGCTGGAACAGGCATTCAAATCGGTGGCCTCAAAAGATCCTTTTATTTTATTCCCTTCAGAATTTACATCACACGGCACTCCAATTCCAATCAATGGACTGATCTGGATGGGAAATAAGGCCTTTATGGAAGAACAAATAAACCATCGAATTAAAGAAGGCTTTAGCTGTATTAAATTAAAGATAGGGGCCCTCCATTTTGACAAGGAGCTATCCGTATTAACACGTATACGGGAACAATATACTGAAGATGAGATAGAACTTAGAGTAGATGCCAATGGAGCATTTGGGAAAGAAGATGCATTTCACAAATTGGAGGAACTTTCAAAGCTAGATATCCATTCAATTGAGCAACCCATAAAACCAGGGAATCTGGCCTTAATGAAAGAAGTTTGTGCCTCCGGATTTATGGATATTGCGTTAGATGAAGAATTAATTGGAGTAGTTGATGAAACAAAAAAGCGAGAATTGCTACAAATAGTGGCACCGCAGTATATTATTCTAAAACCGAGTTTAATAGGCGGGTATAAGGGTAGTATGGAATGGATTACCTTAGCAAATGCAATGGGTATTCAGTGGTGGGTTACCAGTGCCCTTGAAAGCAATATAGGTTTAAATGCAATTGCGCAATGGACCTTTACCCTAAATAATTCATTGCCACAAGGCCTCGGGACAGGAAGTCTTTTTGTAAATAATATAGAAAGTCCACTTGAGGTAAGGAAGGGTAAATTATTATATAACAATAACTTAGAGTGGAATTATAAACTAATTAATGACATATGTACATAGAACAAGGTTATGAAGGGAATTTTAGTCTGTGGAAATTTTGGATACTTCCACTGGGGTTTATTGGCTTTATGATTCTCAACTATATTTCCGTCCTCTATTCGCCGGTAAGTGTAGATGTAATGATGGCCGATCTGATAGATAAACTTGGATCAAATTTAGTGCTGATCATATTGCTGGTGCCTTTGGCCCTGGGACTTTTCTTTATTCTGGGCTGGGTAATATTGGTCCAATCACAATCAATCAGGGCACTTACCACATCTCGAAAGAAAATAGACTGGAAAAGGATCGGCTTTGCCTTTTTCCTTTGGGGTGCTATTACAGTACTTCTCACTGGAGTTGATATCTTTTTCTCCCCAGATAAATATCAATTAAATTTTCAGTTAGTGCCATTTTTAAAATTGGCGGTAATTGCCATATTATTAATTCCCTTACAGACCAGTTTTGAGGAGTATATGTTCAGGGGACATATGATGCAAGGGCTGGGACTATTGGTTAAAAACAGATGGTTTCCATTATTGGTTACCTCACTTTTATTCGGTCTAATGCACCTGGGAAATCCTGAAGTAAGTACATTGGGGCCGGGGATCATGATCTTTTATATTGGTACCGGACTCTTTCTCGGGATTATTACCTTAATGGATGAAGGTCTGGAACTTGCCTTAGGTTTTCATGCAGCAAATAACCTTTTCGGTGCTCTTTTGGTGACAGCAGACTGGACAGCCTTTCAAACACATTCAATTTACAGAGATATATCAGACCCTGTCCTGGGATGGGATATCCTGGTTCCTGTATTTGTCATTTTTCCTCTATTGATCTACTTCTTTTCCCGTAAATACGGATGGAAGGATTGGAAAGAAAGATTGACAGGCAAAGTAGCGTCTAGAGAAGTATTTTTAGAAAGTCGTACAAATGGATAGATCCTACAAGACGCTCCATGAACAATTTAGATTCCAAGGGAGTTATTTTACTCCTTCCGTGTTAAACGATGTGGCCTATAGCCTTATAAAAGAAGGAGATGAGGAAGAACAGAAAATAGGAGACTTTTTAATGGATTGGCTCTCGCCTCATGACTCACTTATAGTTAGGACATCTGGTTCTACGGGGACTCCAAAGAATATCTCACTATCCAAACAAGCCATGGTAAATTCTGCTTTAGTTACCGGAGCCTATTTTGGATTAAAGGAGAAGGATACGGCACTGCTATGTCTTTCTGCAAGCCATATTGCCGCAAAAATGATGTTGGTGCGGGCCATGGTCTTGGGATTATCACTAGATCATATTACCCCTTCATCTGCCCCTCTGAGTGGATTATTAAAGTCATACGACCTTTGTTCGATGGTTCCATTGCAATTGGAAAAATCGTTGAAAAATATTTCAAAAATTAAACTCCTTTTGGTGGGTGGTGCTCCTGTTTCTGAGGAACTACGGACTAAAGTGCAGAATATTTCAACACGAATCTACGAGACTTATGGAATGACAGAGACCTGTTCTCATATTGCGGTAAGACCACTGAATTTGCCCATTTCTAAAGAAGATAAAAGAATTTCAAATTCTTTTCACACCTTGCCGGAGATCACAATTTCTCAAGACAGCAGGAATTGCCTTCAAATTCACGCGCCTGCACTAGGTGTGGATTCAATTAGCACCAATGATATTGTGAAGCTGGTTTCTGAAACTGAATTTGAGTGGGTAGGTCGTTGGGACAATGTCGTAAATTCTGGAGGAGTAAAACTCATTCCTGAGCAGATCGAAAAAAAACTAAGCCCAGTCATTGAAGGTCGTTTTATGGTTACTGGCATTCCTGACAAAGAATTGGGAGAAAAATTAGTACTTATCGTAGAAGGTAAGGTCAATAAAACTTCAATGAGAACAGCAATTGAAGGTTTGACCACTCTTGGGAAATTAGAAAAGCCAAAAGAGATCTATGCATTTGAAAATTTCTTATGCTCAGAAAGCGGAAAAATACTCCGAAAAGATATTAAAGCAGCCTTATTAGCTCAATCTGAATAGTTTTGTAAGGTCTCAAATGCCTTTTCCTTAAGGTAAACTGCATCTTCTTCAGTAAGGCCCGCAGTATAATTGTTGAGTCGGGGGTCTTTCTTATAAATGGCTGCATAAAACATGGCCGATGCCAAAAAAGTGCCTTCCAAACTTGGGTGGATCCCATCCGGGTCATACAAAGAAATTACATTCTCAGGATCGTTGAGGATATCCTGAAAAACAAGACCTACCGGTACAATGGTTCCGGATATCAGGGGTGCGGTATTTTCATAGGTGGTCTTAATAGCAGACAGCATTCCCGGCTGGGCCTCATAGGCCCAAGTCATAAAAAGGAATATTTGGGTTTTAGAACTTGAGATCTTAAAGCGCAGATCCTGCATGCCTACGGTAGCGGCCATCGAATTGTTTGCGGCCTCTGTGCTGTTTTCCTGGAATACGACAATGTCCCAGTCTCTTTCGGTCAATTTAGCAAGTGTATTCACATTTTCTGAATGCTGTTGTATTGTATATCCCTCCATGGTCATCTTCTCTACCACCGTGGAATAAGGAAGGTCTGTCTTATTTAAAAATCCCTGTAGATGAAAGGAAACACCATTGTTATAATTGGTGTGGCTGTTTCCAATGAAAAGGACTTGAGCGGGTTGAAAAATCGCATTTATCTTGTCGTTGTCTATGGGGTCTGTCTCAGATGATTGCGAACATCCCAAAGAAAGAATAAGAGCACTAAATAAAAGAACGAAAGAGATCTTCATACGGAAAGATACAGAATTTTAGATTCAGCCTAAAAAGATGTATTTTCAACCTATATTTTAAGAGTTAATAGCTTTTAACATTTCGCTCAACAAACAAGAATAAAACAGCTTCCCCTATGAGATATTTTCTTTGTGTTTGCTTACTTTTTTTGCCAATTATTACCAGCTCTCAACATATACTTCCTGAAAAGGATCGGGCTCAAGTAGTGGATGAGATACTTTCGGAACGTTTTGATCTTCTCTTACCTCATTTAATGGATGATGCGGGTATTGATATGTGGATCGTCATTTCCAGAGAATACAATGAAGATCCGGTACTTAGGACTATGTTACCGGCTACCTGGCTTAATGCACGTCGGAGGACCATCTTTATCTTTTATAGAGATAAAGCTAAAAACACCATTGAAAAACTGGCTGTGGCTCGTTATAATGTGGGAAAAAATATAGAATCGGCATGGGATAAGGAAAAAGAACCAGACCAGTGGAAGCGTCTTATAGAGCTCATTGAAATGCGGGATCCGGTCAGCATCGGGCTCAACTATTCCAAGGATCATAACATTGCGGATGGGTTGGATAAGACAGACTATGATGAGTTCATGCGGTATTTACCTGCCAAATACCAAAAAAGAGTAGGTTCTGCCGAGCAATTGGCCGTCCGTTGGATAGAGACGCGTACAGAACGTGAAATGGTCATTTACAATCAGTTGGTTAGCATTACTCATAATATCATTAAAGAAGCATTTTCAGAAGCGGTGATCACTCCCGGTATTACAACTACCTCTGAAGTAGAATGGTGGATGCGCCAAAAAGTGACAGACCTGGGATTGGAGACCTGGTTTCACCCTACGGTAGATATTCAAAGAACTAAGGAAGACCTCGTTAGTCATCTCTATTCATTTTCGGGACGCCCGGAAGACATGGTCATTTTACCCGGTGATCTCTTGCATTGCGATTTTGGGATCACCTATTTAAGGCTGAACACAGATTGCCAGGAATTAGCATATGTACTCCGTCCAAAAGAGACCAGTCCTCCAAAATACCTTGTAGAAGCTTTAAAAAAAGGAAATAGGGTTCAGGACTTTTTAACGAACAACATGAAAAAAGGCCTTACGGGGAATCAAATACTTTCAACAGGCACTGGCCGAAGCCAAGGCCGATGGATTGCGTCCTGCAATTTACACTCACCCCTTAGGTCTGTACGGACATTCTGCAGGCACAACTATAGGAATGTGGGATTCCCAGGGAGGCGTAATGAAAGATGATGGCGATAACTATCCTTTAAATCCGAATACGGTCTATGCCATTGAGCTTAATGCCACAGTGAACATCCCTGAATGGCAGCGAGATATCAGAATAATGCTGGAAGAAGCAGGGTTTTATGGTCCTGAAGGATTTAGATATGTAAATGGAAGGCAAACGGAGCTGCTTCTTATCCCACGCATACAAAAACATCAAGGAAATTGATACTATGAAACGCATTGCGATCTTTATTCTCCTAACCCTTGCTTGTTCTCATTTGTTTGGGCAGGAAATTGAAAATAAAAATACTACTATATTATGGGACACCTCTCTTTCCATGAAGGACAGAGATCTCGAGCAAGGATTTCTCCGTTTTGGAAAAAATATTTAGCAGGGTTCCAGATCAGGAGGTGCAATTGATTTTATTTAATATTAGCACCAAAGAGAAAACGTATCAAATAAAAAATGGCGATTGGCAGATTCTAAAGAAAGATCTTGAAGCATTAATTTACGATGGGGCTAATGTCTATGCCCTTATCAATGACGTAGCTAAACATCCTAATATCTATTTATTTACAGATGGAAACAGGGTTTACGAAGCCGATGCCCCCAATCTGCCGGCAAAAAGTTTTTTGATCAATAGTTCCCCGTATCGCGATGAGGAATTCCTCAAAAGAACAGCATTGATACATCGTAACAGATTGATGGATTTTGCGGCTATTCTCCCTGAAAATATAAGCAGACTAAAGAAGAAGGAATCCGGTAATGGCATAATGATCAAAGGGAAGGTTTATATCAATAATACGCCCGAACCAGACGTTGTTATTTCGGTTAAAGGGATTTCCAATGCCATTCGCTCTCTGCCCGATGGGAGTTTTAGTATACAGGCACAACCGGGGGATAGCCTACTCGTATCGAGCAGGGCCAACAATACGTATAAAGTGATCCCGGTAGAAGGGGAAGAGCCATTATCGATATTTTTAGAAGCCAATGTAGTTTCTTTGGAAGAGGTTTTTCTGATTGAGAAAAGACAAGAAGAAGGTGCAGATATTACTACTGCGTATGGTAAAGAGAATGAGGATAAAACAGGCTATGCCATCCAAACCATAGACGAAGAGTCTATAACTCCGATACAAACCGATGTTTCCCAGGCCGTGTTAAATAAATTTTCTAATGTGACCCTGAGGAATGACGAAGATCTGAGCAGAGTAACCATGCGCTCTAATACATCAATTTTAGGAAACAACTATGGGCTGGTGGTAATAGATGGCGTGCCACAACGGCAGTCAGATTCTTCTCGCGATGGTGTGCAGCAATTTGCGGAGCGGCAAGATAGCCAAACAGGTTTTGACTATATAAATCCGGATAACATCGCTTCAATTTCTGTTCTGAAGGGATATGCAGCCACCAATAAATATGGCAGTTTAGGGGCTAATGGTGTTATCCTTATTACAACAAAAGCCTTTATGAACTCTAAACAAACAGGAGAACCTACGGACCTTGCAAGACTTACAGACAATATTTATTCGGAACCAGATAAAGACGCTGCCGCCGCTGTTTCCGATTTTCGAAAAAAACTGGAGAAGACCTCTTCTTTGGCCGAAGCCTACAGTGTATTTGTTCAAATGCGAACAAATAATGAGGGTAACATGAATTTCTTTTATGAAAGTTATGACTATTTCAAATCCCGCAGTCCTGAGATGGCATCAACTATCATTTCCTCCGTGCTTGAACTGTTTCCAAATGATATTAGTACACTTAGGGGTGTAGCCCTTGCCCTTTCGTCCTTAGGATACTATGAGGAGGTTATACGGATCAACAACGAGATTTTAAGATCTAATAAGAACAATGCTCAGGCATATTTAGATATTGCGTTGGCATACCGTGGACTAAATGAGCATCAAAATGCTATAGACCTGCTCCTCGATTTAGATCGCGGTCAGAAATTTCCATCCCTCAATACCAGCGGCATTAAGAAAACCTTGAAGAGAGAAATGCGCAATCTGGTCTTTCAAGAGAGAAATGGATTAAATACTTCCCAACTCCCTGCCGAATTATTGAATAATTTGAAGTACAACGTGCGCTTGGTTTTTGAATGGAACGATCCGGAGGCCGAATTCAATTTACAGTTTGTAAACCCTCAGAAACGTTTTTTCAATTGGGAACATAACAGGTTGACTGCAGTTGAACGTATGAAGGACGAGATTTTAAACGGGTATACCTCAGAAGAATTCGAATTTTATGGGGAAGGGGTGCAAGGCAAATGGATCCTGAATGCTACCTATCTCGGTAACATTGATGCTACCAATCTGGAACCGCTGGTTTTAAAGTGTAGTCTTTATCAAAATTTTGGCTACCCTGATCAATCTGTGGAAGAGATAGTGGTGCATTTCACTACCCCGGACGAGACCAAACAATTGCGCACCCTTGTGGTCAAATAGATAAAATTTGTAACTTTAAGGGAAACGGCGTTGTTTTTGATGCTAATCTACAAGTATATTTTAATGTTTATTGCTATGAAAAACTACATTATTACACTGCTGCTCCTATGTATTACAGGAGGTTTGCTGGCGCAGGAGAAACAGATCACTATTAAGGGAAAGGTTACCAATATGGACACCCCGCTGATCAATGCGGAGGTTCAATCCAATATGACAGGTGAAGTGGTAAGAACAGATGCCAAGGGAATGTATCAACTGGGAACCAGTCCTGGCGATCTGGTAATCTTCTCATATCCCGGTCTGGGAGATATGGAGATCGTTGTGGAAGATGTAACGTCTACCTTGAATATAAAAATGAGTGCGGCCGTAAATGTGCTCGATGAAGTAGTAGTCGAAAAAACAAAGATCAAAAGTCAGAATCAGCTTAGAAAAGAATACAGTTCAAATCAAAATTTGATCAAAACAGCCTTCGGTATCTTAGATAAGGATATTACCAGTTTCGCTGTGCGCATATTGGATAAATCACAATTCAATTATGGAGGAATAGATCTGGCGTCGGCTATACAATACAGATTTCCCGGGATTCGTGTAGAGCGACTTCCTCAATCTTTTAATAAACCTTCAATTTATCTAAGAGGTTCCTCACAAGGGTTTTTTCCCGCCATCTATGATGTAGATGGGATGATCACAGATCAGTTCCCAGATTTTGTCATGATAGAGAATGTAGAGCGCATTGCCATTTTGAGTGGCCTGGGGTTGGTTACTAAGTACGGTGGTAAGGCTAATGGTGGTGTCATTGTTATCAATACAAAAGGGGCCAATACATACCGCGATCCCAGAACTGGCGGACCCTACGATCAGGCTTTGCTTCGAAACAACATCTATGAAGGAACCGCTATTTCAAAACAACAGCTAGATAAAAATCTTCCTGAATATTTAAAGGCCTTATATGCCGCTTCCTCAGAAAAGGAGGCAAAGGAATTATATGATTCCCAATCTAAAACTTATGGGAGTTCACTTTACTATTTTCTTGATGTTTTCGGTTATTTTTCAGCCAAATGGCAAAATATAGAGTTTGCAGACCAGCTCATTAAGGAACACTGGTATTTGTTTAAAGATAATCCCATTGGTCTTAAATCATTGGCCTATCTCTACCAGGTAATGGGAGAAACAGAGAAAGCGCACAAGCTTTATAAAGAGGTGTTTATCATTCGACCTAACTACGCACAGTCTTACAGGGATCTGGCGTTGAGTTATATCGATATGAAGGAATACAAGAAGGCGGCATCACTTTATGCACGTTATGATTACTTGATCGGGGAGGGGTTTATTAGGGCAGAGGATGCCGATTTTACACCGCTCTTAGAACGAGAGTTTAGCAATTTATTGCAGCTATACGGGAAGGAGCTTACAGGGCAAGACTTTTCCAAAGGGCCCTCTCTGAATAGTGATTTTGAAGGCACAAGACTCGTCTTTGAATGGAGTGATAGTGAAGCCGAGTTTGAGTTGCAATTTGTAAATCCTCAGAATAAATATTTTAATTGGGAGCATAGTTTGCTTGCTGATCCCAATAGAATTAAGGAAGAGAAAATTAAAGGGTATTCATGTGAGGAATACCTAATTGATGGTAGTCTTACAGGTACCTGGCAAATAAATTTAAAATACCTGGGCAACAAGAGTTTAACGCCAACCTTTTTTAAGGCCACCATATATTCCAATTATGGAACCAAATCACAGCGCAAGCAAGAAAAGGTGTTTAAGTTGCAATTAAAGAATGTGAATCAGGAATTATTTAAGGTTCAATCCTCAAACTCTCTAGTAAATAATTAAGATGCAGGCTTTTATAATTTAGGTTAAATAGTATTCTATTTCCAGCACCCTAGACCTGTAATACACCCATATTAAAAGGCTTTTCAATAGGAGCATGGTTTGCAGCCTCAATGCCCATTGAGATCCATTTACGGGTATCTAAGGGGTCAATGATAGCATCGGTCCATAACCTGGCTGCGGCATAATAGGGAGATATCTGATCGTCGTACCGTTCTTTTATTTTATTAAACAGCTCGGCTTCTTTCTCAGCAGTAATCTTTTCGCCTCGTTTCTTCAAGGATGCGGTCTCTATCTGCAAGAGCACCTTTGCTGCCGAGTTTCCGCTCATAACAGCCAGTTCTGCACTTGGCCAGGCAACTATAAGTCGGGGATCATAGGCCTTTCCACACATGGCATAATTTCCTGCTCCGTAACTATTGCCAATGATAACAGTAAACTTAGGGACCACAGAATTGCTAACGGCATTTACCATTTTAGCACCATCCTTAATAATACCCCCATGCTCACTTTTACTACCTACCATAAATCCGGTAACATCCTGTAGGAATACCAAAGGGATCTTTTTTTGATTGCAATTTGCTATAAATCGGGTGGCCTTATCCGCAGAATCGGAATAAATGACACCTCCAAACCTCATTTCTCCTTTTTTTGTTTTGACCACCTTCCGTTGATTAGCTACTATGCCTACGGCCCATCCATCTATTCTGGCATAGCCCGTAAGTATGGTCTTTCCATATCCCTCCTTATACTGCTCAAATTCAGAATTATCTACCAAACGTTTAATGATCTCCAGCATATCGTATTGATCCGATCTCGACTTAGGCAGAAGACCAAAGATATCTTCTTGCTTTTCTTGAGGAGAGTAGGCCTTCGTACGGCTAAATCCGGCTTTTGGAGATTCTCCAAACTTATCAAGTAATTTTTTAATTTTATCCAGGGCATCTTTATCATCCTTTGCCTTATAATCAGTTACCCCGCTAATTTCACAATGCGTGGTTGCTCCACCCAGTGTTTCATTGTCTATATTCTCACCAATAGCTGCCTTTACAAGGTAACTCCCGGCTAAAAAGATACTTCCGGTTTTGTCAACGATCAGTGCCTCATCGCTCATGATAGGCAAATAGGCTCCTCCTGCAACACAACTGCCCATAACCGCAGATATTTGGGGGATACCCATACTGCTCATTACGGCATTGTTGCGAAAGATCCTTCCAAAATGCTCCTTATCCGGAAAAATTTGTTCCTGCATGGGCAAATAAACCCCTGCGCTATCTACCAGGTAGATGATCGGCAGTCTGTTTTCAATGGATATCTCCTGTGCCCTTAGATTCTTTTTGGCTGTAATGGGAAACCAGGCTCCGGCTTTTACGGTGGCATCATTAGCTACAATTACACATTGCCTTCCTTGAACATAGCCAATAACCACTACCACACCTCCTGAAGGACAACCACCGTGTTCTTTATACATTCCCTGCCCGGCAAAAGCTCCAATTTCGATTTTTTCAGAATCCTTGTCAACTAAATAGTTGATCCGTTCCCTGGCGGTTAATTTACCCTGTGAATGAAGCTTTTCTATTCGGGCTTTTCCTCCACCCAGGGCCACTTTCGCAAGTTGTTTTTTTAATTCTGAACGCTTTAATTTGTTATGATCTTCGTTGATGTTGAAGGAAATGTCCATCTAATTTTCACTGTTTCTATTGGCCCCTAAAGATAAGCAGTAATATTCATTAACTTTGGTAAAAATAAGAAGGAAATATGGCTAATAGCGTTGGATGGGGTATTATTGGACTTGGAAATATCGCCCATAAATTTGCAAAAGATCTTTCCCTAATTCATGACGCTGCCCTTATGGCGGTGGCTTCCAGATCAATTCAAAAAGCAATTGCTTTTAAAGATGAATTTAAGGTTCCCAATGCTTTTGATAGTTATGAGGCACTTTTTAAATGCGAAGAAGTGGAGGTTGTTTATATCGCGCTTCCTCATACCGAACATCTAACTGGAGTATCATGGCAATGGAACACGGGAAGCATGTTCTTTGCGAAAAACCTTTAGGTGTAAATCTTCATCAGGTACAACAAATGATCAATGCTTCAAAAAAGCACAATGTCTTTTTAATGGAAGCCCTGTGGAGTCGTTTTATTCCCGCCATTAAAAATGCAAAAGAGTTGGTTGAAGAAGGTGAGATTGGGAGTATTGGTTATATGCATGCGGATTTTGCCTTTTTTGGGTTAGACAGGAATCGGGACGGGCGTTTACTTAATCCCGCATTGGCTGGAGGTTCATTGCTAGATATTGGCATTTACCCTGTCTTTCTTGCATATCTGATGTTGGGAATTCCTGATACCATTGAAGCCTCAGCAAAATATATCGAAACCGGGGCAGAAATACAGATAGCCATTCAGTTTACATATCCCTCTGCACACGCTCTTCTTTTTAGTGGTTTAAGCGCCAATAGTTCCATGGAGGCCAGTATTTCCGGAAGCGATGGCACTATCGTAATCCACTCTAGGTGGCATGAGGCACAGGGTCTTTCTGTAATTAAGAATAATAAAACAGAAAAAATACACCTTCCAACTGTTGGGAAAGGGTATACCTATGAAATTGAAGAAGTTCACCGTTGTCTTCTTAACAAACAGATTGAGAGTGACTTGTGGTCTCATAAGAATAGTTTGGAACTGATCGGTCTTTTAGATAAGATTCGTGCAACGGCCGGCATCACCTTTCCCTTTGAATGATAAAGTTTATTTATTACGATTAATTTTCGACGGTTTTTACGATATTTGAGAATAACTAAATGAAATTTTATGGCGATGGATAAAAATACTGTCTTGGCATGGGCAACATTCATAATGATTATTGTGGGTTTAGCTTTGATAGCACTTGGTGCTTTTAGATATGATGATATTGCCGGTTATGGATTTGCTTCAGTGGGAATCGGGTTCTTTGCCATAGCCTGGGTGTTCAATGCCCTGAAGGGTCGGGTATAATTCTTCATCTTATACTACCGACAATTAATAATTTTACAAACCTATTTTAACTGATGTCAGACGATAAAAAGGTCATATTCTCCATGTCTGGAGTAACTAAGACCTATAAGAATGCCAATACACCCGTATTAAAGAATATATACCTCAGTTTTTTCTATGGGGCCAAGATCGGGATCCTCGGACTCAATGGTTCGGGAAAGTCGACCTTACTCCGCATCATAGCCGGTACAGATAAAAATTATCAGGGCGATGTTGTTTTTTCTCCCGGATATAAAGTGGGGTATTTGGAGCAGGAACCGGTGTTAGATGATTCTAAAACAGTCCTGGATATTGTAAAAGAAGGGGTGGCAGAAACCGTGGCGATACTTGATGAATACAATAAGATCAACGATATGTTTGGTCTTCCTGAAGTCTATGAGGATGCTGATAAGATGCAAAAACTGATGGACAAACAAGCGGCCCTTCAGGATCAAATAGATGCTGCCAATGCCTGGGAGTTAGATACCAAGCTAGAGATAGCTATGGATGCCCTTAGAACTCCGGAACCTGATAAGAAAATAAGTGTCTTGTCTGGAGGAGAACGCAGAAGAGTAGCATTGTGCCGACTTCTTTTACAGGAACCCGAGATACTTTTGTTAGATGAACCCACTAACCATTTGGATGCTGAATCTGTGCACTGGTTAGAGCATCATCTGGCAACCTATAAAGGCACAGTGATAGCGGTGACACACGATAGGTATTTTTTAGATAACGTGGCCGGATGGATCCTTGAATTAGATAGGGGAGAAGGTATTCCATGGAAAGGTAATTACAGCAGTTGGCTCGACCAAAAATCAAAACGACTTGCTCAGGAGAGTAAAGTGGCCTCAAAACGGCAAAAGACATTGGAGAGAGAACTAGAGTGGGTCCGCCAGGGCGCAAAAGGGCGTCAAACCAAACAGAAGGCCCGTTTGAATAACTATGACAAATTGCTAAGTCAGGATCAAAAAAAGTTAGACGAAAAACTTGAGATCTATATTCCCAATGGTCCCCGCCTGGGCACCAATGTAATTGAAGCTACAGGAGTAAGTAAAGGCTTTGACGATAAGTTGCTATATGACAATCTCAATTTTAACCTGCCACAAGCCGGTATTGTAGGGATCATTGGTCCAAACGGAGCAGGAAAGACTACTATTTTTAAGATGATCATGGGTGAGATATCTCCAGATAAAGGAGAGTTTAAAGTAGGGGAGACCGCCAAGATCGCTTATGTAGATCAAAGTCATTCTAATATTGATCAGGAGAAAACCATTTGGCAAAATTTTAGTGATGGGCAAGAATTGGTGATGATGGGAGGCAGACAAGTAAATTCACGTGCCTATCTGAGCAGATTCAATTTTTCGGGTAGTGAACAGAATAAAAAGGTGAGCATGCTTTCGGGGGGTGAGCGAAACAGGCTTCATTTGGCCATGACTTTAAAAGAAGAGGGCAATGTGCTGTTGTTAGATGAGCCTACGAACGATCTGGATGTGAACACTCTGAGAGCTTTGGAAGAAGGCCTGGAGAATTTTGCCGGTTGTGCCGTGATCATATCGCATGACCGTTGGTTCCTGGACCGGGTGTGTACTCATATGCTTGCTTTTGAAGGCGATTCTGAGGTGTACTTCTTTGAAGGATCATTCTCCGAATATGAAGAAAATAAAAAGAAACGCCTGGGTGCAGATCTTACGCCAAAACGTTTCAAATACAAGAAACTTATCAGGTAGCTATCAAGAATTAAGATGGGCAACAGACTTATGGCTTGTTATTCATTGGTGCGGGAGACCCGCTTAGATTGGTAGTGCCATTTTAATATTACTACGCTCATATGGGGGCGGAACTTCCATTGGAATTACTTTGAAACCAAACTTTTTGTATAAATGAATGGCAGGTTGAAGTACAGTATTAGAATAGAGCACTATAGAGCTTATCTGTTTCTTTTTACAATAATCGATGGCATTTTCCAATAGCAGATGACCAATTTTCTGTCCCTGATAGCCTTCTCGCACGGCCATTTTGCCTAATTCAACAGTATTGGTATCCATAGGAAGGAGCGAATAACAACCAACGATAGTTTCCTTCAGCTGTGCAAAAAAAATTACTCCTCCTTTATCAATGATCACTTCCTGGCAATTATCTAATAAATCGGAGTCTTTGGGTTCCACATAAAAGTATTCCGTTAGCCAGGCGATGTTCAATTCCTTGAAAGCTTTCGCCAGATGGGGTTGGAAAGGGATTATGTGGACAGACATTAGTTTATTCTAGTTGGAAATTCTTGTTCGTTTAGATCTTTATGATCATATCTTAAAGGAAAATACAATTATTTTTTATTACAAAAATCTAAAAAGAAGGTTTGTCCGTATATAGCATGTAACCACTTTACAAAAAGTAAAAAAAGGGATTAAATTTTTAAACTATGACTGAAACAAAAAACAATAACGGATTAAAAGTAATTGCCGGTTTATTAGGGGTAGTACTCTTAGGTACTATTATCTATACCGTTAGTCTTTATCAAGACAAGAAAAAGGTGCAAACTGAACTAACTCAGGAAAAGGACTTAGTAATGGAAGACCTTGAGAATCTTAAATCTGAGTATGACAAAGCAATTTTAGAAAGTAACGAAACTAATGAAGAATTAGTTGAAGCAAGAGATAGAATCGCTAAGTATATGGATTCTGTTCAAACTATGAAGACTGACCTTTCATCTTTAAGAAGATACAGAAATCAGGTTGCTGTATTAAAACAAGAAAGAGAAGTATTACTTCAGCAAGTAGATTCTTTAACCAGATCTAACTCGTTTTTAGCTATGCAAAGGGACAGTACGTTCGTAGAGCTTGAAAAGCAAGCAGTATTCAACGACTCTTTGGTTGTTCAAAACACTCAATTAGCAGAAGCAGTAGAAAGAGGTTCAGCACTTAATCTTTCAACATTTAATGTAGATGCAGTTAGAGAAAGATCTAGCGGAAAAATGGTTTCTACTCAGAGAGCTGGAAGAACTGATAAATTAAAGGTTTGTTTTACTATAGCTGATAATGTGATCGCTCAAGCCGGAGACAGACAATTCCTTATTGAGGTATTAGATCCTCAAGGAAATGTACTTGGTGGTGGAACCACAAAAACAAATGATGAAGGTGCTTCAGTATCTTACAGCAAGGGAACAGATTTCTATTATGAAAATCAAGATCTTGATGTTTGTGACTTTATCAATAAGCCAGCTGGTGATTTCCAATCAGGAAATTATATGGTGAACGTTTATGACGATAACCTAAAACTTCTTGGTACCTCTAAATTCACTTTGAAATAAGAGCGTATTAAATCAAATAATCAGGGCCTTCAATCGAAGGCCCTTTTTTTATGGGATATCCTTATTTTTTTAAGGATCCTACCATTTCTTCAGGTTTAACCCATTTATCGTATTCTTCAGCAGTTACATACCCGAGGTTAACAGCCTCTTCCCGTAAGGTAGTTCCATTTCGATGGGCTGTATTGGCTATCTCTGCGGCTTTGTAATAGCCTATTTTGGTGTTAAGAGCGGTGACCAACATTAAGGAGTTATTAAGTAATTGTTTAATGACCTTATGATTAGGTTCTATCCCGGCAGCACAATGAATGTCAAAACTAACACAGGCATCTCCGATCAATTCTGCAGATTGTAAAAGATTTGCGGCCATGACCGGTTTAAAAACATTCAGTTCATAATGGCCTTGGGCTCCACCCACGCTTATAGCAACATCATTCCCCAATACCTGAGCGCAAACCATGGTTAGTGCCTCACATTGTGTAGGATTTACTTTTCCGGGCATGATAGAACTTCCTGGTTCGTTTGCGGGAATTATTATTTCACCAATACCAGAGCGCGGTCCGGAGGCCATCATTCTGATATCGTTTGCTATTTTATTAAGTGAAACTGCCAGTTGCTTCAGGGCACCGTGGGTTTCAACCAGGGCATCGTGCGCCGCCAAAGCCTCAAACTTATTTACAGCCGTTTTAAAAGGTAAACCTGTGAATTTCGCTATATAGCTTGCAACCAATACGTCATACCCTTCAGGGGTATTTAAACCGGTACCTACAGCTGTCCCTCCCAAAGCCAACTCGCTAAGATGATCCAGCGTGTTTTGAAGTGCGCGTAAACCATGATCTAGTTGAGATACATAACCGGAAAACTCCTGACCTAAGGTTAACGGAGTTGCATCCATTAGATGAGTTCTTCCTATTTTGACGATATCGTTGAACTCGGTTACCTTTTTTTGAAGTGTATTCCTAAGTTGGGTAACCCCGGGGATGGTAACTGTTGCTATTTTAGTATAGGCTGCAATATGCATCCCTGTTGGAAAGGTGTCATTAGAGGATTGAGATTTATTTACATCATCATTGGGTTGAATGGTCTTTTCGCCAACACCTATTTTTTTTCCGGCCAATTCATGCGCCCTGTTGGCAATTACCTCATTTACATTCATATTGCTCTGGGTTCCGGATCCGGTTTGCCAGATCACCAATGGGAACTGATCATCTAATTTCCCTGCTAATATCTCATCACAAACCTTGGCGATCAGATCTCTTTTCTCTATGGCTAGTATTCCCAATTCATGATTGGTATATGCTGCTGCTTTTTTTAAATGGGCAAAACCGTAGATAATATCCAGAGGCATAGAGGCTGTGGGACCTATTTTGAAATTGTTCCTGGATCGTTCTGTTTGTGCACCCCAATATTTATCTGCAGGTACCTTTACTTCACCCATTGTGTCTTTTTCAATCCTGAATTTCATAAGTCTGTATTTTTTGTCATAACAAAGGTAAGGTTTGGAAGATTAAATTCTTTTTGTGAATTGCAGAAATTTTCTGAGTTTAGATTTGCAAGTTTTAGGATTTTCCAAGTATCTTTGTTTTGCAAATCACGCATTATGTTCGAATTTGATCAATATTTAGGATTTCTGGCCTTTTTAACTATCGTAACCATCGGATTTTGGTTAATGATGTTTTTACTGCTTTTTGTAGTACCGTATTGGTTGGGCGGAAATCTCATGGAGATCATTAAAGAAAAACGCGAAGCAAGAAGAGCCAAGCGCAACTCATAAAAAAAGAAGCCATTTGGCTTCTTTTTTGTTTACGGTATAAATTTATTATCAGGTTCCTTCAAATTCAAAGTCCTCATCATCACCACCTCTACCGTTTCTATTTCTTTGATTTTGCGGCTGATTGAATCTATATAAGAACGATAAGGTAATTTGTCTTTCCCTCCATTGAAATTCACTATAGGTGGCTACCGTATTGGTAATGGTCTCCGAACGTCGTTTTCTGGTGTTGAACAAGTCACTTACATTTAATGATAAAGTGGCTTTGTCTTTAACTACATCTTTGCTAAAAGCCAAATTTGTACTTAAAATTCCCTTGTTGGTACTTTGGGCATTTTTGCTTGACCCTCTGTAAAATAGATTCGACTGAAAATCGATACTGCCGGGTAAGGGTATTTTTGCACTTATCCTGGTAAACCAGGTGAAGTTATCCGCATCAAAATTTTGAGTAATAACCTCATCCAGAAAATTAGTATAGGTATAATCGCCACGTAATTGCTGCTGAAATAAATTCAGGTTCCAGGTAATTCTCCAATCGCGTTTAGGCGTATAAGTAGTGGTGAACTCCATCCCAAAGCGTTTGTCCGTGGCAAGGTTAATTGGTGTTCGCGCTTGAACAGGCACTAATACCGGGTTATCCGGATCAGCAGGATTTTCAATCTGAACAAAGTCGCCCGTTTCCTGCGTTATAAACTGGAACACGCCTGTAGAGCTGTTAATGTAACCCGATGTTGTAAATGTAATTTTGTCCCATCGTTTTAAATACCCAAGATCGAAGGCGTTGGTAAAGGTGGGATCCAGATCAGGATTTCCCTGAAATAAGTTGGTGTTACTAGACCTGGATGGAAAAGGATTGATAAATCTGGATCGTGGTCGTCTCAGTCTTCGACTGTAGCTGATAGTTAATTGTTCGGTCTCGGAGAATTCATAGCCAAAAAAGAGGGATGGGAACCAGTTTACATAATCCTTATTGGTCACTTCCTCAGTATCTACCAATTCAATGCCAATATCCGATGCCTCCATTCGAAGTCCGCTAAGGACACTAAACTTCTTAACTTTTGTTCCTAACTGCATGTACGCAGCATTTACGTATTCTTTATATATTAATTCATTGCTGAAGTTTGGATCCCTGTCCAGAACCCCATTTTCCAGGATCCCAAAATCGAAATCAGTATTGAAATTATTAAAGGTACCCCGGTAACCCATTTCAAATTGAGATTGGTTTTCCTTTCCGAAGGGTAGTACGTAATCGAATTGCACTAATTGACTTACCTGAGTTTCATCATTTATAGTTTGTTCTGTGGGTAACTCTATTGTTTCACCTAAGACTACTTCATTAATGATAGAATTTTCAATTTCATCTCCCTTAGAGTACTGATAGTCCATGGTTAGTTCATGCCCGTCTTTCTCAAAGTATTTTTTATAGTTTACAGAATATTGCACATTCTCGTCTACCTCATCTTCCAGGGTAAAACGATTTCTTTGAATGGTGGGGTTTCTCACTTCATCAAAGTTAAAAAAGTCAATATCAACTGTACTGCCCCCATCTGAGTTTCTTATTACTAAGGAGTTGGTAATACTACTTTTATCATTAAAGAAATACTCAAACCCAATATTTGTATTCAGGCTTTTGTTTTGCCTCTGATAATCGCGTATTTCATCCTGAAAACTGACAGTATTCCCCGCATCATCAAAATTTTCCTGATTAAAAAGAGCATTTCCCGGAGCATCTCTATACCTGTAGGTAGTGGTCGTAAAAACATTAAATTTTTCACGTCGTAGATTGAGACTCAAAGCACCTCCAAAATTGTCAGGATAGCCTGCAAAAACGTTCACAGAACCATTAACGCCAGCTGTTTTGCTTTGTTTTAGAATTATATTTAAGATCCCGGCAGTGCCTTCGGCATCGTACCTTGCGGAGGGATTGGTGATAACCTCTACACGTTCAATGGACTCCGCGGGCAACTGCTGAAGTGCCTGAGGACTGAGCCCTGAAAGGGCCGAGGGTTTGCCATTGATCAAAATACGAACACTTTCATTTCCTCTCAAACTAATATTGCCCTCTACATCTACTGTTACTGAAGGAACATTGTCCAGGACGTCTGTAACAGAACCACCTCTTACTGTTAAATCCTGACCAACATTATATACCTTCTTATCTAGTCTAAGCTCAACAGTGGTTCGCTCACCTATCACAACTACATCTGCTAATTGTTCAGCATCGATCTCTAGTTGAATATTGCCCAGATCCACAGAACTGCGGTATGTCTGTGCTTTCAGTTCATAGGTCTTATAGGAGAGGTATTCTACCCGTACATTGTACTGCCCGGGAGTGGTTGCTACCGAAAACTTACCGTCTACTCCTGAGATCCCACCGGTCACCATTTCAGGGCGGCGTACACTTTGTAATACTAAAGTGGCATACTCCAAAGGTTGACCTGTATCTTTATCGAAAACAGTACCAGATATAGTGATGGGTTCTGCACGTTGACCTGAAGGTCTTTGAGCGAAGGACATTAAAAAAGCCATTAAAAATAATGGCATTACAATAAGTTTTCTCATTTAGGACTTATTTTTTGTCTTTTTCTTTTTCTTTTTTGGTTTTACCTTTTTGCCGCCGTTTTGTTGATATTCTACCAAAGCTTCATATTTGTCTTCTGGTAAACTTGCTTTGAATTCCTCATCTTGCTTCCGATTAATATTCTCAAAGGCTTCATGGGTTTTTTCCGGGCTCAAATTGAGTATCTGCACCTCTATACGTTGCTGGACGTATTTGGTGAGTATCGATGTGAGCACAGCTTGTTCAAAATCGTTAAGTGATAAAGCTTTTGTAATTTTTGGCATTTCCGCAGCTACCCTTTCATCAGCAGTCATAGGTTCTGCCTTTTCTCTAGGTTCTTGAGACTGTGGGGCTATTCTTCTTCTGCCCGTAGCACCATAGGTATTATTGTATTGTGCCTGTAAAACAGGAACCATTCCAAAGAATAGAATTAAGAAAGCGAAAGTTTTAATAATTGTTCTCATAATTGTAAGTATTTCAAATGTAAACTGATGCAAAAGGCGGGGCGGTTAAATGTTTGTTAAAAGACACTTCCTCTTTAAACATTTCTGAAAATATTAAGAAAATTTAAATGAATTTTGGCAAAATGTACTTCAGTTGCCCAGGAATTTTGAGATCTTTTCCGGGGGCCTTCCTACAACACCTTTTTGATTGTTGAGTACTATGGGTCTTTCAATGAGCTTGGGATATTTACTCAAGGCTTCCAGGACCATGTCTTCAGAAAGTTCTTTTCCCTTAAACTCAGATTTCCAAATAGCTTCCTGAGTCCTTACCAGGTCCATGGGTGAAATTCCAAGTTGATGGATAATTTCTTTCAGCTCCTGTTTGCTGGGAACCGTATCCAGATAATAAACGATCTCAAAAGGTTGTCCACTGGCTTCCACAAGGGCCAGGCCTTCTCTCGATTTTCGGCATCGGGGATTGTGATATATTTTTATCATAATTTAGTTTTCTTGTTGTTGGCCCATCATCATGAGATATGCTTTTAGAAAGAGATCGAGATCACCATCCATAACGGCATCTACATTTCCGGTTTCTTCACCTGTTCGCACATCCTTAACTAACTTATATGGATGCATTACATAATTTCGTATTTGAGAACCCCATTCTATTTTCATCTTGGAGGATTCAATTTCTGCCCTTGCTTCTTGTTTTTTACGCAATTCTATCTCATACAACTGCGATTTCAGCATTTTCATAGCAGTGGCCCTGTTATCGTGTTGTGATCTTGAATCTGAACAGGATATTTGTATACCGGAGGGTTTGTGAACCAATTGTACCTTGGTCTCCACCTTGTTAACATTCTGTCCTCCTGCACCACTAGAGCGTGCAGTAGTGATCTCTATGTCGGCCGGATTCACATCTATCTCAATACTGTCATCAACCAAGGGATATACATAAACCGAAGCAAAAGATGTATGTCGCTTGGCATTACTGTCAAAAGGTGAAATACGCACAAGTCTATGCACTCCATTTTCTCCTTTTAACCATCCAAAGGCATATTCCCCATCTATTTCTAAGGTTACTGTCTTAATGCCTGCCACGTCGCCTTCCTGATAGTTGAGCTCTTTTACCTTAAATCCATTTTTCTCACTCCACATGAGATACATACGCATTAGCATGGCAGCCCAATCACAACTTTCCGTACCTCCGGCCCCAGCAGTGATCTGCAGAACAGCCGTCATATCATCGCCTTCCTCAGAAAGCATGTTTTTAAATTCGAGTTTTTCGACTGCTGTCAGTGCTTTGAGATACTGTGTGTCTACTTCCTTTGGAGTTGCATCACCTTCTTTGTGGAATTCTAGCAGTACCTCCAGATCATTTGCCAATACCAGTGCATCATTATAATCCCCCACCCATTTTTTCTTGGATTGAAGATGGCGCATTTTTTCCTGAGCTTCCTGTGGATTATCCCAAAAATTAGGTGCCAGAGTTTTTTCTTCTTCGTTTTCTATCTCAATTAACTTGGCATCTATGTCAAAGATACCTCCTTAACGCACCAAGGCGCTCTATAAGATCTTTTTGCTGATCTGTCGTAGTCATTGTATTATATTTTCATTCAAAAGTAACACACTTTTACGGAGTAGTAAATTATTAAAAATGATTTTATTGTTGTTGTTGCCCGTGAACTTGTACGCTGTGGTTGGTAGTGTTACTGCCCTTGGAATACAATATACCTTTTAAAGGTGAACAGTCAGTATAATCCTTTCCATGAGCTACTTTAATGTGGTTCTCATTAGCAATTAAATTATTGGTGGGGTCAAAACCCACCCAACCAACATCTTCAACATAAGCCTCTGTCCATGCATGCATTTGAGAATCTCCAAAAAATCCATTCCCTTGATGCAAATACCCGGAAACATAGCGGCAGGGAATACCATATTTCCTGGCAATAGCACAAAACAAATGTGCAAAATCCTGGCATACCCCTTTTCTGTGTTCCAGCATTTCATCTAATGTGGTTTCTACATTAGTTGATCCGGGCGTATAAAAAATCTTTTCAAAAACCCATTGGTTTAAAGCCTGGAGATTTTCAAACACAAATTTATCTTTTTGATAGTCAAAAAATTGACTGTGATGTTCCAGCAACGTAGTTAATGGAGTTTTGCGCAAGAAGGGTTCATGATCAACTTTGAATTGGAGATGTTGATATTTGGAATATTCTTCTTCTTGACTAATACTAATTACAAAATCAAAAGGATTGGACGGCTCTTTTAAAAGTTTAAAACTTGCCTCAAAAGTAATTACCTCAAATAGTGATTTAGCTAATATTCTTATTGTTTTAAAACCATAAGCATTTGTTGAGAACTCAAAAGGGAAATTCATAGAGTTCCGGAAAGTAATGCCTTCCAATTTTTGGTTCTTATTTTCCTCAGGGATAATAAGAAATTGCCATCGCGCTTCCTTTACAGGGTGGTCGTATACATTCTCTGCCTTGTAAACAATGTTATATTCTAGCGACATAAATTTGTGGGGGCTAAAGGAGACTAGCCCTATTAATAATGGAAGAATTCGTTTTCCATTTTATTGCCAATATCGGCTAAATTCTTCAACATGGCTTCTATGTATTCCTTGATATTGCCTTCAATCTCTTCAACATATTTATATTGGTATTCCGCACGTACACGTCCCACCAAGAAGGCAGTGGAATCCTTATCATACCTAAAGGAATTATCCAATACTCTAATATGCGTATATATCTGATTAAAACTGTTCATCATGGACCTTGGGCAGTTGGGGTTTAGGATCAGGAATTCAAGCGTTGTTAAACTCGTGGGAGGTTTTTTGTAAAATCGACGCATCATGTCATAAGATTCCGCACATTTTAGAAGAGTGGTCCACTCAAAACTTTTGCTGAACTTATCGCCGTAACTACCTTGCGCATTTAGTGCATCGTAATATTTGGCATTTATTATACGTATAAGCTGATTAGCCCTTTCTAAATTTACGCCAAGCATAATGATGGCATATACTTCATCGTGCAATAGGGTGCTTCTTATCCTTCCCCTTAAAATAGACGACATCTCAATTATATTAATGCAGAAGTCGTACAACCCTTTTTTTAGAAAGTGTTGAGTAGGATAATTCAGGACGAAATGATAGAATTTGTTAATAGACTCATAGAGGTCGGTAGAGATCAGGTCGCGTGCGCTGTTGGCATTTTCCCTTGCATACTTCACATTACTGAGAATTGAAAATGGATGCTCAGGATCAAGGGCAAGTTTAAACAAAACCTCTTCCTCATTAAGCACTTCATTTTCTGCGGCTTCAGGGTCACCTATCATCCGCAACATTGAATTTAGAACGAATTGTCTGGATCTGGAGAGCTCATTGGGTGCATCTAAGGATGAAAAGTAGTTGACGTGCATATATCGCGCAATGTGTTCTGAACGTTCAATATAACGCCCCATCCAAAAAAGATTGTTGGCTACTCTTGCTAGCATATTATTATTTTAAAATCCAGGTGTCTTTAGAACCTCCACCCTGAGAAGAATTAACGATAAGATTACCTCTTTTAAGAGCTACTCTGGTTAAACCACCCTTTAAGACAAAATCTTTATCTTTTCCTAAAATTGTAAACGTCCTTAGATCTACATGTCGTTGCTCAAATGAATTTGTTTCATCTATGTATGTAGGATGTACTGATAAGGACATTATTGGCTGAGCCACATATTTTCTGGGATGTTCCTTGATTTGTTTTTTTACAGTTTCTATTTCCTCTTTAGTAAGCCTATTACCAATTGAAATACCATATCCTCCGGCTTCATCCACAGGTTTAATAACCAATTCACGAATATGGTCTAACACATAGGCCAATTCTTTAGGTCTGCTACAATGATATGTGTGTACATTGTTGAGGATAGGTGTTTCATTCAGATAATACTTAATGATCTCTGGCATATAGGTGTAAACTGCCTTATCATCTGCAACCCCTGTCCCCGGGGCATTTGCAAGAGTTACATTTCCTTTTTTATAGGCAGCAAACAAACCTGGGACGCCTAGAGAGGAATCTGCCCTAAATTCTAAGGGATCTAAAAATTGATCATCAATACGTCTGTAAATGATATCTACCTTTTGTGGGCCTTTTATGGTGCGCATATAAACAAAATCGTTCTCCACAAAAAGATCGCGTCCTTCCACTAATTCCACACCCATGGTCTTTGCCAGGTAAGAATGTTCATAAAAGGCTGAATTGTACATTCCGGGTGTAATAACTACGGTATTAGGAACGTCAACTCCATGGGGTTTCACGGATTCTAAAAGATCGAGTAGATTCTCGGCATAATTGGTGACCGTATGCGTTTCGTAATGATTAAATACACCAAATAATGCTCGTTTAAGGGCAGTGCGATTGCAAATCACATAACTGACACCGGAAGGGCATCTAATATTATCCTCCAGAACATAGTATTTACCATCATTGTGTTTTATGATATCTGTCCCTGAAATATGGTTGTAGATGCCACCAGGCGGATCAACGTCCATCATCTGATGCAGATAGTTTTCGGAAGAGCTGATCAGTTCTAGCGGTACAATACCTTGCTTCAGAATTTTTTTATCATGATAAATATCCCATAGAAAAAGATTTAATGCCCTACTCCGTTGAATGGCCCCTTTTTCAATTATTTCCCATTCTTTGCTATCAATAATTCGAGGAAAAAGATCGAAAGGAAAGATCTTTTCCTGCATCTTTTTATCATCATATACCTGAAAGGTGATCCCTTGATTAAAAAAAGATGATCTCGCTTTTTCATTTAAAGTCATGTAATCCGGGATAGAATGACCACCATATAATTGAAAAAGCTTTTTATATATCTTCTTAACCTGCCCTTTTTTGTCATAAATCTCATCAAAAAGGGACGGATCTCGTTGATAGGAAGAAAAAATAGTACTGTCTTCTTTAGACATAGGAAATTCTTTGGATCAAGATAACAGAATTTATATAAATTCGGAACAGGAATGTAACAATTATTCAGTAACAAAAATGCTAATTTACTAAGTGTTCAATTCCCGTTTTAAGAATAGCATAAATAGGATTTTATTCCTGTGGCAGTGATGGTTCATTCTAATTTATATAAATTTAGCTCCTAAACTTTAGATATGAAATATACTTCACTTGTAATAGGGTACTTTTTCTGTGTTGTAGGCTTTGGACAGTTTGCAGAAAAAAGCAAGGATTTTGCAAAATATGAAGGATTGTATTCCTTTTATTACGATGCACAAAATGACAAGGTCTATCTGGAAGTAAAAGAGCTGGAGAAAGAATTTTTGTATGTGTATTCCCTTAGTAGTGGAATAGGAAGTAATGATATAGGTCTGGATAGAGGACAACTTGGAAATGAGCAGGTTGTATATTTTAAAAAGGCTGGAAATAAACTTCTATTGATACAGCCCAATCTGAAGTTCAGAGCCCTTACAGAGAACACTTTGGAGAAGAGATCTGTGGAGCAGGCCTTTGCTAAATCTATTCTATTCGGCTTTAAGATAGAAGAGGAAAAAGATGGTAGCTATATTATAGATATTACCGATTTCCTAATGCAGGATGCACATGGAGTATCGGAACGATTAAAACGAACCAATCAGGGGACTTATAGCCTCGATAAGACAAAAAGTGCCTTAGATCTGTCCCGAACCAGGGCATTTCCTAAAAATATAGAATTCGATCTGATGATGACCTTTAAAGGAGACCCCAAAGGAGGTAATATAAGATCGGTTTCACCTAACCCCGAACTTGTGACCGTCTCACAGCACCATTCATTTATTGAATTGCCCGATAATGGCTTTAAAATGAGAGTCTATGATCCCCGCTCAGGATCGTATCCCTTTACGTACTATGACTATGCAACCCCGGTACAAGAATCGCTTATAAAAAGATTTGTTACCCGTCACCGACTAGAAAAGAAGGAACCCAATGCAGCCATTAGTGAAGCTAAAGAACCTATTATTTATTATCTGGACAACGGCACACCAGAACCCGTGCGTTCTGCCTTGCTCGAAGGTGGCCGATGGTGGAACCAGGCATTTGAAGCCATAGGATACAAAGATGCTTTTCAGCTCAAAATGCTTCCGGATGATGCAGATCCACTTGATGTTAGGTACAATGTAATTCAATGGGTACACCGCTCTACCCGGGGCTGGAGCTACGGCAGCAGTATTACCGACCCAAGAACCGGTGAGATCATCAAAGGCCATGTAAGCCTTGGCAGTTTAAGGATAAGACAAGATTTTCTGATCGCCCAAGCACTTATGAACAAACCTTTTGCAGAAGGCGATGACAATATTCAACCAATGTTAGAGCTGGCCCTTGCTCGTATCAGACAACTTTCGGCACATGAAATTGGACACACCCTGGGCTTTGCCCATAATTTTGCTGCCAGTACAAATAACAGAGCCGCGGTGATGGATTACCCGCATCCGTATATTACGCTTACCAATGGGACAATCGATTTTTCTCAGGCCTATGATACTGGTATTGGCGATTGGGACAAAGTTACAGTCGCGTATTCATATGCCGATTTTCCACAGGGTACTACGGAAAAAGCCGGACTAAACAACATCCTGGAAAATGCTCAAAAACAAGGGCTGCGGTATATTTCAGATCAAGATGCGCGTCCTATGGGCAGTGCTCATGTTCTGGGGCATTTATGGGATAACGGAAGTAGCGCAAGTCAGGAATTAGACAGAATGCTTACTGTTAGGGCTAAGGCCATTGATAACTTCAGTATTGATAACATCCGTACCGGAGAGGCCAATTCTGTTTTGGAAGATGTTTTTGTCCCCTTGTATTTCTTTCACCGATATCAAACAGAAGCAGCATCAAAATCTATTGGCGGACTCAATTATAATTATGCGGTAAAAGGAGACGGTCAGCTTGTGGTAGCCCCTATGGCCGTAAAAGACCAGCAAAAAGCACTCAGTATTATTTTTAAGACCTTAGATGCTGCTGAAATTGCTATACCTTCAGATAAGCTAGACTTGTTTCCGCCCAGAGCCATTGGCTTTAACAGGACGCGTGAATCATTTAACGGGAAAACCGGAGTTTCTTTTGATGCCCTTTCGGCGCCAGAAACAGCGGCAGACATGACCTTAGGGTTCTTGTTGCATCCTGAAAGAGCATCACGACTTATTCAGCAAAAAAGTTTGGATCCTGATCAATTGGGTTTAAAGGAAGTAATTAAAGGTCTGGAAGAGAACACATTGATGAAGACTCATAAGGATCCTTATAGAATGCAGGTTCAACGCACTGTAAATTATCGCGTTTTGTTTCATATCATGAATCTGGCGGCCCATAAAGAGGTGCATCCGCAGGTCAATGCCATTGCCAATGACGTACTCAGAAATCTTAAAGCTAAGTATATGAGTTCATCAGATGCCGACTTAAAAGAAATGGCACGAAGGATAGGGATCTTTATGGAAGAACCAGACGAATTTAAAGTTATCGCAGCCCCTAAGTTACCAGACGGGTCACCTATAGGCATGGATTGCGCGAATTAAGAAAGTAAGCATATAGTATGGAGATCAATCTTATCAGTGACACGGTTACTAAGCCATCCCCGGGAATGCTGAAGGCCATGATGACGGCCAAAGTGGGGGATGATGTCTTTAAGGCAGATCCATCTGTCAATGCCCTGGAAGAAAAAGTAGCCACTTTTTTTGGGATGGAAGCGGCCTTGTTTTTTCCCAGTGGTACCATGGCCAATCAGACCGCAATAAAACTGCATACCAATCCCGGAGATCAGCTTATTTGTGATAAATACGCCCATGTATATAATTATGAAGGGGGAGGGGTAAGTTTTAATAGTGGTGTTTCGTGTAAATTGGTCGATGGGGAACGGGGTATGATGAAGGCTTCCCAGGTTGTAGCTGCTATCAATCCTCCCGATTTTTACCATAGTCCGCTTACTTCTTTGGTATGTATAGAGAACACAACCAATAAAGGTGGAGGGGCCTGTTGGGATTTTGATGAATTAAAAGCGATTCGAAAAGTTTGCGATGCTCATGGATTGGGGTATCATCTGGATGGTGCCCGACTATGGAATGCCCTTGTTGCCAAAGGTGAGGATCCTAAAGCTTATGGAGCCCTTTTTGATACTATCAGTGTTTGCTTCAGCAAAGGCCTGGGTTGTCCTGTAGGCTCTGTATTGGTGGGCAATAAGGAATATTTGGATAAGGCATTGCGAATTAGAAAAGTACTGGGCGGCGGAATGAGACAGGCCGGATTTCTTGCGGCTGCCGGGATCTATGCCCTGGATCATCAATTAGAACGCCTTGCTGAAGATCATCAAAAAGCCAAGGAATTGGGAAAGCAATTAGAAAAATTGGCGTTTGTTAAAAAAGTTGAGCCTATAGAAACGAATATTATCATCTTCGAAATAAATGAGGAAAAATGCACCACAGATGAATTCCTGGAAGCATTGTCTAAAAAGAATATTCAGATCATAGGTATGGGTCAGGGGAAGCTACGCATGGTAACCCATATGGATTATACAGTGGAGATGCATGCCCATACTTTAAAAATAATAGCTTCTTTAGAGGGTCTTTGATCGGCTTAAGAAAGCGATCCTTTTACGCACGTTGGTGATCCCATTTTCCATCCCGGCTTCTGATGTATAGGTATTACTAGAACCTATAATGCTGCCACTTGTGTCTTTAAGTGTAAATTGAAATTGACCATTATGATTGGTCGTTCTTTCGAAAACAGAAGGTTTTTTCATTAAAGGAGACAGTTTTTTTACGGTCGTATCTAGCTCTTTTTTAGTTGGAAACGAAATACTTTGCAACAAAGCATTTCCTTCCTCGGAGGTTACAACGAAGCGATAACTGTTATTTTTTTCCTTTTTAATATCGATCATAGCTAATTTTCGAATCTATACTTTCATAAGGTACTGGTTTATAATCGCTTTAGCCTTATTTTAAAAAGGAATCCATTCCAGGGATATTTGGCATCCCTTCTTTAGCCACTGCGGCCAATTCTGCATCCTGTATGGCTGTAGCTTTAGCGATGGCCTTGTTTAAAGTAAGAATAAGGTAGTCCTCCAGTTGTTCTTTGTCTTCAAGAAGTTGGTCATCTATTTTAATAGATTTTAACTCCCTATTTGCCGTTAACGTTACCTCCAACATTCCGTCCTCGGAATTTTCATCAACCAAAACAGAATTCAACCTTTTCTTGGTTGCTTCCACCTTCGCTTGCGTTTCCTTAAGCTTTCCCATCATTCCCATTAAATCTCCAAACATAATTTTTAATTTACGTTCCTCAAATTTACTAATTTGCCGCGATTCCTAAACAAAGCATGATGCATATATCGAAAAAACCCCTGATTCTCTTATTTAGTATTATTTTTGCGGTTTCTTGCCAAAACCAAACTAAAGACATGATCGCAGTGAGTACACCAAAAGCGCAGAAGATACCCAAGCAGCTCGAAATTCATGGCGATGTGCGTGTAGATGATTATTACTGGCTCAATGACAGGGAGAATCCTGAAGTTATTTCATATCTGGAACAGGAAAACGAATACTATCAGACTAAAACTGCTCATACAAAAGAATTTCAGGAAAATCTTTTTCAGGAAATGAAGGCAAGGATCAAGGAAGATGATTCGTCCGTGCCATATAAGCGCAATGGATATTGGTATATAACACGTTATGAAACGGGGAAGGAATACCCTATTTATTCAAGAAAAAAGGAAGTACTTGAAGCTGAAGAAGAGATCATGTTCAATGTCAATCTTATGGCAGAAGGACATGAGTACTACAGTCTCAATGGCATATCTATTAGCCCTGATAATACACTGGCTTCCTTTGGTACTGATACCATAAGCAGGCGTCAGTATGTAATTCAGATCAAAAATCTTGCAACCGGAGAATTATTTGAAGATAAGATTGACAATACCACCGGGGGTTCTGTCTGGGCAAATGACAACAAAACATTTTTTTATACCAAAAAGGATCCGGTTACACTGCGTTCGGATAAGATCTATAAACATGTGCTGGGTACTTCCTCTGAAGATGATGAACTTGTTTTCCACGAAACAGACGAAACCTTCAATACCTATGTGTATAAAACAAAATCAAAGAAATATATCATTATAGGGTCTAACAGTACCTTAACTTCGGAATATCGGATACTATCTGCAGATGATCCCAATGGCACATTTACTGTTTTTTCGCCCAGAGCCAGGGGACTGGAATATTCAATCTACCATTTTGGGAAAGATTTTTATGTGTTGACCAATAAAGACGGAGCGACCAATTTTAAATTGATGAAAACCTCCGAAAATGCAACCTCATCAGAGAACTGGAAAGAATATTTAGCGCATAGAGAAGATGTTTTACTCGAAGATATTGAGATCTTTAAAGAGTATTTGGTGATCTCAGAAAGGGATAATGGGTTAAACAAAATGAAGATTACCCGTTGGGATGGGAAGGCTTCCTATTATATGCCTTTTACAAGTGAGACCTATGTGGCCTTTCCATATGTAAATCTCGATTATGATACGGAGACACTGAGGTATTTGTACAATTCAATGACCGCCCCTTACTCTATTATCGATTTTAATATGCGGACCAAGGAAAAGACCGTACTAAAACAATTAGAGGTACTTGGCGGGAAATTTAAGGAGGAGAATTATAGATCAGAAAGACTTTGGGCAACAGCTCGTGATGGAGCAAAGATCCCAATCTCATTAGTATATCATAAGGATACAAAATTGGATGGAAACAGCCCATTGCTGCAATATGCGTATGGTTCTTATGGTGCCACAATAGATCCCAATTTTTCTTCTGCGCGCTTAAGTCTTTTAGACAGAGGATTTATATATGCAATTGCCCACGTTAGGGGAGGGGAGTACCTGGGAAGGCCCTGGTATGAAAACGGGAAGTTACTTCATAAAAAAAATACCTTTACCGACTTTATAGATTGTTCTAAATTCTTAATCGAACAAAAGTATACGAGCTCAGATCACCTCTATGCCTGGGGAGGATCTGCAGGGGGATTATTGATGGGGGCTGTTGTAAATATGGCACCGGAATTATATCATGGGGTCATTGCCGCAGTACCTTTCGTAGATGTAGTGACCACTATGCTAGACGATTCCATTCCCTTGACAACCGGGGAATACGATGAATGGGGAAATCCAAATGAAAAAGTGTACTACGATTATATGCTTTCTTATTCTCCATACGACAATGTAAAGGCGCAAGCCTATCCTAACATGTATGTATCAACAGGTCTGCATGATTCGCAGGTGCAATTTTGGGAGCCGGCCAAATGGGTAGCCAAGCTAAGAGAGTTAAAAACAGATCAGAACCTTCTGTACTTAGATACCAATATGGATGCCGGACACGGTGGGGCATCAGGGAGGTTTGAAGCACTGAGAGAGACGGCAAAGGAGTATGCTTTTATCCTCGATTTGGAGGGAAAAGATCAATAATAAAAAAAAAGTAGTAATTTTGCCCCTGAATTACCGTTTATAGTTAGGTATTTCAAGAACCAAACCATATGGAACAATCTATTAACGCCCATAACTCTATCCTTGATCTTATTGGTAATACCCCGCTGGTGAAGTTGAATACTATCACTAAAAATCTATCGGGGAATTTTTATGCCAAGATGGAAGCCTTTAATCCGGGACATTCTGCCAAAGACAGAATAGCGGCACATATCATTGAAGAGGCAGAAAGCAAAGGGATCTTAAAAAAGGGCAGTACAATTATTGAGACTACATCCGGGAATACCGGCTTTAGTATTGCTATGGTGAGTATCGTTAAAGGATACGACTGTATACTTGCAGTAAGCTCCAAATCATCTCAGGATAAAATAGACATGCTACGTTCAATGGGAGCGCAAGTTTATGTATGTCCGGCACATGTTAGCGCAGATGATCCACGGTCTTATTATGAGGTAGCCAAGCGTTTACATCAGGAAACCGAAAATTCTATCTATATCAATCAATACTTCAATGAATTAAACATTGAAGCACATTACCGCACAACAGGGCCAGAAATTTGGAATCAAACAAACGGTCAGATAACACATTTAATTGCGTGTAGTGGTACAGGTGGAACCATTTCTGGGACAGCTCGTTTTTTAAAGGAGCAAAATCCCAATATCAGGGTCATTGGTGTTGATGCCTATGGATCTGTTCTAAAAAAGTTTCATGAAACCGGAAAGATAGATGCAAATGAGATTTATCCCTACCGTATTGAAGGATTAGGTAAAAATCTTATCCCCGATGCAACAGATTTTAAAATAATTGATGAATTTGTTAAGGTCACGGACAAAGACAGTGCTCACACAGCCAGAGCTATTGCCCGTACTGAAGGTATTTTTGCAGGCTACACTTCCGGAGCTGCCATACAAGCTGTTAAACAATTAGATGCACAAGGTGAATTTGATAAGAACAGTAAGGTAGTGGTTATTTTTCCAGATCATGGTTCTCGCTATATGAGTAAAGTGTACAGCGACAAATGGATGGAAGCACAAGGCTTTATGGATGAGGTAAAAGCAACTAAGGAAAAAAAGATGGAGGTCATATAATAGGTTTTCTATCTAACAATAATATACGGGCAGCGATTTAAAATTCGCTGCCTTTTTTTGTACCCTTAAATTAATTTATGATTCGTGGTCAAAAATCCATAGTTTTGCACAAACCAAACACGGTTAAATGAGAGATCTATTTGAGAGGATTATTGAAAACAAAGGCCCTCTAGGAAGATGGGCTTCGCAGGCGGAAGGATACTTTGTATTTCCAAAATTGGAAGGCCCTATTTCTAACAGAATGAAATTTCAGGGGAAAGAGGTCATCACCTGGAGTATTAATGACTACCTGGGCTTAGCCAACTTGCCGGAGATCAAAAAAGTAGATGGAGAGGCAGCTCTGGAATACGGTGCGGCATATCCTATGGGTGCCAGAATGATGAGCGGTCATACGGTGCATCACGAACAATTAGAGAAGGAATTAGCAAGCTTTGTCAGTAAAGAGTCTTCCTATCTCCTAAATTTTGGATATCAAGGAATAATGTCTGCAATAGACGCCTTGGTTTCTAAAGATGATATAATTGTGTACGATGTGGATTCGCATGCCTGTATCATTGATGGGGTTCGTTTACACATGGGGAAACGCTTCACGTTTAAGCATAATGACATAGAAAGTCTGGAAAAGAACCTGGAGCGAGCTACTAAAATGGCAGAACAAACCGGAGGAGGTATTTTGGTTATCTCCGAAGGCGTTTTTGGGATGAGAGGAGAGCAAGGGAAGTTAAAAGAGATTGTTGCCCTTAAAAAGCAATTCAATTTCAGACTCTTGGTAGATGATGCTCACGGATTTGGAACATTAGGTAAAACAGGAGCAGGAGCAGGAGAAGAGCAAGGCGTACAGGACGAAATAGATGTCTATTTTGCCACCTTCGCTAAATCCCTGGCAGGAATAGGAGCTTTCTTAGCTGCTGATAAGGGTATCATAGATTACTTAAAATACAATTTACGATCTCAGATGTTTGCAAAGTCGTTGCCCATGATCTACGTAAAAGGGGCTTTAAAACGACTGGATATGCTAAGAACCATGCCAGAACTTAAGGCAAAACTTTGGGAAAATGTAGATGCTCTTCAGGAAGGACTTAAAGAAAGAGGTTTTGATATAGGTACCACTACCAGTTGTGTTACCCCGGTCTATCTTAATGGAAGTATTCCGGAAGCTATGGCACTTGTAAAAGATCTTAGAGAAAACTATGGTATATTTTGTTCAATAGTGGTATACCCGGTAATTCCAAAAGGTTTGATCCTATTGCGAATGATCCCAACTGCCACACATACGCTTGAAGACATTTCAATAACCCTGGACGCATTTTCTGCCATCCGGGAAAGATTGGAAAACGGCACATACAAAAGGCTCTCAGCTGCTGTAGCTGCTGCCATGGGTGAATAGCTTCAGACCAATTAAAGCTGTTTTAGAGCATTTTCTTATAGGTATTTCGTCTTTTGTAGATGACGGGGTCAAAATGCTTCCACAGTTGTCTAATCGCAATATTATCCTCTAATTCTGGTGTTCTATAGCAGGTTTCAACCTGTTTGATCTTGAAGGTCTCGTAGTATTCATTGAAAATAATGGAGGTTACCGCTTTATTCTGATATTCGGGAAGTATCCCGATAAGATAGAAAATAACATCCTTGCTGTGTTTTTTGGCTCTTAGCAAATGAAATATACCAAAGGGGAAGAGTTTTCCTTTTGCCTTTTGCAATGCCTCAGAAAATGAAGGCATAACAATGGCAAAGGCTACAAGTTTATCCGAACTGTCTACAATAAACTTTATATACTCCGGATTAATAAAACGTATGTACTTCTTTTTAAAATGGGCCTTTTGAATGGGCGTAATAGGGACAAAAGAAGATAGTTTTGCATAGGTCTCATTAAATAGATCGAACATTTCGTCTACCCAGGGCATAATTTCTGAGGTCCTGGTAAAATTCATTTCCCTAAGTCCGTAGCGTTTCTTGATCAGCAGGTGTAATTTTTTAAACAACGCCGGATCCACATTGCTGTTGGGAAATTTATTTTCCACAAACCCTTTTTCTTTTACAAAGCCCAGCCGTTCGTAATGTGACTGATAATATGGATAATTGTACCAGGTGATCATAGTTCCAATATGGTCAAAACCCTCTACTAAAACGCCCACTTTATCGAGATTTGAAAATCCTACCGGACCTTCCATATATTCCATCTGATGTTCCACGGCTAATTCCTTCACCTTAGCAATTAAAGCATCGGTAACCTCCGGATCATCTATGAAATCGAACCAGCCGAACCTCATTTTGCGAAGTTTTTGCTGATTTACTTCAATCCAGTTGATCATTGCAACTACTCTACCAACGATCTTCCCATCTTTATAGGCAAGAAAAAACCAGGCATCTGCATTTTCAAAAACAGGATTTTTGGATTTGTCAAAGGAATCCATTTCACCTTTGATCAAAGGAGGTACCCAATAGGGTGAATCTTTGTACAATGAAAAGGGAAAGGTTACGAATTTTTTTATCTCAGACTTTTTAACAGCCTGTTTAATAGTTACCATGATACCTGCTTTACGTGCTCAATATTAGGAATTATTGATCACAGAATAAAGACTTATAGTCACTTTATGCAGGGATAGTAGGAACCAGGGGGAAAAGAGCCCCATATGTTTTAATTTTTCTTGCGTTTGGCCTTACGCTCTAGTTTTCGCATTTTTTTCTTAGAAATACCGGGTAAGCTATTGTCATTATCTTTTTTAAACGCATTCTTTTTAATAAAATCACCATTTTCACCAGCTTTTTGATCATCTATGGCTTTGATCTCGTCCTGATGGAAATCTACTCTATAGGAGAAACCAAGGGCTCCAAAGAATCTACTTGGGGTGCTTTTAATGCTGCCACCAACATTTATGTCTGCCTGGAAGCTCTTACTAAACAGATGAGCGATACCGGTTCTAAATAAGATGTCTGCATATCGGTCGCTTTTAATACCCTGATTCTCTATAAAAACACTCCATTTAGGATTTTTAAAGGCATGTGACAGAGATATTAGGTACTCCATCTCCGGAAAATCAGTGCCTATTCTATCGTAAATAAGATTTGTGATCAATACCAATCTGGAAGTAACGCTACTTTGAGTAGCAATCATGGCCCTGGGAGCTACAATAGGATCTTCCGGATAGAACGGATTATCACCTAAGTTAAAAGTTGCTCCTGCATAAACTGAGATGGCAGGAACAAGATCTTTAAGTTGAAATTTATTGTTAGCTCGCCAGCTATACAAATTTGGTTTTGTACGATCCGGGTTTTTATAAGGATCATATAATAGGTATTTTATACCCAGTCTGTTTCTTGAGAAATCAGTTCTTTTTTCATTCAGATCAAAAGCGGTATACGTAATATCTTGTTGTACATAGGTCCCTTCGTAGGTGATCTCCAATGTTTCACGGAAAAAACCATATCTAAGGGCAAGATCGGCACCCATAAAGGTCGATTCCTGGGACAGATCAACATGTTCCCTTTGCTCGTATAGAAATCCCATCTCGGCTTGTATTACTCCTTTCCCTACTGCATAAGCACCAACAGAGAGTCCAGGTCTGTTAGAATTTATGACATCGGTATATTGACTTGATCCTGAAAAAGGAAGCGCAGAACATAGAATAATGAGATAAAAGTGTATAGGATAGGTTTTTAAGCATGCTTTCATTAGGCGCTATTTTATTAAACTTTTAAGACATTTGTGCTGCTATTACAACGTTGGAATTGTACTTTTGATATAAATAGTAAATAAAATATGGGTTTTTTAAAGACACTATTGATCATCATTTTGGTGTACTACCTTCTCAAGTTAATTGGAAGATGGTTGGCACCAAGGGTTTTCAATTATGCGGCGAAAAAGACTGAGAGGCACTTCAGAGATGCCTTTGAACAAGCCAACATGGGTGGAAACACTGGCGAAGAGAGAGTACACGACCAACATAATTCTAAAAAAACAACCGGCTCCAAAGGATCCTCGAAAGATGTAGGGGAGTACATAGATTTTGAGGAAATAGATTAATTTAAGTATCAAGCTTTCAATGAAGGGTATCTCCAAAGAATTTTTCACCCACTTTTTTGTCTTCACTTTTTTTGTGGTAGTAGCCCTGGCCTATTTCCACCCTGTTTTGCAGGGAAAGGTAATAGAGCAATCGGACATCATCCAGTACACCGGGATGGCCAAAGAGCAAAACGACTTTAGGGAGGATAACAAAACAGAACCTTATTGGACCAATGGTGCCTTTGGTGGCATGCCCACCTATCAACTGGGAGCAAACTACCCTAATAATTATGTAAAAAAACTAGATCGGGTATTGCGATTCCTACCGCGACCTGCAGATTACTTATTTCTTTATTTTCTTGGCTTCTATATTCTTTTGTGTTGTATGAAGATCGATTACAGGCTAGCTGTTTTAGGAGCACTCGCCTTTGGTTTTTCTACCTATTTGATCATCATACTAGGTGTAGGTCACAATGCAAAAGCACATGCCATAGCCTATCTCCCAATGATCCTGGGGGGTATCCTCCTAACCTTTAGAAAGCAATATTTCTGGGGCTTTATACTTACCTCTGTTGCCATGGCACTGGAGATCAATGCCAACCATTATCAAATGACCTACTACTTTATGCTGCTGGTTCTTGTATTGGGATTGGTACTGTTGATAGACGCCATTAAACATAAGACAATAGCCGCTTATTTTAGCGCTATAGGAATATTGATCCTGGCAGTAGTTCTGGGCATAGCTGTGAATGCCACAGCCCTTATGGCAACAAAGGAATATGCAGACTGGAGTACCCGGGGTACTTCAGAATTGACCATTAATCCAGACGGTTCACCCAAAGAACAGTTAATTGGGCTCGATAAAGAATACATCACCCAATATAGCTATGGAATAGTAGAATCCTTAGATCTGTTTGTACCCAGAATGTTTGGAGGGTCTAATAGCGAAGACCTTGGTACAAAGTCTAAGGCATACGAGTATTTAACTAATCAGGGGCTTCCCAGGTCGCAGGCATTGGAGTTTTCAAGAGGACTTCCACTATACTGGGGGGATCAACCGGGGGTTGCAGGACCAGCTTATGTTGGGGCTATTCTGATTTTCCTTTTTGTAATGGGCCTTTTTTTGGTAAAAGGAAAAACCAAATGGTGGTTGTTAGGAGGCGTATTGTTGTCACTAATGCTCTCCTGGGGCAAGAATTTTGGTATCCTGACCAATTTTATGATCGATTATTTTCCGTTGTATAATAAATTTCGGGCGGTTTCTTCTATACAGGTTGTGTTAGAATTATGTGTTCCCATACTCGGTATTTTGGGACTTTCAGCCTTACTTAATGAAAAAGTTTCTGCTGCTCAGAAGTTAAGGGCATTAAAGTTATCGGTCATTATTACGGGTGGACTAGGCGTTGCCATTTTATTATTAAAGGGAATGTTCGATTTCAACGGACTTAATGATGGCGCTTACCTGCGTTATTTTGGAGATGAGGTATTGGCTATGATCAAAAGAGATAGAGAAGCTGTCTATCTTAATGATAGCTTCCGGTCTTTGATCTATGTTATTCTTGCCGCCGCGGCACTTTGGCTATTTATAAAAACTAAAATAAATAAGTCAATATTGGTCGTTATCCTTGGGGTGTTGATCTGCTTAGATCTTGTTGGGGTAGCCCTGCGTTATGTGAATACAGACGATTTTGTGTCGAGAAGAATGATGAATCAACCATTTCAGGAAACGGCCGTTGATAAGCAGATAAAAAAAGACACCACTGTATACCGGGTATATGATACCTCAGAGGGTCTAAATGGTGCCAGGACGTCTTATTTTCATAAGTCAATTGGAGGATATCATGCGGCTAAACCGGCTGTTATTCAAGATCTTTTTGATTATCACATTTATAAAAACAACAGACAGGTACTTAATATGCTCAATGTAAAGTACCTATTACAGCAAAATGAGGAAGGAAAGCGTGTGGCTTCTATTAATCCTGAGGCTAATGGTAATGCATGGTTTGTTGAACTCCTGCTTCCTGTACGCTCTGCCAATGAGGAGATCATGGCTTTGGATAGTTTAGATCTAAGTAGGCAGGCGGTTGTTAATACTCAGGATTTCCCATTAATAAATCAATTCAGATATCAGGTAGATTCTACTTCTAACGTAATACTGCAAGAATACCAGCCTAACAAGCTTTTATATAAAACCTCTAATGATCATGATGGGGTAGTGGTCTTTTCAGAACTGTATTACCCAAATGGGTGGAATGCCTATTTAGATGGCCAAAAAGTGCCTTACTTCCGAACTAATTACGGGTTAAGAGCATTAAAGACCCCTGCTGGAGAACATGAGATACTATTTGCCTTTGAACCCGAAGTAGTGGCTAAGGGAAGTACTATTTCCCTGGCGAGTTCTTTACTTTTAGTAGTTATTTTTATAGGAGGAGGTTTTTTCACGTACTGGCGACGTAGAAAAATGAAACAACAAACATGAAAAAGGTACTCATCGTGACCTATTATTGGCCCCCTGCAGGTGGACCTGGAGTTCAGCGATGGCTAAATTTTATCAAGTATTTACCGGAGAGCGGGATAGAACCTATCTTATACATCCCAAAAGATCCGCATTATCCTATAACAGATAACAGTTTAATAAAGGAAGTTCCGGAAGGGCTAACTATTTATCGAAATGCTATTTGGGAACCCTATAAGCTGGCTTCGTTAATTTCTAGCCGTAAAACAAGTAGAATAAGTTCAGGGATCATAAAGTCTAAAAAACAATCTTTTATAGAGCGGTTATTTCTTTGGGTGCGGGGTAATTTCTTTATTCCCGATGCTCGTAAATTTTGGGTTAAACCGTCTATTCAATACTTGTCTGGTATCATTGATAAGGAAAAAATACAAACAGTGATCACTACCGGCCCGCCTCATAGCTTGCACCTTATAGGAATGGGATTAAAAGAGCGTAAAGCAGTTAAATGGATAGCCGATTTCCGGGATCCATGGACCTCCATTGGGTACCATAAAGAATTGAGATTAAGTGCGCGTTCACAAAAGAAACACAAGGCTTTAGAACAAAAAGTACTGCAAAAAGCAGATGAGATCATAGTAACCAGTAAGACCACCAAGCTAGAATTCAGTGACATTACGAACAGACCAATAACGGTCATAACAAATGGTTTCGATTCAGACTTTGATGGTAGGGCAGAGCTCGATACTGATTTTACCATTTCTCACATTGGCTCTCTATTGTCAGAAAGAAATCCGAAAGTACTTTGGCGTGTTTTGTCAGAATTGTCAAAGGAACATCCTAGCTTTAGGAAAACTTTACAAATACAACTTGTAGGGGTGGTAAGCGAGGACGTTATAATGGAGATTGAGAAACACAGCTTAGGAAGTGCCCTAAAAGTGTTGCCATATCTGCCCCATGATGAGGCCCTAAAAGCCCAACGAAGTTCTCAGGTCTTGTTATTGGCTGAGATCAATTCTGTGGAGACCAAAGGGATCATTCCCGGGAAATTATTTGAATATTTGGCAGCCAGGCGCCCCATATTGGCAATTGGTCCTTCCGGATGGGAGGCAGGAGACCTGGTACGGGACACCAATGCCGGGATGGTATTTACGTATGAAAATGAAAAAGAGCTCAAAGAAACTATTTGGGAATGGTTTGCAGCATACCAAAATAAGTCACTTGTGATGCCCGTCACCGGAATTGAAAAGTTTAGCAGAAAGGAATTGACCAAAAAATTAGCAGCGCAACTATAATGGGAATTGTATTTAAGCAGTCATTGAACAATATGGTCATTACCTATGTAGGTTTTGCCATTGGAGCCATCAATACGCTGTTTCTCTATGCCCGTTTTTTAACGGACACCTATTATGGCCTTGTGGGTGTTATTTTGGCTACTTCGGCCATCCTAATGCCTGTTTTAGCCCTCGGGGTGCCAAATACAATGATCAAATTTTTTAGTGGATATACCGAGAAAAAAGCACAAGATGGGTTTCTTGCCTTTATGTTGGTATTGCCGCTGGTATTAATTATTCCTATTGGATTCTTCAGTTATATTGCAAATGATGCTATTGGCAACTTTATAGGACAACGTAATTTGATTGTGAAGGACTACGTTTGGCATATTTTCCTTATTGCCATGGCGATGGCCTATTTCGAGATCTTTTATGCCTGGTCGCGAGTTCAAATGAAATCCGTTTTTGGAAATTTTATGAAAGAGATCTTTGCCAGGGTGGGAGTGATGCTATTGCTTTTTGGTGTTTATGCGGACTATATCTCTATTGATACATTTTTAAAGGCCCTTGTTGGTGTATATCTTTTGAGAACACTGATCATGAAAATTTATGCTTATTGGCTTAGGATGCCTACCATTAATATAAAGATTCCTCATAATTTCAGAACTATCCTAACTTATAGTTTTCTGATCATATTAGGAGGTTCTACCGCGGTGATTTTATTGGAGGTCGATAAATTTATGATCAACCAGTTCATTGAAATTGAGAAAGTTGCCTATTATACCGTAGCTGTATTTATTGCCACAGTGATCTCCGTACCCTCACGTGCTATGCATCAGATAACCTATCCTATGACAGCGGCCCTTTTAAATCAAAAAGACAAAGAAGGATTAGGGGTGCTGTACCACAAAAGTTCCCTTACACTTTTTATTATCTCCGGACTTATTTTTGTTCTGATCCTTTTAAATCTGGGAGATCTCTATCTTCTGCTTCCTGAAAATTACCGGGGTGGATTTAACATTGTATTGCTGATTGGGTTGGCAAAGTTGTTCGATGCCATGTTGGGAAATAACAATGCCATTCTTTACAATTCTGATCACTATAGAGCCATCTTGTTTCTGGGAGTTTTCCTGGCTTTTTGCACCATACTTTTTAACTGGTATCTAATTCCAAGGATTGGGATAGAAGGGGCCGCCCTTGCCACTTTTATCGCTGTTTTTATCTATAATTTGTTAAAACTGCTCTATGTAAAACAAAAATTAGATCTTCAGCCATTTACAAAAGAAACATTTAAGGTTGTATTTCTCTTACTATTGGTAAGTGCTATTTTCTACGCGCTACAATTCCCTTTTCACCCTTTGGTCAATATTGCGCTAAAAAGCCTTTTGATCATTGTGATGTACATTGGAGTTCTTTATCGTTTTAAAATATCGGAAGACGTATTTGGTGTCTTATCTAAATATTTAGGGCCAAAATAGTTTAGTAAGCGCGCTGAATTCTTTCCATTACCGTGACACATTGGGGAGGAAGTAGTACCAAATAAAAACCCCGCAGGGACGAATCCACTGCGGGGTTAACCAACTAACCAACCTAAAAAACTATCTTATTGTACTCTTCGGCTTCTGCTTCGAGTTACATTGGTCTTACTTGCAGTTCTTTTCGTTGCTTTAGGACCACTTCTTTTTACACTTGTTGTCTTGCGACTAACAGTTGTTCTCTGTGCACGCTCGGGACGTTTGCTGGCAGACTTACTTCTGCTTACGACATTTTTACTTGGCGTACGTACCGCTTTTCTTTGCGTAACTGCTTTCCTTACAGTACTTCTACCATTGGTTCCTGAGGATTTCCTTTTCACCTGTGTAGACTTTGTACCTCTAGTCTGAGTACTAGATCTGTTAGTATCAAAACTTCTGTTAGATCTTTTACTATCTACGCTTCTGTTAGATCTTTTACTATCCAGACCTCTGTTAGATCGCATAGTTTCAGTCCTGGAGGCAGTTCTGCCATTACTGGCCACTTTATTGCTACGTCCACTTTTAGTATCCCTTAGCTGTCCATTGTCGCGTCTGCCTTTAGTATCGCGAAACTGTCTGTCATTACGGGTATACCCATCATTCCTTCTGCTGTTATTATTTCTGGCAACCACACGATTGTCGTTACGATAAACTGAATTTCTGTTATGCCTGTTATTGTATCGATAGTGCTTACCTACTTTAGCATACGCTCTTCTATAGTTTTTATGATATGGCCTGTAATAGGTATATCGTAGCGGAGCATAATACCTTCTGTATGGTCTGTTATACACAAGACAAAATCCAAGGGAAGGTCTCGCGAAATAAGAGTGATATGGGTTATAGGTATAATACCTGTTGTACACATTGATATATCCATTGAATCTGCCAAACATTCCTCTATTGTTATAGTGTACATACATGCCACCAACACGAGCAAGTCTACCATTGTTATACCGAATATTGATTCCACCTATCTGAGAAACACGACCGTAATAGTCATAGTATATAGGAACATTCTCTACCTGGATCACGGCTCCATAGTCATCGTACTGAACAAACGGACTATAGTCAAATCCTGAATTGAAAGTTACATTGGCCCTGCCTACATTAAAGTTGGCACCAATATTTACCTGGTTGTCCATGTAAAAATCGAACTCACCATCGCGATAAACGGAAAAGGTAATTCCATTTTCCACAAAGATCACGGAGTTATTAGTACGAAATGTATTGCTGATAGCAATGTTTTCTTCTAAGGTTGTGGCCCCTACTGAGCTGCTCAGTGCAAAGGCTCCTAAAATGAGTAGTAGATTTTTCATGACACAAATTTTAAAAATTCAGAATGCAACTATTTACATTCCTCATGGATATACCAAACAACGTGCCATAAAATGGAAAATATTTTTAATACATTGATATACAGTGCATTAAAAATGTAATAAATTTAAAAAAGGTGTTATGAGTACTTCAGAAGTGGAAGTGTAGTTGCCAGCTGGCTTTTAAAGAAGGGATGCTTTTTAATAAATAGATCGTTTACCTGATTTTCGATTCTAGATAGGCTGCCGTATATCCTTTTTTCGCAGCTACTACTTCTTCCGGAGTTCCTTCTGAGACCAGATTACCTCCATGTTCTCCTCCTTCGGGACCCAGATCTATTAAATAATCTGCACATTTGATCATTTCCAGGTTATGCTCAATTACCAATACGGAATGACCACTGTTTATAAGGGCATCCAAGGATTTTAGTAATTTTCTGATATCGTGAAAGTGCAAGCCCGTTGTTGGTTCGTCAAAAATAAACAGCGCTTTCTCTTTGGAAGCACCCTTAACCAGGAAGGTAGCTAACTTTATGCGTTGTGCCTCTCCACCGGAAAGGGTAGAGGAGGACTGTCCAAGAGTTACATAACCGAGGCCAACATCTTGTAAAGGCTTTAGTTTGGAAACGATCTTGGTCTGTTGATGAAGCTGAAAAAAGTCGAGGGCATTATCTATGGTCATATGTAAGACGTCATCAATATTGACCCCTTCAAAGTTAACCTCCAGAATTTCCTTTTTAAAGCGTTTGCCTCCACAAGTATCACATTCTAAATGCACATCGGCCATAAATTGCATCTCAACCGTGATCTCACCTTCGCCTTTGCATTTTTCACATCGGCCACCATCAACGTTAAAAGAAAAATGCTTTGCCTGGTACCCTCGCAGTTTACTCAGTTTCTGTGATGCAAATAAATTACGGATGTCATCATATGCCTTTATATAGGTAACCGGATTAGACCTTGATGATCTGCCAATAGGGTTCTGATCTACAAATTCTATATGTTTTATGTCCTTATATTTCCCTTGTATCTCGGTATGTTGCCCTGCTTTAGCCCCATATCCTCCCAATTCTTTTAAAAGAGCCGGGTATAAGATCTTTTTTACCAGGGTACTTTTCCCACTTCCCGATACACCTGTAATAATGGTGAGCATGTTTAGCGGAATGGTTACATCAATATTCTTCAAATTGTGCTCCCTGGCCCCTATGATCTTAATGTGATTAGGACTTGTTCTACGCGTCTCCGGAATTGCAATTTCTTGCTTTCCATTGAGGTAGTCTGCTGTTAAGGAATTGGCCATCAGGATCTCCTGAAAGGTACCACAGGCCACTACTTCGCCACCAAAGGTACCTGCTTCCGGGCCTATGTCTATGATGATATCTGCTGCCTTCATGATATCCTCATCGTGCTCTACAACAATGACAGTATTACCAAGATCTCTTAAGGAACAAAGTACATCGATCAAATTCTCCGTATCCCTGGGATGAAGTCCAATACTGGGCTCATCTAAGATATACATTGATCCAACCAGGCTACTCCCAAGCGATGTGGCCAGGTTAATACGCTGACTTTCCCCCCCGGAAAGGGTATTCGATTTTCGATTAAGGGTTAAGTACCCCAATCCAACCTTCTCGAGAAAACCTAAACGGGTGTTGATCTCCTTAAGCAATCTGCTGGCGATCTTTTGGTCATGATCAGAAAGAATCAGATCCTCAAAAAAGGTCTTTAAATGAATGATAGGACTTTCGACAAGATCGGAGATTGAACTTCCATTGATCTTTATATAGGCTGTTTCCTTGCGCAATCTTTTACCCTTGCATACCAAACAGCGTGTTTTGCCACGATAACGGGAGAGCATTACCCGGTTTTGGATCTTGTAGCTCTTGTCCTCTAGTTGCTTAAAGAACTTTGTTATTCCAATAAAGTGCTCATTTCCTTCCCATACAAGATTTTTTTGCTCCTCTGTTAATTGAAACCAGGGCTTATGAATGGGAAAATCGAAGGTGTAAGCAGCATTTACCAGTTGATCCCTATACCAACTCATACTTTCTCCTCGCCAGGGAAAAACAGCATTTTCATAGACAGAAAGTGATGTATTAGGAATTACAAGGTCTTCATCAATTCCTATTACATCCCCGTACCCTTCACATTTAGGGCAGGCACCGTAAGGATTGTTAAAACTGAATAAATGGACGTTAGGCTCCAAAAAGACCATACCATCTAATTCAAAGGCATTACTAAAAGGGGTTTCTTTTCCTGTGGCTACTTCTTCGATAATACAATCGCCTTTGCCTTCAAAGAAGGTTGTGTCTATAGCATTTGCCAAACGATTGTAGAAATCTTCATCATCTTTTTTTACGATCCTATCTACTACCAGATACAACTGATCACCTACTTTTTGATGAAGTTCCTCATCTATTCTGTGAATAGTTCCACCGTATTTTATCCTGGCATATCCCTGCTTGGATAGTAATTGCAATGTTTTCTTCTTATCTCTGTCTTCCGGAATAGTGATGGGAGCCAATAATAGAAGTTTGGCGTTTTCTTCAAATGTCTTTACAAAAGAGACCACATCCGTCACCGTATGTTTTTTAACCTCATTCCCGGAAATGGGAGAATAGGTCTTGCCTATACGAGCAAATAATAATTTTAAATAGTCATAGATCTCAGTGCTTGTACCAACGGTAGACCTGGGATTGGTGGAATTCACCTTTTGTTCTATGGCAATTGCCGGAGCAATACCTTTAATTGAATCTACCTTGGGTTTATCTAATTTCCCAAGGAATTGTCTGGCATAGGAGGAAAGACTTTCAACATAACGCCGTTGTCCTTCCGCATATAGGGTATCGAACGCAAGACTAGATTTTCCTGAACCGGAAAGACCGGTAATGACCACCAATTTATTTCTGGGGATCACCACATCAATATTTTTTAGATTGTGCAGCTTAGCCCCTTTAATAATTATGTTATGCTTTGGATCTACCTCTGTAATTGTGGTCATAAGAATCAGAAAGTTGCAAAGATACAATATGTCAAAACCAAACACCAGTTGAATAAAAGAAGGAATGGAAAAATGTTAAATCGTGACCTTAGTCATTGAAAACCTATATTTTTTCTATCTTTGAAATGTTAATCAGATAAAATACTGCCTATACTGCAACATTACTTTTTTGAAAAGGATTAAAAAGTCGCATCCTACACAAATATTGCGACCCCTAAATTAAACCAAAAAAGTAATTGTATGCAAACACCGATTAACGATGCTATTCTCATTAGTAATTATATCAATGGTGATGAACGAGCCATTGAAGTTCTCATAAACAAACACAATCAGCGCCTAAGTAGCTATATTTATTCCAAGGTACACGATATGTCTATTACCGAGGATATATTCCAGGATACCTTTATTAAGGTAATAAGCACCTTAAAACGTGGCCGCTATAATGAAGAGGGGAAATTCTTACCCTGGATCATGCGAATTGCCCATAACCTGATCATAGATCATTTTCGGCGTAATAAACGGATGCCAAAATATCAGGGGAATAAAGAGTTCAATATCTTCTCTGTACTCACCGATGATAAACTAAATGCTGAGAAGCAGCTTATTAAGGAGCAAATAGACCAGGATCTGGAAGTGCTTATTGAACAGTTGCCCAAAGATCAGCGGGAAGTTCTCAGAATGAGGATCTACCAGGATATGAGTTTTAATGAGATCGCGGAGAATACTGAGGTTAGTATTAATACTGCTTTGGGACGCATGCGCTATGCTCTGATCAATCTACGCAAGATCATTGAGAAGAATCAAATTGTTTTAACGAATTAATAGGTTTTAGGACGAAGAATTCCATCATTGCCTTATATCTGCCGTTATTTAGGGGTAACCACAGATATTATGCAAAAGATTTACTCAAAACATCCGAAACATTGTAAGCTTATCACCGCTAAGCCAAGTACGGTCGATTTTCTTCTCAACTATTCAAAATCACTTCATATAAGTAAAGTGAAGGGTATGACCATTGAGAATATATTAAATTGAAAGGTTAGCAAATCTTCATTTCATAGAGATTCCTACAATATAGTTCGTATATAAAAGAGGCACTTTTAAATAAAGGTGCCTTTTTTTTATGCAGTTACCTGCCCAGAATTACTACAAAGGGTAGAACCGTTCTATACCTAATTTAAAGGCTGCCAAATACGAATATGTATGTTCACATCAAGAATTGGGCGTTTGACAACATAGTTTTTCCTGAGGGAGGCTGTTTGGGTACTTTTAAATTGTTATTGAAAAACAAGTAGCTCAAAATTATATAACAACTGCGAGTTCATAAGCATCGCTAACGAACTTTAAAGAAACCAAAAGATTATCTAACTATGAAACCACTAAAGGAAGACTCACTACTAGTTAATGATTACATCAGCGGGGATGAAAAATCATTAGAAATTTTGATCAACAGACACAACCAGAGAATAAGTAGTTTTATTTATTCCAAGGTATTAGACAGGGATGTTACTGAAGATATATTCCAGGACACCTTTATTAAGGTGATCAAAACTCTAAAAAAAGGAAATTATAGCGAAGAAGGAAAATTTCTTCCATGGGTAATGCGTATTGCGCACAACCTTATAATAGACCACTTCAGAAAAAACAAGCGTATGCCTAAGTTTGAGGGCAGTGACGATTTTAATATCTTTTCCGTGATAGGAGATGATAAATTAAATGCAGAAAAGCAACTCATTAAAGATCAGATAGATAGTGACTTAGGTCTACTCATAGAGGAATTGCCAGACGATCAAAAAGAAGTTCTGTTGATGCGTATCTATAAGGATATGAGTTTTAAGGAGATCTCAGAAAACACAGGGGTTAGTATAAATACCGCCCTGGGGAGAATGCGTTATGCATTGATCAATCTCAGAAAAATTATTGACAAGAACAACATTGTTCTAACGAATTCGTAGTTCACAACACTATTTACAATATTTCCATATAGGTTGCGTTATCTTATCATAACGACATCACAATCATATGGAAAAAATTTACTCAACTAAAAAAAATGCCTTTGCCATTCCCAGAGTAGGACCGGAAACGATCCAATTTCTGCTGGCTTATTCTAAAGCACTTAGAATTGTAAAACACAGGCAATTCAGTTTCGAAATGATCCTGAACTAAGAACTACGGCTCGCATTAGCGAGCCTTTTTTTTGCATACTCCTGAAGTACTTTTTTTCTCCCAATAGTACGGGTAATGATGTCTTTCTCCAGATCCCATCCCCTGGCAGGAGAATATTCTCGTCCATACCAAATGATCTGAAGATGTAGGTCATTCCACAACTCTTTGGGAAACAAACGTTTAGCATCTCTTTCAGTTTGCACTACGTTTTTACCCGATGAAAAACCCCAGCGATACATCAATCTGTGTATATGCGTGTCCACAGGAAATGCTGGAATACCAAAAGCCTGTGAAACCACCACACTAGCTGTTTTATGGCCAACGCTAGGAAAAGTTTCTAATAGTTTAATATCTCGTGGAACTTCCCCCTCGTACTCTTCAACCAAGATCTTAGACAATCCGTAAATACCTTTCGATTTCATTGGGGAAAGACCTACTGGCTTTATAATTTCTCTAATTTCCTCTACAGATAGATTGATCATATCATAGGGATTATCTGCCCTTTCAAACAACTTTGGAGTGATCATATTGACACGTACATCCGTACTTTGTGCAGAAAGTAAGACGGCTATAAGCAGCGTATAGGGGTCTTTGTGCTCCAAAGGAACCGGAATTACCGGATATAATTCATTCAGGGTTTTTATGGTAAAATCAACTTTTTCAGATTTGGTCATATATGATTACTTTTACGGCCACTGTTAACAAAAAAAGCGAATGAAAACACTTCAAGAAGGGGACAAAGTACCTCAATTTACATCAAAAGACCAAGACGGAAACGAAATTAAACTCTCCGATTACAAAGGAAAAAAACTGGTCGTTTTTTTCTACCCCAGGGCCAATACTCCGGGTTGTACTGCTGAGGCCTGTAATTTAAGGGATAATTATAAAGAGCTACAGGCACAGGGCTATCATTTATTGGGAGTGAGTGCGGATACACAAAAGAAACAATCTAGTTTTAGAGACAAGTATGAATTCCCATTTCCACTACTGGCAGATGAGGATCACACGGTGATCAATGCCTTTGGAGTTTGGGGGCCAAAGAAATTTATGGGCAAAGAATATGACGGAATCCACAGAACAACGTTTATTGTGGATGGCAATGGAACTGTAGAAAAGGTAATTGATAAAGTAAAAACCAAGGATCATGCTGCACAGATCCTATAAGTAAAAGGCTAGACTAAAAAAGCCCTGTCAATGATCAGGGCTTTTTTTTATACTTCTTCCTTTTCAGCAGTCAGGTTTTTAGTGAAGAGTTTTTTCTTCTTAATGATATCTGCTACTCCTTCCGGAAGCATTTCCTCCCAACCTTCTTCACCACTTGTAATCTTTTTAAGTACATCTCTGGAAAAGATATCCATTATTTCGGTATCGTAGTCAATGATGTCCATTACTTTACCATTGTATTTAAAGAACTTGTAAAGCTCCTTCATCCTGGGGTGTACCTTAATATTATTACTGGTCATGATCTGCCCGGTCTCAGGATTTTTCATGGGGTAGAGATAAACCTTTAGATCCTTAAAGAAAAGTTTTCCAAAGGCCTCTAGAATACCACCACTTAAGTGCCTGTAGTACTTTTCGTCGAATATTTCCACTAAATTATTCACGCCCATAGTAAGGCCAATCTTTGCCTTAGTAAAGTTCCCGAGGTACTCCACGAGCTTATAGTATTCCTGAAACTTGGATATAAGTACTGTATGGCCCAGAGAACATAGTAATTCTGCTCTGTCCATAAAATCTTGTTCATCTATTTCCCCCGATGCCCGTAAATTGGAGAGGGTAATTTCAAACATTACTATGGTATTTTCCTCCTCCACGGTTTGTTCCCGTATAAAAATGTCATAGGATTTCTGAAACATATCCATATTCACCTTGGTAACCGGTCTAAAGCTACCACGCAAGGCCAGAATATTCTTTTTGTATAATACTGCCGCCGGCAAGAGGTTGTTTCCATCAGGGCCGAACATCACCGCATCGGTCATATCATTCCTGATCAACTGCAGGCTCATTAAACGGTTATCTACATTTTTAAAATTTGGGCCGTTAAAATTCACCATATCAATCTCTACCGTATCCCTGTCCAGGTGATCATAGAGATATTTTAAGAGTTTTCTTGGCTTGTTATACTTGTAGAAGGCCCCATATATAAGGTTTACACCAACAATGCCCAAGGTTTCTTGTTGCAGTCTGGCTTCATTTTGTTTAAACCGAAGGTGTAATATAATTTCGTCGTATTCTTTTTGATTGGGATCTAATTGGAACATAATTCCAACCCATCCATGACCTTTATAACGTTTTGAAAAATCTATGGTAGCCACTGTATTGGCATAGGTAAAGAAGAGTCGGTCTGGATGATCCTCCCTTGTAATACGCTCTTCCATCAATTGCATTTCATGGTTAAGCATCTTTTCCAATCTACTTTGAGTTACATATCTCCCATCCTTCTCTACACCATAAATGGCATCACTAAACTTTTTGTCATAAGCACTCATTGCCTTGGCAATGGTACCAGAGGCTCCACCGGATCTAAAAAAATGCCTGGCAGTCTCCTGTCCTGCGCCTATTTCAGCGAAGGTTCCGTAAATAACCGGGTTGAGATTTATGCGGAGGGTTTTGGCCTTTATGGAAGGTATGTTTTCAAAAGCAGGATCTTGATTTAAAACTGAAGACATTCAACGGGTTTTACGGTAAACAAAGTTAACAAGAATGGGCAATCTTTTAAATAAATAAGCCATAAATTTGAATAAAATAGATGATCCGTTGAAATTGACTTTTTTGGGAACAGGAACTTCACAAGGAATCCCAGTTATTGGGAGCACTCACCCGGTATGCCTGAGTAAAAATCCAAAAGACAAAAGACTACGCGTTTCCGTCCTTATTTCATGGGACAATTTTAACTACGTGATCGATTGCGGCCCCGATTTTAGGCAGCAAATGTTACGACATAAGGTAAAGAAACTAGATGGAATTCTATTTACCCACGAACATTCTGACCATACTGCCGGAATAGACGATATTCGACCTTTTTTTTTCCGACAGGGAGATATCCCCATTTATGCTCATCAACGGGTCATAGATTCCCTTAAAATTAGGTTCGATTATATCTTTACTGAAAACAATCGTTATCCGGGGGCACCTGGCGTAAAGATTAATAAGGTGGAAAATGGAACTCCATTTCAAGTTGGAAATTTATATGCCCATCCTGTTGAAGCTTTTCACAACCGTTTGCAGGTATTTGGATATCGAATAAAAGACATCGCATATCTTACAGATGTAAAATCTATTGACGCTAAAGAAATAGAAAAGATAAAAGGGGTTAAGGTATTGTGCATTAATGCATTACGTATAGATTCACATCATTCACACTTTAATCTGGAAGAAGCACTTGACTTTGTTCAAAAAGTACAACCAGAACGTGCTTATTTTACCCATATTAGCCATTATATGGGATTTCATGAAGAGGTAGAAAAGACACTTCCGGAGAATGTACACTTAGCCTACGATAATTTAATAGTAACTACAGACAAATGAAAACAAGGATATTTCTATACCTATTTATATTCTCTTCTTTAATTGCGCTTTATCTATACGTGAGCGGCGCTAAAAGAGTAGATGCCGTTGATGAAAAGAATACTGAATTAAAGCTTTCAGTAGAACAATTGGAAGATTCTCTCAGGACTACACAATTGAAAGTGCTAGACCTGCAGTATTTTGCTTTAGAAAACAATGATGATGCCCTTGCGTATTATGATGATTTATCACTTGAAGATCCTGCCCGCTATATTGCAGATAAATTATTAGAGACCAATGAAACCAAAGGAGATAATCCTTTGATTCCGTACGAAGGGATGGAAAGTGATTTTAAGATCAATAAGATCAAAGTTTTAAATCACAAATGGATCATAGCCGACTTTTCGGATGGTAAATACTGGGGAGAGCTATTTATTCAATACGAGCTAAAGGAGAATTTGTCTGTTGATTTTTCGCTCGCAGATTATTTGTTATACACCCGTAGTAACTAGATATGCTTCTTTAACCAGGTATTCATGGAATAGAAGTTTTCCTGGGATACCCCATGTCCTGATGGGAATTCTTCAAAACTATAGTCTATTCCCAGCTTTTCTAATATTGGAGGCGTCCTTTGGGCCCATGAGAAGGGGATCACAGGATCTGCCTTACCATGAGAGATATACATCTTAAGTTGACTGTGATCTTTTTTCTCATAAGATTCCACAAGTGTTTTCTCATCTATATATCCACTGAGTCCAATTACATTACGCACCATATCCGGATAAGAAAGGGCTATAGCAAGGCTCAGAACAGTACCCTGACTAAATCCTAAAAGCGATATTTTAGTAGCGTCTAAATGATAGGCTTCAATAGCCTCCTGAATAAATGTCACCATTTTGCCTACAGATTTCTTTGCCTGCTCTACATCGCTCCATTTACCAAAATTAGCATCAAAATTAATGGCATACCACGCATACCCATAAGGGGGCATGGGATAAGGTGCCCTAACTGAAATAACGCATAATTCAGGCGGAAGTTCTGGGGCAAAAGAAAACAGATCTTCCTCATTGCTGCCATAGCCGTGAAATAAAAAGATCGCTGCGTCTTTGTTTGTATTTACTTTAGGAGGACGAACAAGATGCTCAAGTGATAAGGGGAGGGTAGTCATGTTATTGAATAAAAGTGAGCCATTTTTGAAAATAGGGACCTAATACGGGTAAAGGGTTCAATTTACCACTTATAGCACCAAGAAATCCATAGAGCCACATTACAAAATAAAAAATGTAAAGGGCAATCCAGGCGTATTTGGAGAACCAAACACTGAGAAAGAGCGCGCAGCCAAGAAAAACCAAATGTAATCCAAAAGCCTGCCGTGTATGGAATCTTGCATAGGCATTCTTAGGTTCTGAGTTCATGGACATGGCAATCAAAGCCCCAACGATGGTAATATAGGATGTTATTGCCGTTGCTTTCCCTTCCTTAATTTCTTGTGTGGTCATAGTATTATATAATATTTCTTTAAGCCAATAATAATTGGTTGTTTACTATAACACCATAAACACTTCCTTTTCCTTTCTGACCAATGAACATGCTGTTTTTTGAGGTTGAACGAATGTTTTCTTTCTTTATTTCTGACTTCCCTTGTGGAGTAAACAAGCTTAAGTTAGCAGGCTGCCCTTCTTTTATGCTGGCAGCTGTTAGTCCAAATCGTTCCCTTCCTTTAGTAAGTAACCTTATAACAGTATCTGTATCAAAAATAGAATTGAGAATTTCGAATGCCGATTCGAGGCCTATGGATCCAAAGGCGGCATGATCGAACTCTATGCGTTTCTCTTCTATGTCTATTGGAAGATGATCTGAGGTTACCATATCGATAATCCCGTTTTTTAATCCCTTTTTTAACGCTTCTGTATCCTTTTTTGTGCGAAGTGGAGGTAATACCTTATAATTTGTTTCAAATTCTTCTAAGACTTCGTCAGTAAAGTAAAGATTATGAAGCGCTACACTACAGCTCACATCTAACCCTTTCTTTTTGGCTTCAGCAATCAGCGTTACCGCATTAGCGGTCGAAATAGTTGGTATGTGCAGCTTGCCTCCGGTGTATTCTAGTATAAAAAGATCGCGTGCTATCTGTATTTCTTCAGCTAAAGAAGGAATACCATTAAGCCCAAGTTTGGTAGACATGCTTCCTTCATTGACCATGCCTTTAGCGGCAATTGATGCGTCCATAGGGTAGGAGAGGACCAAACCATTAAATCCCTGTGCATATTGAAGAGAAATCTTTAATAAGTTAGCGTTCATAATTGGCCTTTTAAAGTCGTAAAAGGCTACAGCCCCGGCATTTTTCATGTCGAATAACTCAGCAAGATTTTCACCTGCACTGTCCATCGTAAGAGCTCCCATGGGATGTACTCTTGCTCCTTTTTCACCGGCAGTTTTCAGTAAGAAGACCACATCTCCGCTGGTGTCTGGAATTGGCCTGGTATTGGGGTTTAAGACAATATCAGTAAAGCCACTATAGGCGGCAACTTTTATTCCATGTGCAAGTGTTTCTCTTTCTTCATATCCCGGTTCACCAAAACTTACACTGCTATCTATCCATCCTTTTGATACATGAAGATTAGGCAAAGAAATCACTCTGGTCTTTGAATCTGCTTTTATGGAAGCTGCGATCTTTTCAATGTTTCCATTTTTGATCCATATATCTCGTACTTTTTGATGCAATCCACGGTTGTCTTCGTCGAGGATGGTTGCTGATTTTAGCAGTATGTTCATGTAAGTACTTTTTGAATGATTACTTCTGTCAGAATAAAAAGCAGTGCTAAAATAGCAAACCATTTCCAAAGGCTCGTTACTGCATTGTCATTTTCAAATTCATTGAATAACTCAGAGACCGAACTTCTGATGTTTACTCCTGGCATTGATTCTAATTCCAGATAAGAAAGACTACTCTCGTCTCTTGAATAATTAAAGCTTAAAGATCTATTCTGCAGAGTGTTCTTCAAGTCATAAGTTCCGGGAACCTTAGGATACTCTGAAAACCAAAGTCTCGTTTTTTGACCAATAGATTGTTGCATAGGAATAAATTCTTCCCCTGCTTTTTGAATGCTGATTATTCTGTCTTGCTGCATCAGCTCAGGTATATCTATACTATTGTCACTGCCCATATTGTAATAAAGTGCAGCTAATTTTCTGCTTTGCAAGGCTATGGCATATACACTTGGAACTACCAGAGGAGAACTTTTAAAATTAGAGTTAGTATAGCTCAGAGACGCCGTAAAAAGATAAACATCACCTTTACTTGCCAAAAAAGGTGCGGCATTAGCGTAGGACAAGATGTTGGAGGCATTTCCATTTAAAGTGTAATACTCCTTAACGTTCGGATATTGAAAATTTTCGATCCTATCTTTGAATACATCTACAAACAGTGGATGTGCGTAATTGATGCCGGTAATTTCTTGAGGCACCGCCAATTTAATGCCATAGGAGAGTCCATAACCAGATAATAAGCTATTAAAGTCTCTGGTGTTCATATCATCAGAAGGAATAAGCAGCATGCTACCACCCTGTTGCAGGAAATCTTTTATGGAAGTATTCAGCGGCGTTGAAATAGAGGATACCTCATTGAGTATTAACAGGTCATATGAGGCAAGTAAGGATATAGCCTGTTCTTCTTCATTGGTTAAAAGATATTCACAGCTATCATCGCTGAATAATTTACGTAAGAATTGATCATCGCCCTTTCCAAGGGTCATGATTTTTATTTTCTCCCGCGTATTGATATTGAAAAACAACTCGTTGTCATACGCAAGACCCATATCTGATAAACTCACTCTTCCTTTAATTTCTTCGTCTGCCGGAAGGGTAAAGACTATTTTCGACTGCCCTTCCGGATTGTATTTTACCGCGGCTTTAGCGATCAGCGACTCTCCGTTGTATGCGGAAATAGGTGTTGACTCGAACTCCGAACTACCAGAGACAAGTACTACCAAATTCTTTTCAGGAGAATTGCCGGCTTCTATATAGAGGGAGTCTATCGAAATATTATTCATATTCTCTACACGGAGCGGAACAAAATAATTCTCTATTTCATTCACAGAATCACGAATATTTCCAGCCATGGACTTCTGAAAATCTGAGAATACAATAAGTTTTTTAATAGTGTTCGGACTTTGGCTGAAATAGGTGTCACTTTTTAGTAAAATGTCTTCCAGGGTAAGTTGATTACTGCTAAATGGAAGTTGAAGCAGTTCATTTTGGACGTCATTGATAGTGACATCCTTAAATTCTGCATCATTGGTAAATAGAGTAAATGATGCTTCAGGGGTGATGGCATCAATGAGTTCCTGAATGGTCTCGTTCAATAAAGAACTATTATCCTTGCGAAGTTGCAGACTGTGGGAATTATCCAGATATATAACCATTTCTTGCTCCTGTAAAGCATTAGAGCTTGCCATAAAAGGCTGGGCAAAGGCAAAGATCAGGGACGCAAAAAGAGCCATTCTTGTAAACAATAGCAGCCATCGTTTTAACGACTGACTTCTCTGTGATTTGGCCACTACCTTTTGAAGTAGTTTTACATTCGTAAAAGGAGTTTTCTTAAATTTTCGAAGTTGTAAAAGATGAACTAGGATAGGAAGTAGGAGGAGCAATAAGGCCCAAAGTAGTTGCGGATATTTAAACAACATTCCCAATAAACATTTGGTAAATATACGTAAATTTTAAGAGGAGCATAGGCTTAAGAAATTTAAATAGATAATGTGTAACCCTGAAATTTTCTACAAACTAAGAAGCTAGCAAAAGAAAAAAAAGTCGGTCATGTCCTTCATAGAATGTTCCTCCAAAAAACTACGTATCTGTTTCTGTGCCTTTGCATTGGCAACCGTAATTATGCTTTGAGGATTTTTCATTGTTCCAATATCGGTATAGGATGAAAGTATTTGTCCGTAGATTTCTTTTCCAATTTTATTTGGATTATCGCACACCCAGTTAAAGGGAATATTTTGCTTTCTAAATAGTCTAGCCACGGTTTTACCTTTATTGCCGGCACCCCAAATCACCAAAGGACGATTTACATCCCATTCTAGTTTTAAAAAATAGTAGACCTTCAGGTCAAGGAAATAATTCTGCGCATAGTGTTCACTTGTACGCGATGTGCGTGTGTCGTAATCTCGCCACATATGTAAGACATCTTCACATGGCAAAGGTGTTAGTCCGGTGGCAAACATCCGAAAAGCAAGATCGTAATCCTCCGGGTATCTATTCTCATTAAATGCGCCACACTGATCCAGATCTTCCCTATGAAGCATCCAGCAGGGCGAGGGTATCACACATTCCTTATACCGCTCTTCAAAATTGCGCCCGGTATGTGTTAAGTTATTTAGCCACACTTCATACCGTCTGTACCCGTTGCTGATTCCTCTAGCTGAGAAATAGCTAACCTTGCCTAAAGCAATTCCTCCAGGACCTGAATTTTGCAAGGCAGATACCATGGTTTTGATCTTCTCGGGCTTCATAACATCATCCGAATCCATACGAGTAATAAAACGGCCTGAAGATGCTGCATAAGCTGTCCTCATTGCCATTATAATTCCGTGTCCTGTATTTGAGAGCACTTTTATTCTGGGATCTTTTTCCGCGAAAGACTGCAGTATTTGTCCGCTGTTATCAGAAGAATGATCGTCTACCGCTAATACCTCCCATTGTAAATAGGTTTGACCTTGAATAGAGGCTATGCATTCAGGCAGGAAATGCTCAGTATTCTTAAAAGGAATTAGAATACTTACGAGTTGGTTCATTAGAAGAAATGATAATAGACTATTATTTTACAAAGGTATAGGTATGATTTCTATTGGAGATCTATGACTTTGTCATTAATGCCTTACGCGCTAATCGGATTTATGGAGCGCTTTTTTTATCGCATTTAGCGCTAAAGGTGCCATTATTTCATATCCGGCTTTTGTGGGGTGAACCCCGTCATGCGCCAGCTTTTTGTCCATACCATTCTCATCGTTGACCAGCGCAGAAAAATAATCCAAATAATGTATTCCTGCTATTTTTGTGTATTCTTTTATCATTGCATTTAAAGCCGGGATCTTACTATTTGGTTCCAATCCCGGCCTCCAGGGATAATCAGACGCAGGTAGAACTGAGCATAAGATCACTTCTATATCATTGGCCCTGGCCAATTCTGCCATAGATTTTAAATTCCCCATGATCTCGTCTAGTGTCATTGGACCCGTGTTTCCGGCAATATCATTGGTGCCTGCAAGTATAATAACCACTTCTGGTTTAAGATCAAGTACATCCTGTCTGAATCTTACCAGCATTTGGGGCGTGGTTTGCCCGCTAATTCCTCTGTTAATAAAGGGTCTGTCCTTAAAAAATGAGGGCATGGTTTGAAGCCAACCAATTGTAATGGAATTGCCAAAAAATACAACCCGTTCTTCTGATGTCTCCATCTCTATTTCAAGATTAGCTTGTTGAAATTCTTTTAGTTGAGCCCAGTCTTGGGCACTTGCAGTTTCTTGGTGGCATAAAAAGCAAATTACGCCTAAGAGGAGGAATTTTTTCATGAGTCAGCATTGTGAATATAGACCTTGAAAAGATACTAAATAAGATAGTTATACATAAAAAAACCCCGCTTTTTATAAAGCAGGGTTTTAACTATAATCGGATTTTTTACGGGTTATTCGCAGGCTACATCTTCGCCAGTGCTATCCCAGCAATGCCATAATTCGTCTTCGAAATAGGCGAATGCTCTAACACGACCTTCAAAGCTGCTGCGACTCCATTCAATATCTACTTCTGTAAATGCCTCAAGGTTAGTATCATAGACGTTAGCAAAGAAGTACGCATCAAAGTGCCTTCTTGCAGGCCATATTCCAGGTAACTGGTTCTAAATGGATCCGCATTTTCCTGATCATCAAATTCACGTACCCAGGTATAACGAATGTTTCCTATTTCATCACCAGACTTCTCCCAGACTATTTGTAACATAGCATCTGGTCTTTCAGGACTTTGGTTAAGGATCCAAGAGCCACTGTTTCCATCCAAGGCAGAATTTCCGCTAAACCATAGAAATTCTACGAAGCCTTCTCCTTCCGGCGCCATTTTGGTTACATACATGTTCCATTCCACGCCATTTGCCGTTAATTGTCCTGTAAGACTGGCTGTATACTGGCTTGCAAATCCATCTACACTGTAGGTCCATTGCCATGTGTCATCTGAAATTTTCTCAGGTGTTTGAGAAAAAGCAGCCTGAAAAGAGGCTACAGGAACTGCAAGAGTTGTATAAAGAGCTGAACTCCATACGCCAACTACAATTCTAGAGAACACATAATTTCCGTTAGGCGCCTTGTTGTCATAGACTAACGTTGTTGCTTTTCCTGAGTTTCCATTGTCCTCAAAAGCGCCAAAATCGAAAGCCATAGACTCCATTGGAGGTAATTCCGGAGACGTTCCTTGTTCATTAATGTCTGTTGATTTTTCGCAAGAGGTTGCGAAGATCATGATCAGAGTCAACATCAGACCTGATAATTTCCAATTTTTCATACTTGTATATTTAGTTTATTTTTCCTGAATTAATCTGGTTTCATAACGCACGAAAGCGCATAAAAGTATCAGGAATACAAATATTTCTTGGAAAAATTAAGACATCAAATGTACTTCAATTCATTCTGGACAAAGGCAGTATAATGGTTGTCTGGGAAAGAGCAACAATTATTGACAAATAAGAAAAACAAGGAAGTTATAAATCCCTAGTACTTAGCACTCTTACCGTTTGTCTGAGTGTTTTGAATAAAAGCACGAATGTCATCATTAGCTTGTTTCAGATCTTCTCTTCGCAGGTACATCATATGACCACTTCGGTATCCTTTAAAATGAAGCCGGTCTTTCATACGACCACTGGGATCCACTTGCCACATTGTATACTTTGCATTAAAGTAGGTGGTGGCCCCATCGTAATAACCACTTTGGATCAGTACATTTAAATAAGGGTTTTGTGCCATGGCTTGTCGGAGATCGTCTCTTGTATTGTCGTTCTCGTTGTTCCATGGTCTTACGGGTCCAAACATATTGTATTTAATGTCTGTCTTAAATTTAAGCTCTTCCTGTAGATAATAATTAATAGCCGGCGTAAAACTGTGAAGCCATGAAGTTATCTCGGCATTATAATCCGGCCTTACACCCGCAAGTTGTTTATCAATCCCTAAATAACGACTGTCTAACCTCCCAACGGTATATCCTTTGTCGCGCAACAATGACTTCCAAAAATAGGAGGTAGGCACGGTGAGGTTTTGGGCCAATATTTCCTCCCTGGAGAGGCCGGAATAGTAAGCCATTTTTTCTGCAACCTGATTACGCTCTTCCTGACTTATAAAACCTCCTTTTGCCAGGGCAGGAATCAGCGTATTGATGGTGTATTCTTCAGATTCTGGTAATACCTCAAGAAGGTCCTTATTCTGTAGAGCAGGAGGTAATGCCTTGTGATGCCAGGCAGCGGCTGTGTAATAGGGAAGGTTTAAGGCTTCGCTAACAGGTCCACCTACTCGGATGACCTTATAGTCGGCCGGACTCACCATGATCACTCCATTGAGGTACATCCATTGCTGGTTCTGTAAGGCAAGGGAAAGGCCCATTACGCGGGTGCCTCCATAGCTTTCACCAACTATATATTTGGGTGAACGCCATCGGTTATGACGGGTCACAAATGTATTTAACCATTCTGCCAGGTATTTAATATCAGCGTTGATCCCAAAGAATTTATCCCGGTCCACTTCCTTTCCTGTTTCCGGAATGGTCCGTGAATATCCTGTATTGGCCGGATTCACATACACAATATCTGTCACATCGAGGACAGAATATGGATTATGACTAACCCCATATGGTTGCACAGGATATCCTTCATCATCAATTTTTAAGACTCTAGGTCCGGTGTAGGCCAGGTGCATCCAAACCGACCCAGAGCCGGGTCCGCCATTGAATGAGATAAGTAACGGCCTGGACGACCTGTCTTTAACATCATTTCTTGTATAGTAGGTGTAGTGAAGCGATGCAATGGGTTTTCCCAATTCATCCCAAACGGGTTGCATCCCGGTTTTAGCTGTGTATGAAAAATTAGTGCCATTTACAGAAACACTGTGTTGGGTAATTACTGCTGTATCTACGGGAATTGAGCGGTTTTGGCCAAATCCTAAAAATAGGGTTAAGAAGCTGGTTACAACTGTCAGGATCTTGATTTTCATTCGATTTGATTTAATATGAGCTTTAAAAATAGGAAAATAAGTTGAGTAAAAACTCGCTTCTCCAAAAGCATATTTACTCAATTTGAAACTAGGCAAATTAGTTAGTATATTAGGAAAAGAAAGGGCTTAAAAGACTACTGCAATGGAGAAAATTTCAAGAAGAGTATTTAATGAAAAGATTTCCCTTGGTTTATTAGGCGCCGGCCTATTGGCTAGTGCCCCTATTGCCTGTGCTATGGGCAACAAAACTTCAAAGCAACGCTCGCTGGGAGTTGCTTTGGTTGGCCTGGGGAGTTATAGTACCTATCAATTAGCACCAGCGCTTGCGCAAACCCAGTTTTGCCATTTGGCAGGAATAGTTACCGGAACCAAAGAAAAGGAAAGTATATGGGCATCAAAGTACAACCTGGCTGCCGGTAGTATATACAATTACCAGAATTTTGACAAAATAGCCGAGAATAAAGAGATAGACATTATTTATGTGGTTTTGCCCAATAGCATGCATGCCGAGTTTTCCATCCGTGCAGCCAAAGCAGGAAAGCATGTAATTTGTGAGAAACCAATGGCAATCTCCGTGGACGAATGCGATGCTATCATTGGGGCATGTGAGAAGGCTGGCGTAAAATTAGGAGTTGGATACCGTCTGCATTCTGAACCCTATACGCAGGAAGTAAAGCGGTTTGTTAAGGAAAAGACCTTTGGAAAAGTTAACAACGTAACAGCTAAAGCGGCATATCATTCCCGGGGAAATCCCGGGCAGTGGCGATTAAATAAAGCATTGTCTGGTGGTGGGGCACTAATGAACATGGGTGTTTACAGTATTCAGAGCACTATTTATTGTACAGGGGAGAATCCTGAAAGTGTTACCGCCCAAGAGTTTAGTACAAGGCCGGCCTATTTCAAGGATACAGATGAGACCATTACTGCTCAATTTCAATTTCCGGGAGGAGCGGCCGGCACAATATTTACTTCGCATAATGCAAGCGCAAATAGTTTATATGCGTCTTGTGAGAATGGATGGTTTGCACTTGAACCGGCAAATAATTATGGCCCTCTGGCTGGTACAACTTCCAAAGGTGTTATCTCGTTTCAACATGAGTCACAACAAAAGTTGCAAATGGATGATTTTGCCCGGCATATACTTGAGGGAACTGTCAATAGAGCCCCGGGAGAGATGGGTAAACGAGATATGATCATTGTTGAAGCGATATATAGATCTATCGCTGAGGGGAATAAATCAATTTCTTTAGATCTAGGTACAATGGGTTTGGTCTAAGAAAGAAATTATTAACTAGCACTTATTTAATAACCAATACTCAGCTCTTTGTTGAGTTGCAAAAACCTTAAGGCGGGCAGATCTGTTGGTGGCTACATCCACTAAGAAGTCGGATAATGACTCGCGTTTCCATACCATTGCCATCATTATCTTGTTGCCTAAAACGTGTGCTATTTTTTCTCCGATAAAAAAGAGTTCAATCAGAGCTATTTCATTTGCGATAACTGCATTGAGGTCTACTAGTATTTTCTCACAACCATTATCTTCACATTCATGTAAGATCTGTTGTGGAAATTCCATAAATTTCCAGTAGTCGTAAGCACCCTCAATGGTCATCACCAGGTACTCCTTCTCCTTTAAAATAGAAAAACTACTTACCATTCTTTGCTCTTATTCTATGCGAATGAATAGTAATTAGTTGGGTTGTTGTACTTTAAATATACAAAAAAAATGTTCTATACCTAATATCATTTGTAAGTATTTATTTACAGAAACAAGAAACATGATAGGATATTATTCTACAAAAAGTAGGTTAGAGAGTAATCATAAAGGCGTACTATGATTTCGTCCGTTATTTGAATTTCTTGACTTAGAATTTTTCAAAAACTCCAAGTCCAAATAGGGCAAAATCATATTTTACAGGGTCATTCGGATCTAGTAAACGAAGATTGGCATCTAGTTCCGCAACCGCTTTTGCATCATTTTGCTTCCTGGTAAGGAGTCCTAGTTTTCGGGCTACATTTCCTGAATGGACATCTAATGGGCAAGACAATTGAGCCGGACTCAGAGATTTCCAGATCCCAAAATCGACACCGGTACTAGCATCCCTAATCATCCATCTAAGAAACATATTGATTCGTTTGGCAGCCGAGCCTTTACCGGGATCTGAGATATGTTTTTTGGTTCTCTGTTCATGAGGCAGTTCAAAAAAATACTCTTTGAACTTAGTTATGGCGGGCTGTAATGTGCTCTTCTGAGCATGTCTGCTAAATACAGTTTCCATACCGCCATGATTGGTATAGAGGTGCCTAAGAGCCGGTATAAAATATTGCAGATCAGATCCGTTAAAGGTTCGGTGTACATAGGCTTCCAAAGACCTGAGATCTTCATCTGTATGCTCCATGACAAATTGGTATGGTGCCTGGTCCATGAGCTCCATTAATAAACTGGCATTGTTGATAATACTTTTTCTATTACCCCAGGCGATAGTGGCCGTGAGAAAACCACTGATCTCTATGTCTTGTTTTAATGAAAACTTATGAGGGATTTGAATGGGATCTGAAGCTAAAAACTCAGGTCTGTTGTACTCCTCAACCTTAAGATCCAGAAACTCGTGTAACTCTGCGTTAATAATTGCGGGTTTGCTCATAAGAGTTCGGAACTACTGATCAAAAGAAATAAAATGCCATTATGACTCATATGCATTAACACAGCATAGCGCAATCCAAGTCGTACTCTTAGAAACCCCAGAAAAAACCCCATAACAACTTGCGGTGCAACCAGAATAGGAGCTAGCCATAAGAGATCGTTGGCATTATCGAAATTCCCTAAATGAACCAACCCAAATAACAAACAAGAAAAATAATACACCCATGGGAAATAGATAGTTTTCTTAAAGAAGATGAGCGGACCTCTAAAAATAAACTCTTCGATAATTGGAGCAATAAGAACCATCAGGAAAAAGATGATAATAAAGGAATATTTTTCAAACAGATCTTCCGTTTTATGGTCTCCAATATCGATATTCAAAAATGTAGCCAAACCATGTAAAAATAGGGCAAGACCTATGCCAATTGCAAAATTCCAACCTAAGACATTTAGGAATATGTTCCACTTTAATCGCAAAGGTATATTGGAGTAGGGGACATACGAAGGCTTGCGTACAAAACGCCAAACATGTCTGAGCATTATTGAGTTACGATTTGTCCATCTACCATGGTAAGTTTCCTGTCTGCCATGTCTGCCAATTCTTCATTATGTGTAACTATCACAAAGGTCTGTCCAAACTCTTTCCGCAATTGGAAGAATAATTTGTGAAGGATATCGGCACTTTCCGAATCGAGGTTACCACTTGGTTCATCTGCAAGGATTACAGCTGGATTATTGATTAATGCACGCGCAACTGCTACCCGTTGCTGCTCGCCACCAGAAAGTTCACTTGGTTTGTGATGGTGCCTGCCTTTTAGACCTAGAAAGTCGAGTAGTTCCTTCGCTCTGTTTTCGGCCTCCTGAGAGGCTGTTTTTTTGATATAAGCAGGGATACATACATTCTCAAGAGCTGAAAATTCGGGAAGTAATTGATGAAATTGAAAAATAAACCCAATATGTTTATTCCTAAATAGGGCCAGGTCTTTATCCTTTAGTGCTGTAACCTCAACTGCATTGATCTTTAACTCACTTTCGTTAGGATTAGATTGATGGTCCAGGGTCCCCAGGATTTGCAATAAGGTTGTTTTACCGGCGCCGGAGGCACCAACGATAGATACAATTTCACCCTTTTTTATGGCAAGATCTACTCCCTTTAAGACCTGGAGCTTCCCATAGGATTTTTGAATATTTTTGGCGGTGATCATCCCTTTTTCTTTTGGGGGTTGAAAGTACACAATACGCTGCTGATTACAAAATAGGTAGTGGGTTCTCAGTTACTGTGTATATATTTTTTTTAAAAGGTTGAACAGCTTATATATGCTGAGATTTTTACGGGTAAGTACAATGCTAATTATACGTTAAATACACTTGTACATCATAGAATTGTGTAACTTTGTTTAAGTTTAATATCAAAATAATAAACAAACGTATCGATTCATTGATTTCGGTATAATCCCATCAAGCTTATGGCACCTTATCAAAATCTGGAAGAATACAACCTTACAATTACAAACGAAGTAAAAGAACGCTACGCAAAGATCCTTGATGAAATAGGGGAGGATGTTGACCGTGAGGGATTACAGAAGACTCCGGAACGTGCAGCTAAGGCTATGCTTTTCCTAACCCAGGGATATCAACAAGATGCCGTTGAGATCCTTAAGAGTGCTATGTTTGCTGAAACATATGACGAAATGGTCATAATAAAGGATATTGAAGTGTATTCCTTATGTGAACACCATATGTTGCCATTTTACGGAAAAGCTCATATTGCTTATATACCCAATGGGCATATCGTAGGTCTGAGTAAAATACCCAGGGTAGTAGATGTATTTGCCAGGCGCCTACAAGTACAGGAAAGACTTACGCATGATATATTAGAATGTATCAATGAGACCTTAAAACCTAAAGGAGTAGCCGTAGTTATTGAGGCTTCTCATATGTGTATGATGATGCGGGGAGTACAAAAGCAGAATTCGGTGACCACTACCTCCGGGTTCAGAGGTCAGTTTGAAAAAATTGAGACCAGAAATGAGTTTTTAAAACTTATTAGTTCTAAACTTTCCTAATCCTCCTATTTTCTTCAACTTACTTTTTCTCCTTTGGGAGATCAAACATGTTTTAAGTATTTTTATGGTTAGATGAAAGATCAACAAAAAATAAAATACTTGTTCCTTGGATTGCTATTCGATGGTATAGGCATGTTATCCTTTTTGATTCCGGGTATAGGGGAGTTTTCTGATGTAATTTGGGCCCCTCTGGCCGCCTGGTTGATGACAAGAATGTACAAAGGTCGTTCCGGGCAGATAGCCGGTGTCGTAACCTTTATTGAAGAACTTGTTCCGGGATTAGATATTATTCCAAGTTTCACCCTAATGTGGCTTTATACCTATGTCTTTTCCAAGATAGGATCTAAGAAGGTCATAAAATCCAAGTAATTAACAATAGATTTTAGTATCCTGTTTTAAATTGGATAATGAAGTCCTACACTTATGTTTCGGCCTATATTTGGTATTCCATCAATTTTTAATCGGGAAAGATGTGAAATATAGGTTTTGTCCAAAACATTATTCACACTTACTCTTAGTTCCATTTCATTCCCAAATACTTTAACGGAGCCACCGAAACCAGCATTCAACAGCATATAGCCGGGGGTTGGGGTTTCAAAATCACTAACCCTGTTTTGGTCCAACACTGTAAGAAGCGTCAGGTATCCGTATCCCTTTTGAACCCAGGAAGTAACTGGCGCATTGTCTTCTATTCTCAATGTATTGGTAAATTTATTAGCGGGGATCAGAGGAAGATCCTCATCATTTTTCAACACTCCGGTAACGGTCTCAAAAGTACTTTCTATATGTAGCCAATCCAGGGGATGAGGATGAAGATGAAAGCCTATTTCACCCCCATATAGGGTAGCATCTTGTTGTCTGTAAATATACACCGGGTCTAGACCAACCAAGTCTCCATTTGGCTCTACATAGATGAAATCATTTATCGTATTATGAAATCCGTTGATAAATACCTCAATGTGTTCATTGGAATATTCAAAGGACAGATCGAGTTGAATGTTCTTTTCATTTTTTAGATCAGGATCCCCGATCTCAAAGCGGTTAGTGCCTTCATGTATTCCATTGGAAGTTAGCTCTGCTAAATTTGGTGCCCTAAAACCGGAAGCTACATTTAATCTACCTACCAGATTTTTTGCTAAATCTGATCGAATTCCCAGAGCGGCATTTATACTGTTGAAATTTCTGTCGAGCGCAGCAATGTATCCCTCTTCACCAAATGTTCCGTTTTCTTCACCATTGATCTTTCTATGATCGTAACGGAGGCCAATTTGAACATCTGATGTGCCCAGATGTATATGCGATGTGCTTAATACACCAATATCTTTAGTGGTGGCATCCGGGATCAGTACTTCTTCTCCAAAATTCTTGTTTGTTTGATCCATTCCTTGCACCCCAATAATGGTTTCCAAATGCTTTCCTTTAGGCAGGTGATATTGGAGGTTGTAATTAAAGGTAGATAGATTCATGTCCAGGGCTGCAATATCAGCCTCGCCTTCTTCATACTCCTTTCGATCATTAAAAATATACCCCAGGATCACTTTAAGGCTCGACTCTTTAAGAAATAGATCTGTAGAGCTACTCAGTATATGGCTTTGAAGTTCCTGATAGGGCGTGTCCGGGGATCTTTTTTTGGTTTGCGCTCCTATTTCCTCAGAAATGCCAAGATCTGATTTGTTGTAATTATACCTAAGTTCTGTTTTAAAGTTCCCGCTTTGGTAGGCTATTCCTGATTTGAGATCATATTCCTTAAATCGTGAATTAGTAACCCGCAGATCACTACCGGTTAGGTAATCCGCATGTGATGCAATACCTGCACGTACAAGGAATTTTAATTTTTCACCGGAGGTTTTATATCCCAGATTGGAAGCTACTCCTTCTGTATTAGAAAAGTAGTTTAGATTGATGTCAGTGGAAGAGGTTCCCCCAATAGCATATTTTTCAGGATTTAGATAGAGCACTCCTCCCAAAGCATCGGATCCATATAATAAGGAAGCCGGGCCTTTGATCACTTCTATACTCTCTATGCCAGCATCCGAGATTCCTAAGCCGTGTTCATCTCCAAATTGTTGATTCTCTAGACGAATTCCCTGGGAATATACCAGCACCCTATTAGCACTGAGACCGCGAATTACCGGCTTACCTATGCCAATTCCTGTGGACACACTTTCAACACCGGCAATACTCCGAATCCCATCTGCCAGTGTAATGGCCCCATTTGTTCGTAAGGTTGCCATTTTTTCCTGTTCTACCTTCATCACGTTTTCACGCTGTAATTTGTGAAAAGGAGTAGAGACAATTACTTCCTGCATTTCAATGGCACTGGGAGCCAGGACAATGTTGAGGGAATTGGCACCAGATTGAATAGTAATGGAAGAGGAATAAGTAAGGAACCCTATATAAGACGCAATGATCTTATACTTGCCCTCTGGTAGATCATTAAGGGTATACATTCCTTCCTGGTCCGTAACCGTTCCTTTTTCAAGTTGTGGAAAGTAAATAGAGACCTGTTCCAATGGTTCTTGTGTATCTGAGTTTAATACAGATCCTTGCAGGGAATTCTGAGCATGGGAAATAAACCCACATATAAGTAATAATAATGGTAGCTGTTTTTTCATTATTGAAAGAAATAAAAATTATAAATGAATAAAAATTGAAAGTAATTACACAGCTACAGGGGGCGCTCTCAATGAAAAATATGGTCTTTGTACAGGAAATGATTGCATCGAAATAAATAGTATCTATCTCCTTGTTATAGATAAGGTTAGACCAGGTTATTGAAAGTAATGAAGGATATAAAGGTTTGTTTAATACTACATCGTGAAATTCACAATTGAATTCGGATTCGTGGTAGTGATTAGAAATGTCACTGTCACATACAATAGAAGTATGGTTAGTGAGGGCGTGATGTATTGCAGTAATAGACGGAAGCAGTAATAAACCAAATAGAAAAATGGCTGTAATTAGTGTCCCGTACTTAATGTTTTTCTGCTGCACTCTGCAAAATAATCATTTACCGGGCTATAATTATGTTAAGAGAATTACAATTATTTTAAAAGGAATCCTAACCCAAGGCGACGTAGCATCTTTTTCTCAAAATTCCAAAAGAAAGCAAACTGACCAAAAATCCAGCCAAAAAAGACCAAAAGTATTTGATAGAAAGGGAAGATGAGCAATATACGTAAGCTCCAATATACCCATCCGCTCCACCAGCTTATAGGGAAGGCATCGCGTGACATACCTATCCAGTTAAGAAAAGGTTTTGCCACATAGACAGAAGCAGAGCCTGTAATGGCAAAGACCCAAAATATGATCAGTAATTGCCAATTATTGTGTATTCCCCAGCGTTCTTTTAAACTTTCTTTCATGTGCCTTTTAAGGCGCCAAAGTTACTCATTTAGATTCTGGGTGCAAAAGGACCAAGGCGTTGATTGTACTTACGTTGGAAGTAAATAAAGTAATTATAGAGTTTGTAGTTTACTTCGTAACCGTAATCTACAAAAGCATCGTAATTGATCTGAAGTTCATACAATTGTGGACTGTATTGTAAGGGATTCAAAACTCTATTATTCCATTCAATGACATATAAACGGTTCCTGGTCTCCATAAAGCTTTGAGAGTAATATCCCTCAGGACGGGCAACAGACTGTAACCACACGTTAAAACCCGGTTCTATTATAATGATCTCATAATTTGATTCTGGATCCGAAATTTCTACGGTATCTGCCACTGAAGTGTTAAAGACCTCCTTTTCCTTTTCGGAGATCTCAGGAGTTGTTTTTGTCCCAATACATCCAAAAAATAATATGGAAGAACATAATACAACAACCAGCGCCAAACGTTCTGTTCTGGTAATTCTTTTATTTTTCATAGTACTTTTAAGATACAAAAAAACCGTCTGGGTTGTCCAGACGGTTCAGTTAAAATTCGTTAAAGAAATAGCATTTTATTTCCCGAAAAGGCTTCCTAACATACCTCCCAGGCCACCTTTTTTCTCTTTAGATCCCAAGACCATACCTGCCACGTCGTCTAATACACTTCCATCTCCGTCTGCATCAAGAAGACTGGTGATAAGGCTCTGATTTTGTTGTGGTTGCCCTCCCAACATTGATCCCAAAAGTGAACTAAGTCCGTTAGCATCACTTACATTTCCTTGTGCTTTTTGTCTGCCCAGAAAGCCCATAACTATGGGGGCCGCAATTTTCAAAATCTGAGCAACACTGCCAGCATCTACGCCAGATTTCTGACTAATAGCATTTTCAACAGTAGCTTGTTTGTTACCCAATACATGGCCCAGGATACCTGCTCCATCATTAATAACATCATTATTCACACCTCCTTGGAAAAGGCCACCCAAATTATCTAAAATACTTCCATTATGCTTGGAAGACAATGCATTCATAAGTCCAGCCGCATTTTTAGGATCGGATGTATTTTTTTTCATTGCCCCAAGTAAAAGAGGCATGGCCATACTTAAAACATCGGCTGTTTTATCTTCGGGCTGACCGGTTTGTCCTGCAACACCGCTAATTAATTGTTTGCCCATGGGGCCGCTTAATAAATCTAGTAATCCTGACATAGTTTTTTAATTTGTTCGTATTGATTTAATATAGGCTATTATTTGCTTTTTTACAGACTTATTTTAGCAGGGTTATAATTTGTTCCGCTAGTTCGGTCCCTATCCTGTCTTGTGCTTCATCTGTGGCCGCTCCAATATGGGGAGATAATGAGATCTTTGGATGCATTAAGATTTTGATCTCCGGAACTGGCTCCGATTCAAAAACATCTAAACCGGCAAAGGCTACTTTTCCCTGATCAATAGCGTCAACCAAAGCAACTTCGTCTATTACTCCACCGCGAGCTGCATTGACAAGGCCAACTCCTTGCTTCATCAGTTCTAATTCTCTTTTACCAATAACATATTCCTTTTGAGCCGGGACATGAAGAGTAATAAAATCTGATGTTTTTAAAATTTCTTCCTTAGTGCTATTCTTAAGTGAAAAGGACAAAGACTGGCCATCAAAAAATGTCAACTCTATTTTTCCTTCTTCTATAAAGGGATCATAAAAGATTACTTTCATGCCTATCCCAAGGGCAATTTTGGCAGTTGCCTGGCCAATTCTCCCAAAACCAAGAACCCCAAGTGTTTTACCTCTTAACTCGGTTCCTCTCCCATAATTCTTTTTCAGGCCCTTAAAATTTCTTTCACCTTCCAAAGGCATATTTCTGTTGGCATCATATAGAAAACGAACACCCCCAAACAAATGCGCAAAGACAAGCTCAGCCACCGAGCTTGAAGATGATGCCGGGGTATTGATGACATGAATTCCTTTTTCTTTGGCATAGGACACATCTATATTGTCCATACCAACCCCACCACGACCAATTAGCCGAAGGCTTGGACATGCATCTATCAGATCTTTTCTAACCTGAGTGGCACTGCGCACTAATAGTCCAACAATTTTCTGTTCATTAATGAAATTAACCAATTGTTCCTGTGCTACGGTGGTAGTCATTACCTCATAACCGGCAGCTTCCAAGGCCTGTATGCCACTATTGGAGATCCCGTCATTGGCTAGTATTTTTTTGCTCATAGAATTGCGAATCGCTTAAGTTATCTATTATTTTATTTTGATCTAGGCTTTGCGCTCCAGATCGCTCATTATATCTACCAAAACACCAACGCTTTCCAGCGATAAGGCGTTATACATGGATGCTCTGTATCCGCCAACTGAACGGTGTCCGTTAAGGCCATTGATGCCGGCTTGCTTCCACATTGCATCAAAAGTATCTTTCAACTTTTCATCCGTGAGTGTAAAAGTGGCATTCATGTTTGAGCGATCCTCTTTGTTTGCATAGCCCTTGAATAAGGGGTTTAGATCTATTTCTGAATATAAAAGTTGTGCCTTTTTCTCATTGATCTCTTCAATAGCCGCAATACCGCCCATATCCTTCAACCATTGGAGGGTAAGCATGCAAACATAAACCGGAAATACTGCCGGGGTGTTAAACATACTTTCCTTGGCAATGTGCACCTGATAATTTAACATGGAAGGCATTTTTCTGGTAACCTTACCAAGCAGATCTTCTTTTACAATTACGAGGGTGGTACCGGCCGGACCCATATTCTTTTGAGCACCTGCGTATATAAGGTCGAATTTTGAAAAATCTAACTGTCTGGAAAATATATCGGAACTCATATCACAAACCATAGGAACTTTGGCAGATGGGAAGTTTTTTATTTGAGTTCCAAAGATGGTATTGTTGGAGGTTAGGTGTACGTAATCCAGATCGTTAGGAATATCAAAACCCTTTGGAATATAATTAAAGTTTTTGTCCTCAGAAGAAGCCAGTTCAACAGCATTGCCAATAATGTTTGCTTCTTTTATTGCATTAGTTGCCCATGTGCCAGTATTGAGATAGCCTGCCTTATTTTCCAACAGGTTATAGGCTATCATTGGGAATTGAAGACTGGCACCGCCTTGCAGATACAAGGCCTGATATCCTTTTCCTTCTAAGCCCAAAAGTTCCAGTGCCAAAGATCTGGCCTGGTCCATTATAGCTACAAATTCTTTACTGCGATGTGAAATTTCTATAAGAGAAAGACCTATTCCGTCTAGTTCCAGGACTGCTGCCGCAGCTTTTTGCATTACTTCTGTTGGAAGAATACAAGGACCTGCGCTAAAATTGTGTTTTTTCATAGAGTTGTTGCCATTTTTGCAGCTGTAAAGGTCCTAAAATAAGACGAGATAGCGGGGACAATTTTGGAATAATTGTCCTATGTTTTTAACAAGAATTCAACAGTGTCCACACCATCAGCATAGTCAGTAAGTAAGGGCGCCTGAGTGTTACCAAAAGGTATCTCATTGTCCATAACTCCTTGTGATACAATACATTGTATTTGATCTTTTTCCTTTTCCAATTTAGTTAACAAGGTATTCAAAGATGTATACTGCTCATAAAACACAGTTCCAATAGGTGAGGCATAGTGTTCATCTTCCTTCAACATAAAAAAGTTGTTATCTAAAAATGGAAACTCGCTCATCAAATAAACTGCCTTGTTGTAATCGTAATTATTGTGGTATTTGTGATGATCTTTTAAAAATGAATAAGGCTCAATTGCTTTAAAAAATAGATCGAAGTCATACTCCTGAGGAACAAAAAGTTTGCTCACACTTCTACAACCCAATCCAAAATATCTAAATATATCTTCGCCCAGGGCGTTTAATTGTTCTTTGGATTCCGAACCGGTTAAAATGGCAATGCTATTTCTGTTTTTACGAATAATATTAGGTTTATGACCAAAGTAATACTCAAAATAGCGGGAAGTGTTGTTGCTTCCGGTAGCGATCACTGCATCAAAATCTGATAAGGTCCCTTTAGTAAGGATCATAGACCCCAGTAAGGCGGGTTCATATGTTTCAAGCAATTTGATAAAGAAAGGTAGGAAGTCGGAGTCATTAGAAGACATTTTAATGACAGCCCTGTTTCCTGTTAAAACAACGGCAAGAAGATCATGAAATCCTACGAGGGGAATGTTTCCCGCCATAATGATAGCAACCTGTTTAGGTGGATCATTTTTAAGAGAATAGGAAGCAAGCCAATCGTTTATTCCTTCAAGAGTTAATACTTTGCCCCAGGCAGTAAAGGCAAACAACAGATTAGCTTCTGTAAACCATCCATTTTTATGACCTGCCATGGTCACAATATCATCTAACTTCGAGAAACTGCTTAGTTTGTCGGCTGCTGAGGTTTCACCAGCTTTATAACTGCCATAAGTGCGAAGATATTCGCCAAGTTTAACAAATGCTTGTATTCTTTGTTCTGGGGTCCCCATTATATTTGTACAAAATATGTTTCAGCAGTACCTTTGCCGCAAAAGTATGAAACTGAAACAAAAGTTAATCCTAATATTAAGGGTTTCCTTCAGTTAGTAAAAATTGCTTAAAAAAAAAGAGAACTATGGCCATTATTATAACAGACGAATGTATTAACTGTGGGGCATGTGAGCCAGAATGCCCTAATACAGCTATTTATGAAGGAGCAGACGAATGGCGTTATGGTGATGGAACTTCCCTAAAAGGTGAGGTGGTATTGCCCAACGGTAAAAAAGTGAATTCTGAAGATGTGCAGGAGCCCATCAGCGATGAAATATATTATATTTCCCCCGACAAATGTACAGAGTGTATGGGCTTCCATGAAGAACCACAATGTGCAGCGGTATGCCCGGTAGATTGTTGTGTGCCAGATGAGGACCACGTAGAGACAGAGGAGGAGCTGTTAGGCAAACAGCGATTTATGCATCCCGAATGATTGTTGCTCAGTTATTCTGAAGTATCCTACTCGCAACCTCCCTTAAAATTTTAGCGCTTACCATAGCCGTCATTTTATTTATATCCCGATCAGGATTATATTCAACAATATCGGCCCCTATGATGGGCACTCTGATAGCCTGGATAATATGCAATAATTCTCGCACCATTAATCCACCGGGTTCCTGATGTGAAACGCCGGGAGCACAACTGGGATCGAGGGCATCAATGTCTACCGATAGATAGAGAGGATTCTTAAAAACCGGGAGATCTTGAAGGTTGAAGTCTTTCATTTCAATAATTTCCACGTCAAACTTTTTTGCCTGTTCGCGCTGATGGGTATTCATGGTCCTCACCCCAATTTGTACCAGTCTATGGGCCAACTTGTCCTCCATGATCCTGGCAAATGGGCAAGCATGAGAATACCGATCCCCGTCGAAGCTGTCGTAAAGGTCTCCGTGGGCATCAATATGAAGTATTTCCAGGGATCCGTATTCCTGATATATCGCTTTGATCACCGGATAGCTTATAGAATGATCACCACCCAAAGTTATAATAGGAGAATTCTTATTTACATTAGTGGCTGTAATATGTTCTATATCAAAGTATTCGTCTATTTTAAAATCCCCTTTGTCAACAAATATTTCAGGTCTAATTTCCAAGCCATTTTCAGCAAAGTAATTTGCTGACGAACTGTGATATGCGGCCCTTATCTCAGGAGGAGCTTTCGCCGGACCTCGTAAGAAAGACGATTTCTCATCAAATAAAATGCCTTGCAGAATTATTGGTGGTTTCATGTAGAGATCTATAGTCTATTAATACAATAAATATAGGAGTAAAAAGTATATTTGCACCGCGTAAACCAGAATCACAAGAATGAAAGCAGGTATTGTAGGATTACCCAATGTAGGAAAATCAACCTTATTTAATTGTTTGTCTAATGCAAAGGCACAAAGTGCCAATTTTCCATTTTGCACTATAGAACCTAATATTGGGGTAGTAAATGTCCCTGATGCACGACTCGAAAAATTAGAATCTCTCGTTAATCCAGAAAGGGTATTACCGGCAACGGTAGATATTGTTGATATAGCCGGACTTGTAAAAGGAGCGAGTAAAGGGGAAGGTCTGGGAAATCAGTTCCTTGGCAACATTAGGGAAACCGATGCTATTCTTCATGTATTGCGTTGCTTTGATGATGATAATGTAGTTCATGTAGACGGTTCCGTTGATCCAATTCGCGATAAAGAGACCATCGATATGGAATTGCAATTAAAGGATCTCGAAACTGTTGAAAAGAAGTTAGATAAGGTAAAGCGGGCGGCCAAAACAGGAAATAAAGAAGCTCAAAAGGAAGAAGCAATTCTGGAAAAAATTAAAGAACAGTTGGAAGCTGGTATCTCCGTTAGAGCCATTGAGATTAATTTGGCAGACCGAAAAGAATTTGTGTCACCATTGCAGTTCATTACTGATAAACCGGTGCTCTATGTGTGTAATGTAGACGAAGCATCTGCAATAGGAGGAAATGCCTATGTAGATAAAGTAAAGGAGGCTGTGGCAAACGAGAAAGCTGAGGTTTTGGTACTGGCCGTTGGGACAGAGGCAGATATCAATGAATTGGAGACCTATGAAGAAAGACACATGTTTCTGGAGGATCTAGGGCTAGATGAGCCGGGTTCATCCAAACTTATAAGGGCTGCCTATCACTTACTCAACTTACACACCTATTTCACTGCCGGTGTTAAGGAGGTAAGGGCATGGACAATTCCGGTAGGCTCCACGGCACCTCAGGCAGCCGGTGTAATTCATACTGATTTTGAAAAAGGTTTTATCCGGGCAGAGGTCATTTCTTATAACGATTATGTTACCTTTGGTAGTGAAGCCAAGGTTAAGGAAGCAGGTAAAATGCGGGTGGAAGGAAAAGAATATATAGTGAAGGATGGCGATGTAATGCACTTCAGGTTTAATGTTTAGCCCTTTCAGAAATACTACATGAAATTGGGATAAAATCCCATAAATACAGCTATTAACAATATAGATAGGTTATTGTTAATTACTTTCTATTAGGTGCATTTTGATTTCTGCCTTGAAATTTTATATTAGCAGGGATATACCCCAAATAAATGGCACAAACCCAATATACTGAAGAGAATATCCGATCACTGGACTGGAAGGAGCACATCCGTTTGCGCCCCGGAATGTATATAGGGAAACTTGGTGATGGTTCTTCCGCGGATGATGGTATCTACATTTTATTAAAAGAAACCATAGATAACTGTATTGATGAATTTGTCATGGGGGCAGGGAAGACCATCGAAATTTCCATTCCCGGCGACAGGGTCATCGTCAGAGATTTTGGCAGGGGTATTCCGTTAGGTAAAGTAGTAGATGTAGTTTCAAAAATGAATACCGGCGGTAAATACGACTCCCGTGCCTTTAAAAAGTCCGTAGGTTTAAATGGAGTAGGGACCAAAGCTGTCAACGCCTTGTCATCCTTTTTTAGGGTAGAATCTACCAGAGATGGGAAATCTAAGTCGGCAGATTTCGAACAAGGTAACCTGGTCAACGAGGAGTTCCTAGAAGAGACCTCAAGGAAGAGAGGTACCAAAGTTGTCTTCACGCCAGATGAGACCATCTTTAAAAAATATAAATATCGCAATGAGTATGTAGAGCGAATGTTGCGGAACTACGTATACCTCAACCCGGGACTCACCATACTTTTTAACGGGGAGAAGTTCTTTTCTGAGAATGGGTTAAAGGACCTGCTGGAAGATAACAATAGCTTAGATGATCTACTGTATCCCATCATCCATTTAAAAGGTGAGGATATAGAGGTGGCTATCACCCATAGTAAAACACAGTACAGCGAAGAATACCATTCTTTTGTGAATGGGCAGCATACCACGCAGGGAGGCACCCACCATTCGGCCTTTAGAGAAGCCTTGGTTAAAACCATTCGCGATTTTTATGGAAAGAATTACGATGCTTCGGATGTACGCAAAAGTATCATTTCAGCCATTTCTATAAAGGTCATGGAACCTGTTTTTGAAAGCCAGACCAAAACTAAATTGGGTTCTACGGAAATGGGAGGCGACTTTCCTACGGTACGCACTTATATCAATGACTTTATTGGAAAACAACTAGACAATTACCTGCACAAGAATCCAGAAACGGCCGAAAAGATCCAGCGAAAGATCATGATGGCCGAAAAGGAACGTAAGGAATTATCGGGAATACGTAAATTGGCACGAGAAAGAGCTAAGAAAGCAAGCCTTCATAACAAAAAATTACGCGATTGCCGGGTGCACCTAGATAATATGAAGAGTGAGAGGCGATTGGAAAGTACCTTATTCATTACCGAGGGAGATTCTGCCTCCGGTTCAATTACAAAATCGAGAGACGTAAACACACAGGCGGTATTCAGCCTAAGAGGGAAACCCCTGAATTCTTATGGAATGTCTAAAAAGATCGTCTATGAGAACGAGGAATTCAATTTATTACAGGCGGCTCTAAATATTGAGGAATCCATGGAGGATCTGCGATATAACAATATCGTAATTGCTACGGATGCGGATGTAGATGGGATGCACATTAGATTACTTCTAATTACATTTTTCCTGCAATTTTTTCCTGAACTGATCAAGGAGAACCACCTTTATATCTTACAAACCCCCTTATTCAGGGTGCGAAATAAGAAAGAAACCATCTATTGCTATAGTCAGGATGAAAAAAAAGCAGCGATGGCAAAATTAAGTGGTAAGCCAGAGATCACTCGTTTCAAAGGGTTAGGGGAAATATCACCAGATGAGTTTAAGCACTTTATTGGCGACGATATTCGCTTAGAGCCGGTTATGTTAGATAAGGCCTTATCCATTGAAGAACTTTTGCAGTTCTATATGGGAAAAAACACCCCGGATCGCCAGAAATTTATTATCGATAACCTTAAAGTAGAAGTTGATCTAATAGATCAGGAATAATTAAAAATCAAATAAATACGAGTCTTTCTATATGGAGGAACATGAAGATGAGCAAGTAGCTAAAGAAGAGGGGCAGGAAGGACAACAAGAAGCACTTACCAGAGTCACTGGTATGTATAAGGATTGGTTCCTGGATTATGCTTCGTATGTTATATTAGAAAGAGCAGTCCCTGCCATTGAGGATGGTTTTAAACCTGTACAACGCAGGATCATGCATTCCCTGAAGGAATTAGATGATGGGCGGTATAACAAGGTGGCGAATGTAGTAGGACACACCATGCAGTACCATCCCCATGGAGATGCCAGTATTGCAGACGCCATGGTACAGATAGGCCAAAAGGAGCTTCTTATTGATACTCAGGGAAACTGGGGTAATATTCTTACAGGAGATGGGGCCGCAGCCTCCAGATATATTGAGGCCAGGCTATCCAAATTTGCCCTGGAAGTAGTTTTTAGTCCAAAGATTACTGATTGGCAATCATCATACGATGGCCGAAAAAAAGAACCGGTAAACTTACCGGTAAAATTCCCGCTCTTATTGGCACAGGGGGCTGAGGGAATAGCTGTTGGACTTTCCACCAAGATACTCGCTCACAATTTTATTGAGCTTATAGACGCTTCCATTAAGCATCTCAAGGGTCAACGATTTACACTATACCCAGATTTTCCCACAGCCGGTATTATTGATATTACAAATTACAATGATGGATTGCGCGGAGGAAAAATACGCGTTAGAGCCAGGATCTCTCAGCTAGACAAAAATACCCTTGTAATTAATGAGATCCCGTACGGAACAAATACTTCTTCTTTAATAGACTCAATTCTTAAAGCGAATGATAAGGGCAAGATAAAGATCAAGAAAATTGAGGATAATACAGCCGCAGATGTAGAGATCCTTATCCATTTACCTGGAGGTATTTCTCCTGATAAGACCATTGATGCGCTTTATGCCTTTACGTCCTGTGAATCTTCAATATCTCCTTTGGGATGTATCATTGAAGATAACAAACCATTATTTATTGGGGTACAGGAGATGTTAGAACGTTCTACTGATTATACGGTAGAGCTTTTAAAAGCGGAATTGGAAATTCAATTGGGAGAGTTGGAAGAGCAGTGGCATTTTGCTTCCCTCGAACGAATTTTTATAGAAAACAGGATCTATCGTGACATTGAAGAAGAAGAGACCTGGGAGGGAGTAATAAGCGCTATTGACAAAGGATTAAAACCCCATATTAAACATTTAAAAAGGGCTGTTACCGAAGAAGACATCGTCCGACTTACTGAAATTCGCATCAAAAGGATCTCAAAATTTGATATTGATAAGGCTCAGCAATTAATAGAAAGTCTGGAAGACAAAATTGCCGAAACCAAGAATTATTTAGCCAATCTTATAGAATACGCTATTGATTATTTTAAAGGCCTGAAAAGTAAATACGGCGCAGGCAGAGAACGCAAATCTGAGATCCGGATCTTTGATGATATTGAAGCCACTAAAGTAGTTATACGCAATACAAAGCTTTATGTGAACAGGGAAGAAGGTTTCGTTGGGACTTCCTTAAAGCGAGATGATTACGTTACGGATTGTAGTGATATAGACGACATTATTGTCTTTACCAAAAGTGGGCAGATGATGATCACCAAAGTAGACAGCAAAACCTTTGTTGAGAAGAATATAATTCATGTGGCTGTGTTTAAGAAAAAAGATAAACGCACCACCTATAATATGATTTACAAGGATGGCCGTGGTGGAGCCAGTTATGTTAAAAGATTTAATGTAACCGGTGTTACTCGTGATAAAATGTACGATTTAACAAACGGCAAGGCTCAATCTGATGTGCTCTACTTTTCCGCCAATCCAAATGGCGAGGCAGAAGTGGTTACTGTTAACCTTCGTCAGGCAGGGAGTATCAAAAAAGTTAAGTGGGATCTCGATTTTGCTGATGTCATCATCAAAGGAAGGGGCTCTAAAGGGAATATTGTTACTAAGTATCCTGTTAAGCGAATTGAACTTAAGGAAAAGGGCTTATCAACCTTAAAGCCCAGAAAAATATGGTTCGATGATACCATTCAGCGCTTAAATGTAGATGGCAGAGGGGAATTGTTAGGTGAATTTACCAGTGATGATCGCCTGCTGATCATAAATCAAAAAGGAGTTGTAAAAACTACAATACCAGATCTAATCATGCGCTTTGATAGCGATATGATCGTTTTGGAAAAATGGATACCCAATAAACCTTTGACCGCTATTTATTGGGAGGGAGAAAAGGAATTATTTTACATTAAGCGTTTCCTGATTGAAAATCCGGATAAAGACGAGACCATTATTTCAAATCATCCAAAATCTTATTTGGAAAAATTATTTACGGATTACCGTCCTGTGGCTGAACTGGTATTTGCAAAAAAACGCGGGCAGGAAAGAAAAGATAACCAAAAAGTGAATTTGGAAGAATTCATTGGCATAAAGGGAATTACGGCCATGGGTAATCAATTGACCAAAGAAAAGGTCCTGGAGATCAATGCACTACAGCCCTTGCCTTACGAAGCACCAGAGAAGCACGAGGCCAAGGATATAGAAGTCGTAGATGAAGAGAATGTGACTCCGGCTTCCAAAACTTCAAATACTCCGAAGGCAGATGATGATGATAAAGATGATGACAAGGAAGGACAAACCAAATTATTCTAAATCCATTTAGCGGTATTTTACTGAAATATTTTGTAAGACTTTATCACCACAAGAGGGCCATTATATAGCCTAGGGTACTAAATTAAACGCTGATTGCTACTTATCTTTAGTAGCCTCTTCATCTTCCTCCAAATCTTCAATGATCTCTTCCTTTTTGCGGTATTTCATATTGAGGAATTCTACCAACAGCGAAAAGGAAATGGCGAAATAGAGATAGCCTTTAGGTATAGCTCCTATTTCGGATCCAAAAAAGCGGGCATGGCTCAGATGTGCTGCTTCTGCAATAAGCATAAACCCTATCAGAATAAGAAAAGACAAGGCAAGTAATTGCATGGAAGGGTGTTTATTTATAAAGATGCGTATAGCATTGGCAAAGACCATCATAATAACGATGGATATCATCACGGCAATGATCATTAATATTAAAGCATCATTGGGATGATCTCCAATACCATTGGTCATTCCAACGGCAGTTAAAATAGAGTCTATGGAGAAGATAAAATCAATAATAAGAATTTGAACAATTGCTTTGGAAAAGGTGGTGATATTCTTTGATTTAATTACATCTTCATCATGTTCTGGCAGTTCTACTTTTTCATGGATCTCTGAGGTACTTTTGTACAAAAGAAATAGTCCGCCGAAAAGTAAAATAAGGGCTTGGCCACTAACGCCCACAGATAACCAGCTGGTATCTATATAGTAGAATGGATTACTAAGGCCAATGAGTAACGAAACTGCAAACAAAAGTACAATTCGCTGTACCATGGCGAGCACCAAACCCCACATGGTTGCCTTCTTTTGATCTTTTTCCGGGAGTTTATTCGCCGCTATTGAAATAAAAACTATGTTGTCTATGCCCAAAATAATCTCCAGGAAGGTTAAGGTAAGCAGAGCGATCCAGGCATCAGGACTTGTAAGTATATCAAACATAATCATTTCACTTTAAAAGCAGTACCACGCGATTTTTTAGGGCTTCCTACCAGTCCATATTCAAAGTTGTAAGAACTATCTGTTGTAGATAGAATTTTCATATGAATCGATTTTTCTTCAGCTGGTGTCTGCGGTTTTAGTTTCTTAACGATGTATTCGCAATCATTTATCCAACGAACAGAGGAAGTATCCGCTTTGCCTTCATAAAAGTCTATTTCAGTATCCAAAGTACGAACAAAAGTAGTGGTTTGTTCATTGCCCTCAATAGTTGTTGTAAAGCGAAATGTACCTTCTTTGTAATCCTTGCAATTCCTTGGGGGATTGTAGCAAGCAGTTACAACTCCTAAAAAAATTAGTCCAAAAACCCGGGTTTTAAACATAATCGCAAAGTAGTGAATTATGACGATTTTAAAGAATGAGATTAGGAGAACTTAATTGGGTTGATTGATACTCGGTTCGAACGTCTCAAAGCTGCCATCTGTATATAGAATAATGATCTTTTGTATGGTCCTTTCGGGACCTGTACTCTTAATTGGAGGAGGCGATGATTGGGAAGGGGAGGCTGTACTTTCTTTTTTTAGCGGAAATGTACCTTTTCCGTTTAGAAGCCAATAGAGATTTACCTCCGGATAGGAGGTAACAACTTTCATGACGAATTCTAAACTAGGCTTGTTCCTTCCGGTAAGTAAATGTGAGATGCTAGATCGTTGTACGCCAATTTTGTCTGCGAAAGAAGAGGCTGAAAGATTGTAAAAAGAGAGAATCTTTTCTAGCCTGATTACGAATTCTTCAGAGTTTACCATTGTATTCTTTTAAGTGAGTTATATAGGGTATAAAAAGACATAAAAAGTGGGTTATATATTAAATTAACACTCTTAATAAGATATTATATAATATTGATATATAATTATATAGAGTATATTTTAATTCTTTATTAACAATTGTATACAAATGTGTACTAAAAACGACAAAAAATTGCAAAATAATGTATACAAATGTAACTATTTTAATAACAATTGTAATTAAAAATGACGTTACTTTTGCATGTGATTCAATATGTAATTCATGGATAAAGACCAGAGGTATGAAAAGATAAAGGAGGATACCTTAAGTGGTCGGTACATTCATCATAACCACTTAGTTCCTATCCTGAAGAAATTACAGTCTTCAATTAAGATAGAAAAGGTTGGGACTTCTGTCAAGGGACTGCCCATAGAAAAAATAACAATAGGGCAAGGACCTGTCAAAGTTTTGATGTGGTCCCAAATGCATGGAAATGAGTCTACAACTACAAAAGCCGTCTTTGATCTCTTAAATGCTTTAACCAACGGATATGAAAATGCCAGCGAATTATTGAATAGTTTAAGCCTGGTAATAATTCCAATGTTGAATCCGGATGGGGCATTGGCCTATACCAGGGTAAATGCTAATAGTATTGATCTTAACAGAGATGCTCAGGACAGGCACCAACCGGAAAGTAAGATCCTGAGATCTGTATATGATTCCTTTTCCCCTCATTTTTGTTTTAATCTCCATGACCAACGTACCATTTTTAGTGCAGGTTCAGTACCTAAGCCTGCTACTCTTTCATTTTTGTCTCCTGCAGCAGATTCCATTAGAACGGTTACCGAAAATCGCCTAAAAGGGATGAACCTCATTGCCGCTATCAATGAAGAGTTACAACAATTCATACCAGGGCAGATCGGCAGGTATGATGATGCATTTAATGCGAATTGTGTAGGAGATGCATTTCAAATGCTTGGTACGCCCACTATACTCTTTGAGGCCGGACATTTTCAGGATGATTATGATCGTGAAAAAACCAGGAAGTACATGTTTATGTCGTTGTGGAAGGCTCTGGAATCGGTTGCTTTCGATCCTCTGAATTCTAATCGAGAAAAAGCCTATGCTGCCATCCCTGAAAATAAAAAATGTTTTTTCGACATCCTTGTTCAAAATGCTCATCTTTTAAATAATAAATTGAAAGTTGGTAATGCAGTAGGCATCCTATATAAAGAACAGCTTCTAAAGGATAACATTCGTCTACAACCTTTTATAGACAAAACAGGTATTCTAAATGGATATTTTGGGCATCTTACTTATGATTGTGCAAATCCAAATGATATGATCCGGCTTAAGAATCACGAGGCGATCGCCAATTTAATAAATTTGGGTTTAAGGAGTAAATAGGTGTATCTATTGCGTATATGTCAAAAAAACATCTATTTTATTAAATATATTTTCTTAATTGTTTATTTTTGCTCAAAATTATCTCATTATGGGCAAAGTTAAATTAGACGAAATAGACCATCAGATTCTGGATATGTTAATTGAAAATACCAGGACACCTTTTACAGATATCGCCAAGAAATTATTGATCTCTGCAGGCACGGTACATGTTAGGGTGAAAAAAATGGAAGAAGCGGGTATTATTCAGGGATCTTCGCTTACTTTAGACTATGTAAAACTAGGCTATTCATTTATTGCTTATGTAGGCATTTTTCTTGAAAAAACGCATCAGACTAAATTTGTTCTGGAAAGGCTGAATCAAATTCCAAATGTTACGGTGGCACATATCACAACCGGTAAATTTAATATCTTTTGTAAGATCCGGGCCAAGGACACCAATCATGCCAAGAATATTATTTTTAAGATCGATGATATTGATGGGATCAGTAGAACCGAGACCATGATTTCATTGGAAGAAAGTATCAATGATAAAAAAAGGCTTATGCACACTATTTTCAATGAGCTTTAATCGATCTAAAATAAAAGTTGAACAACCACAGAAATAGGCAGTCGTAACCATGAAAACATCTGAGTTAAAGGACCACGAATACAATCCTTATTACCGCACCTATATAGAGGCCCTGGGGGAAGTAACCTTAATGGATACGTTGCAAAAGCAATTAAAGAATTATCCTCAGTTTCTGGCGAGTATTCCTGAAGAAAAGCTTACATATACGTATGCAGAAGGAAAATGGACGGTTGCCGAGGTACTGTTACATGTGCTAGACACAGAAAGAGTCTTTCAATACAGGGCCTTGCGATTTGCTCGGAAAGATCATACCCCTTTACCAGGGTTCGATCAGGATGTCTATGTGCCTAATTCTGATGCTAATTCCAGAAGTATTGAACAGCTTATAAAGGAATACAAGGCCATTAGGGAGTCTACAATCTCTTTGTTTGAAACTTTTGATGCGGCTACCCTGAAACGAAAAGGGGTTGCCAGTAATTCACCTATGAGTGTGGCGGCAATGGGATTTATCATGTGCGGTCACCAGAAACACCACCGAAATATCTTGAGAGAAAGGTATCTAGATGTCTAATCCAGATCGTTTTCGCCTTCAAATTCTTCTTCCAGATTGAGCTCTAATGCAGACTCTTCAGATTCAGCTTTTACGTCTTCTTCCAATTCATTCACTATGCTATCATCAAAATTTGCGATGAAATGAGAAAGACTTTGGCTGATCTTTACAAGGTATAAGGCTTCATCAGTCCTAAGTTCTACGGCTTCAATGAATTCACCGTTATGATTTTTAAAAGCCACAATATCTTCGTCCCCATATCCATCGGGATAGGTTTCAATAAGCATGCGGCTAAATTGTGATCTAATTTTTTGTAATCGATTAAAATTCGTTTCATAGGCTGGTATTTATGGCCTTTATAAGCAAAGGTTTATAATCAATCCTAAACTATACTTTTTTCTTGCCGATAGGAGGAAAGAGTTGTCAATGGCAAAATTTAGTATATGAAGTGCTTATTCTTTGTAGTATGCGAACGCTTGCTTCAAAGAGAACCATAGGCACTCGTTGATCAATTAGGGCCCCACCAATCTATTTTATGAGGACAAAGTTTATCTGCCCATGGGAATTCTTTTTGTCGAATTTCAGTAGTTCTAGGATCGCTTCAATGTCCTGTTTTTTAAAAGATACTTTTTTATAATGTTTCAGGATGGTATACTTAATATCCTCTAACTGATGTTTTCCAAGACCACAGAGCTTAAATGATAGAAAAGCCTCCAGGATCATCCCAATGGCAATTGCCTCACCGTGTAAAAGGGCGGTATTCTCCTCATTTTCTAAAAAGTAGGATTCAATTGCATGACCAAGGGTATGACCAAAATTTAAGATTTTTCGTATGACTTTTTCTCTAGGATCTTGTTGTACGATTTCATTTTTTATTTGTATGGATTCGTAGATAGGATCCACTCTTGTCAACAGATTAACTTGTTTAAGAACACTCCAAAATGGTTCACCTGTGATAAGCCCGTGCTTTAGCATTTCCGCAAAGCCACTGTTCAATTGTCTTTTATCCAGCGTTTTCAAAAAGTGGAATAATAAGGACCATTTTAGGCTGGTTTATAACGCCTATCTGATTTTTTAGCATCCCCATATCAACTCCAGTCTTACCTCCAACAGAGGCGTCTACCATAGCCAGTAGGCTGGTTGGGACATTGATAAAATCTATCCCTCTTTTAAAGGTTGATGCAACAAAACCACCCAAATCTGTAATCACACCACCTCCAAGATTGATTAATAGACTCTGTCTGTCCGCATTTAGTTCGACAGTTCTTCCCAAATTTGAACACAGGTATCAATGGTCTTGTTAATTTCACCAGCTTCCATCTCAATGATCTCAAGATCTGTCATGGTTTCAACTGAGGAGATAAACATAGGGTAAGCAGTCCCTTGAGTATTCTCATCAACTAGGATTAAGATCTTTGAGTAATTCCTTTCCTTCAATACCTTGTTAAGTGCCTATAGGCTTCCGTATTGAAATAAATAGCATATGAGTCTGTAATGATCGATTCCATGTACTAGTGGATCAATTTAAGTGATACGTCCACAAATTAAAGGCTATTTTTAGCAATTGAATATAAATTCTGTTATTATCTTTGGAACATTACTAAATTAGTAAAAATGCCGCAAATTTTTGAGAATACCGAAACTGCATTTGCTCTTAAAACCGATGCAGAATTAGAACGAGCTTATTTTCTTTTTAAATTAATAGCAAATGAACCGCTTGGTTAGAATTGGTACTGCAGTGACCAATTTTGCTATAAAAACACATTTACCTGTTGACGGCCTTATCAGGGCAACTGTGTTCGATCATTTTTGCGGTGGTGTAAATGAGCAAGATTGCATGCCGGTAGTTGACAAATTATGGGAGTAAAGGTGTTTGTTCCGTTCTGGATTATTCTGTAGAAGGTAAGGATTCGGAAGATCCTTTGGATTATGCCTTGTCTGAAACCTTGAAGATCCTGGATTTTGTAAAGGAAATAGATGCTATTCCTTTCGCTGTTTTTAAACCTACCGGATACGGCAGATTTTGCGTCTATTTCAAAAAATAGGGTCCGGAGAACAACTTACAAATTAAAGAAAAACGAATGGGAACGGGTGGTTAAACGTTTTGATACGACATGTAAAAAGGCCCATGATCTGGATGTCACTCTCTTAATAGACTCAGAAGAAAGTTGGATGCAGGATGCGGCAGATGACTTAGTGGAGGAAATGATGCGAAAATATAATAAAGAAAAAGCTATTGTTTTTAACACTTTACAACTTTATCGTTGGGATCGTTTGGATTATTTAAGAAGCTTCATCGAAAGCCGATAAAGGAGGGATTTTAAATAGGAATTAAGACTGTGCGCGGAGCTTATATGGAAAAGGAGAATGAAAGAGCCGTGGAATAAGTTATCCTCCCCTATATGAGTACCAAATCTGAAAGTGATTCACAATTATGATAAACCAGTGGCGTATATAATAGAACATCTTGATAGGATGTCTCTTTTTTCTGGCACTCACAACGAATTGAGTTCTTACAAATTAATGGAAGTTGATGGAACATAAAGGGATTCGCCAGATGATAACCGTATCTGGTTTGGCCAATTGTATGGTATGAGTGATCATATCTCTTTTAATCTTGCAGATAAAGGCTTTAATGTTGCAAAGTATTTACCCTTTGGTCCTGTGCGCGATGTTATGCCTTATTTAATCAGACGCGCGGAGGAAAATACTTCGGTCGCAGGACAGACAAACAGGGAATTGGAGCTGTTAAAAAAAGAACGGAAGAGAAGGCAAATTTAGAGGTAAACGTCAGATATTAGAACCCAGCATGCTTATATTATTTTTATAGGTAGCAATCTAACTCTAGTAATGCTTTGTGTTCACTGATTATTTTTTGACATCGGTAATCAACTTTTTCATATTTTTAATTTAACCAACCAACCACCTATTGAACTGGATCGCCATCATAAATTTTTTACTTATTGCCGGGGCTATACAGGGCTTTATTTTTTTCCTTGTTACTTTTTTATTTAAAAAGAAGGTAGGGCCGGTCATTCTTTACCTAAATCTTACGGTACTTTTTATTTCATTTAACAATCTTCAGGCCTGGATAATAGACAGTGGTTTTTCTTCTGGCTTTTTTTTTATAAAACACATGTTGGTTCCATGGTACCTTCTGGTCTTGCCTTTTTTCTATTCCTTTCTGTTAAATTATCTTGGTGTGCAAGATAAAATTGCCACCTACCTTAAGCCGGCCTTGATTTTAGTATGCCTGGAATTACTCATCAGAACAGGACTAATTGGCTATGTATGGTTTGTCCTGGAAGGACAGGATGCCTCTGTCATAGTACAATATACCGCATGGGAAGAGATTATTAATGCCGCATTTTCACTCTTTATCTTTGGTAAAGCTATACACCTGGTTTTCAGAAATTCTGATCTTTATTCAGAAATATTGGAGTTTGATGATATAAAATGGATAAAGATCTTTCTGATCTTAGGTTGTTCAGTCTTCCTTCTTTGGATCATAGCAATTCTAATCTATAATACCACAGGAAGTGAAACTGCATATTATCCTTTACGTCTGGCTACCTCTGTATTATTGTATTGGATAGGGTACCAGGGGTTGTTCAGATATACTATTGTTCAGGATAGAATACTGCTTCGTACAACTTTCAGCCATAAATTCCTTGTGGAAGATGTACTTCAAAAAAGAAAGCTTAGCAAATCTGAATTTAATAATGCAAAGCATACCGAGGCATTTTTAAATGTTCAAAAATTTATTGTCGAAAATCAAAAATACCTGGACCCCTTGTTGAGCATGGATAAACTTGCCGACGAACTGTCTATGAGTACAAGTCATTTTTCTAAGCTGATCAACACCTACAGTGGCCATAACTTTCTCAGACTATATCAATGAATTTCGAATTATACAATCTAAGAAGTTGTTGTCCGATAAAGACTTTGAACAATATACCATCGTCGCTATCGGATTAGAATGTGGCTTTAATTCAAAGTCGACCTTCTATGCCGCCTTTAAGAAATTTACTGGTCAGACTCCTTCAGATTACCGTCAGAAATTCGTCTCATTATCCTGATTTATATACGGACAATAATTTAGGACACTTATTTATTAGGTATTCCTACTTTTAATATGCCGCATTTCTTATAACATATACTTGCTTTTTATTGCCATGGTGTAACGGAGTATTTACTAAATACATTCACCTATGAAAACCAGAGCCCTTTCCCGTTTCCGACCTCTTTATTTTTTCCAGGAACACAAAAGAATTAAGTCGGGCCTATCCGTCTTACTAGCAATCGCTTTTTTAAACCTAACGACAGGATGTTCCTATTATCGAGTTAAAAAGATGCCTCCTCAGGATTACAAAGAAACTGCCCAACAAATAAAAGCATTTAATGAGGCCGATAAGTATATCATTCTGCACAAGAACCACGCATCCCTGCATTTTTCCAATCCAATAGTAAATGAGGATAACCTGGAATTATCCGGTACTATTACTTTGCTTGCTGATGGTCATACGGCAGAGCGGATTGTTGAATCTGGGAAATCGTACCGCTATAAACGAAACGAAACCGCGCCCTTAAACGAGGTGCATATTTTTTTAAAGGAAGGCGAATCGCTTTCCCTTGGCAACGCTGTAATTCCTATTAATGACATTCAACAAATTGGGATTGTTAATAATGATGGAGGAATGACTTTTGTAAACGCTGCATTAGGTACCATAGGTGCCTTCGCTGTAATTATGGTTATCGTCGCATTAGTAAAAAGCTCCTGTCCTTTTATATATGTCAGTAATGGACAAGAATATGTGTTTTCGGGGGAACTGTACCCCGGGAACATCATTAAAAATGCCCAGCGAACAGATTATCTTCCTTTACCTGCTTTACAGCATATAGACGGAGATTTTAAGATCCAGATCACCAACGAATTATTGGAAATACAGCATACAGATCTCGCACAGCTTCTAGTGGTGAGCCATCCCAGGAACACTAAGGCACTAACAGATAAAGATGGGAAAGTACTTCTGTTCCAGGAACTTCAAAACCCCGTGAAGAGTATATTAGATAGTTCTATAGAAAGTGTACAACCTGGCCTTGCCATAGATGGTGATTCATATACATTCGATTCGCCAGTTAGCAGTACCGATAGCAGGCGCAATGTGGTCTTTACATTTAATAAACCTGCCAATGTCCGGGGAGCAAAGCTTTTTATTACTGCAAAGAATTCTTTATGGCTCGACTATGTTTTTGGAAAGTTCAATCAAAAATTTGGCAACTATTACAATACTTTTCAGGAAAAACAACAGGAGACCTCTGCTGAGGAAGCACTTGCCTGGGTACAGGAGCAAAATATACCCTTGGCCATTTCCATTAAGAAAAAGGGTGTTTGGAAAGAAGTGGAACACCTTTCTTCTGTTGGACCATTGGCTTATCGCGATTTGGGAATTACCTTGGATCTTGGAGATATAGATGAAGAGGTGGTTGAAGTAAAACTGGAAACCGGCTATAGGTTCTGGGAAGTAGATTACGTTGGGATCGACTATTCTGAAAATCTTCCGTATGAAGTAACTGTTTTAAAGCCGGCACTTGCCATCACCCATACAGGACAAGATGTAACCAATTTGTTGTCCTCTCAGGATGGTGACTACCTTACCCAGGACCAGGTAGGGGATAAAGTGGAGATAACCTACAGAACAACTTCCGTAAAAGAGGATCAGGAATATTCATACTTCTTAAAGAACAGAGGATACTATACATATATCCGGGACTATGAGGGTATTCCAGACTTTGCCGAACTACAAAAATTCAGGGATCCAAATACGTTTACAAGGTTCTCTGAAAATGAGTATCACAGAATCCTAAAGGCCTTTCAATCAAAAAAAGAAAGCTATGTTGTTCAATAAACAAAATACAGAAACGCTGCCATTTACCGGTAGCGTAGATTGGAAATATCACCCGGGAGCAAGCATAGCTAAAGAAAGATCAATAGATCATTCAAAAGGCAGGATAATTTTTGGCCTTGAAAAAAATTGGATTCATTTAAAACTAAAAATCACCCTTTTAAAAGTACTTGCGAGACAGTACAAGAACCCATTAGACTGGATTAGGGGGTTGCAGTATCTTATTAAATTGAGAAGAAGATTTTTAGGGGACCATATCCTTAGAAAAATGGCCTTCGTGGATGGCAAATACTATATGGGTTTATTCACCCCTGGGTGGAATAGCGCTGCCTATGAGAAATTTATTGCTTCTGAGTTACACAATTTTAAAGTGCATAAATCAGCCATATACCGGTTTAATCATATATTTCTCGCTATTACTAAGAAGTGTGCCTTGCAGTGTGAGCATTGTTACGAGTGGGATTCTCTAAATAAAAAGGATGTGCTTAGTAAGGCGAGCTTGCACGAGATTGTACAAAGAGTGCAAGAATTGGGAACGGCTCAGATCCACTTTACAGGGGGAGAACCAATGCTTAAAGTAGGCACATTGATATCCTTGATGGAAAAGGCAGATGCCGGCACAAATTTTTGGATGAATACCTCTGGACTTAACCTTACCGCAGAAAATGCCCGCAAACTAAAAGAAGCCGGACTTACAGGCGTATTTATCAGCCTGGATCATTATGATGCTGAGGCACATAATGCGTTCCGGAATTATAAAGATGCCTTTTACTGGGCACAAGAAGGGGCTAAGAATGCCATTAATAATGGATTGGTTGTTGCGTATTCGGTTTGTATGAGAAAAGAATTTGTCAGTGATGAGAATGTGCTTCGGTTTATGGAACTGGCTAAGAATACGGGGGTACAATTTGTTCAGTTTCTGGAACCTAAGGAGGTAGGGCATTATAAGAATATGGATGTTACCCTTGGCATTGATCATATTGAATTACTGGAACGTATTTTTCTAAAAATGAATTTTTCCGATAAATATCTGTCATACCCTATTATAACATATCATGGGTATTATCAAAGACGTCAGGGCTGTTTTAGTGCAGGAAAAAAAGGCCTGTATGTGGATACGGATGGTGATATTAACCCCTGTACTTTTTGTCATAAGAAGTCGGGGAATATCCTTGATCCTGCCATTGATACCATGTTAGAAACAATGACCGCAGCTGGCTGTCCAACCTATTAATTATGAAGTATCAAGAAACATCCTTTGAGCTTTGGTTGCTGGTTTCGGCCTTCTTTGTGGCCCGGTATTTACTCCTGGCCGGAATACCATTTTTGGTCTTTTATGTTTACAGCAAAAAGGACATTAAAAGCAGCAAGATCCAAAAGAAGAATCCTTCTGCTATTAAAGTTTTAAAAGAGATTTTCTATTCCCTTGGAAGCCTGCTGATTTACGCTTCAGGAATTTGGCTTTTTATAGGTTGGCTGGAGGCTGGGAACACCTTACACTATAAGAATATTTCGGACTATGGAATCCCATACTTTGTAGTAAGTCTGGTACTTATGGTTGTAATACACGACACCTACTTCTATTGGACACACAGGCTTATTCATCATAAGTTTCTATTTAGATCTGTCCATAAGGTGCATCACCAATTTACGAATCCTACGCCCTGGTCTGCATTTTCCTTTCATCCTCTGGAAGCCTTACTAAGCATGGGAGTTATTCCAATAATAATCTTTTGTATTCCCTGGCATCAAAGTGCCTTGATCTCATTTATTACCTTTATGACCCTGTATGATGTCTATATACATTTGGGGTACGATTTAAAACAATTGCAACTGGGAAAATGGCAAAATACGGCAGCCGATCATAATCATCATCATCAGAATGCCCGTGTCAATTTTGGTCTGTACTTTAGGATATGGGATCAACTAATGGGGACCTATAAAAAACTACCCAAGAGAGCTTAAATAGTAGCAGTAAGAGCCTTAGTTTGGACTATAGTCTATAGATTCAAGAATAGTGGAATTTTCACAATTCTTAAATAGGAGTGAGGCTTCTTTTTCATGAATTCTTCCTTCCACAATAAATTCTTTGCATGGGGAAGCTTCTGTATCACTTTTAGTGAAATTTACATCGCCTTCTCGCAATAGAACCTTTATTTCAGTAGTATCTAAGTCCGTGGAGGATATAAGTTCCTGTATAGAAGGAGAATAGGTTAGAGGTTTGGAACGCAGTTCCTTTAGTACACGGCAATTGGGAAAGTAACAAAACTCTGTCCCGGTCTCGGTGGTTTTCTTTTTCAATAAAAAGGTAAGGATAACAATGCCAATTGCGAGACCTACCATATAGTATCCCAGGCGTTTTAGAAAGGCCATGCTAAAAAATTAGGAAATTGATATCACTGAATTTCAGGTCGAACCATTCGCCCACAGTTTTATTTGTTAAAATCCCATGATAGAGATACAGTCCGTTTCTCAGGCCTTTATTAAATCGCAATGAATTTTCCAGTCCACCATCCTCGCCAATTTTAAGCAGGTAAGGTGTAAAGATATTACTGATGGATACGGAAGCTGTCCGCGGGTAGCGTGCAGGAATATTTGGCACTCCATAATGAAAGACACCAAATTTGTTTATAACGGGTTTATCATGAGTGGTTATTTCACTGGTTTCAAAACACCCACCCATATCGATACTCACATCAATAATCACCGAGCCTTTTTTCATATGCTCTACCATAGTTTGTGTAACGATCACCGGAGAACGGTCCCTGCCTCTCATGGCACCAATGGCTACATCGCATCGCTTTAAGGATTTAAGCAGATTTTTGGGTTGCAGGGTAGAGGTATATACTATTTGATGTAAGTTGGTTTGAACATTGCGCAACTTGGTAATAGAGTTATCAAAGATCTTTACATTGGCACCAAGGCCTATAGCAGATCTGGCAGCAAATTCCCCCACGGTACCTGCACCTAGTATAACCACTTCTATAGGGGGCACGCCGGTTATGTTTCCAAACATAAGTCCATTGCCCTGATTGGTGGCAGCCATAATCTCTGCGGCAATAAGTACGCAGGAGATCCCCGCTATTTCACTTAATGATCTTACGGCCGGATAGCTCCCATCTTCATCTCGTATAAATTCGAAAGCAATGGCTGTAATTCTTTTTTTGGCCAGTTCTTCAAAGTATTCCTTGGCCTGGGTCTTTATTTGTAAGGCAGATATTATGGTGGTTTGCGGATTAATATACTGTATTTCCGAAAGGGTAGGGGGTTCTACTTTAAGCAGCAATGGGCAGGAAAAAACTTTTTTGGTATCTCGTGAAATGGTGGCCCCTGCATTGGTGTAGTCTATATCGGAAAAATTGGCTCCATCACCGGCACCCGACTCAATAAGTACTCTATGGCCGTTAGCCGTTAAGGCATTGACAGCGTCTGGCGTTAAACAGATGCGTTTTTCCTGAAATTGATTTTCCTTGGGGATCCCAATAAAGAGTTCTCCTTTTTGTTTTAATAATTCCAGCGTTTCTTCCTGAGGCAGTAATTCCTGTTTACTAAATGGAGAAGAAGGTTGGTTCATAGGAGGATGGGATATAAGAGTTTCCGACCGTAACTCAAAATTACAATAAATTTAGAGAAGGTGTTAGCATAAAAAAAGGAAGGCGGGTATAGGCTTGTACTGCACTATAGAAAGTATGGTTATTGCAGACCTTGTTGAAAGTATAAGAAATAAAGCAGATTTAAAACCCTAGAGCATAAAATTAAAGAGGTTCTTTAGGGAGGTCTGAAATTCCCTGAACAATTTAGACAAAGTTCTTTTGGAGACTTTTTCAGAAAGGTCGATTTCCTCTTCTTGTAAACCTTCCGTCTCTGAATTAATAACACTTGATTGACTCTGCTTCTCTTTTTCTTTGTACAATTTTAATTCAAGATCCATCGCTTCTAGGTCAATACCATGCACATACTTATCATACAGCTTTACTCTTACAAAGTATACAAAAGGAATCACAATCATACAAATGGGAAGTAACCACATGACATTTTCGGTATCCACAAGTTGCTCATCCCAATAAAATACAACTTCAAATATTTGGAAAGCGTACATGCACAAAGGGATCAGAATTATATGATACCACCAATGCTTGCAGGTAAAAAACCAGATGATTAACAGGTATAAAGGAATGATCTTATTTAACAAAAACCAAGCGTAAGTACTTAAATCTTCAAAACCATTACGATCGAAGGTCATCCCAAGAAAACTAATAGTCTCCTCAGCATTTTTAGGTAAATATTCATGTAGTTTGAATATAAATGGGGCAAGAACTATTAAAACCAATCCTAATGATTCAATAAAGAATCTATGTCTTGTTTTTTTTGAATTTTGAATGTCTACTGCCATTACACGTGAAAAGTATTATACACGGTTGTAACGCAGAAAAGGGCAAATTATTTGATGCCCTTGAATGAAAGTAGTTCTAAAAACTTTTGTATTAAGTTTTTTTCAACTTAATTAATCTGTTTTTTTCAACTTAATCTTCTGTTTATCTACGCCTTGTTCGTAAACCTGGTCATCCGCCGTATTAGGAGTACAGGCTGCTGCCATTAGAATAAGGACTGTAGCTAAGCCGAAAAATATTTTTTTAGTGTTCATCGTAATTAGGCATTAATTTAAGAAATGGATTCATTTTCATCTCAAATATAAGAAATAGAATTCAATTAAAATGTATTTAAACGGATAAAAATTGCATTTTATCGATAATAAATGCATTTGAACGATAAGTAGGGTAGTTCACCGAGTGCGATTTCGTTCCAAATTTTCAATGTTTTTAAGGCTCAATTGTAAGCTCCCGAGTGATAGTGTCTATGATCTTTAGGCTAAGATGCAGACAATTTTGGGGTAGGAGGTCTGCCACTTTTTCGGGCCATTCAATAAAGATCCATACATCCTGATTTAAATAGTCCTCTAGTCCAAGGTCCAGGGCTTCAGTTGGGTCGTTTAATCTGTAGAAGTCAAAGTGATAGCCTAAAATTCGTCCATCCGGGTAATGGTATTCGTTAACGATCCCAAAACTGGGGCTACTAGCCTGCTCCATACCTCCCAGGTGTTTTACCATAGATTTTATCAAAGTGGTCTTGCCGGATCCCATAGGGCCACGAAAACAAAGTATTTCTAAAGGAATATCAGTCACAATAGCCTTCACTAAGTGATGTATTTGATTTTTTGTGTAGATTATTTTCTGCACTATCTGTTTTTTTTTATATTGTAAAACAAAATTAGTTTTAAACTTGAATAGCATTAAGCTCATTTAATATAAGCTAAAGAAATTTTGATTGTGTTAATTGTTGCTAAACGCTAATAATAAGATGAATATTCCTTCTGAATGGCTTGGGAGTTATAAGTTAGATTCAATTTTTGGAGCTATAATAGTTATCTCACCTTTTATTTTATTTTCTCATCTCCTTTTTGATGATTCTACAAATGTATTTTCATTTTTCGGTATAGAAATCACTCATTATTTGAGCAATAATCAAAATTTTATTTGGCAAATTTTGAGTTCAATTATTCCAATGGTGTTATTATCAATTTTATTTTTTACAACCCGTAGCAATTGGCGCTATTGCTTATTATTATTAATTTTATTGTATTTCAACAGAATACTATTTCAATTGCAAATAATAGAAGAGTTTTCAGATGGCTTTACTACACTAATTGGTTTTTTATTAATTAAAAGTCTGTTAAATATTCTCATTTTAGCAGATATATTTTATTTTTCTAAATATCGAAAAAAAGCAATTATTTTATCATTAAATGATCTTTTTAATAATCTAATTCACTCTAGATATTCTATAATAAATAGTCAAAAGGTTATTAATATTTTAAAGCCAGATAGTGAAGCTACTAAATTTAAATCTTTATCTAAAATGTATTATATCCAAGATCTATTGGATAAAAAATTAAAAATTCTTGACAAGAATCAAAGCGAAATTTTTGTTAGACAAAGTTTAAGAGTTGATTTAATAATTGGAACAATATTATTAATAAATACCTTATTGTGGTTCTTACCTTATGTTATTCCTGAAAATTTACAAGTAATAAAAATTTTTAACACTTTTACAATTGAAGCAAATGGATTCTCAGACGCACATACTTTTATATGGTTTACTATTAATAAATTAATTATTATAGCTCCACTGCTGATTTGGTTCCTGAGCACTTATTATTGGTGGAAATATGCAATTATAATTCCAATATTAATGTACTCGTATCAATTTTGGGAAGCATTTCAAGATGTAGATAATTTAGATGCTTTTGGAAACATTAACACTATTTCCATTTTTATTATTATTTATGCTTCTATTGATAGCCCTTTCGAGGTTTATGAGGGCGAGATTCAGAATGTTGGACTGCTATGACTACTTATCCTCAGAAATTGAAAAATTACTAAATGAATTAGCTTGGAAGGGTAATTATGAAAGCATTGCCAATCAAATTGATGAGGATTTAATCTGTAGCCTAAGTAAACAACCTATTACTCAATTACAACTTGATTTACTAAAACAAAAGCTTATAAATCAACTCGAAGTTGAGCTTTAAATTTATTTTATACTTTTCGAAGAAGATTTTTGTAATTCTACTGTCACCTCTTTCATCAATCTTTCCAGATCCTCTTGTTGTCTTTCTTTGATCTTCTTTTCTATGATGGCCTCTATTTCTTCTTGTTTCTCCCGGGAGAGATGATCAAAATCTAAAGGTTCTGCCTGTATTTGTGTCTTTAGCATGGATCCTTTCCCGGTAAGTAGCCAAACCACATTAAGTTGTGGATACACACGAAGTATGTTTTCAATAACATCACTGCCCACAGAGGCATTGTTCTTTTTCATTCGGAGGGTATACCCGTTACTGGCCCCAATGGAGAGATCAAATTGTCGTGCGCTTAATCCGGCGTGTTTTATGAATTGCATTAAGCGATCTATTGTCTTGAGCATCGTCGAGTAAATAATCTATAAATTATGTATCAAATATAGGAAATTCCATTAAATGAATACAAGTAGACCAGTATTTTAAGATTATTCTATGATTTATTTTAATAATATTTTGATATATAGAAAATAATCTATATACTTATATCATTATTTATAAGCGTAGCCGTATTTTCTTTTTAATTAGATCCCATTTAGGATGAATACTATTAAGACATTAGAGCGTTTACAAAGAATTCATACTCTTATTGAAAAAGAGTGTACGGGTTCTCCTTACGAATTAGCCAGTAAAATGAATATTAGTGAACGCTCTATTTATAACCTTATTGATTACCTCAGAGATTTTGACGCTATGGTTGGGTATGACCGAGGACGTAAGACCTATTATTACCAAAACAATTTTAGTCTTAGCTTACAAATCTCACTCTCCATTGGTACTGATGATGAGATCACAGAGGTCCTCGGTGGATCTTATTTAGATCATTAATCTTTCTAACGCGGTTCTAACACTACAAACGGAATGATCATCTCCTCCAGGGACACCCCGCCATGTTGGTAGGTATTCCTGTAATAGCTCACATAATGGTTGTAATTATTGGGGTAGGCAAAAAACAGATCATTCTTTGCAAAAATAAAAGAACTGCTCATGGTGATATTTGGTAAATGGATCTTTGCCGGTTCTTTAGCCTCCAGCACATCTTTGGCATCGTAGGACAAACTTCTCCCCGTTTTATACCTCAAATTAAGACTGGTTTCCCTGTCGCCTATAACTTTAGAAGGGTGTTGTACATTTATGGTACCATGATCTGTAGTAATGATCAGTTTCATCCCAAGTGTCCTGGCTTTTTGGAGGATCTCCAGCAAAGGGGAATTCTTAAACCAACTAACCGTTAAGGACCTGTACGCCTTATCATTAGAGGCCAGTTCCTTGATGACACCCATCTCCGTTTTTGCATGTGAGAGCATATCCACAAAATTATATACGATCACCGTTAGATCGTTCTTCTTTTGAGTATTAAAATTTTGAACCAGATTCCGCCCCTGTTTTAAGCTGCTTATCTTATGGTACTCCCATTCCAGATCTAGTCCAAGCCTTGCCAACTGCGACTCTAAAAACTTGTCTTCAAACAGATTCTTCCCTCCCTCATCCGTATCATTCTTCCACCATTTGGGATATTTTTTTTCCATGTCCAGGGGTGTTAGTCCCGAAAAAATGGCATTACGCGCATATTGGGTGGCAGTGGGTAAAATGCTGTAGTAGGGCCGTTCCTTGGTTTTTTTGTAAAAAGGGGCAAGGACATCTTCAAAGGAGATCCATTGGTCGTATCTCAAATTATCGATCACCACAAGTAAGGTGGGCTGTTCTTTTAATTCTGGTTTTATCCATTGTTGAAATAAGGTGTGAGACATTACCGGGCCATCACCATCGGCAAACCAGGAGGCATAATTCTTATCTACAAACTTCCCAAAATGATTATTGGCCTCAGTCTTTTGCGATTCCAATATTTCAAACATGCCGGAATCTTCTATCTCCTCCAACCGCAATTCCCAGGAGATTAGTTTTTTATAAAGCTCGGCCCATTCTTCATAAGTATTCACCATGGAAAGGTCCATCGATATTTTCCGAAATTCTTGTTGGTAATTGGAGGTGGTCTTTTCAGAGATCAATCTGGAATGATCCAGAGTTTTCTTTAAAGCAAGTAGTATTTGGTTTGGATTTACAGGCTTAATAAGATAATCGGCAATTTTAGACCCTATGGCCTCTTCCATTATAAACTCTTCCTCGCTTCGCGTGATCATCACAACCGGCAGGGTGGGTTGCAGGTTTTTTATCTCAGTTAAGGTCTCCAGACCAGAAAGTCCGGGCATGTTTTCGTCCAGGAAAACAATATCGAATCTGCTCTTTTCTATCTCTTCCAGGGCTTCTTGTCCGCTCTTACAGGTTACCACCGAATAATTTTTGTCCTCGAGAAAAAGGATATGGGGTTTTAGCATATCGATCTCGTCATCTACCCACAGTATTGTAATCTTGTTCATTTAGTCCGTATATTTACCCCTTAAAGTATGAAACATTGGCCACCACCAGGAAGCTAAAGCTATTTAATGATCCAATTTACGGATTTATTAGAATTCCCAACACAGAACTATTCCAACTAATAGCCCATCCTTATTTTCAGCGATTGCGGAGAATTTCTCAAATGGGACTATCTTATTTGGTTTTTCCGGGCGCTCATCATACAAGGTTTCATCATGCCCTGGGAAGTATGCATCTTATGCAGCAGGCCATACAAGTACTTCGTTATAAGGACGTTGAGATCACTGAGGAAGAGGCCGATGGTCTTTTAGCGGCCATACTTCTTCACGATATTGGTCACGGTCCTTTCTCTCATGCCATGGAACATAGCCTTGTAGATGGCATTAACCATGAGCATATTTCGCTCTTATTTATGCAAAGCCTTAACCAGCAGTTTAACGGAAGTTTAACGTTGGCTATTGAAATATTTAAAGGCACCTATCCTAAAAAGTTCCTGAATCAGTTAGTATCGAGTCAGCTGGATATGGATAGATTAGATTATCTCAAAAGAGACAGCTTTTATACCGGGGTTGCGGAAGGGAATATAAATTCGGAACGCTTAATCACTATGCTCAATGTTGTAGACGGCGAATTGGTGATAGAAGAAAAAGGTATCTATTCCGTAGAGAAATTTCTAATTGCCAGGAGATTTATGTACTGGCAGGTATACCTGCATAAGACGGGGATTGTGGCAGAACAACTATTGATTCGTGTCTTGCGAAGAGCCAGAGAATTAAGTGCACAAGAGGTGGTAATTGAGGCCAGTGATGCCTTATTGTATTTTCTAAAAAATACGGTTAGCAAGGATACTATTTCCCATGACATCCTTTTAAAATTCTCGGCCCTGGATGATATCGATATTTTAGCCGCTCTAAAAAAATGGCAACATCACGATGATTTTATTTTATCGAGCTTAAGCAAAATGATCTTGCATCGCGAGTTGTTACAGGTTAAGATCAAAAAGAATCCTATTGCGCCTCAGAGAATTCTTAAACAGCTGAAAGAGTGTGCCTTAAAATATAATCTAACAGAGGAAGAGGCACGGTATTTTGTATTTACGGGAACTATAGCGAACACTGCTTATAACAAGGATGATGAGAACATCAACATCTTAATGGGGAATTCAAAGATCATTGATGTAGCGAAGGCGTCAGATCACCTAAATTTAAAAGCATTGTCCAAAACAGTGACGAAGCATTATATCTGTTATCCCAAGAAAAGCGTTTCGTAATTTTTCTTACTTTTGTCCGACTGTAACCTAAGACAAAAATCAACTCTTGAAATTCACAGCCAGTCAGATCGCAGGTATATTAGAAGGCGAGGTGCATGGTAACCCTGAGATCTCGGTAGACAAACTGGCGAAGATAGAAGAAGGAGTTAAAGGATCCCTGACTTTTTTGGCGAATCCGAAATACACCCACTACATCTATAGCACCGAAGCCTCTATTACAATAGTTAACAGAGATTTTAAGCCAGAACAACATTTAAATACTACCCTGATAAAGGTAGACGATGCCTATAAGTCTTTCTCCAAGCTGCTTGAATACTACAATCAGGTTCAGAACAATAAAACGGGGATTGAAGAACCCGTCTTTCTTTCAGAAACGGCCACTTATGGCTCCGATTTTTACCTGGGGTCTTTTTCGTACATCGGGAACAATGTAAAAATCGGGAATAATGTAAAAATATTCCCTAACGTATATATTGGTGATAACGTTTCCATAGGAGATAATGTGCTTCTCTATTCGGGGGCCAAGATTTATTCAGAATCGGTTATAGGTAAGGGATGTGTTATACACAGTGCTGTTATTATTGGGGCCGACGGTTTCGGATTTGCACCCAATTCTAATGGTGAGTATATTAAGGTGCCTCAAACAGGAAACGTGGTATTAAAGGAAGATGTGGAAATAGGGGCAGGTACAACTATAGACAGGGCAACCCTGGGTTCAACAATACTCCACAAAGGTGTAAAATTAGATAATCAGATACATATTGCCCATAATGTCGAAATTGGCGAGCACACAGCTATTGCCGCACAAACCGGCGTAGCCGGATCAACCAAGATCGGTAAAAACTGTCTTATAGGAGGACAGGTAGGCATTGTTGGCCACATTACCATTGGGGACCGGGTAAAAATTCAGGCGCAATCCGGAATTAGTCGCAATGTAAAGGATGATGAATTTTTGCAGGGCTCTCCGGCACTGAATTATGGAGATTTTAATAAATCCTATGTACACTTTAAAAATCTTACCAAGATAGTTGGAAAGATAAATGATATTGAAAAAAACAATGGAAAATAGGTCTATGGCAAAACAACGCACCATTGCGAAAGAAATAGTACTTAAAGGTGTTGGATTACATACCGGCGAAAACGTAACCATGAAGTTTGTTCCGGCAAAGGAGAACCATGGGTATGCCTTTAAGAGAGTAGATTTGGAGGGTGAGCCCATTATTGAGGCCGATGCCAACTATGTGATCAACACTCAGCGGGGAACAAATCTGGAAAAACGCGGGGTAAAAATCCAAACCTCAGAACATGTACTTGCAGCACTCGTGGGACTGGAAATAGATAATGTACTCATAGAACTCAATGCTCCCGAACCGCCTATTATGGATGGTTCTTCTAAGTTTTTCGTGGAAGCTTTGGAAAAAGCTGGTATCGTGGAACAGGAAGTAGACAGAGATGAATATATTGTAAAGGAAGTCATCAGTTATAAGGATGAAGCTACCGGAAGTGAGATCACTATTATCCCTTCGGATGAATATAAGGTGACCACTATGGTCGATTTTGGCACCAAGGTTTTAGGTACCCAAAATGCTACCCTGGAGCGACTATCAGATTTTAAAAAGGAGATTGCAGATGCCAGGACATTTAGTTTTCTGCATGAACTGGAAATGCTTTTAGAACACGGGCTTATTAAAGGTGGAGACCTGAATAATGCCATAGTATATGTGGATAAGGAGATCTCCGAATCCACTATGAAAAAGCTGGAAAAGGCGTTTAAGAAAAAGAAGCTCTCTGTTAAACCCAACGGTATTTTGGATAATCTAACGCTGCATCAGCCTAATGAAGCAGCGAGGCATAAATTATTAGACGTGATCGGGGATCTGGCGCTAACCGGTACCAGAATACGTGGCAAGGTAATCGCAAACAAACCGGGCCACTATGTTAATACACAATTTGCCAAAAAACTCTCAAAGATAATTAAGCTGGAGAAAAGAAATAATGTGCCACAATACGATCTGAATGCACCGCCATTAATGGATATACATCAGATCATGGCGATGTTGCCTCACAGGCCTCCATTTTTATTTATAGATCGTATCCTGGAACTTTCGGACACTCACGTTGTAGGCATGAAGAACGTTTCAATGAACGAGCCATTTTTTATCGGTCATTTTCCAGGTGCACCCGTAATGCCCGGAGTACTTCAGGTTGAGGCCATGGCACAAACAGGAGGGATCCTTGTTTTGAGTACAGTTCCGGATCCGGAAAATTATTTGACCTTCTTTATGAAGATCGATAATGTAAAGTTTAAACAAAAAGTTTTACCGGGAGATACTTTAATTTTCCATTGTAGCTTAATAACACCCATTAGAAGAGGAATTTGTCATATGCAGGCTTATGCTTATGCCAATAATAAATTAGTATGCGAAGCAGAAATGATGGCGCAAATAGCGAAAAAGAAATAATATGAATCAACCTCTGGCTTATATACACCCAGGTGCAAAAATTGCTAAAAACGTTGTGGTTGAGCCCTTCACTACCATCCATAATAATGTTGTTATTGGAGATGGGACCTGGATAGGGTCTAATGTAACCATCATGGAAGGCGCTCGCATTGGAAAAAATTGCAATATATTTCCAGGAGCGGTCATTTCTGCACCGCCACAGGATCTTAAATATAAAGGTGAAGAAACTACGGTTGAAATAGGAAACAATACCACTATCCGGGAATGTGCTACCATTAATAAAGGTACTTTGGATAGAATGAAGACAAAGATCGGTAAGAATTGTTTGATTATGGCATATTGCCATATTGCCCATGATTGCTTTGTTGGAAACAATTGTATTTTTTCCAATAATTCTACACTTGCAGGACATGTTACCATTGGTGACAATGTGGTGCTGGCCGGACTTGTGGCAGTTCATCAATTTGTATCAATAGGAAACCATGCGTTTGTTACAGGAGGTTCCTTGGTTAGTAAAGATGTACCTCCCTTTGTAAAAGGTGCCAGGGAGCCAATGTCCTATGTAGGGATCAATTCGGTAGGCCTTCGAAGAAGGGGCTTTAGCTCTGAAAAGATCAGGGAGATCCAGAATATCTATCGCATATTATATCAAAAAAATTATAACAATTCACAGGCCGTGCAGATCATAGAAGCTGAAATGGAGGCGACGCCCGAACGCGATGGGATCTTGCAATTTATTAGGGATTCCCAACGGGGTATTATGAAAGGATATTTTAGCACCAATTAGAATTTATGGCAAATACATCAGATATTAGGAAAGGGTTGTGCATCCGCTACAACAATGATATCTATAAGATCATAGAATTTTTACATGTAAAACCAGGGAAAGGTCCTGCTTTCGTAAGGACAAAACTAAAAAGTGTTACAACAGGTAAAGTGTTGGACAATACTTTTTCTTCCGGACATAAGATAGAGGATGTTCGGGTTGAAACCAGAAGTTACCAGTTCTTGTATGCCGATGGAACTACGTATCACTTTATGAATACGGACGATTACAATCAGATCGCCTTACAGGAAAGCGCTTTAGACACACCACAACTTTTAAAAGAAGGAGAAGTGGTTACTATTATGTTCAATACGGAAGACAGCTTGCCATTATCCGTTGATATGCCGGCAAGTGTTGTCCTGGAAGTGACGCATACCGAACCTGGCGTAAAAGGAAATACGGCAACCAATGCCACTAAACCTGCTACAGTAGAAACAGGTGCTATGATCAATGTCCCACTTTTTATCAACGAAGGAGATAAGATAAAGGTGGATACGGATAAAGGGAACTATATGGAACGCGATAAAGATTAGGTTCAACATATGAAATTCCCAACTGCTCAAACACTAAAACAGATTGCCTCTCTCCTGGAGATGCAACTACGTTGGCGATGCGGATTTTCCGGTCCTGGGAATGAACGAGATACATGTAGTGGAGCCGGGTGATATTGTATTTGTCGATCATCCCAAATACTATGATAAAGCCCTGAATTCCAACGCCACTATAGTCCTTATTAATAAGGAAGTACCTTGTCCGGAAGGGAAAGCCTTACTAATTTCCGAGCAACCTTTTAATGACTTCAACAAGCTAACCAGGCATTTTCGTCCCTTTGTAAGTGCGAATGCTACCATTTCAACTTCTGCTACTATTGGCAAGGACACCATCATTCAACCGAATGTCTTTGTAGGCAACCATGTAACCATTGGAGAGGGATGCCTTATTCATCCAAATGTTACCATTTATGATCACTGTGTAATTGGGAACCATGTTCAGATCCATGCCGGTACTGTATTAGGATCGGATGCATTTTATTACAAAAACAGACCTGAAGGATATGACAAGTTATTATCCGGAGGCCGCGTGGTAATAGAAGACCATGTTGAAATAGGCTCCTTATGTACTATAGACAAAGGGGTTACGGGCGACACTACTATCAGAGAAGGAAGTAAATTGGACAACCAGGTACATATAGGGCACGATACGGTCATTGGTAAAAAATGCCTAATAGCCTCCCAAACTGGTATTGCCGGTTGTGTGGTGATCGAAGATGAAGTTACGCTGTGGGGACAGGTGGGTGTAATCAGCGCGGCTACCATAGGCAAAAATGCCGTGGTGCTGGCACAATCCGGAGTCTCAAAATCATTGGCTGGTGGGAAAACCTATTTTGGTAGTCCGGCAGAAGAGGCAAGGGAAAAGTTTAAACAACTCGCAAACGTAAGGAGGATCCCGGAGCTGATAAAACAAATAAATCAACAATAAAAGAACGATTGTTTTACAAATCATTTTCAAACCTATATTTTTGTTCTGAGAATTAAAAAATAAACCATGAGTGTATTAGTCAATAAGAATTCCAAGGTCATTGTGCAAGGTTTTACAGGTAGCGAAGGCACCTTTCATGCCGAACAGATGATTGAGTACGGTACTAATGTTGTAGGAGGAGTAACCCCCGGTAAAGGCGGACAGACTCATCTCGATAGACCTGTGTTTAACACAGTGGAAGAAGCTGTTGAAAAGGTAGGAGCAGACACAACTATCATTTTTGTGCCACCCGCATTTGCAGCCGATGCAATCATGGAAGCTGCCAGTGCCGGAATAAAGGTTATTATTACTATTACAGAAGGTATTCCGATCGAGGATATGGTGAAGACATATGACTATATCAAGGATAAAAACTGTACCCTAATAGGGCCAAATTGTCCGGGTGTTATTACACCAGGTGAAGCGAAAGTAGGTATTATGCCGGGCTTTGTGTTTAAAAAAGGCAAAGTTGGGATCGTTTCAAAATCTGGTACGCTTACATACGAAGCAGCCGACCAGGTGGTGCGACAGGGTTTGGGAATTACTACTGCAATTGGTATTGGAGGAGATCCCATTATTGGAACAACCACCAAGGAAGCAGTGGAATTATTGATCAATGACCCTGAAACAACTTGTGTTGTTATGATAGGGGAAATTGGAGGGCAGTTAGAAGCAGATGCCGCCAATTGGTATAAGGCCAGTGGCAGTAAAAAACCTATCGTCGGTTTTATAGCCGGTGAAACTGCACCAGCAGGTAGAACAATGGGTCATGCCGGTGCCATAGTAGGAGGAAGTGATGACACGGCTCAGGCCAAAAAACGAATTATGCGAGATTGCGGTATCCACGTGGTAGACTCGCCCGCAGAAATAGGAAAAAAAGTAAAAGAAGTAATGGGCTAAGACTCCATATCTATATATAAATCCCGATCGTATCGGGATTTTTTTTTCGCCTTACGCGAGACAAAATGTATCTTTGAATAGAATCTAAAGTAACATCACATTCATATGAAACTATTAGAAGGAAAGAATGTCATTATCACCGGAGCAAGCAGAGGCATTGGGTCTGGTATAGCAAGAGTATTTGCCAATCACGGCGCCAATATCGCATTTACCTATAGCTCCAGCGAAGGTCCGGCGATAGAATTACAAAACGAATTAACGAATTTAGGCGTGAAGGCAAAAGCCTATAAAAGTAATGCAGCTAGCTTTTCGGAGTCTGAAGCATTGATCGTATCTGTATTGGAAGATTTTGGCGGTATTGATGTACTGATCAACAATGCAGGGATCACTAAGGATAACCTTTTGATGCGAATGAATGAGGAAGACTTTGATTCGGTTATCGAGATCAATCTGAAATCTGTTTTTAACATGACCAAGGCGGTTCAACGCACCTTCTTAAAACAAAGACATGGCTCCATAATTAATATGAGTAGTGTGGTTGGGGTAAAAGGAAATGCAGGGCAGACGAATTACGCAGCATCAAAAGCTGGCATTATAGGATTCACAAAATCTGTGGCACTAGAATTAGGATCGAGGAACATCAGATGCAATGCAATAGCCCCTGGGTTTATTGAGACAGAAATGACCGGAAAATTAGATGAAAAAACCGTTCAATCCTGGCGAGATGCCATCCCGCTAAAAAGAGGTGGAAGCCCGGAAGATGTAGCCAACGCTTGCTTGTTTTTGGCTTCTGATCTCTCTGCGTATGTAACAGGTCAGGTACTCCATGTTGATGGAGGTATGCTTACTTAGACATACACTAACAATATGTGCTCATCCTTTTAATATGACAGATGAGATATCTACTAATTGAATTAAGCGATTAAAAGAAGCGATACATGCAAACAACTACCCTGGTAGGACTTTTCCTTGCAGCGCTAATAACCTTATTAATTGTTTTTTTTCAATACTTCTATAAAAGTAAAAGAAACAGGAAGCTTCAAATTCCTTTGGCTGTTCTTCGCTTTATTGGTGTTTTCGGGGTATTCCTTTTATTATTAAACCCAAGCTTTACCAAAACCTCCTTACTTACTGAAAAACAAGATCTTATCATTTTATTAGATGATTCTTACTCTATAAAATCTGTAGATGCTGAGGAACAAATGGTAAGCCTGAGAGATGTACTTATTAATAATGACGAGCTTACAGAAAGATTCGATCTTTTCACCTATTCTTTTGGAATAGGACTTAGGAATTCTGATAGTTTGTCCTTTGACGAGAAAGCAACTAATATCTCTAAAGCTCTTACCTCTGTAAATTCCGCATTTAAAGGAAATACTGCTTCTGTCGTTTTATTGACTGATGGGAATCAGACTGTTGGGGAAGCCTATGAGTTTATGGGCCAGGCTGTAAACTTTCCTGTAAATGCGATGGTGGTAGGGGACACAACTACCTATACTGATCTAAAGATCAACCAGGTGAATGCAAATAGATATGCTTTTCTGGAGAATACCTTCCCTTTAGAATTTTTTGTTTCCTATCAGGGCAAAGCACCAATTAGGAGTAATATTACCATTCAATTAGATGGCAAAACTGTTTTTCGCGAGATCTTAGATCTATCGGGAGAGCGCAATTCAAAGAAGATCGTTACTGCTCTCGAGGCAAATTCAGTTGGATTAAAAACGCTAGACATTTCCCTCAATCCTATCCCGGGAGAGCGAAATACATATAATAATAAAAGACGACTATCTATTGAGGTTATTGATGAGAAAACAAGGATTGGTCTTGTCTCTGAGGTAATGCATCCAGACCTGGGGGCCCTTATTAAGGCCATAGAAAGCAATAGTCAGCGTTCGGTTGCATTGGTGGGTCCTAACATATCAAAGGAGGAGTTAAGTGAGTATAACATGCTTATTTTGTATCAACCAACACCAGCGTTTTCAGGGATTCTGCAGTACGTACAGGAAGCCAGGGTCAATACTTTTACTATTACCGGCCCCAATACAAACTGGAATTTTCTCAACAGGGCGCAAAAAGGAATAGAGCGCACTAACTTTAATCAGGCTGAGGATATTTTAGCTGTTTTAAATCCCTCTTTTGCTCTATTCGATCTTTCTGATTTTTATGTGGACGAGTTTCCACCACTGGAGGGAAGCCTGGGCGACATACTCATAACCAAACCTTATGAAAGCGTTTTAGATCAACAAATAAAAGGCGTTATTCTGCAAGACCCCTTATTACCAATTCTAACTGATGAAACTGGTCGGCACGCTTATCTCTTTGGAGAGAACATTTGGAAATGGCGATTACAAAGTTTTAGAAATGATCAAAATTTTGAGAATTTTGACACCTTCATCAACAAATTGATCCTTTATCTCACAACCGATCAAAAGAGGGAACGACTCTCCGTGACCAACGAGCTGATCTACCAGGGAATCACCGAAAAAAAGATCAAGGCCGCTTTTTTTGACGCCACCTATGTCTTTGATGCCAATGCTGGCTTGAAGGTAAGCCTAAGAGGTTTGAATAACGATTTTACGGATGAGCGTCCTTTATTCTTGGGAGATTCGGAATACGAGGTGGATATTAATGATCTTCCAGCCGGGGAATACTCCTTTACAGTTTCGGTTGATGGGACCGACTTTACAAAAAATGGCCGATTTTCTATAGAAGATTTTAATCTGGAACAGCTTTTTGTTTCAAGCGATTACCGGAAACTAAGGCAACTTGCTGAAACCAGTTCGGGCCGGCTGTATTTTCCAAATCAGATTGAGAATCTGATCGAGGATCTTTCTTCTGATACCCGCTACCTTCCAACGCAGAAAAGCGTTGAAAATGTCGTATCTTTGATCGATTTCCGGATAATCCTAGGAATTATCATTTTGGCATTCACTGCAGAATGGTTTATCAGAAAATATAATGGTTTAATTTAAATAAAAAACGAATGGACAAACTTCCAAAAATCGCATTACCAGCCGTATTTATCATCATAGTTTTGGTGATCCTAATTTCAAAATCGGCTATCACAATTGGCTCTGGAGAGGCCGGAGTTTTATACAGAACTTTTGCTGATGGTGTCGTCACTGACGAGCCACCACTGGGTGAAGGATTTCATATTGTTGCACCCTGGAACAAGGTTTTTATCTATGAGGTAAGGCAACAAGAAGTGTTTGAAAAAATGCAGGTACTATCTAACAATGGTTTGGAGATAAAATTAGATGCCTCTGCATGGTTCGAACCTATATATCAAGACCTTGGTAAATTGCACCAGGAAAAAGGTGAAGCTTATGTACAACGTGTATTATTGCCAACTATACGTTCTGCAGCCAGAAGTGTAGTAGGACGGTATACTCCTGAGGACTTGTATTCCAGTAAAAGAGATGCCATACAGGCTGAGATCTTTGAAGAGACCAAGAAAATTGTTGAGGGGCAGTACATACAGCTTAATGAAGTATTGGTAAGGGATGTTACCCTGCCACCTACTATTAAGGAAGCTATTGAAAGAAAATTAAGACAGGAACAAGAATCCCTGGAATATCAATTTAGATTGATCACAGCCGATAAAGAAGCGCAACGACAAATCATAGAAGCGCAAGGTAAAGCAGATGCCAACAGAATTTTAAGTGCATCATTGACGGATAAAATTCTTCAGGATAAAGGGATAGAAGCCACTTTAAAACTCGCGGAATCACCAAATTCTAAAGTAGTTGTTATAGGCTCTGGAGACACAGGGATGCCTATTATTTTAGGAAATAATTAGTTAGCGTAAATTTTTGTAGATTGAAAATTAATTTTACATTTGCTGCATACATGAGAAACAAAAATACACATCATCATTCGTACCTTGCACTCAGGCGAGCTAGGAATGTATTGTTGTATTTATACTATATCCTGACCCGTTTGAGCAATCAAACGGGTTTTGTTTTTCATTTAAGGCATAAAATTTAGAAACATGAAAAATTAAAATTGCCATCCAGAAATCAGGACGACTAAATGAAGATTCACTCAATATTCTCAAGGACTGTGGGATCTCTATCGATAATGGTAAAGACCAGTTAAAAGCCTCAGCCCGGAATTTTCCTATGGAAGTGTTTTATCTCCGAAATGGCGATATACCCCAATATCTCCGAGATGGGGTAGTAGATATTGCCATTATTGGGGAAAATGTACTTGGTAGAAAAAGGGGAGGATATATCGGTTGCTGAGAAATTGGGATTCTCTAAATGCAGTGTTTCCCTGGCAGTTCCAAAATCCGTTAAAGTATAGTTCTATAGCGGATCTACAAGGCAAACGAATTGCTACTTCGTATCCAAATACGGTAGAGAATTATCTCAAAAGCAAAGGAATAAAAGCCGAATTGCATATCATAAATGGTTCTGTTGAAATTGCCCCAAATATTGGCCTGGCCGATGCTATTTGTGATATTGTGTCCAGTGGAAGTACGCTTTTTAAAAACAATTTAAAGGAAGTTGAGAAGATACTTACCAGTGAAGCGGTATTGGCAGTATCCCCAATATAGGTGCCGAAGATAAAAAGAGCATTTTAGAGAAACTACAATTCAGAATACGTTCCGTTCTGGCGGCCAGGCAAGTCCAAGTATGTTTTAATGAATGTACCAAACGACAGGCTCGATGACTATTCTGGAGTTATTACCGGGGATGAGGAGTCCAACCGTGCTGCCTCTGGCAGAGGAAGGGTGGAGTTCCGTACATACGGTTATCAACAAGGATAAATTCTGGGAAGTTATCGATGAATTAAGACAGGCCGGCGCCGAAGGAATTTTGGTTTGCCCAATTGAAAAAATGGTATTTTAAGATTCGCATGAATAAGATATACGATCCAAAACGAACTGAATGGAAAGAACTACTTTCCAGACCTACGCAGAAGGTTGGGGATATTGAGGAAATTGTCAATTCTATATTCAAGGCTGTACAGGAAAACAGGGGATGAGGCTTTAAGATCGTATACGCAAAAGTTCGATGGTGTGTCGTGAAAGATCTTCAAGTAGACGAAGACACTCTTAAAGAGGCTGAGGACATCGCTAGCAGAGCACTTAAAGAAGGCAATTCAAAAGGCGTACAATAATATCAAATGGTTCCATGAAGCTCAAAAAACGCCCGCTGTAAGGGTAGAAACATCACCTGGAGTGGAATGTTGGCAGGAAAAAAGACCTATTCAAAAAGTTGGACTATATATCCCGGGGGGTACGGCACCATTGTTTTCTACAATATTAATGTTAGCAATACCGGCAAAAATTGCAGGTTGCGATGAAATAGTACTCTGTTCTCCCCCGGATAAGAATGGCAAGTTGCCACCAGCTGTACTATATACAGCAAATTTGTGTGGAATTACCAAAGTTTTTAAAGTAGGAGGCATCCAGGCCATAGCTGCCCTGACATTTGGGACTCAGAGTGTACCAAAAGTATATAAGATCTTTGGACCTGGAAACCAATATGTTACGGTAGCTAAGCAGTTGGCAACCAAATACGGTATTTCAATAGATATGCCTGCGGGCCCCAGTGAGTTACTGGTAATGGCAGATGATACAGCAGAGCCAAGTTTTGTTGCCTCCGATCTGTTGAGTCAGGCCGAACACGGTACAGACAGCCAGGTGATCCTGGTATCTACCTCAAAAAAGATGTTGGAAGAAGTTGAGAAAGAAGTAGAAGTACAATTAGAGAAACTTCCAAGAAAAGAAATTGCACGCAAAGCGATCGCCAATAGCAAACTTATCTTTGTTTCTACAGATGCAGAAGCTGTAGCATTGATCAATGAATATGGGCCCGAGCACTATATTCTCTGTGTGGAGAATGAACATTTCTATTTGGATAATACTGCCAATGCAGGGTCTGTTTTTATAGGAAATTACACCCCTGAAAGTGCAGGGGATTACGCTTCCGGTACAAATCATACCTTGCCCACTAATGGATATGCAAAACAGTACAGTGGCGTAAATTTAGACAGTTTTATGAAAAGTATCACCTTTCAAAAGATTTCCGAAAAAGGGATACTTTCTTTAGGGGAAACCATAGAAATAATGGCAGAAGCAGAAGGATTAGAAGCACATAAAAATGCGGTTACACTTCGTTTGAACAAAATAAAGGAAACAGGAAACTAATAGGTTGAGCTCATGAGTGTGGAGAAGAAATCTTTGATGTTTGATTTGGATCGGCTGGTACGGGAGAATGTGAAGTCTATGACACCCTATTCTTCTGCACGAGATGAATACGTTTCAGATGGTTCCGAAAAGATCTTTTTAGATGCCAATGAAAATCCTAATGAAAATGGGGTTAATCGTTATCCTGATCCTCAACAACGATCCCTGAAATCAACAATAGCAGGTATTAAAGGAGTTCAGCAAGACTGTATTTTACTTGGAAATGGTAGTGACGAAGTACTCGATCTTCTGTACCGCGCCTTTTGCGAACCTTCCATAGACAATGTCATTACAGTACCTCCTACCTATGGCATGTACAGTGTTCTGGCATCACTAAATAATATAGAGAACAGAAAGGTATTATTGACATCTTCATTTACATTAGATGTAAAAGAGATACTTCAAACCATAGATGCCAACACCAAAATGATCTTGCTGTGCTCCCCTAATAATCCAACGGGAAATTGTATTCCTAAAGATCAGATCAAAGAATTATTAACCCATTTTCATGGCCTGCTGGTAATAGATGAAGCATATATAGATTTCTCAACAAAAGAAAGCTGGTTGGGCGAACTATCGAATTATAAAAACCTGATTGTTACTCAAACCTTATCAAAAGCCTATGGCATGGCCGCTATTAGACTGGGCTCTTGTTTTGCATCCAAAGAGATCATAGATATCTTACATAAGATTAAGCCCCCTTATAATGTAAATGGACTAACACAAATAAAGGCACAGGAAAGGTTACTGATGAAAGACGAAGTGGATCAGGAAGTAGCCACTATTATCGAAGAACGCAAAAAATTAGAAATAGCATTAAGAACTATACCCTTTGTTCAACATATATATCCCAGTGAGGCTAATTTTCTTTTGACCGTAGTTGATGATGCAGATAGAAGATATAGGCAAATATTAGACAAGGGTATTATTGTTAGAAATCGCTCCGGGCAACCCCTTTGCAAAAACACACTCCGTTTTACGGTGGGTACTCCGTCTGAAAATGACAGTTTGATAAAGGCGCTAAAAGAAATAATATGAAAACAATTCAGAAAAAAAAGGTATTGTTTATTGACCGGGATGGTACTCTTATAAAAGAGCCTGCCGATGAACAGATAGACTCCTTTGAAAAGCTAATTTTTTATCCGGGTATATTTACTTTTCTGGGTAAAATAGCCAAAGAGCTTTCTTATGAATTGGTAATGATCACAAATCAGGATGGCTTAGGTACTGAGTCATATCCAGAAGACACTTTTTGGCCGGTTCATAATTTTATTATGAATACCATGGAACAAGAAGGGATCGTATTTAAGGAGGTATTGATAGATAAAACGTATCCACATGAAAATGCTGAGACACGAAAGCCGGCTACCGGACTATTAACCGACTATTTTTCGGAAGAGTATGATCTGCATAATTCCTATGTGATAGGGGATAGGCTAACTGACATAGAACTGGCGAAAAACCTTGGTGCCAAAGGTATTTTTATTCAAAATAATCTAGACCTCGGGAGCAATGAGGTCACTATAGATCAAAAGGAGGTCAGATCTTATATTGCCTTAGAAACAGATTCCTGGGAAGCTGTATATAAATATCTCTTAAACGAAAACAGAATTGCCGCACATGCTCGTAATACCAAAGAAACCCAGATTGCCATTGAATTGAATTTGGATGGGACCGGGAATTCAAATATTTCAACCGGACTTGCCTTTTTCGATCATATGTTAGATCAGCTGGCACGTCACGGACAATTAGACCTCAACATTAAGGTTGCTGGCGATTTAGAGGTAGATGAGCACCATACCATAGAAGATACGGCTATAGCTCTGGGAGAGGTCTTTTCGGAAGCCCTTGGCTCTAAACTGGGAATTGAACGCTATGGTTTTTGTCTTCCTATGGACGATTGTCTGGCACAAGTTGCCATTGATTTTGGGGGCCGTAATTGGTTAGTTTGGGATGCAGATTTTAAGCGAGAAAAAATAGGGGATATGCCAACAGAAATGTTCTATCATTTCTTTAAATCTTTTACAGATGGGGCCAAGGCAAATCTCAATATCAAAGCAGAAGGAACCAATGAGCACCATAAGATAGAAGCTATTTTTAAGGCATTTGCCAAGGCAATAAAAATGGCAGTAAAACGAGATCAGGAAAAGATGATCTTGCCTTCAACCAAAGGCATGTTATAAGAGGTTGCTATGAAGATCGTGATTATTGATTATGGAGCAGGTAACATACAAAGCATACAATTTGCTTTTCAACGAATTGGTTATACAGCTATTTTAAGCAGTGATAAAAATATCATTGAACAGGCAGACAAAGTAATATTTCCAGGTGTTGGAGAGGCAAGTAGTGCCATGAAGAAATTAAGGGAAAGTGGTTTAGATACCGTAATTCCCGGGCTTAAACAGCCGGTATTGGGGATTTGTTTGGGGATGCAACTAATGTGCAGGTATTCGGAAGAGGGTGACACAATTGGGCTTAGGGATATTTGATGTAGATGTCGTTAAGTTTTCGAATAAAGTAAAAGTGCCTCAAATAGGCTGGAATCAGATCACTGACTTAAAAACGCCACTTTTTAAAGATGTTGCGGAGAAGGAATATATTTATTTAGTGCACAGTTATTATGCACCATTGTGCGAGGAGACCATTGCAGTTTCAGACTATGAACTTTTGTATAGCAGTGCCATGTACAAGGATAATTTCTGGGGAGTACAGTTCCATCCGGAAAAAAGCAGTGAGGTAGGGGAGCGAATTCTTAAGAATTTTGTAAGCCTTTAAAATTTATAAGACATATAATAATGAGGATTATTCCAGCCATAGACATCATAGAAGGGAGTTGTGTCCGACTTTCCAAAGGAGACTATTCCACAAAGAAGGTGTACAATGAAGATCCCTTAGAAGTTGCCAAGACATTTGAGGCGCATGGCATTACGCATCTGCATTTGGTAGATCTCGATGGTGCCAAGTCCAAGCATATTGTTAATTACAAGGTTTTAGAACAAATTGCCTCCAAAACATCTTTAAAGATCGATTTTGGCGGGGGTCTCAAATCGGATGAGGATCTTAAGATTGCCTTTAACTCAGGGGCAAATCAAATAACCGGGGGAAGCATTGCAGTAAAGGACAAGCCAACCTTTCTAGGCTGGTTATCGCAGTTTGGTCCGGAGAAGATCATTTTAGGAGCCGACGCCATGGATGAAAAGATAGCCGTTTCCGGATGGCAGGAGTCCTCCACTGAAGAATTGATTCCGTTTATTCAAGGCTATCAAAAGGAAGGAATTCAATATGTTATTTGCACAGATATTAGTAAAGATGGAATGCTGGAAGGTCCTTCTTTAGTACTTTACAAAAAGATCTTACAGAAAACAGCACAAACTAAAATTCCTGTAAATCTTGGTGGTTCAGAAGATAAACAAGTGCCAGGGATAAAGTTGATTGCCAGCGGAGGTATTGCTCAATATGAAGATCTGCACGCTTTAAGGACCTGGGTTGTGAAGGAGCCATTATTGGGAAGGCTATTTATGAGAACAGAATTAGTTTGAAACAATTGGAAGAATTTATTTTGACATCATGAAAGACAACAGATCGGACCTGGCAAAAGACGTTGTAGAGAACGCCATTTTCAGAATGGAAGAAAGCCTGCACAAGATTTCCAAAAGTATGGCCCTCTTGTCTACGGAAGACCTATGGAAAAAACCAAATAAAGCCTCCAATAGTGTAGGAAATATTATTATTCATCTGAAAGGAAATATTACACAGTATATCCTTGCCGGATTAGGAGGTGCGGAAGATCGTCGGCAACGCGATCTGGAATTCTCTGAGACGCATAGTTATGGTGCAAAAGAACTAGATCATATGTTACAGGAGGTTTTGGACGAGGTTAAAATAGTTCTGCACGGATTAAAGGATGCAGAATTGATCAAAACCTATTCCGTCCAGGGGTTTAAACTAAGTGGACAGGGCATTGTATTACATGTGGTTGAACACTTGTCTTACCACACAGGACAGATCGCCTTTTGGACTAAGATTTTAAAAAATAAAGATCTTGGCTTTTATAAGGGCTTCGATCTAAATACAAAAAACGAGAAATAAATGCTGACCAAAAGGATCATTCCTTGTCTGGATATAAAGAATGGGCGCACCGTAAAGGGTATAAACTTTGTAGATCTTCGCGATGCGGGAGATCCTGTAGAATTGGCACAGCGATATGCCAAAGAAGGTGCGGATGAATTGGTCTTTCTAGATATCTCAGCTACTGAGGAAGAACGTAAGACCCTGGCAGATTTGGTGAAAAGGGTGGCTGAAAAGGTAAATATTCCCTTTACAGTAGGCGGGGGTATTTCTTCGGTGGAAGATGTAAGTACGCTGTTAAATAACGGAGCAGATAAGATCTCTATCAATTCATCGGCTGTTAAGAATCCGGATCTGATCAATCAATTGGTTGCAAAATTTGGCACGCAGTGTATAGTCGTAGCTATTGATGCCAAAAGGATAAACAACATCTGGAAAGTACATTTAGTAGGTGGAAAGGTGCCCACTGAGATTGATCTATTCGATTGGGCCAAAGAGGTGGAAGAGAGGGGTGCGGGTGAGATTCTCTTTACTTCCATGGATCATGATGGAACAAAGAATGGTTTTGCCAATGTGGCACTTGCACAATTATCTGAGACCTTAAACATTCCCATCATTGCTTCCGGCGGGGCAGGGAATATGGAACATTTCGCCGATACCTTTTTAAAGGGAAAGGCAGATGCTGCTTTGGCTGCCAGCGTTTTCCATTTTAAAGAAATAGAGATCAGGGACCTCAAGAATTACCTAATTGAACGGAACATCCCTATGCGGGTATAGTAAGTTATAAGGACTTTAAAAAACTTAAAATGAAAGTAGATTTTAATAAAAATAAAGATGGCCTTGTACCTGCCATCATTCAGGACGCCATAACAAAAAATGTACTTATGTTAGGCTATATGAATCAGGAAGCTCTGGAAAAAACCATGGATTCAGGGAAGGTTACCTTTTACAGCAGAACAAAAAAACGACTTTGGACAAAAGGAGAAGAAAGTGGTCATTTTCTTACTGTAAAAGAGATAACTGAAGATTGTGATCAGGACACATTACTTGTTTCTGCAACGCCTAATGGCCCTACCTGCCATAAAGGATCGGACACCTGCTGGAATACAAAGAATAAGGCATCATATGGCTTTCTAACAGAGCTGGAAGGTGTTATTGCAGATAGACAACTAAACGCTACTTCTGAAAAGAGTTATGTAGCCTCGCTTTTTGAAAAGGGAATCAATAAAATTGCACAAAAAGTAGGAGAGGAGGCAGTAGAAGTTGTTATTGAAGCAAAAGATTCTGATAAAGAACGCTTCCTAAATGAAGGAGCAGATCTGCTTTTTCATTATCTGATCTTATTGCGAGCTAAAGGAGTTGGCCTGGAGGACGTTGTAAAAGTTTTAGAGCAGCGACAATGATCAGAAATTTGGTCAACTGAGTAAATACCTTAGGCTACCACCAAACAACAAAGAATTTTTCAAAAACAGCTTCTTCTTTTTTCATCCAAACCATGGGCGATCGCTTTCTGAACATTAGACTATTTAGTTCTAGTAACAGTTCATTATAAGATACCCAAGATCCTTTATCATAGGGGTTTATGGTCCATTCATCTTTGGAAGGCAAATAATACTCATACGAGTGGAAGTTAGAGAAGGTAAACATCTCAAAAGGAAGCCAGAACCCTGCAATACAATGCTTGTTAAAGGGTTTGATAACCATCTGATTATGTTGATAGGGTGCAAATAATTGCGCTTTAAAACAAACTTCTTGTTTAAGGTCTGAAGATTTTACATCTAGTAATGTTAATTGTTCTTTTCCTTCCTCTATATATGGAATCTGCAACTGCTTGTTTTTAAGCTTCTCTAACTTGGAATTGAATGTATCCTTCCTGTTGGGTCCTATGAGTTGATACATTGGATCACCAAGCGTAGGATCTATCACATAAAACTTATAGGTCAATTCCAAATGAAGGATACTCCCATCTCTCTTGTCTTTTAATAGGAAGTCGATTTCCCCCAGAGTCCTGTTGTCTCTTTTTACTGCCACATTATGTGCGAAGAGTTTATAGATAACCTGACCTTCCAGGCAATTCTTAAAAATATGTTCCATTTTATGTCCTAAACGCATGTTGGCAGGGACTTTACTATCATGTACGGCAACATAATCTATCTCAGGAAACACAAACTGTTCTATACCAAATTGCCTATCCAACCATAGCGGTGGAGTTTTGATAAAAGCTTTTAATAGTCTAGTTGTCAGAGTTACCATTGAAACGAAAATAGATCAAACCGTTAAGGTTTCTATAAAAGATCCGGGCATTTTGTGAAATGTAGTATTTTTATAGGATGGCTATGATTACAAGAACCGGCTTCCGATTCACCGCATATAATGCTCCGGATCAAACCCCGTTTGATAAACTTTTTGATATTTTTCAAGAGTTAATTACACATACCTCCGGTGATGTGGATGAAGCACTGGATTGGCTTCGTGAACTAGACAAGGAATACGATCTTACAGATGAAGACTATACCATTGACGACTTTATAGAAGATCTTAAGGCCAAGGGCTATTTACGGGAAGAAATAGAACAGGGTGAAGGGGGAGACGGAAAAGGGAATCCCGGAGAAGGGTCTTTGTCTATTACCGCAAAAATGGAACGTATTATTAGGCAGCGAGCCCTCGAGCAGATCTTTGGTAAAATTAAACGAAGTGGTTCAGGGAACCATAGAACGGGTAAAGCCGGAATAGGTGATGAACATACGGGCGATTTCAGGGAATATCACTACGGAGATTCACTAGATAGGATTTCCATGACGGAGAGCTTAAAAAATGCTCAGATAAATCATGGTCTGGATGGTTTCTCTCTTACTGAAGATGACCTGGTAATTGAAGATACCCACCATAAGGCTCAAATGAGCACTGTTTTAATGATAGACATTAGCCATAGCATGATCTTGTATGGCGAAGACAGGATTACACCCGCTAAAAAGGTGGCCATGGCCCTGGCAGAGTTGATCACCACCAGGTACCCAAAGGACACCCTGGATATTCTTGTTTTTGGGAACGATGCCTGGCCAATTCCTATTAAAGATCTTCCATACCTGAAAGTTGGACCATATCATACCAATACCGTAGCCGGATTGCAATTGGCTATGGATATGTTACGAAGGAAAAAGAACACCAACAAACAGATCTTTATGATCACTGATGGAAAGCCAAGTTGTTTGCGAATGCCAGATGGTACTTATTATAAAAATAGTGTGGGACTAGATGATTTAATTGTTGAGAAGTGCTACAATATGGCCAGACAGGCACGTAAGTTACATATCCCTATTACAACCTTTATGATTGCCCAGGACCCATATTTAATGCAGTTTGTAAGACATTTCACTGAAGCGAATAAAGGGAAGGCACTATTCACCGGCTTACAAGGCTTGGGAGAGATGATCTTTGAGGATTATGAACAGAACAGACGAAAGAGATTAAAATAATAATTGCTAAAGAAAAAAGAAAACATCCATTGCATATGAATTTAGATCACAAGAAAATAAAAACATTAGGAGCATTAAAAAAAGCAGGATACACATCTATTGGTATCAAAGATGAGTTGCGAAATAATTTAAGACAAAGGATCAAAGAAGGAAAAGATTCTTTTAAGGGAGTCTGGGGATACGAAGATTCAGTAATCCCGGAATTAGAACGCGCTATCCTCTCCCGGCATAACATAAATCTTTTAGGGTTGAGAGGGCAGGCTAAAACACGTCTGGCAAGGCTTATGGTTCATTTGTTGGATGAATATATCCCGGTAGTTGAAGGATCAGAGATCAATGATGATCCGTTGAAACCTATCTCCAGATATAGCAGGCAACTTATTGAAGAAAAAGGAGATGAAACTCCTATTTACTGGTTACACAGAGATGAACGGTTCTACGAAAAACTGGCTACTCCAGATGTAACTGTAGCCGATCTTATTGGGGATGTAGATCCAATTAAAGCTGCCAATCTCAAATTGTCTTATGCTGATGACAGGGTGATCCATTTTGGGATGATCCCCAGGGCCAATCGCTGTATTTTCGTGATAAATGAACTTCCGGATCTACAAGCCCGTATTCAGGTTTCTTTGTTTAATATTTTACAGGAAGGTGACATTCAAATCAGGGGTTTTAAACTTCGACTGCCCCTCGATATTCAATTTGTGTTCACTGCAAATCCTGAGGACTATACCAACCGGGGAAGTATTGTTACTCCTTTAAAAGATAGAATAGGATCACAAATATTAACCCATTATCCAAAAGAGATAGGCACTGCCAGGAAGATCACTGAGCAGGAAGCAAGGCTAGACGAGCGCCAAACAGATACGGTATATGTTCCTAATTTAGCCAAGGACCTATTGGAACAGATCAGCTTTGAGGCCAGAACCAGTGAATTTGTGGATGCTAAAAGTGGTGTTAGTGCTCGTACGAGCATTACTGCCTATGAAAATCTTTTGAGCACTGCAGAGCGAAGAGCACTTTCGCAGGGTATTGATAAAACAAGCGTACGCCTATCCGATTTTATGGGTGTCATTCCGGCCATTACAGGTAAAATAGAATTGGTATATGAAGGGGAGCAGGAAGGGGCAGATACAGTAGCTCTTATGTTGCTAGATGATGCAGTTAAAAGTCTCTTTCCAAATTATTTCCCTGCAATTTTGAAATTGGAACAAAAAGATACAGACGGACCTTATGATGACCTTATTCTTTGGTTCTTTGATCGGGAGGGCATTGAATTGCTAGATGACCAAACCGATGCGGAATATCAAAAAGCCCTTGATAGTATTCCTCCGTTGCAAGAATTAATCAACAAGCATCAACCTAAGATATCAAAAAGCGATTCTTATTTTCTCAAGGAATTTTTACTTTGGGGTCTGGTAGTTAACAAGAAATTGAGTAAGCACAGATATACAAAAGGATATCAGCTTAAGGATCTATACGGTGGTTTTATAAGTAAACTATAAAAAAACCCCGCTTATGAGCGGGGTTTTTTTGTGCTGCCATAGCACATAGGTCTCATGTTTCTTTCATGAGGTTTGTTATTTGTGGACCCTATCAAAACGATATGGGCCTATACGTTCCCTTCTTAGTTTAAAAGTTGCAAAGGTTATTATCAATAAAACGAATTGAAGGCTTAGAATAAAGAGTCCAACCGGTAAAAATGTTGGAGGTAACACAAGATCTGAATACTCAAAATAACCCAGAAGGATATAGGAAGTTTCCGCTATTTTAAATAGATACACCAAAAAGATAGCGTACATAGCATATTCTAAATTGCGGGTAATGTTCATATGAGCACTAGGCTCCTTCTCTAGTTGATGCAATGCATTTAAAAACCATACATGAATGATCATCAGTAGTGAGAATATGTAATTATCTACTTTTAGAAAATAGAATTTGTTGGTATAAAGACCGTAGAAACTGAAGAATATTAGTAGAGGTAGAATACTCAAGCTAAGTATAAAGCACTTTTTCCATGTAATAAGTCGCATTAGGTGCTTCATAAAGTAGGTGACTTGGGATTGTGTTGTTTTTCCGATCTTAGAACGGGAAGCACGAGAGCTTTATTTTAAACAAATCGGTGAACGGTAAGGAATGTTGAGTATGCCTAAAAAAGTGTGGTGTATGGGCATTTTTGTCAATACAAAGTGAAGCCAATTGCGTTTTAATCATGTCCTTCTCATCGGAAAGAATTTAAAATAAGTAAGACTTCGCCATAGCCATTCAAAGGGGCCGTAATAAAATCTGCGCATCCACCAGGTACTAAACAACATTTGAAGAGCAATAAAGAGAATTGCCATAAAGAATATATATAAATTTCTTATTTCTCCCATGTAGCCAAGTCCCCAACCATAAAAAATAAAAGTTCCAATAATACTCTGTACTATATAATTGGTCAAAGCCATTCTGCCGTAAGGAATAAAGTGTTCTAGCCATCGTTTCAGCCTACCACCTCTATAGGCCATCAAAAAAAGGCTTAGAATAATAAGTGTCATGGCCAAATTATTAAGATCGTAAGCAGTAAGACCATTCATGGCATACCAATTATCTAAGGTCACATCTGGGCCTATCTGCGCAAAGAAAAAGATGGCAATAAGTATTGATAAAACGAATAATCCTATTGAACCATAGAGCAGACGTTTAATTTCAGTACTTCGGGTAAGATAATTCCTAAAAAACTGAATGCGACCAACAAACAGCCCTAATAAGAAAAATCCAAATGTTAAATAACCTCTGGAAAAGATCCCTAATTGAAAATCCATCTTCATAATATGGCCATCCCATGCATTGCTCCTAAACACTTCATATAGTGACCCGTTCATCAAGGTGTTATAATAATTTATTATCACAGGACTGTCTGGTAAAAATTCGCCCTCAGTAAAAAGATTGTTCCCTCCAAAAAATATAAAAATCAGAGATCGTCCAACACCAAGAAATAACAAAGCACATATACCTAATACCCATCTATTATTAAGTTTGTAGAAAGGGATCAAAAGGATTCCTAAAAGAGCGTATATGGTAAGAATATCGCCTCTGTAAAAAAGACTGTGAAAATATCCGATACCCAATAATAGTAGTAGTCGCCATAAAAATCGTGCTCCAAAATTCAACCCTTTTTGCTGCGCTTTATCCATTTGTATAAAAAAGCTTAAGCCAAAGAGGAAAGAGAACAAAGCAAAAAATTTGCCTCTGAGAAAAAGGAAAATAAAACCATCTATCAGATAATCAGGAAGGCCCAGGTGAGATGCTTCCATAGCACCCTCCGGAACCGGTGCAGCAATGTAATTCTCAACCATATGCACAATCACTATGCCTGCCAGAGCAAAACCTCGCAAGGCATCAACAATTTCAATCCTTTTTAAAGCAGGACTTATATTCATTGGTTATTTCCAATAAGTATGTTCAATACCTGTATGAGCATTTGAAGATTTTAATCAGATTAGAAGACGGATCTTACTGCCTTATTCTAAAAAATCACCCTTCTTAATGAAATGGGATCTTATACGATCCACAGTTTACGTTCAGACAAACGGGCGAAAAATATCAGAAAAATAGCTATGACAATAACCATCAAGGGAATGATGATAGCCTCTGTTTGGCTGTAAACTTCCGTAGCATTGGTCATAAAAAATCCATACCCTGTTTGCACCAGTATACCAATAAGAGACAGGCCAAGGGCAGATTTAGCCCATTTTTTACGAAGTAATAAGCCTATACAACCAGCGGCACCAAACCAAACTGCTATTGCAAAGGCGGCAGTTACCCATGCCGGAGTGCTTTCCATTAAGTTAACTTGTTCAGGGGTCATTTCTGCCTTGATCGCCTCTTTCATAAAAGTGCTTCCCAAATAATTCATGACGCCCATTAGGTTCCATAATAATGCCAGCACGCTGACTATCCAGAACCATACCGGTGGTTTTGTAGTTACATTTTTGCTCATCTTAGTTTGCTTAGTTGTACCTCCAAATTACAAAAATTTTAAATAGTCCGTTGCCTGGAATTAAAAATGCCCAGGAACGGTTCCAGCAGGACACTGAAACTAGTTAGGTGGGGTTACTACTTATTTTGGTAAGGTGAGGAATGGTTATATTTATATACTTTACAAGAATAATGAATCGGAAGAAGTATGCTTATTTGGTATGGGTGCAATACTTAGGTTTTAGGTACAGTGGATGGCAAAAGCAGCCTGGACAAAAAACACTGGAAGGAATGCTTATTAAAACGCTGAAATTTATTGATCCTGGAAAACAATATAAAATTCTTGGCGCAGGAAGGACAGATGCAAAGGTTTCTGCCATAAAGATGGCATTTCAATTATTGACACCAGTAGGGCCTATTGAGGACTTGCAGGCTTTTGTTCATGATTTTAACAAGAACCTCCCATCAGACATTCGGATATTAGACGTACAGGAGGCTAATCCTGAACATAATATTATTCAAAATGCCAAGATCAAAGAGTATGTTTATATATTTTCATATGGCACCAAGAATCATCCATTCTGTGCTCCGTTCATGGCTAATTTCCTGGATGAACTAGATCTTCCCTTAATGATGAGGGCCGCCAAAATTTTTGAAGGCACACATAATTTTCAAAATTTTACAGCGAGGATCCAGCCCAATACCAAAGTAACACGCACCATTGATCATTGTGAGATTATAGAAAACAAAGAGTTCACGGCTAATTTTTTTCCTGAAAAGAGTTATTTGCTTTCGGTTAAAGGGGCGGGATTCATGCGGTATCAGATCAGGATGATGATGGGCGCTTTGGTACTTTTGGGTAGAGGGCGAACTGGAATTAGACTCTCTCCAAAAGGCACTTACTGCAAATGAAAAGATGCTGATACCATATGTTGCCCCGGGTTCGGGATTATTTTTAAAGAACATGGAGTTCAAGTAGCGTTATTTTGTTTATATCTTTAATGAAAGTCTTTACCTATGGCCAAAATGCAATTACCAATTATACTAACACAGAAAAAGAAATCTAAGATCCGTAAGAAATTAGGGAAAGCTCCGGGAACCATTACCTATATGGGTAACCGGGATCATTCCATTAGTACCCTGGATGTCATCTCTTATTCTCAGGACACGCTGGAAGAATACAGTCCGGTGAATGTAGAAACGCTCCTTGAAGAAAAGAGCGATGAAATTAAATGGATCAACCTGGTTGGTTTAAGCGATGAAAGCTTTATCGAAAAATTAGGGAAGGTATTTCAAATAAATCCTCTGACTCTGGAAGATGCTGTACATACAGAGCAACGACCCAAGATAGATGAATATGATCATTATATTTTTGGGGTATTTAAAATGATGTATCTGGATGAGGAACAGAAAATTGTGGTGGAACATGTAGCCATTACTTTATTCGACAAAGAGATCCTTGTTTTTCAGGAATTAAACCAAGATGTTTTTGATTCTGTAAGGCAACGATTGAGAGGCAAACTGGGTAGAATAAGAAGCAGGGGAGCAGATTATTTGTTCTTTGCATTGCTAGATGCCATCATCGATAATTATTTTACGATACTGGAAAATATCAGTGAACGGATGGAATTATTGGAAGAAGAGGTCTATCAGAAACCAAAACCTAAAACGGCTCATAAGATTCAGGAATTGAAAAAAGAAGTGTTGCGCATTAGAAGATATATTGCTCCGGTAAGAGAATTAATAGGCAGGCTTATAGATACAGAACATCCTTTAATAAAAAAAGACACTAAATTATTTCTTAGAGATGTTTTAGATCATTGTATAGAGATCAACGAGTCTCTGCAAATATATCGGGAAATGGTTATGAGCCTTATGGAAATGTATATGAGTAACGTCAGTAATAAAATGAATGAGGTAATGAAGGTTCTGACGGTAATGGCTTCTATCTTTATTCCACTTACTTTTATTGCGGGTGTCTATGGAATGAACTTTGACAATATGCCCGAACTACATATGGAAAATGGCTATTTTGTGGTTTTGGGTGGGATGTTTGTGATTCTAATATTTATGCTGATCTATTTCAAAAGAAAACGTTGGATCTGAGCCAAAAAATTAAAACATCTGGCGTTATAAAAGCTGCTTTAGCCAGAAATTGTATCTTAATCGGAAATAGTACTTTATGCCATTGTGGGGATATCTTATAATCTTTCTTGTAGCAGCTTATTTCCTAATAAGTCTGTTGGTCTATATTTTACAAGACTACCTCATGTTTAAGCCAGAGAAGCTGGCTGCAGATTTTCAGTTCTATTACGAACATCAGGAGACCGAAGAATACAATGTAGAAACTCGGGATGGTGCCGTGATCAATGGCCTGAGGTTTAAAGCAAAAGACCCTAAGGGAATAGTGTTCTATCTCAAGGGAAATTCAAAAAGCATAAAAGGCTGGGGGAAGTTTGCGGTAGATTTTACCAGACACGGGTATGACGTACTTATGGTTGACTATCGTGGGTTTGGGAAAAGTACCGGAAGGCGTACGCAAAAGGCTGTAAAACGCGATATGCAAGTGATCTATGATAAAATAAAACAGAAGGTAGATGAAAAGTATATCATTCTTTACGGACGTTCTCTGGGATCTGGTTTTGCTGCCAAGCTTGCTTCCATGAACAATCCAAGGATGCTCATTCTTGATGCTCCTTATTACAGTTTAAAACACATGGCAAAGAAATATATTCCTTTTATGCCTTTATCCCTCTTACTTAAATTTCCAATGCCTACTTATAAATGGTTAAAATATGTGAATTGTCCTATACATATCATTCATGGCACAGATGATAATCTTATCCCCTATAAAACCAGTGTAAAATTATCTAAGGTGAATCCTGCGAATACCACCCTCTATACCGTAATCGGAGGCGGACACAAGGATTTAAATACGTTTGAAGCTTATCATAAAATGCTGAATGATATCATAACATCAAAACCTGAAAAAGTAAACCTGGAGGGTTCTAGTATTCATGTAAAACACAATGTATCCAAGCGTCATGCTTAAAGTAAAAAGGGTCTTATTGGGCCTTATAGCAGCTGTCCTAATTATTTTAACTATGCTCTATTTCTTACAGGAAAAACTAATTTTTTTGCCAAGTAAACTGCCTGCTAATTACAGTTTTTCCTTTGATGAGCCCTTTGAAGAGTTTTATCTGACTACAGATGATGGATCAAAACTGAATGCCCTCCATTTTAAAAGAAAAGATCCATTAGGAGTGATCCTGTACTTTCATGGGAATGCCGGAGACCTTTCCCGTTGGGGAGAGGTGGCTCAATATTTTGTGAAGCTGAACTACGATGTGGTAATTATGGATTACAGAACCTATGGCAAAAGCACCGGTAGTTTAAGTGAAGGAGCTTTATTAAGTGATGCACAGCTATTTTATCAATACGTAGCTGCACAATACAAACAAGAAGAAATTATTGTATATGGCAGATCGCTTGGCACGGCCATGGCCTCTTATTTGGTATCGGAGCACACACCATCTTTACTGGTTCTGGAAACACCTTTTTATAGTTTGCTGGATGTTGCACAAGATAGGTTTCCAATTCTTCCTATGAACTCCCTTTTAAAATATCAATTTAAGTCGTACCAGTATCTGCAGACGGCCAAGTGCCCCATTGTAATTCTCCATGGAGATCAGGATAGAGTAGTGGCTATCCAATCTTCAGAAAAGCTATACCGTAGCCTGAAAGATAAGAATGCGGAATACATAATTATTGAAGGAGGAGAGCACAACAATCTTAGCGCCTTCAAAACCTACCGAGATGCTATTGATTCTCTGTTGATCTCAGATTGAAAAGTTTACTTCCCTGATCAAAAACAACCCAATAAGGATAATTTAGGTGTTAAAATTTTTAACATTCTCTCCCCTCATTAACGTCTGATTATGTTAACTATTCTTAAAAGTTGTTAAAGGGCGTTAAATGAGTTGACAAATTTTATAAAGCCTTTATATTAAGAGTGTTGGATAGTTATTAAACACTTTTTTATGGCATTCGCCAGACAAGTCACGATCCAAGTGACAATCCAAATACTTTTTATCCAACAGACACAAATACTTTAATAAAAATTTAATTACACTATGAATTATTTAAATATCAAAGAAGATCAACTATTGCCGGTCGTTATTGAACTCAATACCCTGCTGGCAGAATATCATCTGTATTATCAGAAATTAAGAAACTTTCATTGGAACATTCTTGGAAAGAATTTTTTTGATCTCCATCAGCAATTTGAGGAAATGTATACTGATGCAAGAATAAAGATAGATGAGATCGCCGAAAGAATATTAACATTAAGATACCATCCAATGAGCAATCTAAGCGCCTATTTAAAAACAGCTAAGATTGAAGAAAGCACCGGAAAGATGCAAGACACAGAAATGGTTGCCGAGATCTTACAGGCACATAGTATCCTGCTAAAGCAAATGTCTAGTGTTGTTTCTAAAGCAGAAGAGATAAAAGATGAAGGCACTATAGATCTAATAGGTGCTTATATCCGTGAAATGGAAAAAACAAGTTGGATGCTGAATGCCTGGAATAAAGACAAAAAAGGAGTATTGAATAATGCCTCAATGATCTAGTGTGCTGAAGTTTCCCAGGAAAATAATGTTTAACTATAAAATTTAAAAATAATGAAAGAAGAAGTAAACACATCATTAAATATATTACTCGGAAAATTAGAGGAATGGGGCACAACCTTTATGGAAAACCTACCCAATATACTACTAGCTATTGTGGTACTTTTCGGCGCCTATTTTATCGCACGGTACACCAGTAAGGGAGTTAAAAAATTAGTTCAGAAACGAGTACCACAGAAATCAATTACCAACTTAATATCTAATATAACCACCGTTTTTGTTGTTCTTGTGGGGCTATTTCTGGCACTGAGTATCTTAGATCTCAATGACGCTTTAATGTCTCTATTAACAGGAGCCGGTGTAGCAGGATTAGTGGTAGGTCTTGCACTGCAGGGAACCTTGTCTAATACCATCTCCGGAGTTGTATTGTCCTTTAGAAAGAACATTCGCATAGGAGATTGGATAGAAACCAACGGTTTTGCCGGAGAAGTGATAAAAATTAATTTGAACAATTTCATAATCAAAGAGGCTGATAATAACAAAGTGATTATTCCGAATAGGACCATTTTGGATAATCCGTTAAAAAACTTTACGCTCACTAATAAAATGCGTGTTGTTTTAGAATGTGGAGTTGGGTATGAATCTGATCTGGACCGTGTTGAAGAACTCACAAAAAGTACGATCAGCAAGGCAATTGAGCAGGTGTCCTCGGAGGATGAAGTGGAATTTTACTTCCAGGAATTTGGGGCCAGTTCAATAAACTTTATCACCAGATTCTACATTACAAGTGAAAGTGCGTATAGAAAAACTAAGAGCGAAAAATACCGTGATCAAAGCCTTGAAAAAAGCATTTGATAAGGAAAATATTAATATTCCTTTCCCTATAAGGACCCTGGAGTTTAATAACGGACTCGATCTAAAGCCGGGAAAAGTTGCTGAAGCATTCTCCACTAACTAGTCAGAACGGAATTAATAAAATAAATAGTAATCTTAAAAACAATAACATGAAACATTTACAAACATATATATCATTTGCATTACTGAGTCTACTAACAACTTCGTTGGGATATGCTCAGGTAAGTAATACACAAGAAGAACCAAGGACTTTACGAATAGATACAGTAGCCCTTGAAACCACAGAAAAAACCTATAAACTTTATGAGGATGGGGAATTGATCAAAAACACAGTGCGCATTAATACAGCTCAAACGCAGGAAATGCAATTCGAAAGTGAAGACAAAGGGAAAGTGGATCAGGATAGAGTAGTTCCAATGAAGACCATCTATAAAACAGTGAAAATAGATCTGGATGAGGATGACGACTTTGATGAAATGATCCGGTTTAGCTATAATGCCGATGTAACATCAGACTTTGTCTTATTGCTAAATGACAATGAACTCTATGTAGCCCTGGGCGAAGGAGAAAACCTTATGATCATGGAGAACACAGATCTGTCCAAGGACGCTTTAATCAACGGAAAAGAGGTATTCGTATTTACAGATTCTAATGGAAATGAAATATCCTTTAAGGTTGAAGAATATATAACTATGTAATAGTTTATAGTATTAAAAAATAATTCAATTAATTTAAAACCATAAGAAATGAAGTATAGAAATTTAATTATCAATAGTTTAATGTTATTTGCTGTAAGTCTAATTTTCATTGGCTGCAGAGATACAAAATCAACAGAAGAAAAAGTGGAGGATACCATTGAAGAAGTAGGAGATAGCATGGAAGAAGGGGCCGAAGAAGTTGAAGATGCGTTTGAAGATGGCGCCGAAGAAGTTGAAGAAGTGATAGAAGAAAAAGTGGATAGCTCACAATAAGACTTATTCTTTATATCAAAAGTAAAATGCACCATTTATGGTGCATTTTTTATACATAACTAAATGTTGAATCTTAATCGAATAGATCTGAGGATAAATATCGATCTCCCCGGTCACAAATAATAGAGACAATGACCCCATTGTCTAATTCATTTGCAAGTTTGAGAGCTGCTGCTGTAGCACCCCCACTGCTCATCCCGGCAAAAATACCTTCTTCTTTTGCAAGGCGTTTAGTCATTTCCCTTGCCTCTCGTTCACTAACTTCTAGAATTCGATCTACTCGCTTAGGATCAAAGATCTTTGGGAGATAGGCTTTGGGCCATTTGCGAATCCCTGGTATGCTGGAATCGTCTGTAGGTTGTACACCAACGATCTCAATTGACTTTCGTTGTTCCTTTAAATATGCCGATGTGCCCATGATTGTTCCTGTAGTACCCATTGAGGAAACAAAATGGGTGACAGATCCCTGAGTGTCTCGCCAGATCTCAGGACCTGTACTCTTGTAATGCGCCTTCCAGTTGTCGTCATTAGAGAATTGGTTGATCATTATATACCCTTTTTCCTTAACCTTCAATTCAGCATAGTCTCTTGCTCCTTCAATACCACTATCGGCTTTAGTTAAGGTCACTGTGGCTCCATAAGCTCTCATAGTTTGAACGCGTTCTTTAGTGGCATTTTCGGGCATTACCAGCTCAATGGACAAGCCATATAAGCTCGCGATCATCGCCAAAGCAATTCCGGTATTACCACTGGTGGCTTCAATTAATTTGGAATCCCTGGTAAATGTTCCACTTTCCAGACCGCTTGAGATCATATTCAAAGCAGCTCGATCTTTTACGCTACCTCCCGGATTTTGTCCTTCTAACTTAAAATACAAGCTAACATTTGGGTTGGTATTCAAGGCTTTGGATGCTACCAAAGGGGTATTTCCAATTAGATCTGTTAAACTATTTGCCATTATTATTTGTTCTGATTTTTATTTCAGGTGAATGAAATACTGTTGAATTTGGGGGTACGGACTCTGTTAACCAGGCATTTCCCCCAATGATAGAATTAGCTCCAATGACGGTATCACCTCCAAGAATAGTGGCGTTGGCATAAATGGTCACATTATTTTCAATGGTAGGATGTCTTTTTGTTTCACGTAGATCTTTAGCTACATACAAGGCTCCAAGGGTTACTCCCTGATATATTTTCACATGATCATGAATTACCGCTGTTTCGCCAATTACCACTCCTGTTGCATGATCTATAAAGAATGATTCACCGATATGAGCCCCAGGATTAATGTCAACTCCCGTCTGTCTGTGTGCATATTCGGTCATTAACCTGGGAACCAGCGGAAACTTTTTCTTGTATAATTCGTGTGCCAACCTGTAAATAGCGATGGCATAAAAGCCGGGATAAGCCAGGTATACCTCTTCAATAGACAAGGCGGCCGGGTCACAATTGGCAATGGCCTTCGCATCCAGGTTAAGTTTCTCTAACACTGATGGAAGCGTTTGCAGATAGTCATTCCAGGCGGAAGAACATGGTTTAAGAGGATCCCAACAGGCCATTTCCACCAGGTAATCGAATTTTCTTGCCAGCTCTGGCAAATTTTTATCAAAAGGCGTTTCCGTATCAAAAAGTGAAAGGAATAGCAGGTCAGTAAAGGCCTCCGTTTCCTTTTTTAGTTGAAATCTTAGGTTTGGCTGCGTCTTATGCGCCTTTATTTTATTTATGATAGTAAGAGTATCCATATTCGTTGTTTACAAAATAAAATTAATCATTAATTAAAAAGAGCCTCCTTCAAAAAGGTTAACTTTAATATAAATCTGAATAACAGACATTCCTTATGGAGAAAACCGTCATAAATAAAGAGGCTTTTGCCTTTCTAGAGACCCTGGCTGCCAATAATAATAGGGATTGGTTCAATGATCATAAAGATCAATACAAAGTGCTGGATACAGAGGTAAAAGGATTTTATCAGCAGCTGATGGAAAAGATGCGGCTACATGACGAGATTGAACGATTAAAAATGTTCCGTATTTACCGGGATGTGCGCTTTTCAAAAGATAAAACCCCTTATAAAACTCATTTTGCGGGCTCATTCTCCAGGGCAGGAAATAGGTTGCGAGGTGGATATTACCTTCGACTTAAACCAGGTGAAACATTTATTGCTACCGGATTTTGGGACCCAAATAAAGAAGATCTCTTTAGAATAAGAAAGGAATTGGAAATGGATGCCACTGTGTTCAGAAAAGTAATTGAGGAACCTGACTTCGTAAAAACCTGGGGGAGTATCACGGGCGAGGAACTTAAGACAGCTCCTAAGGGCTTTGAAAAAGATCATCCGGATATAGACCTTATCCGTAAGAAGCAATTCATTTTTGTAAGGAATTTTAAGGATTCTGAAGTGTTTAACCCTGATTTTCTCAACGAAATAAACGACTCCTTTAAAAAGATCCGACCTTATTTTGATCTAATGAGCGATATACTCACCACTAATCTCAATGGAGAGTCTCTATTAGACTAAGGGTGCAAGCTCAAATAATTGTACCTGATCTTTTATTCTTTCAACCACCATATTCATCATTCTCTTATTAAGTGCGGAGGAATTTTGAATATAGGCTTCGTACTCTTCAACCGTAAATTGGCCAATGATCATACCCTTGAGTGAATTCCGAAATTTCATATCTTTTTGAACCGCATGTTCTATGTATTCCAGTCTTTTAGGGAGGGTGAGTTCGTAAAAAGAATTCTTATGCTTGTTGGCATAATTTCTGAAAGCTGCGACCAAAAGGTTGTTCTGGAATTTAATAATGGGCCTAAGTGTAGCATTTTGAAACTGCTCATCCAGACTCATCTCCTCAGTTACCCGGGCATTTGGCAATAAAGGCCGAAACCTCAGTAGTTCGGTAGATCTGTCGTTCATCTTTGAAGTTTCACTAAAATTAGAAAATCCAAATAGGAGCTTTCTGCAAAAGTGAATTACTTGTTAACGGCGTTATAAACAAATTTTAATTCCCTTATTAAAGAAGTTCTTTGGCTATTTCCTGCCAGGAGTCCATCCGCTCAAAATGATTGGTATGTATATTATGTGGGGAAGTAAAGATCATGGACCTTCCCTGAAAGTGCTCCAAATTATGACTGCGATCATCAATTAGGATGTCTCCTCGCAGGATCTTTTTATCGCCGCATAAAATGCGATTTCTCCAATGTATAAAAGGGAAATGCTCATCGAGCCATTGGTGCTTTTCTAAAAGCGAATTAGGGAATTGCATGGCCGCAGAGGCCACATAGACCGAATGTTTTTTGTTCAGTTCCCCCAGTATTTCAATACTATCCTGTATTGGCCGCAAATTTCTGAAGAAACCATCTTTATAATAATGTTCCCAAATTGAATCTTTTCTTTCTGCGGGCACTTTTTGCCATACCTCGTACCCCATACACTCTTCTCTTGTAAGGGATTCTTTAAAGCGATCATTGTAATGCTCTATATGGGCAGTATAGGTATCTGCCATAACCTCGTCCATATCTACAAATAGGATCATTCCACTAAAATTTTTACCAATTTCTTAATTTCCCGAGGATAAAAGAGGATACTTTTGATTTGTTTAACAAATGAATAAAGTAGTCCAGGCCCTTCAATTTTTTGGAGTTGACAATTTTATCTGATCTGAATTATAAGATTGATAATTTATGGCAAGTATTGAGATTGTTTAGAAGACGGATTTGAAATTGTGGTACTTTTGCACTAAAATTCAGACAATGCGATTTCACACAAGAAAATGGGTAAAACCAGAAGATTTAAATGCCAATGAGACCTTATTTGGCGGGCGTTTACTTTCATGGATAGATGAGGAGGCTGTTCTCTATAGCATTATTCAACTAGAGAACAAAAAGGTGGTCACTAAATATATGTCAGAGATCAATTTTATGAGTACGGCCCATCAGGGTGACATTGTGGAGATAGGTATAAAAGTGGTAAAATTTGGTAAAACCTCCATTGTCCTGAAATGCGAAGCACGTAATAAAATGAATAGGGAAACCATCCTTACTGTAGACAATATCATCATGGTGAATCTCGACCCCGATGGGAAGCCTTTACCACATGGTAAGACTAAGATAGAATACGTGAAAGATCGCCTTGCAGAAGATGAAGATTAAGTTATCCCATTTCTTTTGCTACTGCCTGTACCTGGTCTAAAACCCGCATCAGGTTTTCCCCCCATAGCTTGCCTATCTCTTCCTCAGTATACCCGCGTTTTACTAACTCTATGGTTACATTTAGTGTTTCTGATGCATCGGACCAACCTTCAATACCGCCACCGCCATCAAAGTCGGAACTAATACCTACATGATCAATCCCTATTAGATCTACCATGTAATCTATATGATCCACAAAATCTGACACATTTACTGCAGGCGGAACATCTGTTCTGGATGTCGCCAATTCCTTACCAATAGCCATTACTTTAGGGTAGTTTTCCATAAAGGCACCCCGTTGCTCCGTAGTAAGGGAACGAAATTGAGATCTTTCGTACCAGGGAAGACCAAGGGAATCGGCTACCTGCTTATAAAGTTCTTTCATATAGGCAGAATGGGCCTCGTCCTTTTCAGTGTTCAGATAAGAACTAAATGCTACGGTTTGTACCACACCACCATTTTCCTTTAGCATCAATAATTGCTCATCATCCAGATTTCTACTGTGGTTACAGAGGGCTCTCGCAGAAGAATGTGAGGCAATAATTGGTGCCTTACTCAGCGCTATCGTCTGCATCATAGAAGCCTTGGAAGGATGAGAAATATCTATCATTATTCCAACTCTATTTAATTCATTTACAGCCTTTTTGCCTAGCTCACTTAAACCATTATATAGCCAAATACTATCTGCTTCCCCCGTATTGGAATCTGAAAACTGACTATGGCCATTATGAGAAAGGGAAGCATACCGTGCTCCCAGTTTTTGATATTTTTCAAAATTGGAAAGATCTTCTCCAATTGGGTAGGCATTCTCAACACCTATCATGGCCACCTTCTTGCCAGATTTATGGATAGATCTCACTTCTTCTGAGGTGAGGGCAAGTCCAATTTGATCTGGTGCAATATCTTCACACAGTCTGTGAATAGCTTCAAATTTGGACATGGCATTCTCTTCTGCTTTTGCGTAACCATCTGCGTTCAAAGAATCTTGTCCTGTATAGACAATTAACCAGGCTACATCTAATCCGCCTTCAGTCATTTTTGGCAAATTAACCTGCGTTTCCAGCCGTTGCGTATAATTTATACTATCTGTAAAATTTTTGACATTGATGTCGTCATGTGTGTCTATCGTTATGACAGCTTCATGGATCTTTTTTGCTTTAGCTATAAGATCTTCATTGTCATTCTTTTTAGAATCTGCACAGGATAGCATCGTTAAAATGCTTAAAAATTGGATGAAATACTTCATTGGACGCTTTTTTAGACCTACAAATAAAGCAATTTGACAACACAATACACAGTGTAGGTAACATTTAATTGTCAGCCCCCCTATAAAGGGGGATTTTAGTAAAGAATTGTTTGCCCAAATCCAACATCTTGAAATCAAAAAACCTACTTGACCAAATTTCCGATTTAGAAGTAGCACTCAACAGTTTCTCTTTTGAAGAATTAACCACAGCAGAAGCAAGCCGACTTAAAGGCTCATTTGATAAGTTTAAAAATGAGTTGGAGGGCAAAATATGGGGATTTGAGCCGGAAAGTACTGAAAACAACTCCGTAAACCACGATAAGAGTAGATCAGCGGCATCTGCAGACGAAAAGGAAGCCCAGCTTATCGCTAAAGTAAGCCATGAGATCAGAACTCCTCTTAACGGCATAATAGGCTTTACAGATCTCTTACAAGAAGGCGCTTTGAACGACACACAGAAAGAACAGGTCCATGCCATTCAGGCAGCTTCAAGATTTTTAATGGAGATCATCGATGAATTATTAGAATATTCAAAACTTGAGGCCAGTGCGGAGAAAATTAATGAGGTCCCGTTTAATATTCACAATCTCATCAAAGAAGTAGCGTATTTGTGTGAGACTTTGATCGTTGACAAAAATATCGCCTTCGAAGTAGAAACAGACCCTAACATTCCGGCGAATTTGCTTGGAGATCCCTCAAAGCTATCGCAAGTACTTCTCAACCTATTGGGAAATGCCATCAAATTCGTAGAAAAAGGAAGTGTTTCCCTTATCACAAAGATGACAGGGATTTATAACAATAAGGCCAGGATAGAATTCATCATAGAGGATACGGGTATAGGTATCCCTCAGGAAGATCTCAAACATATCTTCGAAGCATTCCAGCAAGCGGACCAGCATACCTTTTCCAAATATGGTGGGGTTGGACTTGGATTAAGCATTGTAAAACAGATCGTTGACAGACTGGGCGGTACTATTTCTGTTAGCAGCAAACTGCAGAAAGGAACACAGTTTACAATAAGCCTTGATTATACCTTGGGCAAAAAACAACCTTCAAAAATGAAAACAAGAAAGAAAGAAAGTAGCCAAGCTGTAGACACCTTAAACGTACTCGTTTTTGAGGATAATCCCTTAAATCAATGGCTTATAAAAAAACGACTTAAGAGTTGGGGATGCACCTTTTTTATTACAGAACATGCAGTGGAAGGTCTGCAAATTTTAGAAGATGAGCCCATAGATGTCGTATTTATGGATCTGCATATGCCGGTAGTTGATGGATACGAAATTACCAGACGCATAAGGGCCAATAAGCAGCAAAGGATTTCACAAGTGCCTGTTGTTGCCCTCACAGCAGATTTCACTGTAAAGGATAAAGAAAAAGCGAGCAATGACGGGATAAATGACTTCATCTTAAAACCTTATACGCCTGAAGCACTTCTTGACAAATTGATTCAATATGGGTTTACAAAGCCAGAATCAACACACTTTCAAGGGACATTGGAAGACAAAGAAAAGCATACTCAGAATGTCGATGAGTTGACCAAACTAGATCTAACTGAAGTATTGGAAGATTGCATGGGAGAAGTAGACATGTTGGCGGAGTTGGTTGAATTGTACAAGAGGAATGCTCTCGAATTTATTGGGAAGGCTAAGTTACATCTCCAAAATAAAGACTTTGAACAATTACAATTTTCTACGCATAAATTAAAATCGGGGTTGGCAATGATGCAGACTCAGAACCTTCTCATTCTGGTGCAGCAATTACATGAGCACTGTGTGAATGACAGGAATTATGATCAAATGAACTTTCTGTATCAACAGTTTGTAACAGAATATCCCATGGTAGAATTTGCTCTGGATGCTGAAGTAACACGATTAAGAAAAGAGAAGTAAAAAAACCCAATCATGAAAAATATATTGTTAGCAGACGATGATGAATTATTGGCTTCATTGCTCAACTATCGCCTAGACAAGGCGGGGTACAAAGTGCACTGGTCCTGCGATGGCAGGGAGGTAAAGAAAGAATTGGAAAAAGCAATGCCAGACATCATTGTTAGTGATATTATGATGCCTTATTTCTCAGGCCTCGAACTGGTCGATTATGTCAGGAACACCTTAGGGTCTAAAGTACCCATCATCATTATTTCATCGGCTGGTAATGAAGAGAATGTACTATCCGCTTTCGAATTAGGAGCTAATGATTTTATCTCAAAACCAGTGAGTCCATCAGAACTATTGGTACGTGTAACAAGAGAATTAAACAAGGTTTAGTTATTGAATAAAATAGTATTTACATACCAATCATTTACACTCATTAGTGTTCCAAAGATCCATACGGATCTTTTGTGGGATCTTAGTGTATTGTTTGGAAGTTTGTGTTTACTCTATTTTGCTTTTATCTTCTTCTTTAGGAATCGTTTATCTGCCAAGACAAGGAATATCAATGATCGCAGAAAACAACTTACCCCTATCATAAGTAATTTTCTCTTTTATGGTGAAGATGCCAGTAAGGAAGAAAAGTATGAGTATATAGAACTAAAGGTGGAGATGCGGGAGTTTATTAAAGACCCCATCAATCGCAGTGTTCTCAAAGAAATACTTCTGGATCTGCAGCGCGATCTTACCGGGGATGCACGACTTCGATTATTATCCTTATATCAGGATTTTGACTTACATCTGGATGCATATCAAAAGTTAAACAGCTGGCGCTGGGAGGTGGTAACCAAAGGCATTGTAGAATTAACGCAGATGCAGGTTGAACAGGCCTATACTTTTATTAAAAAATATATTAATCACAAAAGAAGTGTGATTCGCAAGCAAGCACAGATTGCTACGGTTTCCTTAAAACACGAAGGCATCGCTCATTTTCTCGATACAAACAAATACGCCATCTCAGAATGGCAACAAATTAAGATATTAGAAATATTGAGGGATCAGGTAGATTTTATTCCACCGCAATTCGGAGCATGGCTTACATCTAAGAATAAGGATGTGGTTCTTTTCTCACTTCGGCTTATCCGACATTTTAACCAGACAGATGCAAATACTTCAGTTACCGAACTACTAAAGCACAAAGATGATGAAGTAAAACAAGCGGCGATTGAGTGTATTAAAGAATTTGGGATCCAAGAATCAATCCCAATGCTAAAGGCGTCGTTCAAAAGGTCAAAACAAACAACCAAAATATTTATCCTAGATGCACTAGCCGTTTTAGGCTCTAATGATATAGTCCCGTACTTGTTTGAGATCTATGAAAAGGAGAGCAATTTTAATGTAAAGAGTAAAGCTTTGGGTAGCATCAATGCTATTAGTCCAAATACGGTTCTTCCTGAGGAAAACCTCGACCCTGCTATCAAAATTGATTCAGAAATGGCTGTTCAGGAAGAAGTAATTGAGGCTGAAAAATCTATAGAAACTGTTAATACGGAGGATACACAGCCACTAGAGACAATGGAAGAAGAGGTGGTGATCACCGAAGAAGGAAGTGAACTGTACCAGGAGGACCTGGATATTTTTGAGTATTGTTTTATGGAAGAACTCAACGAGATCCTTGACCGTTCAGAAATTGAAGATACTAGTATTGAGGTAAAATATTTACCTCTGGATTTCTTACCAATTGTTGTTCAAAAACATTCTAAAATGGCAAAAAAGAAACGAAAAAAGAAGTCGGATTCTAAATTCAATCAGTTAGATGTAATTTTTGAGGAAGTACACCCTGACGAAGGCTTTAGAAGAGAGTTGGAAGATATTCTGAGTAGGGTGGAGGTCCCGGACCTGGATGGCAACATAGAAGTAGAATATCTGAATTTCAAATTTTTACCCTTTGTGCTAAATGAGGAAACTGAAGCGGATAAATTACCGGCCCTTATTGAAGAGATCAATGCGATGGAAGTCAATGGGATAGAAATAATTATTCCAGAACCACTAAAGGCTAATGGTGCTATAGAAGCGGAGGAAACGGCTGTATTAGATCAGCATGAGGAGAGAACAGATGCATGTTCAATGGTAGACTGGGATGATCTTGAAGAAGAAATTGTGATTTCAAAAGTTAATGGAGTAGAAAAACCTCCCAAAGAAGAGTGCGATGTGCAATTAAAAACCTCCACTTATGGTTTTAGCATTTTCGAGGAACTATTTCGCCATTGTGATACAGAATCTAAAGTCATTTTATTGGACGAGATCCTGGATCTTGGCGATGAGAAAGAATTGTGTTTTCTAAAAACCTTATCCAAAGATCCTAATAAGGATGTTCGCAATAAGGCAAAATATATTGCCTCCCAGCTCCAACAAAAACTCAAGGCTGAACAAGCTGATAGGCAAACGCCAGATAGCATTGTAAAATGGGCTGATACAGAAAAGGAGAAGCCTTCAATTTCTTTAAATTTTGATTTGGATGATCAGGAAATTGGTAACATAAAGAATATCAAGAAGTAATGGACAACGGCCTATTCAACATACTGTTAGAATATTTGAACATCGTGTTTATGGTGTTCTCGGCCGTATTATTTGCGCTGTACTTTCTAATGGCCTATCTGGCAACCAGGAATTCAATTCATTATAAAAACAAAAATAGTTTCGGAGATATATCAAAGACGATGGGTTCACCCTTATCTCCAAGTATAACAATTATAGCACCGGCTTACAACGAGGGCCTTACGATCGTAGAAAACGTAAGATCGCTCCTTTCCCTACAATATGTGAATTACGAGGTTATGGTGGTGAATGATGGAAGCAAGGATGATACACTGCAGAAACTAATTGACGGCTATAAACTTGAAATGATTGATAGAAAGATAGATCCGGAGATAAAGTCGAAACAAATAAGAGGAATCTATAAATCTACGCAACGTTCATTTTCTAAACTAACAGTGGTTGATAAGGTGAATGGTGGTAAATCTGATGCCTTAAATGCAGGGATCTATTTATCAGAAAACAAATACGTTGGATGTATTGATGTGGATTGTCTTATCCAACCAGATGCATTATTGCATGTGGTAAAGTCCTTTTATCAGCATTCTGAAAAAAGGGTGATCGCTGTTGGAGGTGTCATTAGAGTGGCCAATTCCTGTAAAATTACTGGTGGTACACTTGAGGAGATACGATTGCCTAAGAATTGGCTGGCAAAATTTCAACTACTTGAATATACCCGTTCTTTTTTACTGGGCCGAATGGCTTGGGCAAGATTAGATAGTCTTTTGATCATTTCTGGTGCCTTCGGTTTTTTTGATAGGGAAATTGCATTAGAAGTGGGTGGCTATGATACAACAACGGTAGGGGAGGACATGGAAATTATATTTAGAATGAGACGGCATATGCACGATATAGATCAGCCCTATCATGTGGCCTATATCCCTGATCCCCTTTGCTGGACAGAAGTTCCTGAGGATATTAAAATTTTCATGAACCAGCGAGATAGATGGTCCAGAGGTAATTTAGAAACCCTCTTTACACATAAGGATATGTTCTTTAATCCAAAGTATGGCAGATTAGGCATGTTGAGTTATCCATATTGGTTCTTTTACGAATGGTTGGCACCAATTCTGGAATTTCTGGGGTGCATTGCGGTCATAGCATTTTTATATTTAGGGATATTGAACTGGAACTTTTTTATTGCCATAACGGCTACCATCTATAGTTTTTCAATCATGTTCTCTTTCTATGCAATACTATGGGAAGTGTACTCGTACAATCAATATCCAAGGACCAGGGATATTTTAACCCTTATGATCTTTGCCATCATAGAACCTATTGTATTTCATCCTATAGTGGTATGGTCATCTGTAAGAGGGAACTACAAGAAACTATTTAAAATAAAATCTGGGTGGGGATCACAGGTTAGAAAAGGATTTGCAAAAGCATAAAACATGCAGGTAGATATTAACATAGGATCTAAAAGAAAGGGGTTAAAAGACTTTACACGTCTTGTATTGTCCTTTTTCCTGTGTCTAGTGGTTATGGCATTCTATCAGAATACCAGGCTTTACTTGTCCGGAGTACTCGATAGTATTGTAAATAAGAGCTTTTTCCTTTTAATGGTCCACCATCTTGGTTTTGCCTCTTTAAGTGCACTATTTCTTGCGTTTTTGTTCAACTTCCTGGAACGGATAAAGGCAAATCTTGGATTTAAGACCGTTACCATAATCTTATTATTGTTGTTGGTCACAGAAGGGTTGCTTACCAACTACTATGTAGATTACTATGAGATTCTAGGAGCAGGTTTTTATGACAGAATCCAAAATAATGGTGGTCTCAGGCTTTTTTATGGAACACCAATTCTATTATTGGCTTGTACCGTACTTATGTATCTGTTCTATAGGATCACTACCAATATTTATTCCCTGATCAATAGAATGTATCCGTTCACTATTATTCTTTTTAGTCTTTTCCTGGCCACATTGATCTCCAGGAAAAATCCTGTGAACGAAAATAAAACACAGTATCTCTTGCATCATCAGGCCAAGGCCTCCTTAGATTTCAATAAATATGAAGGAACCCGGGAATACCCGCTGTTAAAACCCTTCGATCCACCAAATGAATTGGCCAACTATTTTACTTTGGGTGAAAAAAAACCAAATCTCGTCTTTATCGTTATGGATGGGGTAGGTTCCGATTTTGTGGGAGAAAAAGCCGTTTATAAAGAGTTTATGCCTTATATAAACTCATTGTTGAAGGAATCCTTGTATTGGCCTCATTATGTGAGTAATACAGGTGAGTCTGTAGCAAGTATACCATCAATATTTGGTTCCTTGCCATTTGGAGAAAATGGATTTACCAATAATATATCCAGAACAGACAGAGAGACCCTTTTTGGACTTTTAAAGGCAAATGACTATCAGACATCTTTCAATTTTGGAGGGAATAGTTCTTTGGACAATCTCGGAAAATTCTTATTTGAAGAACAGATAGATCTGTTGGTGAGCAGAAAGGCCTATGGACCTGCGTATTCTCAACAAGAGGCCGATGCAGCCGGCATTTCCCTCGGGTATCCAGATGGGGAATTATTTAGAAAATGGTATGAAGATTTTCAAAGTACATATCGTCCAAGATTGGATGTCTTCCTTACTCAAAGCACCAAGAACCCATTCAATATACCGGAAGAAGAGAAATACAGTGGTGAAGTTGAAAAGATCTTGAGTTCAGGAAAGTTAGCAAGTAGAAACAAAAGACTGATCAATAAAAATGATGAGATCTTTGCCAGTCTATTGTATACAGATGAAGCTATAAAAGGCTTTATGGAAAAATACAGGCGCAAAGCCGAATTTCAAAATACCATCTTTGTAATTACCGGGAGCCATAACCTTACAGATCTGCCACAAGCAGATTACCTGGGTAGATATAAGGTGCCTCTGATCATCTATAGTCCGCTTTTAAAATCACCTGCACGAATAAGTTCATTGGTTGCTCACACAGACATACTGCCTTCTATAGCAGGTTTGTTGCATTCTAAGTATGGTATACCGATTCCTGAAGAAGTATCTTGGTTGGGTGATGGCCTCTTGCATCAAGGATTTTTTAATCCTGATAAAATAATCCCTTTATATCGCCACAGAGGGAATATTCAGGAATTTATTAAAGGTAATAATTGTATCTCCGGTTCTTCTTTTTATGAGATAGGCGCCGACCTAAGTTTATTCAGACCGGAAAAAGAAGATACTAAAGAGGTGATCAAGGAAGATTTCAGAAAATTTAAAGCAGTTAATAGTTATGTAACTACAGAGAATAAGTTAATTCCGGTTGCAGAGGGCGATAAAATTACAATTGATAATCCTGAAAACAAGTCGGATATGGTCTGGATCAATAGTGTCTTTAACAGTGATGATTATGACCGGGCCTATAAGACTGCACGCGATCTGGCCATAGAAGGAAAACGGGAAAGGGCACTACTTCTTTGTCAGCATATTTTGGAAGAGGTACCGGGACACGCAGATACAGAAATACTTATGGGCCGTATTCATGCCTGGAACAAAGAATACGCACAGGCAGCAACTATATTGGAAACCGCTATTAAGAAATACCCTGTATACGCTGATGGGTATTCTGCTCTTCTCGACGTCTATTTTTGGGCAGATACAAATTATAAAGTAGCCGATGTTAAAGCACTGATACGAAAAAACCGTATTGAGAATGATGAACTGTATAAAAAAGTTAAACGCGCTGAAGAAAAAATGAAAAAAGAACAAACCTTGTTCGACAGCGGTAATTTAGGCTTCCTTGATTTTGAAGATGATATATATGAATGATATAAAAAATACTTTAAAATGTATATGCCTTGGATTACTGCTATGTAGTTCTCCATTGCTATTAGATGCGCAGGAAATTTCATATACCGGAGATCCTGATGCATCGCTACAACGCGCTATGACGCTTGCCTTTGAGGGAAATAGGGTGGAAGCAAGGGATACACTCGCCAATATTTTAACGGCCTACCCAGACTATACGGATGTTAGGAGTCTGTTGGCAAAGACCTATAGCTGGGATGGTAATTATGAAGAAGCTCGAAAACAATTTAACCGTATCACCTCTGAGGAAAGACAACACAAAGAAGTTTGGATGGCTGCAATACGCAACGAGATGTTTGCTGAAAACTTCTATTTAGCGTTGGGACTAGCCAATAAGGCCTTGTTGTATTTAACCCAGGAAGATGACCTGGTACAACTTCGAAGCGAAATTCTAAAGAAACTTGAAGGTATTGAAGACCCTACAACCGCAAGCAGCACTTCGGAGAAGACAGTGGAAGAAGTAAAAAAGTATAAAAATACCCTTGCCCTTTTCAGCTCCACAGATGTTTTTGATGTTGTATTCGATCCCATGTTTTATTCCGGTCTAGAATATATTCATGAAACCTCCCTTGGAAAGATCATTCCGAGAATTAATTATAGCAATAGGTTTGATATAGACGGCATTCAATATGAATTAGATCTCTACCCAAAAATATCAAAAACGTTTTATGCCTACTTAAATTATGGTTATAGCCAAGCTGAGATATACCCAACTCATAGGTTTGGAGGGGACCTATATGCAAACCTTCCTAAAGGTATTGAAGCTTCTCTTGGGGCAAGATACTTATCCTTTACTGAGAGTAATGTCACTATATATACCGGGTCAGTAGGACTCTATAAAGGAAATTACTATTTGTCGCTGCGGCCGTACGTTACTCCAAGGAATAACAATACTACTGGTATTTCTGGCATCCTGATAGCCCGAAAATATTTAAAAGATGCAAATAATTTCATAGGATTTTCCGGTGGAATGGGTTTTATGCCAGAATTCAAACAGTTTTTAGCAAACAGTAAATTGATAGCTGAGACTGTTTTATTTGTGGGGTCCCAACAACTAATGCTGGAATATCAGTTCTCCTTTAAGGACAATCCCTCCCTCTATCGCGCCAATCTGGGTATTACCAGACAAGAGCTTGTTTTCGCCACTGGAAATTATTTTTATGCAGTATCTGCAGGCTTGCGATACCAGGTTCGCTTTTGATTTGACAATAACTACATCTTATAATGCGTTATATACAACAACTATTTGGCGATACACCACAAACTGTTGTTGAAAAAAGAAAGAAAATATATGTTTACTATGTAATCAATGAGTCCCAAGTCTCATTTAATAAACCCAAACCAACATGTTATACGATACCTACGGTGAGGAGTATTTAAATTTCCTCAAAGATTTAAATGAAATCCTAAGTATTAATGAATTAGCTGAACTCGATTACTTATAGATGTTTGGTTAACCTTGAAAAACCCTACAATTATGGCAAATCCTAATTATGACAATGCAGCGTATTTAAATTTCATAGAAAATTTAAATGAAATTTTAAAAGATTTTGAGATCAGCAGACTTAGCTGTTCTTAGTGTATAGTGTATATTGTTTCAATAGAAAAGGGAGCCTAACGGCTCCCTTTTTTAATTCCAAATAAACATTTTCTTAACCCAAATAAGCTTTGAGAAGTTTACTTCGGGTATTATGCCTAAGTTTTCGAATGGCTTTTTCACGAATTTGACGTACTCGCTCTCTTGTTAGGTCAAAGGTCTGTCCTATTTCTGCTAGTGTCATTGATTGTTGATCGCCTATTCCATAATATAACTTTACAACATCTGCTTCGCGAGGGGATAAGGTATCCAGTGCCCTGTTGATCTCTGTATTCAGAGATTGACGCATAAGGCCTTTATCTGGTTTCGGTGACTCTCCTGAACGCATAACGTCATACAGGTTAGAATCCTCTCCCTCTTTTAATGGTGCATCCATGGATACATGGCGGCCCGCATTCTTCATGGATTGCTTTACCTCAGTTACCGTCATATCTAATTCTTGAGCAATCTCCTCGGCAGAAGGTGGCCTTTCATGTGCTTGTTCTAAATATGAAAATGCTTTCTTTATTTTATTGATAGACCCAATTTTGTTCAAAGGAAGGCGTACTACCCTCGATTGCTCTGCCAAAGCCTGTAAAATAGACTGACGGATCCACCATACGGCATAGGAAATAAATTTAAATCCTCTAGTTTCATCAAAACGCTTTGCAGCTTTAACTAAGCCTACATTACCTTCATTAATAAGATCTGGGAGGGTTAGACCTTGATTTTGATATTGCTTTGCTACAGAGACGACGAAACGCAAATTTGCATTTGTCAGTTTCTCCAGAGCTAATTGATCTCCAGCTCTTATTAGCTGGGCTAATTCTACTTCTTCATTAGCAGTGATCAAATCTATTTTACTGATATCCTGCAAGTACTTATCCAAGGATTTTGATTCTCTGTTGGTGACCTGCTTGATTATCTTTAGTTGCCTCATATATGCTTAATGGATTTAAAAATTACATCCTATCATAATACACTTTTATTCTGTCTTTTCCAAAAGTACCCCCCCATTGTTATACATATTTTATGAGAACTTTAGTATTTGGCTACCAGAGCAGCGAAATCCCCCGTTCATCGACTGTTTTATCCGGTAATTCGGAATGTAAAAAGTACCTTTGAAGTGCAATAAACGTATACCTATGAGCAAAACCGCCTTAAAAAAGTACCTGGCCGGACTCAAAAAGAAGGATCTTGAGCTTCAGATCCTTGATCTTTACGGCCGATTTCCTGTGGTGAAGACCTATTATGACTTTGTTTTTAATCCAAAAGAGGAAAAAATTATACAGGAGGCCAAAAGAAAAGTTTCCAATGAATACTTCCCCATAAGAAGGAAACGAGCCAGAGCACGGCGATCTTTAGCTCAAAAATATATCAAACATTTTACCACACTGGGAATGGATCCCTTTCTTTTGGGTGAATTCATGATTTTTAACCTGGAAACGGCTCAGCGCTATTCTAAGAACCAAAGAGTAAATGAGGGGTTCTATAAGAGCATGCTACGCTCTTATAAGGAGGCTGTTCACTACCTGGTGCTCCATTCATTAATAAATGAGTTTAAAGAACGTATTTTGCAGTTTTATAAAGGAGTGGAGGAACAAGATTGGTTCTTTCAAGAGGAATTTGGACAGCTTTTGGAAGTAATAGAAATTGATGATCAACGCTAATTACAACTACAAATGGCGATAGTACTTATTAGGCAAGATGGAAAATTAGACCTTTGGAAAAATGCCTTTTTACAACAACATCCGGATCTCTCCGTATTTCACTTTATGGAACCTCATCCTGTGGAAGAGATCACTATGGCCATTGTCTGGAAGCATCCGGAAGGAAGCCTTACCAAATATCCAAATTTAAAATGTATCGCTTCTTTTGGTGCCGGGGTCGATTTTATCTTTGAAGATGCCTCACGCCCTAAAAAGGTTGACATAACCAGAGTAATTGATCCTGCTTTAGCTGCTGATATGTCCGAATATGTTGTTGGTGCAATCTTGGGATATTTAAAGAATATGGATCTATACCGGCAAGACCAACAGCAAAATTCCTGGGAACCCAAAACCTATACCAGGATTGCAGATCATACAGTAGGGATCATGGGCGCCGGGACATTAGGCATGACACTGGCAAAAAGTTTGGTGCCTATGGGATTTAAGGTCTTAGGATGGTCTAGAAACCCGAAAGAAAACACAAGCATAAAAGTATATGATGGGGCATCTGGTAAGACAAATTTTTTAAATCAGACCACCATCTTGGTTTGTCTGCTCCCTTTAACCGATGTTACCAAGGGGATCTTAAATAAGAAGACACTATCCTTATTACCTAAAGGGGCGTACCTCATCAATGTAGCCAGAGGTGGGCATTTGGTTGAAAATGATCTGATTCCGCTTCTTGATTCAGGACAATTGTCCGGGGCTTGTCTGGATGTATTTCAACAGGAACCTTTGCCCAAAGAACATCCCTTTTGGGCTCATCCAAAAATTAAGATAACACCTCATGTGGCCAGTGTATCTGATCCCGCTTCGGTGGTCCCTCAGCTTATTGAGAATTATAAGCGAATCCTTAGAAAAGAGCCTTTATTAAACTTAGTAGATCCTCAGAAAGGGTATTAAAATCAGATTTCAGGGAATAAATTTCTTTTAAGGGAAAAAATCTTCTAGTTTTGCAAAATTGGGGTGTAAGTAACCCCCAGATATTACGTAACCCAAATACATTGACCTTTTTTGCAGATTTCCACTGAAAATATCGAAAAGACTCTTTACGATTACCAACAACAGGATCTTATAACCATTTTTGAACATTTAGACCAGGATAAGGACAATAGCAACCTGTTGTATCAACTCCCTACCGGTGGGGGTAAAACAGTTGTTTTTTCTGAGATCACCCGAAGGTTTATAGCGCATAGGAAAAAAAAGGTAGTGGTGCTTACACATCGGATCGAACTAAGCAGTCAGACTTCCAAAATGCTAAAAGGTTTTGGCGTAAAGAACAAGGTCATCAATAGTGATGTAAAGCAATTGAAGGAAGGAGATGAACACATGTGCTATGTGGCCATGGTAGAAACCCTTAATAATCGTTTGCAGGAAGGAACCATAACGCTAAAGGACGTAGGCCTGGTTATAATTGATGAAGCACATTACAACTCGTTTAGAAAGCTTTTTAAATATTTTGATACCTCCATTATACTAGGGGTTACTGCAACTCCTCTGAGCTCCAATATAAAGCTCCCAATGAAAGATCACTACAAGAAATTAATTGTAGGAGAGTCTATTGAATCCCTGATTAAGAAGGAATTCCTTGCAGAGGCCAATATGTATAATTACGATGTAAGCCTGCGATCCTTAAAGCTGGGTATCAGCGGAGATTATACGGTGAAATCGTCCGATGAATTATACGGGAACCAAAATATGCTTGGGAAATTACTAAGCGCGTATGAAGAAATAGGAAAAGGCACCAAAACACTCATCTTCAACAATGGTATCAATACTTCTCGCTATGTCTATGAGATCTTTAAAAAAGCAGGGTATAATATCAGGCATTTAGATAATAAGAATACAGCAACGGAACGAAAGGAGATACTTGAGTGGTTTTCAACCACCCCAGACGCAATTTTGACCTCTGTAAGTATTTTAACTACGGGTTTTGATGAGCCTACCGTAGAAACCATTATTCTGAACAGAGCTACCAGATCTCTTACCTTATACTTCCAAATGATAGGAAGAGGGTCTCGTATACTGCCAGATAAAAATCAATTTACAGTTGTTGATCTGGGAAATAATATTGCCAGATTTGGGATGTGGGATGCTCCCATAGATTGGCAGGAGATCTTTCACTTCCCCGATTTCTATCTGGAGAATATTAAGAATGATGAAGATATTGAACGGGAGTTCATATATGAAATGCCCCCGGAATTACGTGAAAAATTTTCAAAATCGAAGGATATAGATTTCAATATCAAGGAAACCTACAAAGAAGTTTTTGCTCAGGGATTAAAATCTAAAACCGTTCTGGAAAGAAGTATTGAACAACACGCACAAATTTGTTTTGAGAATAGCGAGGATGTTTTTGAAGCGCGAATCCTGGCAAAACAGCTAAAGGAAGAGATTGAATACAGAGTACGGCAATATTCATATTGCATTATGAACAACACCAAGAATTACAAAGAGTGGTTGGAGGAAGACTATGAACGTAAACTCCGATTGCGGATTTCACAAAAGTTTGCAGCAAGGATGTAACTATGAATGAAACCCTGCAAAAAGTCCTGATTATTGGGCTTATTTGGCCAGAACCGGATGCCACGGCCGCAGGTGCGCGCACTCTTCAGATTATCAAATTCTTTCAGGAACAAGGCTACCATATTACCTTCAGTTCAGCCTCTGCCAAAACTTCTTATAGTGCATCAATTGAAGAGCTAGGTATAGATACCGTTCCTATTACTTTAAATGATCTTAGTTTCGACCACTTTATAAAGGAGTTAAAGCCTCAGATTGTAGTATTCGACCGTTTTCTTACTGAAGAGCATTTTGGATGGCGAGTGGCCCAACAACTGCCAAATACTATCCGGATCATTGATACACAAGACCTTCATTCTCTGCGAAAAAGTAGAGAAAATGCTCTAAAAGAAGGAACGGCCTTTACTTCCAACTACTGGCTTAGGCAGGAATTGACCAAACGCGAACTTGCAAGTATATTCAGATCAGATCTATCCCTAATAATTTCATCTTTTGAGATTGATTGGCTGCGCAGGAATACACCAATAGATCCATCTTTATTGTGCTATCTGCCCTTTGTATTGGATGACAAAGAAATCTTAGCTGCTGATATGGAGATTACTTTTGAAGAGCGCTCAGATTTTGTCTTTATTGGCAATGGAAAACACCTTCCCAATGTAGACGCCATAGAGTATTTAAAGAAGTCTATTTGGCCGTTGATACTAAAAAGATTGCCTGATGTTTCATTACATATATATGGCCCATATCTACCACCCAAAATTGTGGCATTACACAACCCCAGGGAAAGATTTTTTGTTCATGGATGGGTAGAAGACGCAAAGAGAATGATGCGTAAAGCCAGGGTTAATCTGGTGCCACTTCGTTATGGCGCCGGACTAAAAGGAAAAGTGTTTTTGGCAGCTACAAACGGAACACCCTCAGTGATCACCAGCATTGGCGCTGAAGGAACCCACTTCGAAAGTATGTCAGATCTCATGAGTGTAGATGCTAATGATTTTGCTCAAAAAGCAGTTGCCCTATACCAGGATAGTGAATTGTGGCATATAAATCAGCAGCAAGGGTATAACTTGCTTCGTACGCATTTTGACAAAAAACAGAACGAAGGCAATTTGATCAAAGCCCTCCAAAACCTGAAACAAGACTTAATGGTGCATAGGGATCATAATATCATTGGTAGCATGCTTATGCATCACAGTATGGCTAGCACCAAATATTTATCAAAGTGGATAGCCTTAAAGCAAGAAAAAGAGAAGAGAACAGAAGATCCCAATCCAATCCTATAAATCATTGTTAGGCGCGGGGAGATGCCTTATCTTTAATGACCAAAATGAATACGTATATGAGTTCAATGACAAAATGGACAACGGTAAAGAAATTTGAGGATATTACCTATAAAAAGTGCAATGGGGTGGCACGTATTGCTTTTAACCGCCCCGACGTTCGGAATGCCTTCAGACCAAAAACAACCAAGGAATTATATGAGGCCTTTTACGATGCTCAGGAAGACACCTCTATTGGTGTTGTATTATTATCTGCCGAAGGACCTTCAACTAAAGATGGGGTCTATTCTTTTTGCAGTGGCGGTGATCAGAAGGCCCGGGGCCATAAAGGTTATGTTGGGGAAGATGGCTATCACAGATTAAATATTCTGGAAGTTCAACGGTTGATCCGTTTTATGCCTAAAGTAGTGATTGCGGTGGTTCCTGGATGGGCCGTTGGTGGAGGTCATAGTTTGCATGTAGTATGTGATCTTACCCTGGCAAGCAAGGAACACGCTCTTTTTAAACAAACAGATGCCGATGTCACTAGTTTTGATGGAGGTTATGGCTCAGCATACCTTGCCAAGATGGTTGGGCAGAAAAAGGCCAGGGAGATCTTCTTTTTAGGGAGAACGTACTCTGCCACTGAGGCATATGAGATGGGCATGGTAAATGCTATCATCCCCCATGAGGAACTTGAAGAAACTGCCTTTTCCTGGGCACAGGAAATATTAGAGAAATCACCCACTTCCATAAAGATGCTCAAATTTGCAATGAACCTAACAGACGATGGTATGGTAGGGCAGCAGGTTTTTGCCGGAGAGGCCACCAGGCTTGCCTATATGACTGAAGAAGCTGAGGAAGGAAGGAATGCCTTTCTGGAAAAGCGTAAACCAGATTTTGGAAAAAATAAATGGATCCCCTAATAAATTACATATAGGATATACTGAAATTAAAAAGGGCCCTGTCTTTTACGATCAGGACCCTTTTACGAGAACACTATATGAAAATGAAAAAATTAACTCCTTGTTAATTACATAGTAAACCTACGAGACTAATCCCGCCTCTCACAATTATTGTTGTAAAGACTTCTTCTTTTGTGGTGAACAGGTCTTTTTCTGTTATAGAAGGAATTAAATCTAGAATACTATTGGATAGCCCCGAGGATTTCTTTTAGGAAAGTATTGGTATTAAACTGGGGATCTTCGGCTAAACCAGTCCTTACAATCACTATGTCCTTAGAAGGAATAATAAAAACATGCTGCCCCTGATAACCGTTCGCAGAATACATGTCTCTTGGAACATCAGGAAATTTACCATTTGCATTGAGCCAAAAATGCGCTCCATATACCCCATCAGAATGGATAGTTGGTGTTGTGACATAGCTTACCCAATTTGGATCGAACAATTGATCTCCATTCCAGTTACCCTTGTGAAGATATAGCTGACCAAACCTTCCCCAATCTCTGGTATTAGCCCAGCCATAGGATGATCCCACGAAATTCCCGACAAGATCTGTTTCGAGGATCATGGAATGCATGCCTATCTTGTCTATCAATGCCTTATAAGGAAAATTCAGATAATTCTGGTAGTTGTCAAATTTGGTGCGCATTAAACCCGAGAGTAAGTTGGAAGTTCCGGATGAGTAGTTCCAGATTTCCGTAGGTGGCGCTACCACATTTTTTTTTGCCTGTGAGGCTGCCATGTTCGATTCCATAAATAACATCTCAGTAACATCGGAGATCGTAGAATAATCTTCGTCCCATGCCAATCCGCTCTGCATACGCAGTAAATGGTTTAAGGTGATGTCTTTTCGTTCATCTTTCTGCCAGGAGGGAAGGGGCGTAAGATCTGTTACAGAAAGTTTGCCCTGATATTGCATAATGCCGTACAGGGTGGCCAAAATACTCTTGGTCATGGACCATCCTAAAATAGGAGTGGTTTGATCAAATCCACTTTTATAACGCTCGGCAAGGATATGATCCTTGTAAAGGACTAACACCGTTCTGGTCTTCACCGTATCTGAAAAGACATGATCCAGGGCCATTTCGAGCTGCTTATAATTTACATTCTCAAAGATGGTGTCTAAGGCTGTTTCGTGTCCAAAAGGGTAGGGTAAGGCTATTTTTCTTTGTACTCGAATAGGAATTTGTGTATAAAGATCTACGTCTATATCATCATTTGTTAAAACGCATCCCAATCCTTCCCTGCAAACAGCTTCACGTTCCATTAAGCCAAAAACCGAGGCCAATCCTTTTTTTTCTGATACATTGTACTCAGACTCTGCCAACTTTACCAGGGGAACGTTGTTGTCATTCTCAGTGACAGAACTTAAGGATCGTCCGGCTATGTAAATGGAAGAGGCAGTACTTTTTGCTGCAAAACCAGAGATCATATTTAATTTAGGATACTGCCAGACTACCACCGCCACTAGTATTACTATAAGAAGCAGGAGGAGTCTTTTTATATTTTTGTTCATTTGATATATGTAATTTGTAACTTTCTGACTTGATCAAAAAGTAGAATGTTCTATGAGCTCTTATGGAAAAACTCAAAGACCAAGATAACAGAATTTACATTAGTTGAAAACTGAACAGCCGGAAATAATTTTCAAAGAATATCTTATATATGTATCACAGTTTAAATGAAGAAATACTTTAAAATAAAGACCCTGACAATCGGGGTTTTATTATGCCTCCTCAGTGGATGCAAGGGCAAGGACAAGGATAACCAAAGAGCTGTTGCTTTGTTTGAATCGCATTGCGGAAGTTGCCATATAGCCCCCAAAAGAGAAGATCTTCCCAGAGAGATATGGGAAAAGGCTATTTTACCGGATATGGCAGCCAGAATGGGCCTTAGAGAAAATAGCTACGATCCCCTGGCAGGGCTGTCTTATGAAGAAATGGATGCCGTTATAAAAACTGGTATTTATCCCCTTACACCCACAATATCCATAGAAGACTGGCAATTGCTGAAAGAATACATTATCGCCGGTGCACCAGATTCACTCAATTCCTTGGCCAATCAAACCAAATCATCCGAATTAGCAAATTTCTTCCCTCTCCAATTTTCCCTGGATGAGAACAAGCGCCGTTCATATACTTATCTGGAATATAATCCCGAATCGAAGAATGTAACAATGGGCGACATGGCAGGTGAATTAATGACCTTTGATCTAAAAAAAGGGTTAGACATTATGGGATACTATGAAAGTCCGGTTGTCTCATATGATGTAAAAAACAAGGAGACCTATGTTACTACTATTGGTTATATACATCCCAGCGCTATTGCCAAAGGCAAGGTATTTAAGAGTACTCCCTCAGACACCTTAAACATTGCATCAATACTGCACAGACCGGTACATACACTTGTAAAAGATCTTAACAACGATGGCACTGTTGAAATGGTGATCAGTGAGTTTGGTGATCTTACAGGGGAACTATCGCTCTTTGTAAAAAATAAGAGTGGTGAATACGATAAAACAGTACTGTTAAATCAACCCGGCACCATCCGCGTAATAGCTCAGGATATGGACAAAGATGGGAGAAAAGACCTGATAGCACTAACTTCCCAGGGTGATGAGAGCATAACTATATTGTATCAAAAACAAGAGCTATCCTTTGAAGCACATAAAGTGTTACGTTTTAGTCCGGTATATGGGAGTAGTTGGTTCGAACTTATAGACTATGAAGGCGATGGGGATCTAGACCTGGTAACGGTTCATGGTGACAATGCAGATAAATCCTATGTTCAAAAACCGTATCACGGAATGCGTTTGCATCTCAATGATGGAGACAACAACTTTACCGAAGTCTTTTTTTATCCCATGAACGGTACAACCCGGGTAGTGGCTTCTGATTTTGACAAGGATGGGGATTTTGATTTTGGCCTCCTTTCTACCTTTCCCGATTATAAGAATGGGGCTGACCGATCTTTTGTATTTTTGGAGAACAAGAACCACAAGACATTTGAATTTGAGGCCTTTACTGTGGAAGCAACTATGAAAGGGAAATGGTTTCTAATGGATAGCGGCGATATAGACGGGGATGGTGATGAAGATATCATTTTAAGCAGTTTTGCACTGCCATTTATTCCTGCACCAGAGGCAAATACCACAGTTTGGAAAAAAGAGGCTCTTGATCTAATGATATTAGAAAATAGACACCAATAATTAGAATGTTCAACAAGATCTATATAAGTGTTTTGATTGCGTTCATTGGCCTAAGTGCTGGCTGTAGGGAAGAAGAGGAAAAATTGACATGGATTCCATTAAGAGTTACGGCAACTGCCTATAATTCTGTTATAGCTCAGACTAATAGCGTTCCAAATGTGGCGGCATGGGGCGATACTTTAAAACCAGGTATGAAGTGCATAGCTGTTTCAAATGATCTTATAAAAAAAGGTTTGAAGCGCAATACCCCTGTTAAGATCGAAGGATTTGAAGGTGTTTACTATGTAAAAGACAAAATGCATTCGCGATGGGAGAACAGGATAGACATTTATATGGGAGAAGATGTACAAATGGCTAAGGAATGGGGAAGAAAGAAGGTTAAAATTCTATATGGACTGCCGTTAACAATGACGGAGGGAAAGGCAAAAAAATAAGGCATGTTAAAGTATTTTAGATCTTATTATATGAGTCTAAGTGTCGTTATGATGCTTCTTACTTCCTGTGCAAGCACAATGATAGTAGACAGACCCATCATCTTTAATGCTGAACGGGAACAACTCACAAAAGAATATTTAATGGAACGTTATGGGTTTGAGAATCCATCCATAACCATTGTTCCTAAGATGATCGTCCTTCATTGGACGGCCATCCCAACCCTGGAAGGTTCATTTGATGTGTTTAATGATCCCATCATCCCGTATTATCGAACCCTTGTGGGTAATGCCAGTGGACTCAATGTTTCCTCACATTTTTTGGTAGCACAAGATGGTACTATCTACCAACTAATGCCTGAAACGGTCATGGGCAGACATGTCATAGGCCTGAACCATTGTGCCATAGGTATTGAGAATGTGGGCGGTACGGAGGAAACTCCTTTAACTGAAGCCCAATTACGAGCTAATATCTGGCTGGTAAAATATATAAGTAAGAAGTACGACATTGACTATCTCATAGGGCATTATGAGTATCCACTTTTTGAAGGACATGAATTATGGCTGGAAAAAGACGCTGAATACAGAACAGAAAAGACCGATCCCGGAGAAGTATTTATGGCTAATGTTAGAAAAGCCACAAAAAAATTTAAATTTAAACCAGTACCTCAATAATATTATATGAAAAATAGTATCATTTTATTCCTCGCCCTTATTCTCAGCGGCTGCTTTGTAGGAGAATCCCAAGAATCTGAAATTACTGCCTCTTTATATGAGACCTATGATCAGTATAAAGAACCATTACTTAATAAACGAAGAATAAAACACGCAGATATTCAAGCCTTGCTTGAACTGCATAGAAAGGATGCGGGAGTAACTGTAAAAAAAGTTGGAACCTCCATCGAAGGAAGAGATCTAACCCTTGTTAGTTTGGGATCTGGTCCTACTGATGTTTTTCTATGGTCTCAAATGCATGGCAATGAACCAACTGCTACTCAGGCGATCTTTGATATACTTAACTTTTTCCGTAGTGACGACTTTAAAAGTGAGAAAGCAGCCATACTTAAAAGCTTAACGCTACATTTTCTTCCTATGCTAAATCCCGATGGGGCAGAAGTATTCAAAAGAGAAAACAGATTGGGTATAGATATTAATAGAGATGCCCTGCGATTACAATCGCCAGAAGGCCAAACATTAAAAAAGGTCCGGGATAGTCTGGAGGCCGATTTTGGATTTAACCTCCATGATCAAAGTACGTATTACAATGCGGAAAGAACGGAAAAACCTGCGACCATCTCATACCTGGCACCTGCCTATAATTACGAAAAAGAAATAGATGAACGCAGGGGTAATGCCATGAAGGTCATCGTCTTTATGAATAATATCATTCAGAGATATGCGCCGGGTCAGGTAGGGCGCTATAATGATGATTTTGAACCTCGTGCCTTTGGAGATAATATTCAAAAATGGGGAACCAGCACTATATTGATAGAGTCTGGTGGATACCCGGAAGATCCCGAAAAACAGGAAATACGCAAATTAAACTATGTCTCTATTTTATCTGCGATTTATACTATTGCAAATGAAAACTATAAAGATATAGGGCTAGATGATTATGAAAAGATTCCAGAGAATGATCGAAAATTATTCGACCTCAAGATCATTGGAGCTACTTACCCATTATTGGGGAATAATTATATCCTCGATATTGGAATTAATCAGGTGGAAGTTGATAAAGAAGATCATGCAAATTTTTGGTATAGTAGCAGAATCATTGATCAGGGAGATCTTTCTACGTATTATGGATACGAGACTTTTGAGGCTGAAGGTTATACCATTGTTCCAGGGAAAGTATATCCTGAAATTATGAATGCCGATATGGAATCTCTCTTAAATCCCGGGGAACTATTAAAAAATGGCTACACTTATGTCCGTGTAAAGAACATCTCCAAAGATGCCCTTAATTCGCCAATTCCTTTACATCTGCTGAGTCCGGGCTACGAGCTACCGGAATTTAGATTAGAAGCAGGAAAAAACCCCACCTTCCTATTGCAGAAAGATGGGGATTATAAGTTTGCCATCATCAATGGATTCTTAATAGATCTTGGTGAGGCAGCTCCGTCTGTATTAAACCAATGGGGACGCAAGAATGCGATGATTTACCGTTGATATTATTACTTTACAGCGTTTGTAGGATTAAAATCCAAAGCTGAAATGTAATTGATTACCATTTACGATAATAGCAATTAACATCACGAAAAGGGTCAACACTATTGAAGTGAATACTGACAAAACAAGGCTCTTATATCCTTTAGATAAAGATCCTAAGGCACTCTGACTGATAATTTCGTTGATAACATCCATAATTTCTTTTTTTTACGTTAAACAATTTCTAGTTTTTAGGATGTACGTTAATCGCGATATACATTTGGGTTTCTATGTATATAACAAGGATGGTGCCAAAAACCCTACTTACTAGGTGTAAAAAAAGAAGGAGGACCTGTAAGATCCTCCTTTGAATGTTAAGAAACTAACGGTCTTTATTGGCATCCGCCGGAAAAGCCGGTAGCGTTGAATTCTGATTGTACAGCGCCCTGTCTGGAGTCGTCTGTAACAGAGATAGCTAAGTTATTAACTCCACTACCATCTCTTTTTGGGGTACAATATTCAAAGAGATAGAAACTATTGGCCCGTTCAGAGACCCTGAAAGAAATATCATTGAAAGTAGTTTCCAGTTCTTCCTTGTTTCCTGCAAAGACGCTAAATGTCCGGCCTATGTCCATCAAAACCTCGGTATCTATCTCAGCTCCCAATCCAATGGTAAAGAGAGAAATGTTAAGATCTGCATTTCTTACTGCGGTTAATGCATCTGTTTCCGAATATCTGGAGGCCTGGTCCGTTCCATCAGTGAAAATGACCACAGAGGCTGCACTTATTGTTGAGTTACTGCGGGATTCATCTAATAGACCTTCTGCGATATCGGTAGATTTGATCACGGCCCCGTAAAGATCCGTAGATGGATCATTACTAATATCCTGGGTGATCCCTTCAATGGCAAGGGTTAGTTCGTCCTTTACAGCTGTAAGGGGTTGCAATAAATGCAATTCGTCCTCTCCATCGAACCAGTATATGGCCATTTTAAAAGAATCCTGCGTTGTAGCAGGCATCACATTATTTACAAAACTTACGGAAGCCGACTTTAATTCATTTAAAGATCCGCTTAAAACACTAGCACTAAGATCGAGAACCAAAAGGGTGTTATTGCTGAATATTTGTGAATTAGGGGAGATACGGGCAAATGATTCGGAAGTTGAGATCGTATTAAAACAATCATCATTTCTACCTTGTTCATAGATAGTGAACTGATTGGCGGTTAGGCCAGCCACGGGATTGCCATTGGCGTCAGACACTTTAAAAAAGATCGATACTTTTCCCGGAAGGGTAGTGAATTGGTCTTGAATCGACAAGATAAGCTCATTTTCTCCCAGATTTAAACAATTATCTACAGGGATCCCTTTGCCTAGATCTCCATTGGCATTTATATTAAAAGAAATATCATCATCTGCATTACCACATGACAACAACATTGTTAGTACACAAAATAAAGGGGCTATTCTAAAAAAGGTTTTCATTTTCATATTATTAGGTTCAACCTCCAAAACGCAAGTTTGTTCATTTAAGTATGAGGTGTGAAGATATTTTTTAATAGGATATATTATTGAAGAGAAGAAAAGGTTTTTACATAGAATAAAAAGCAACAAATTGTTAAAGAGGTATTGAGACTCTAATATTTTTGATACCTTGTTATAAGGAAGTTTTATCAAGAGAAAACCACTCTGGTTTCTATGTCATTTTATATGGCGTAATTGCATGGAGAGTTGATCAAGAAGGAGTTAAGGAAAGTTAACCCATATGGTAGATTTATGGGTTCAGTTACTAAACTTATAGAAAGGTATGACAATATTACTTTTTGGAATTACACGAGATATTGTAGGGAATGCTACTTTAAATATTCCTTTAAATGATACGAGAGCTTTAGGAAGCGTAGGACAATTAAAATCCTATTTAATGGATCTTTTTCCTGCCCTAAAAGATCTCACCTCACTTGCAGTGGCTGTGAACAGTAACTATGCTTCAGATAAAACTCCTATTACGACAACAGATGAAATTGCTTTGATACCTCCGGTAAGTGGGGGATAACCTAAGAAAGACCATTATACAGAATGCTCATAGATAATCATAACAGGCGTATCAATTACCTTAGACTGGCGGTGACAGATCGTTGTAATCTTCGTTGTCATTATTGCATGCCTTCTGAAGGCATCAATTTTGTCAAGAATAAAAAACTGCTCACTATTGAAGAGTTTCAGGTACTGGCAAAAACCCTGGTTGATCAGGGGATCGATAAAATTAGGATTACAGGGGGAGAACCTTTTGTAAGAAAAGATCTAATGGTCTTATTACGTTATTTGTCATCACTTTCTGGAATACAAGAACTTTCTATAACCACCAACGCCACCTTAATTGGGCCGTATATACAAGAGCTCAAAGCATTAGGCATCAAGAATATAAATCTTAGCCTGGATGCCATCAACAGAGACACCTTTGAAAAGATTACCAGACGTGACCAGTATGATGTGGTTTATGGTAATCTTATGAAACTGATAGAGGAAGGCTTTCATGTTAGGATAAACTTTATAGTTCTGGAAGATCAGAACGTTCAGGATATCATTCCTATTCTTAAATTACAGCAACAATACCCGGTTTCTGTTCGTTTTTTGGAAGAAATGCCTTTCAATGGGGGATCAAAACACTTCGATAACATTAAATGGCATTATAAGGCCATCTTAGAATACATAAGTTCTTATTATCCCGACTTTGAAAAATTAGAGGCGCCTAATACCTCTACATCCATTAATTATAAAATTCCTGGGCATCAGGGCACTTTTGGTATTATTCCTTCATTTAGCAGAACCTTCTGTGGAAGTTGCAATCGCCTGAGAATTACGGCAACAGGAGATGTAATCACCTGTCTTTATGGAAAACCAAAAATGAACCTGAGGAGTCTTTTAAGGAATAAAGAACCGGAAAGTGTTCTAAGATCTGCCATTGAAGCAGTCATTGGCAGCAGGGCCAAAACCGGATTTGATGCTCAAAAAGAACATGCAGATGTTTTTGAAAGCTCTATGACCTCTATTGGTGGCTAATAAGGCTCAATCCATAATATCAAAGATGCCATGACACAAATTTCTTCAATTCCTACCTCATCAATTGCTCCGCTTTACGGACTGATCCTCGCTGGAGGAAAGAGCAGCCGTATGGGGACAGACAAGGCATTAATAAACTATCACGGTAGGCCTCAGCAAGAATTACTTTTTGATTTGGTCCAGGAATTTTGTGAACATACTTTTATCAGTTTGCGTGAGGACCAACAAGATGATCTTGCGGAAAAGTACAAAGTGATTTTAGATCAAAATGAGTATGCCGGACCTTTAAATGGCATCTTAAGCGCACATAAGAAATACCCTGAAGCTGCATGGCTGGTAATTGCCTGCGATCTGCCTCTTCTGAAAAAAGAAACGCTTCATCTCCTGGTAAAAGGCAGAAATGCAAATAAAGATGCAACTGCGCTCGCAACCAAGGCAAGTGGACTACCAGAACCGCTTGCTTCTATCTGGGAACCAACAGGATTACAACATGTAAAGGAGTATCTGGTTAAAGCGACATCTAGTTGTCCAAGGAAATTTCTGTTAAATACCGATACACATCTTATATTCCCTGAAAATGACGACGTATTAGCCAATGCCAATTCCATGTTGGACTACCAAAGGATCAAAGATGCATTAAATTCACAATGAAGGAGGAGAGATACATACGACAAACAACCTTAAAAGACTTTGGTCCGGAAAAGCAACAATTGCTTTCCAAAGCGAAAGTACTGGTTATAGGCGTTGGCGGACTGGGTATTCCTGTATTGCAATATCTCAGCGCAATGGGGGTAGGCACTCTGGGAATAGTAGAACAAGATATAATTGAGTTATCTAATCTTCAAAGGCAGGTTCTTTATGGGGAAGAAGATCTTGGCAAACAAAAAATTCAGGTGGCCCTGGATAAATTAAAGAGGTTGAACTCAGAAACTAACTTGAAACCATATGATACTTTTTTGACTCGTGGAAACGCCTTGGATATAATTAATGATTATGATCTCATCGTTGATGCTTCTGATAATTTTGCTACTCGCTATTTAATAAATGACGCTTGTATTATATTAGATAAACCCTTTGTTTCCGGAGCTATCCATGGTTTTGAGGGGCAGGTAAGCGTCTTTAACTATAAGGACGGACCAACCTATCGTTGTTTGTTTCCTTCCGCACCAGAACAAGGTAGTATCCCCGATTGTAATGAAAATGGGGTTTTAGGGGTAATTCCCGGGATCATAGGTACATTACAAGCGCTAGAGGCCGTAAAGGTCATTACGCAGACCGGCGATATAATGAGTGGTGTTTTGTTGTTGTATAACGGATTGGATCAGTCTATAAGAAAGATAAAATTCCCAACGGTCTTAAAAAATAAAGAACGAAAAAAACTGGAAACCGCTTACGAACCAGTTCTTTGCGAAATGGATGAACTCGTTAGTGTTCACTCCTTAAATGACCAAATGAATGATACGGCCCATATTAGTATAATAGATGTTAGGACTACTGCGGAATATGCCCAGGAGGCCATTGAAGGGACCAGGAATGTACCACTTCATGAGATACTGGATTATTTTGCGACTACCCCATTAGACCACCCCACCTACTTTATTTGCCAAACGGGTATTCGAAGTCAGCAAGCAATTCAATTCCTCAAGCCCAAATTTCCTAAAACACCTATGTATTCTGTCATTGGTGGAATGGCTGCATGGTTGCAAGAAGTGGCCTCCACAAAAAATAAGAGGTGACCAAAGACAAACCCAAACTTCTATTACATCTGAGAACACAATTACTGTACTTTTTCTCTATTTTTGATTCTAACTTGTTTACTTCCCATGATCTCTTTTAATGAGGCCCAAAAATTAGTTTTAAATCAGTTTCGTGATTATGGAACGGAGCAGGTAGACCTTGTAAAGTCGGTTGGGCGTTATCTGGCAGAAGATATTCTGGCAGATAGGGATTTTCCGCCGTTTAACCGGGCAACAAAGGATGGAATAGCAATTAACCACGATGCGGTAGAGAACGGTAGATTGTCCTTTGAGATCAAAGGAGTTTTGCCTGCCGGGCACCCAACCATACCTTTTGTAGAACCCGAAGGTTGTATTGAGATAATGACGGGGGCCGTAGTGCCTTTTGAAACAGACACTGTCATTATGTATGAAGATGTGATCATCAAGGACGATATTGCTTCACTAAAAAAAATGCCGGTTCGAGGACAGAATATTCATCGCAGGGGTAGTGATCACGCTAAGGGAGAACTACTTTTAAAAAAGAACAGCAAAATTACACCTGCTGAATTGGGGATACTGGCTACGGTTGGAAAAAATCAAATTCTGGTGCACAAGTTGCCAAGAGTCGCGGTGATTTCTACCGGGAATGAACTGGTTGCTATAGATCAGCAACCTTTGCTCCATCAGATACGCAGATCTAATACATATGCCATATACGGGGCTTTGGAAGAACTTGGAATTACACCTATGTTGCTCCATATTGCAGATGATATTGACTTGCTTCGCCAAAAACTATCCTATGTGATAGATGAAATGGATGTACTAATTTTAAGTGGAGGGGTTTCCAAAGGTAAATTTGATTTTCTTCCACAAGTACTTTCTGAATTAGGCGTGGAGAATATATTTCACAGAGTTGCCCAAAGACCAGGCAAACCTTTTTGGTTTGGGTCAAATACACAGGCACAAACCCTTATTTTTTCATTTCCCGGAAATCCGGTTTCTACTTTTTTTAATTTTTATCTTTATTTTAAACCCTGGTTGCTAAAATCTCATGGGGTCTCCATACCAAACCCACAGGTAATGCTTGCTGATACACTTAAAAACAGTAGCGACCTCACTGTATTTACAGGTGTTGAGATTCGTATCATAGATGGGAGAGCAATGGCTTTCTCCGTAGAAGGAAATGGTTCAGGAGATCTGGTGAATCTATCTAAAATAGACGGTTTTGTTCAGTTAGATCCGGGACAACAAATGTTTTCAGAGGGAACCTTAGTTCCTTTTATAACCACTAAAACAAGAGCCTGACATGACTCATGAACTTAAAAAAATATTTCAGGTTTATGAAAGTACATCAAAGACACCCTTAAAAGCTGTGCTGGCAACTGTTGTAGCCCTGGAGGGATCTTCTTACCGGAAGCCGGGAGTGCGAATGTTGATTCTGGAAAATGGATCTATGGTTGGTGCGGTAAGTGGAGGGTGTGTAGAAAAAGAGATCCTAAGACAGGCAGAAAGTGTTTTTAAGAATGGAGAGGCTAAGGTAATGACCTATGACGGCCGTTACAGATTGGGTTGTGAAGGAATATTGTATATTTTATTGGAACCATTTGATCCCCAAGCAGAAGTGATCAAGCGTTTTTGGGAAAATGTGAAGGAAAGGAAGGTTTTTGAAATTGAATGCACCTATGAACAAAAAGACATAGCACACAGCAAGTTTGGGAGTTGTTTGATCTTTGGTGAAGATAGATTCTCACTTCATGGGACACATAAATCGGATCCGGCATTTTCTGTTTTTTCTCAAACTATGGAACCCGGTATCCAATTGTTTATAGTTGGTGCAGAACATGATGCTGTTCAACTCAGTTCTTTGGCAACTGAAATAGGAATGGAGGTGATTATAGTTGCCAATCCTACTGAAGAAAAAAGTTCAGATCATTTCCCAGGCTCAGATCGGTTATTGGCCATAGTTCCTGAGGCGTTCCCCATCAATGAAATAGATGAACACACAGCAATTGTTCTAATGAACCATAGCTATGCCAAGGACCTTCAATATCTTATGACATTAAAAGCCGGTAATCCTTTTTATTTGGGCTTACTGGGCCCCTTTAAACGCAGAGAAGATCTGCTGAATGCTTTTTTAGAACATTGTCCGGAAACAGAAGATGCTTTTCTGGAGTCTATCCATGGTCCGGCCGGCCTCGATATTGGAGCAGTAACTCCTCAGGAGATCGCGATTGCTATTCTGGCGGAGATCCTTATGGTGGCTCGCGATCGAATTCCGGTGAAGTTAAGAGATAAGAAAGGATCAATTCATAGTAACTCTCAATGAATATTGTAGCCCTCATCCTGGCCGCCGGAAATTCTTCCCGTATGGGTACAACCAAACAACTCTTACCGTGGTCCCAGAATACTTTATTGGGAAACGCTATAGACGTTGCTAATAATTCCAATATTGATAAGGCTTTCGTAGTCCTGGGAGCAGAAGCTCAAAGAATTCAAGAGGAAATGGTGTCGCGTAACTATGAAGTTGTCTTAAATAAAAATTGGGAAGAAGGTCTGGGCGCTTCTATCAGTGCGGGTATTTTAGGAATATTGAACTCAGTAGCTAAACCTAATGCCATTCTTATTATGTTGGCAGATCAGCCTTTTATAGACGAGACCTATCTAAATACATTGATAGATCATTATAACGCAAATGAAGGAAAAATCATTGCTACTCAATACAGATCTAAAATGGGGGTGCCGGCCATTTTTGACCAATCATTTTTTTTAGCTTTGCAAAAGTTGAAGGGAGATGAAGGGGCAAGCCAGTTGATATCAAAAAACAAGAACAGTTGTTTTAGTGTAGATCCCGGGAAAAAGGCAACAGATTTGGATACCCCGGAGGACTATGCTACTTTCAAACCATTAAATTTTAAAAATTAGATATGATCAGATCTTTCAAAACATTGCTATTTGTTCTTCTGTTAACTTCCTGTTCTTTTAATCAAAATGCTCAGGAAATGGACTTTGAAGAATATAATCCTACCTCAACCTTAGTGGTGCCGGGCAAAGAGATTACCAAGGCTAAATTCCCCTTTATTGATGTGCATAGTCATCAGTTCAGAATGGACACCCAAGATCTTTCTGAATTGATCAAGGATATGGATGAGATGAATATGGCGATCATGGTAAATCTGAGTGGTGGTTCAGGGGATAAAATAAAGAATATAGTCGCCAATATCAACGAACACTATCCAAACAGGTTTGTAGTCTTCGCCAATGTTGATTTCGATGGGGTAGGTAGTGAGGATTGGGCAGAAAATGCCGTAAAACAGCTGGAGATTGATGTTGCCAGGGGTGCCAAAGGACTAAAAATATATAAAAGCCTGGGACTGAGAAATAAGGATGTTGACGGAAAAAGACTAGCCATAGATGATGAACGATTAGATCCAATTTGGGCCAAATGTGGGGAATTAAACATTCCGGTGTTGATCCACGCAGCCGATCCAAAGTCGTTTTGGGATCCTATGGATGCTAAAAATGAGCGTTGGCTGGAACTAAAAACAAGACCCAATAGAAAAAGAAGTGCCACTAATCCGGCACCCTGGGAACAGATCATTGCGGAACAGCATCATGTTTTTAAAAAACACCCCAATACAAAGTTTATCAATGCTCATATGGGATGGTTTGCCAATGACCTGGGAAAATTAGGAGATTTACTTGAAGAAATGCCCAATATGTATGTTGGTATAGGAGCTATTATAGCTGAACTGGGCAGGCAACCAAGAAATGCCCATGCCTTCTTTGTGAAATACCAGGATAGAATTCTTTTTGGAAAAGACAGCTGGCAACCTAAAGAGTTTCCAACCTACTTTCGGGTCTTGGAGAGCAGTGATGAATATTTTCCCTACTACAAGAAATATCATGCCTTCTGGGCTATGTATGGGCTCCACCTGCCAGATGAAGTACTTCAGAAAGTGTATTACAAAAATGCCCTAAAACTTATTCCATCCCTGGATACAAGCTTATTTCCGATGGATTAATTAGCATACGCTATTTTAAATTAACCTCCAATTGTGAATAGCGCCCATGAATTGGGGTGTGAACACCTTATTTAATAGGACCTTAAAAGAAATTAAAAAAATATTCAACGAAAAGTGTGATCTTTTCCAGGGATGGGTTACTAATACCCTAAATACACAATTTTACAATGCAAAAGGAAGAAGCATTTGTTCAGATCATAAAGGAGCATCAGGCATTGATCTATAAAGTGTCTGCTTTGTATACAGAACAAAAGCAAGATCAGAACGATCTCTATCAGGAAATTGTGTATCAGCTGTGGAAATCTTTCGATTCTTTTAGGTCAGAATCAAAGCTAAGCACCTGGATGTACAGAGTAGCACTGAATACAGCTATAGGACAACTCAATAAAAAGAAACGAAGGCCGCATGAAGTATCCCTGGAAATAGTAAATGCACCCAGTACAGTAGGGTATGACCCAATTTTGGAAGAGAGAATAAAACTCCTACATGCCCATATTCAGAAATTAAACATATTAGAACGGGGTATTATACTATTAGTGTTGGAAGGCAAAAAGCACGAAGAAATTTCAGAGATCACCGGATTTTCAACAACCAATGTAGGGACGCGTATTTCCAGGATAAAAGAAAAATTAAAGTCAGAAATGATCAAAAAATAGCGCCATGGAACTAAAAGAACTAGAAACATTATGGTCAGAAATGAGCCAGGAACTAGAAACTCAAAAGAAACTAACAAACGAATTAATCATGAAGATGACACAAGCAAAGTATTCAAACAAATTTAAAAAGATCTCCACCTATGAAACCATTGGAGGGGTTATATGTATAATAGCAGCCATCTTTGTTTTAACTAAATTTTCTTTGTTAGATACCTGGTACCTTCAATTATGTGGTCTTTTTACTGTGATATTTTTAATTCTTCTTCCTGTTCTTACGCTCAATTCCTTAAGGCGTATTCAAAAGATAAATATTGCAGACAAGAATATTAAAGAAACCCTTGTTAGTTTTTCTAAAGCAAAGAAGCAATTGCTTTTCTTGCAACGTTTAGGCATTTATTTGAGCTTTATTCTGATGTTTACCGTTTTACCAGTTGCCAGTAAAATTATGAATAGTAAAGATATCTTTATTGATAGCAACATTTTATATATCTACCTACCTATCATGGCTATTTTTATATTCTTTTTTGCTCGATGGGGGTATGGATGTTACAAAAGCATTACTAATTCTGCGGAAAATATTTTAAAGGAACTGGAATAACAATAAAAACAATCTGATATAAGCCTTCACAAAATGGGGGCTTTTTTTATTTCTACCCGTCCAAAACTTCTAATTTAAATATCCTATCTTTAGTTGAACAAGTGGCATATATTGTTGCTTTTTCTCTACTTCAATCATTCTTCAATTGACCAATGTTCAAGCAGATCTGTTATATTTTACTATTGTTGCTTTCAACAGTTTTTTGTCATGCCCAAAAGAAAAATGCCGGGTATGTTCTTCATATAAATAGAACACAATTGCCTATTGTTATTGATGGTATAGCCGATGATCTGGCCTGGGCCAATACAGATGTGGCCAAAGACTTTTTTATGGTACTGCCCATGGATAAGGGGCCTGCCACTCAACAATGTGAAATAAGGATGGCCTATGATGATGTGAACATCTATTTGGTGGCAACCTTTTACAATAACACCGAAGGGAAGAATTTTGTAGAATCGCTTAGACGCGATTTTACTTTTGGGAAAAATGACAATTTCTTATTATTCCTGGATCCCTTTAATAATCAAACTACCGGATTCACATTTGGGTCTAATGCGGCCGGCGCCCAATGGGATGGTACCATGTACGGAGGTAGTGCGGTTGATCTTAGTTGGGACAGCAAATGGGTCTCTGAAGTAAAACGCGATGATGAGAAATGGGTATTTGAAATGGCACTTCCTTTTAAGTCTATTCGTTATGAAAAAGGGGTGACAGAATGGGGGATCAATTTTAGCAGACTCGACCTTAAAACAAGCGAAAAGTCGAGTTGGACACCCATTCCCAGACAGTTCCCAACAGCCGCACTTGCTTTAACAGGGACCTTGGTTTGGGATGCCCCGCCGCCTTCTCCCAAATTAAATGTTTCTGTTATTCCCTATGTCCTTGGGGAGATCAATAAGATAGATGATAATAAATCATCTACAGATGCAAAAATTGGAGGTGACATAAAATTCAGCATATCTTCATCCCTGAATTTAGATCTTACCGTAAATCCCGATTTTTCACAAGTAGAGGTAGACCGGCAAGTGACCAACCTGGATCGTTTTGAATTATTTTTCCCAGAAAGGAGACAATTCTTCCTGGAGAACGCAGACCTCTTTGCCAACTTTGGATATTCAACTATTCGCCCATTCTTCTCCAGGAGAATTGGATTAGGAGTGCCCATAGATGCTGGGGCCCGCATAAGTGGAAACCTCGACAAGAACTGGCGACTGGGAATAATGGATATTCAGACTTCCTCCATTGAAGAAACCGGGCAGCCTACTCAAAACTTTGGTGTGATTTCATTACAGCGCAAGGTATTCAGCAGATCTAGCATCGGACTTATGTTCGTTAATAAGGAATCGTTCCGATATCCTTCAGAGGAGGATTCACTGCGTACCATATTCCCTAAATTCAACAGGAATCTGGGAGTAGAGTACAACCTGGGGTCTTCGGACAATCTATGGAACGGTAAGGCCTTTCTCTTAAAGTCCTTTGCTCCGGAAGACGAAGGAAGTGGTATAACACAAGCCGCCAATATATCATATACCAATAGACAATGGTCCTGGGGATTACAGGAAGAAGTAGTAGGGTCTAGCTATACGGCAGAAGTTGGCTTTGTTCCAAGGGACAGTTATATTCGTTTAAATGGGTATTTGGGCTACCTTTTCTTTCCAGCAAAAGGCCCTATTGTTAGTCACGGACCCAAACTAGAACTCAGTCATTTTTTTGATACTGGTTTCAGCAAGACCGATTATCAAAATACGGTGGGGTATACCTTGAATTATAGGAACAGAAGTGCTCTGCAGGCCCAATTGATCAATGAATATGTGGAATTACTGACTCCTTTCGATCCTACACGTACAGGAAAGGAATTGCTAGATGCAGGAGTGCAGAATAATTGGAATACGGTACGTCTGCAATACGATTCCAGGCCTCAGGGATTGTTTACATATGCCTTTGATACCAGTTTGGGAGGGTATTATGAAAATGGCACCCGTTTGAATATTACGAATGAACTGGGGTATCGTTTTCAACCATATGTAAGCCTTAGTTCTACCATGAGCTATAATAACATTAGTTTACCCGCACCTTGGAATACCACGGAATTCTGGTTAATTGGTTCTAAAGTAGATATAACATTTACCAACAAGTTATTCTTTGCAACCCTTTTTCAATACAATGAACAGACCCGGAATTTCAATCTCAATTCCCGATTTCAATGGCGATATCAGCCGGCATCTGACCTTTTTCTGGTTTTTACCAAAAATGAGCGTCTGGCTCCGTTTTCCGGAAGTACCTGGAACCTTACTCTTAAACTTACCTATTGGTTCAATCCATAGGAAAGGACAATCAATCCTAATTTAATGGCTATAAATAGGGGAGGGACTATTTAATTCTATATTTTTAAAGGTCTATACCTAAAACACGAATCAAATGAAAATCATAAACCGTTTCCTTTTTATTTTTCTATTTATTTTTTCTTCTTCCTCACTTTTTGCTCAGCAATCCGTACTGGAAGCATTAAATGAAATTGCTGTCATTGATCAAAAGGTAATGATGCCTATGCGGGATGGGATCCGACTAGCAACGGATATCTATCGCCCTAAGGGAGATCAGAAAGTACCGATCATCTTTTCCAGGACTCCGTATAATTTTAATTCCTGGGGTGATGGGGAAGAACGAACAAGAACGGCAGCACGGGCTTACGAGGCAGTAAAAAGAGGTTATGCCTATGTTGTTCAAAATGAACGAGGTCGGTATTATTCAGAGGGGGAGTGGGATATCTTAGGACTACCATTAACAGATGGGTATGATGCCTTTTCCTGGATGAAGTCACAACCCTGGTCTAATGGAAAAATTGGGTTATACGGATGTTCTTCAACGGCAGAATGGCAAATGGCAGTGGCCGCCCTGGACCATCCATCGCTAGCCACTATGGTTCCTCAAAGTTTTGGGGCCGGAGTAGGTAGAGTTGGAGATTATTATGAACAAGGAAATTGGTATAGAGGAGGGGCAGAGCAGATGCTTTTCTTTGCCTGGTTGTATGGTGTAGAGCACGATACGTTTAAACCCAGGATCCCAGCAGGTGCTTCTCAGGAAGATCTTATTCGGATCTCAAGGTTTTATGATCTTGCCCCTGAAAACCCTCCTGTAGATATGGCAGAGGCTTTAAAACATCTGCCTATTCAGGACTTTATCAAAAATATTCCGGGAAAAAAAGAAGTGTTTGATAAGATGGTGCGTCGCAAACCAAATGATAAGGCCTGGTATGAAGGTGGACTTTATCATGATGATATGGAGATCAATATTCCGGGATTTTGGTTTGCTACCTGGTACGATGTTTCTATTAGTCCCAACCTGGCTTTGTACAACCACGTTAGGGCAAATGCCAAAGATGCTTCTGTAAGAGAAAATCAATACCTGGTCATTGCACCAACCCTTCATTGTGCTTACACACGAGCAACGGAAAATACCATAGTTGGCGAATTATCGGTAGGGGATGCCAGGCTCAATTACGATGAGCAAATTTACAGTTGGTTCGATCTGTGGCTGAAAGGGGACGCGAACGACTTCAAATCAAAAACACCCAGGGTTCAGTATTATACTATGGGAAGTAATAAGTGGAATTCTTCCGAATCCTGGCCACCAAAGGAATCTAAGCTACAGACCTATTATCTGCATAGTGGGGGCACAGCGAATAGTTTATATGGAGATGGTAGCCTGAGTCTAAAGAAACCAGCATCTGCTGAAAAGCCGGATACCTTTACCTATGACCCTATGAATCCTGTACCTTCTTATGGAGGTAATGTTTGTTGTACCGGAAATGCGGTTAAGGGCGGTGCCTTTGACCAACAAGGGATGGAGACAAGAAATGACATCCTTGTGTATACTACAGATATCTTAGAGAAAGGGGTAGAAATGACAGGATTTATTGAATCAACCTTATATCTTTCCAGTGATGTGAAGGATACGGACCTCACCATTAAACTTATTGATGTACATCCCGATGGAAGTGCTTATAATTTAGATGAGACCATTCAACGTGTACGCTACCGGGAAGGGTATGAAAAGGAAGTTTTTATGGAAAAAGGAAAGGTCTACAAGGTAGATCTCACGCCAATGGCCACCAGTAATTATTTTAAGAAAGGTCATCGTATCAGGATTGAAGTATCTAGCAGTAATTTTCCCAGGTTTGCCCGTAACTTAAATACAGGAGGGAACAATTACGATGAGAAAGTAGGGATAGTTGCTACCAATAATATACATCATTCGGCTACCCATCCATCTAATATAAAGTTGCCCATCATGCAAAATTAAAATAAGCAGGCAACAGGAGATAGCATTTTAATGAGTTCTAAATACAGTAATAGAAAAGTTCATCTGGTCATGAGAAATGTCAACCTGTCTTATATATGGTTATGGTTAAGTCTGTCAGTGGCTTTCCAGGGTTTTGCCCAGGATAATTATCCGGAACAAAGACAACGTATGTTGGAAGAACAATTAAAACCTCGTGGTATTACAGACAAAGCTACTTTAAATGCAATGGGGAAGATACCTAGAGAGGCGTTTGTTCCCGAATCACAAAAACCATTTGCCTATAATGACAGACCTCTGCCCATTGGTTTAGGGCAAACCATTTCACAACCTTTTATGGTGGCATATATGACCCAAACCCTTCATTTAAAAACGTCGGACAGAGTTTTGGAAATTGGGACAGGATCTGGGTATCAGGCAGCCGTACTATCACAGATGATCGATACCGTTTTTACAATTGAGATTGTAGAAGATCTTGCACAACGGGCAATCCGAATAATAAAAAATTTAAACATCCATAATGTAGCTGTAAAAATAGGAGATGGGTACTATGGTTGGCAGGAGAAGGCGCCTTTTGACGCCATAATAGTCACCGCAGGGGCAGAGAGTATCCCTCTTTTTCTGTTGGAGCAATTAGCAGAAAATGGGAGGATGGTCATCCCAATTGGTCCACATAAGGGCGTTCGACAATTAATGTTGTTAAAGAAGAAAAAGGGTAAGATCAAAAGCAGGAAGTTGATGCCCGTGCGTTTTGTACCATTTGTAAGAGAAAAGCAACAGCCATAGTATCTTATTTTGTGGTTTAAACCCTTTCCCATTCTTTTACTATAAACCTTCCTAAGGAATGGGCACTATTTCTGTAAATATTGACCTTTTTTTGTGGTTTTTGAAGTGAAAAATCAGTAAATTAGTGAGTATTGTAATTGCAGTTGAATACCATATGTAATGGATTTTGATTATGGCAATTACATTCCTCGGAAAGCCCCTTCTATAATACCTTTTTGATGTGGCTTTAAATTTATTTAATACGATCTAAATACCTAAGACTATGAAAGTATTTGATGATAAGCACATTAAAAATGTTGTATTTGTTGGAGCGCATCAAAGTGGTAAAACCACTTTGGCAGAAACCATGTTATTTGAAGCAGGATTGATTAACCGAAGAGGTACCGTGGAAAATAAGAACACGGTCTCGGATTATCACGAAATTGAACACGAACGGGGTACCTCTGTTTTTGCCACTCCTCTGCATACAGAATGGCGTAATTACAAGATAAATATAATAGATACTCCTGGCCTGGATGATTTTGTTGGTGAAATCATCTCCTCTATCCGCGTTGCGGATACCATCCTAACTGTAATAAATGCTCAGAGTGGTGTTGAAGTTGGGACCGAGATCATCTGGAGTTATATTGACCATTACCAAAAACCAACAGTTTTTGTGGTTAACCAAATGGATCATATGAACGCAGACTACGAATCGAGCTTTCGCAGTATAAAATCACTTGTGGGAAACAATGCTGTCCTGATCCAATATCCTATTAAGATGGATGGGGCTCAATGCATCATCGATGTGTTAAAAATGAAATGTTATAAGTTTGGTCCGGAGGGAGGGAAACCTGAAAAATTACCTATTCCGAAAGATCAGAAGGAGCGTGCCGATATGCTTCATAATGAATTGGTGGAAAAGGCTGCAGAGAACGATGAGAATCTAATGGAACTATTCTTTGAAAAAGGCACCTTGAATGAAGAAGAAATGAGACAAGGTATTAAAGCTGGCATGTTGAATCATGAACTGTTCCCGGTATTCTGTGTCTCAGCACTAAATGATATGGGCAGCGGCCGTCTAATGGGCTTTATTGATAATGTAGCGCCTGCAGCAGCAGATCTGAAGCAGGAACAATCTGTGGAAGGTAAAACCATTGAGCGGAAGAAGGAAGCTTCAACCGCTCTTTTTGTTTTTAAAACGGTATTTCAGCCTAGTTTAGGACAGATCACTTTTTTTAAGGTTAAATCTGGAGAGGTCCGGGTGAATGATAGACTTGTAAATTCAAGAAATGGTGAGACAGAGGTATTGCACCAATTGTTTATCATGGATGGGAAGAACAGGGAGCCTGTGACTAAGCTAACAGTTGGTGATATTGGAGCAAGCTTAAAACTAAAGTATACAGAAACAAACGATACGCTGCACCAAGATGGTTCTCCTGTAACCATTAAACCAATACAGTATCCTGCGGCCAGAACTAGGAGGGCAATATCTGCTGTTAAGAAACAGGAGGAAGAAAAATTAAGTGATGCCTTAAAAAAGATCCATATTCAGGATCCTACGGTAATCATTGAATATTCTTCAGAATTGCGACAAATGATCCTTGGCTGCCAGGGAGAACTGCATTTAGCTACCATAGATTGGAGCTTAAAGAATAATTATGGGATAGAAGCTCATTTTGAGCCACCTAAGATCGCTTACAGAGAGACCATTCAGCGTAGCTCTACGGCCAGTTACCGTCATAAGAAACAATCAGGAGGAGCCGGACAGTTTGCACAGGTTCATATGAAGATAGAACCCTGGAAAGAAGGGATGCCAGAACCTGAAGGATTTAATATTAGGGGTAAGGAAGAAATTGATCTCCCCTGGGGTGGAAAATTGATGTTTTACAATTGTATTGTAGGTGGGGTAATAGATCTTCGTTATTTGCCTTCTATACGAAAGGGAATTTTGGAAGTTATGGAATCAGGGCCACTTACAGGATCCTTTATCAGGGATGTAAGGGTAATGGTCTACGATGGTAAAATGCACCCTGTAGACTCCAATGATATAGCCTTTAAGATCGCAGGTGCTCACGCCTTTAAGGAGGCTTTCCTGAATGCGAATCCAAAACTTTTGGAGCCGGTTCAAGAAGTAACAGTGAAAGTTCCAGAGGAAACAGTAGGCAGTGTTATGACAGATCTTCAAGCCAGGAGATCCATCATACAGGGAATAGATAGTATTGATCAATTTCAGATCCTCAAATGTGCGGTTCCCGAAGCAGAACTCTACCGGTATTCAACAGATCTGAGATCTTTGACTCAGGGAAAGGCTACTTTCAGTGCCGTATTCTCATCGTTTAAGGCAGTGCCAAATCATATACAGCAAAACCTGGTTAGTACCTTAGATAAATAATATTCAGGGCCTAAAAATTATAACGATCGCACATCTTAATGCGCGGTTTCTGTGATATTTTTAAGCACGGCGTCATGGTTCCTAAAAATGATTATATAGATTTTCATTGTCATCCTGCCTTAAAACCCTTTGGCAAAAGTTTTAGGGATATACCGGTAGGAATGAACAGTGCAGACAGAAGGCGTAAAAAAAGCCTCTGGTACTATGATCCCCCATCTCCTTTTGACAAACTGCTCAACTATCTGAGTGGACTTACAAAATTCTCACAATCTAATTTCACTGCCCTTTCATTAGGTGGTGTGAGCACGGTTTGTGTTTCCTTATATCCTTTAGAAAAGTGGTTCGTTCGAAATAAATTTAACAATGAACTGTTGTTGGATCTGGCTTCCAACTTCGCCTTGGGAGTAGGGGCAAAGAGGGTAGATCATATACAGGGCATGCAGGATTACTTTAAGGATCTTGTGCAGCAGTATATGTATTATCAGCAGTTAGATGGAAAGACCTTTAGAATTGCAGGAGGACGTTACAGATATAAATTAGTTAGAAATTTTAAGGAGATAGAAAAGATAAGGTCTGAAGAGTCGACTTCCAAAATTCAAACTATTGCGGTCATCATTACTATTGAGGGTCTTCACGTTCTTAATACCGGATTAAGGATAGCGCCAAATGAACAGGAAGTATTAGAAAATATAAACGCAATTAAGAAATGGCAATTCCGACCATTCTTTATAACCTTTGCCCATCATTTCTGGAATCATCTTTGTGGCCATTCACCAAGTCTTACAGGGGTTATTACGAAGTATGCTGATCAATCAGAAGGATTAGATACCGGATTTACATCCCTGGGTAGGAAGGTCCTGGAACGAATGTTAGATAATTCAGATGGTAATAGAATCCTTCCGGATATAAAACATATGAGTCCGGCTGCCCGTAAAGAATACTATGAGCTTTTGGATAGTGGTGATGATTTATTTAAGAACATTCCTATGATCATTAGTCATGGGGCCTGCAATGGTCTTACTTCATTTTCTAATCCGGTTCCGGGATTTCCGGAAACGGCAAAAGTGCTAAACCCTGCATCGATCAATTTTTATGATGAAGAACTGATCAGATTAGCCATATCTGGCGGTATTATAGGTCTGCAATTAGACGAAAGGCGACTTGCAAACAAGGCTACTTTAAAAAACACTAAGCATTCCATAAAGCGTCATAAAATAATGCACTACCGCTCTGAATTGCTTTGGAATCAATTAAGGCATATTGCCACTGTGTTGGATTCGAATGGACTATTTGCATGGGATTGTATGGCTCTCGGATCCGATTTTGATGGCATCATAGACCCATTGAATGGATTTTGGACCTCAGAGGAATTGCCTTTTTTGTCCGACTTCCTGGAAAGACATGTCTATAATTATATGAGTAAGGCTACATTTCAAAATCCGGAAAACAAGATCGGAGCTGATGAAATTGTGCAAAGGCTCTTTTCGGGAAATGGAAAAAGGTTTCTTTCAAAATATTATATTTAGTAGCTTTATTTGGAAGAGTTTTACTTTTAACTGAGCAGAAAGTGTTTTAACAGGAGTACTAAATATTTGCTACCTTTCCATGTATAAAATAAAGATATGAATATAGTAATAATGGCGCTTCAGGGTATTGTTGGATTGAGCATACTCAACGTTTGGCTTATACAGTATAACAAAGCAACACGCTGGCGCGGAGGGAAGGCGACCAACATCCTTGAAGAATTTCGGGAGTACGGATTGCCAACCTGGTCTTGTTATGTTATTGGCACCTTAAAAGTTGTTTTAGCGATTATGCTGATAGTGGCCATATGGTATCCCGACTTGAAACTGGTAGCTGCATCGGGGCTTGCAATTCTATTAGCCGGATCTATTTCAATGCATTTCCGTATAAATGATCCATTGATAAAATCCTTCCCAGCGGCATTGTTTATGCTCATATGTCTGGTAATTATTTTTACAGATAACACAGAATTCCTATAGAAATTGAAGTGTCCTTATAAAAAGATAACCACTCAATAAGGCGTAGAACAGTGCAGGTAGAATTGCGATCCAGGGATCGTTTATTTTTACTCGAACTGCTGCTCCAAGTAGCATAAGAATGCAAAGGCCTGCAGAAGCAATCAAGGTTAAAACAGGTGTAACGAGCTGTCCAACCAACAATCCTAATCCACCCAACAGCTGTAATCCACCTACAAAACGTCTTTTGTTGGGTAATCCGTAGCGTTCAAACTCGAATTTCATTCTTGGCAGAAGGAAACAGCTGGCACCAAAAAACAAAAAAGATAAGATAAGAAAGAGTGATAGTATCTGGATATACTTCATTGGTACTTTTACAATGAGAGAACCTACATAAATTTGTGCAAAGATACCCCAAAATCTATCCACATAACTTAATAACCATTCATGAATAGTACATGCCATTAAAATTGCAAAGCACGTTCTAAACTCCGGTAGGAAAGGGTATTTGGATTATAAGGAAAAAACAGCGAAAATGAGCTCTGCTCAATCGTTTAGTAATTCGTAAATTAGCATCAAATCAATAATAAAATAGATTAATAAATGAAAAGAAGTGTTTGGACTACAGTCTTAAGTTTCGCTCTTGTCATGAGCGCTTGTAAGATGGATAAAAAGGAGGAGGTTTCGCAAATTCCCGAAACTACTGAAGTTTCTGTTGTTGGAGAGGAAGTAACCTATACTACTGAATCTACTTCTATGAGGGGATACCTGGCTTATGATTCTTCTCTAAAAGAAAAGCGACCCGGAATTCTCGTGGTTCATGAGTGGTGGGGACACAATGATTATACACGCGAACGAGCTAGAATGCTTGCTGAACTAGGGTATACGGCCCTGGCAGTAGACATGTATGGCGATGGAAAGCAGGCAAATCATCCTGATGATGCAGGTAAATTTTCCGGGATGGTTATGCAGAACATTGATGAGGCGAAGGCCAGATTTAAATCGGCTCTAAAACTTTTGAAATCACAACCTTCTGTCGATTCTACCGCAATAGCGGCCATAGGATATTGCTTTGGTGGTAGTGTGGTATTGACCATGGCCAATGCCGGGGAAGATCTGGATGCAGTTGCAGCCTTTCACAGTGGCGTTCAATTACCTATAATGCCTAATCAGGATTTAAAAGCAAAAGTTTTAGTTTGTAATGGGGCAGCAGATCCATTTGTATCAGCGGAATCAATTGTAGCGTATAAAGCAGCAATGGATGAGATAGGAGCAGATTACACCTACATTGCCTATGAAGGAGCACAACATGCCTTTACCAGTAAAGAGGCAGATTCCTTAGGAAAGAAATTCAGTTTACCCTTGGCATATCAGGAGAAAGCAGATAAAGCTTCCTGGGAAGAGTTAAAATTATTATTAAATGAAACATTTAAATAAAAATCATATAGTACATTATAAATCAAACATATAAAATATAAAAAAATGAAATTTACAAGAAAAGCAAGTGCTCACTGGCAGGGGAGTGGGAAAGAAGGGAAAGGAACTGTAAGTACGGAAAGTACCGTTCTTAATAAAGCCCAATATTCGTTTAAAACAAGGTTTGAAGACGGCATTGGGACTAATCCGGAAGAACTTATTGGCGCAGCCCATGCCGGCTGTTTTACCATGAAATTAAGTTTTTTACTGGGCGATGCAGGATTTACTCCAGATGATCTGAAAACCAGCGCTAGTGTCCTTTTTGAAGATGGGAACGTTACCAAAATCACTTTGGAGGTAGAAGGCAAGGTTCCAGGCATAGGAAGTGATCAGTTTGTTAAGATCGCGAACGAAGCTAAAAAGACATGTCCTATTTCACAGCTTCTAAAAGCAGAATTGGCACTGAATGCTAAATTGGTATAAAATTTAGACATAGCGCATTTAAAAATGGGACGTCTGTCCCATTTTTTTTGTCCAAATCATATAAGATATAATCTTCAAATTAAGGGATGTTATATGAAGTGTAATTCATCGAAAATAGCTGAAAATACTGGGTTGCTTTTTATTTAAGGAGTAATTTCACTGGCTCTTTAACTAAAGAATTAATAAAATAGTCGCACTATGAAAACAAAATATCTATATGCATTTCTGGGAATATTTTTAATGGTATTTACAGCATGTTCCGACAATGATGCCACAGAGGCGGGTGTGGGCAGACTCACCATACAACTTACAGATGCTCCCTTTCCGCTCGATCTCATCTCGGAGGCCAATGTTACCATATATAAAATAGAGGCGCGACAGAAGGACGATACAGAAGAAGATTCATCCATGGAAGGTGATGGAAATATGGAAGAAGAGTTAGAAGATATGCACGATGGTTCCGGCATCGTTGTCTTGATGGAAGAGGAAATTAGTATAAATCTCCTCGACCTTACCAATGGGGTTACCGAATCCCTGGTTGATAGAGAGATCCTTGCAGGCACTTATGATCAATTGAGAGTGTATGCCAAGGGTATTAATGTGGTAATGAACGATGAAGATGGTACCACGTATGACTTAAAAGTTCCCAGTGGAGAGCAATCAGGGATTAAAATAAAGATAAAACCGGCTTTAACAATAGCTGGGGGGTTATCGGCAGATCTATTGTTAGATTTTGACGTAAGCAGGTCATTTGTACCCCGTGGAAATATCAGGGACATGTCTAAGTTTAATGGTTTCATTTTTAAACCAGTAATTAAAGTTAGCAACTTGGCTACGGCAGGTACTTTGGCTGGAGTAGTAACAGACATGGCAGATGGTACTGCATTGGTAGACGCCCAGATTACCGTATCACAGGATGGCGAAGAAATAACATCTTCCTTTACAGATGAAACAGGGGGCTATATGATCATGGGCCTAGAAGCAGGATCATATGTTATTACAGTTATAAAGGAAGGTTACATCACAATTCCAGAGCCTGAGGTAGAGGCAGAAATTGAGGTAAACATAGATGCTGGTAACAGAACAACAATAAATTTTGAAATGACTCCCGAAATTTAGATCAATCATAATAAAGTATATAAAGCGGGTCTTAGGACTCGCTTTTTTTATGAATAATGCGCCCTCACTCATTTTAACTAATTAATTTAAAATAGTATTACGCATATTCTCAATAGCATAATCTATTTATGGATAGTATCACTTTTATTCGTTAATTTCAATTGGTAAATTTTCACTAACAAGTCATTTGAGGAAATGAAACTAAAAGGACAAAATATACTGGTAACGGGTGCTTCTAAAGGCATAGGTTATGGCATTGCCGATTATCTGTTAAAGCACGGAGCAAAAGTTGGGGTTCACTATCATTCGGGAAAATCTCAAGCAGATTCGCTTGTGAAAAAGTACGGCAGTGAAAATGCAAAGTCATTGCAGGCAGATTTGGCTAATAGTGATGAAGTGCTTTTACTTTATAAAGAAGCTTTAGATTATCTTGGGAAGATAGATACACTCATTTTAAATGCAGGGGTTTTTATTCCACATCCCATGAATGCAGCAATAAAGGACTGGTATAGAGTTTGGAAACAAACCCTTGCTGTTAATTTGGATGCAGTAGGTTTAATGACCAAGGTATCCTTAGATCATTTTATGGAGAATAGTTCCGGGAGAATTATCTATATAGGCAGCAGAGCTGCTTTCCGTGGAGAGACCGAGGAATATCTCGCATATGCAGCCTCCAAAGGAGGACTTACCTCACTGGCACGTAGCGTGGCCCGCTCTTTTGGAAAGTATAATATAAAAGCATTTGTTATAGCACCCGGATTTACGAGAACGGCCATGGCCGAACAGTTTATAGGGGAATACGGGGAGGCCAAAGTACTGGATGAAATTGCCTTAAATAAACTTACTGAGGTTACAGATATCGCACCTTTGATTGGCTTTATGAGTTCGGGAGCTATGGACCACGCCACGGGTACTACTATTGATATCAATGCGGGTAGCTATATTCATTAAGAAATTGGCTTTCTAAGAGGGTTAAAAATATTAGCTGAATCTTATGAATTCTGATTCCTTATTATCACTAATTTTACGTAACCAATTGAAGCACGATTTGTTTATAAATAACGATGAAAGCGGATTATCCTCAGTACCTGAGGTGCCTGGAGGCACTAAAGGATTCATCTTTCTTCCACCTGTTGGCTACACCTGCTTTGCAGGAATTGTTGGCTGCAATGAATCACAAATATTGGCATAAAGGCGACTTTAGATACAATCTTGAATCCCAATTTAATTTTATTGTTTCGGGAAGACTTAAGGTGTATCGTTGTAACCCCAGGAGCGGAAGAGAGCATACCATTTTCTTATTGTTGCCCGGTGACGTTTTCGATTTTATAGCCTTACTAGACGAAGAACCCCACGATGTATGTTGGGAGGCAATAGAACAGCTGGAAGTCTTAACACTGCCTGTAGCTCAAATGAGGCATTGGATAGATCGAAACCCAAGTATGCACCAGCATATATTGAAGTATTTAGGTAAACGGATAAGGCAATTAGAACACGCCAAAACCGATATTAGCTTGTATACCACCCTCGTAAGGCTTGCGAAATTGTTACTCGAAAATATGGACATCCAATCTCATAAATTGACCGTCCTTAATGATCTTCCAAATGAAGAGATCGCCAGTTTAATTGGTACTACAAGGGCCGTAGTTAACAGACACCTTCAGGAACTTAAAAATTGTGGTGCCATCTCCTTAAAACACAGGGAGATTGTTGTAGACAATGTTAATCTATTGCTTTCTATTGCAGAAGAGAAATATGTGCCAAAATCACATATATAAGAGGGCTGAATCTCACTGTATTTTATACTTCACTTGTTAATAATAGGTTAAATCACAAACGTCTAGCTACAAAAGTAGCAGCAGGAGGGGAACTAATGCTAGTACATTTACAGCAGAATTAAAAATTAGATATTAATCTTTAAATCTGTAAACAAATGAAAAAAGTAATCTTAGTTGGGGCCCTTATCGCTGGGTTTGCTTACCAGTCTAGTGCCCAGGAATTGTTAGACAAAGCAACCAATGCGCAGCTTATGGCTGCCGTAAAAAGAGATTTTCCTGAACTCGTTTTTAAGGATAAAACGGTAATTGAAAACAACAAGGAAGAAGCTACCCGTAATACTGCCGGTATTAACAATCCTAGAAAAAATCGGGATATAGAATACAATGCACTTATTCGTGGAGAAAATAGGACCATCTCAGCAGAATACAATTCAGATTTTAAACTGTTGCATGCCATTGTACGTCGTAATAATGTTGCACCTAATAAGGAAATAAAACTAGCCCTTCATACAGCTTATCCCGGATGGGTAATATCTAAAGACAGCTATAGGGCCATTTTTAGCGAAAATGGACAGAAAGTTGAAAGGTATAAATTCTTCCTTACCAAAGGCAAAGAAAAAATGACAGTACACACTGATGGTAATGGTAAATTATTAAAGCCAATCAAAGATAAAAGTATCTAAGAACATGGAAGTGAAATGTAAATAAGCATTGAAACAAGAATAAGGAAATGGGCAACAAAAAAGTTGCCCATTTTTGTTTGGTAATTAATTGGTGTACTTCGGACATTAAAACAGGCGATTGGTCCTTTTTTAAACACTTTATGTATTATAATTGAATTTCTTTGGACCATTGTAATAATAAAGGCAAGAAAGACTTTAGTATACGATAACCAACTAACCAACCCATAAAAGAGCGCTATTAAGCGCTCTTTTTTGTTTTCAACATCGGAAAGAGAAGTATTTTCTTGTGAATTGAAGAGATACTTATTACCTTTAGCCCCATAAAAACGGGGAATGGCAAGATCGCAACAAACATATAGTAAAGGGGAGAGAGAGAAAAAACGCCTCAAGAAACAGGAGGAGAAACGCAAGAAGAAAGAAGCCAGAAAACTTTCTTCAAATGAAAATCCTCAGGGTATTCCATTTGCCTATGTTGACCATTTAGGAAATTTGGTAGATACTCCGCCAGATCCTGCTGATAAGATAAAAGTTGATGCTGAAGACATAATCCTAGGGATTCCTAAGAAAGAAGAGGGAGATAGAGAACCCTTCGACCCTGTTAGAAAAGGAAAGGTATCTTTCTTTGATACTTCCAAAGGTTTTGGCTTTATCATAGATACTGAAAACAACGAAAAATACTTCACCCACGTAAGCGGCCTCATTGATGAGATCGCAGAAAACGATTCTGTATCTTTTGAGTTAGAAAGAGGAATGAAAGGCATGAACGCTGTTCGTGTAAAACAGATCGGATAATCCAATGTAGCTTTTTACGGTCTTTAGAGGGAACATAGGTAGCTCATATAATATGGCGTCTACAGTCTTTCTTTAAATGTTAATGCTTAGACCCAGGCTGAGATCTGAAGAATAATCACGAGAAATTTCAGGAACGTAACTGTTGTAGAAGTATGTAAATTGAGCTGTAAAACTCAAATAAGTACTTATTGGAAATTGTGCCTGCAATTGCTGAAAAACACGATGATTACTAATATCACTGTATTTAGGCTGGAAATAAAGGGTCTCGGTTAGAGAGATCTTCGATTTTGAAAAATTCATCGTAAAGGAAACATAACTGCTATTCCGATTGTTATAAAATTCTGAGTCGCTGTCATCTATCCTTTCATGTTCATACATATATGCATTCCCAAAGTATGCCTTAACATTAGGCGTAGAGATGAATTTAAAACGTAGTCCGGCCCCAATTAACTCTCTTCTATTAATACTAAGTAAGGCATTGTACTGGTTCTGAATAAAAGCTTCAAATCTAAAGATATTCGAAATTTTTTGATTGAATCGAAGGTGTAAAAAATGGGAATTTTGAAAATCCTGATCCTTACTGCGCTCGGTATTATAACTCCCTATGAACATATAGATCCGCTTCAGGTCCTTTGATTTTAATTGGGTGGAAATATTGGCGGTAAATTGTGAAAGATAATCCCCGTTGTTGTTGGAATAATCAAAAAGCAAGTCGCTTTTCAGAACAAAGCGAATAGAGTCTACCTGCATCCTTTGTGATTCTATATTCACTAATTGTCCAAAAGTTGATGTTATGACACCGCATAAAACCAAAATGAATATATAGCACTTGCCAAATCTCACAATGTTCTTCGTTTGTTAGAAGTAAAACTATTCAATTAATTTGATACGAAACAATAAACATTCTGTTATAAAGATAATTCAGTATCTTGTTAGTAACTAACAACCAATAAACCTATATCATGAAGACATTTAACTCAATGCAAGGCTCCTTAGCTCTTTTGCTTTTTCTTTTTTGCTCACTCAGTTTTGGACAGGCAGGAGATCCCGTGGTCATTACACTTACAGTAGATACTTCCCAACTAGGAAATGATAGCAATGCTCCAGGCGGTTGTACCTTAACGGCAACCCCTAGTTCCGTTGTTGTTCCCGGAGATAATAATCCAAAAATGTTTACCATTCAAGTTGAGGATGGTGATGATCTAGAATGGGAGGGTGTCACCCAGGATGGGGAAGACGTAAAAATTAAAAAAATAGGATTCATCAAGGGCATCAATATATTTGATTCCAGAAACATTTTCGGAAGAATTAGAGATGGAAAAGAAAAGGTAAATGCTAAGATCAAACGAAAAACGGCCCATGGCTTAGATTATGAATATCTGATTGAATTTAAAGTACAAGGATTTGGTAAGTATACCTTAGATCCAAAAATTAAGGTAGGAGGACAGTAAGAGTATTTAGTGCTTTGTTAATCCAACTTCTTATGAACGGTATTTTAGTACGTTTACGCAAGATTAAAAAGAACGCCCGGCTTTTGTTGGGCGTTTTGTTTCTATGGATGACTGTTGGTTATGGTCAAAATCAGGCAACAGCAGACAGCCTTGAAATAATATTTAATTCAGGCGCATTTGAGGAGGGGGATCGACTTAAATTATTAAGCAGGCTGGCAGCAAGTCATCCTAATCCTGATAAGTCATTGCGTTATAGTGAAGAATTGATACGCCAAGCCAAAGCATTAGATTCTACTGTTTCTTTGTACAATGGTTATTTACAAAAAGGGAATGCACTAAGACTAAAGGGTGATTTATCGGAAGCATTGAAATCGTATCTTAAAGGAGTTCAGATTGTATCTAACGACAAAACAAAAACCAAAGAATTAGGGTCGTTAAATATTTCTATTGCAGGTGTCTATGCGGCCATGGGCAATGAACAGAGCACTATTAGGTATTATAAGAATGCTATTGAACTTCTTAAATCGATGGAAGACCGAAACGACTCCATTGGCTATGCTTCTGCCATAGAAAATTTAGGGGATGCGTACAATTTAGAGTTTGCCAAACCAGATTCAGCCTTACTTTTATTTGAAGAATCTGGTAAGATCTGGGATAAAATAAATCTAAAAATTGGATCGGCCTATAATATTGGAAATATTGGTTTGGCTTATGCACAATTAGGGAAATCAAAAGAGGCAGAAATAAAGATCCAACAGGCAATAACAATGCTTGAAGAGCTTGGAGACTATTATCCAATCTGCGTATTTCTTACATATATGGCCGACTTTAGTGCTGAAAGAAATGAATGGGAAAAGGCTTTCGAATATGCACACAGGAGCCTTAATCTAGCGAAACAAAACAGCCTTAAAGAGCAGATTGGAGATGCCTATTTAAAACTCTCAGAACTTTATGAGAGGAGGGGTGACCTAGGGAAATCATTAGCTAACTATAAAAATCATATTACATATAAGGATAGTGTACAAAATATTTCTGCAGTACAACAAATGGCCAATGTAGAACTCGCTCAAAAGCAACGGGAAAATGAGCTGTTAGATCAAAAGAGAAGAACGCAGAAGATCATTACAATTGCTGTGGGCATTGCACTTTTCCTTATAATACTGTTAGCATTAGGACTATTTAGACGCAACATATATATTAAAAGAACTAAGGCCATCATTGAAAGAGAAAGAGATCGTTCTGAAACTCTATTGCTCAATATTTTACCGGAATTAACCGCCAATGAGTTAAAAGAATCGGGAGAAGTAAAGGCCAGTAAGGTTGATTCAGCTACTGTAATGTTTACAGATTTCAAGGCATTTACGTCACAAGCTGAACAGGTAGATCCGGAAATACTGGTATATAGCCTGGGGTACTACTTTTCTGCTTTTGATGATATTATTGAAAAATACGGGCTGGAGAAGATAAAGACCATCGGTGATTCCTATATGTGTGCTGGTGGAGTACCCTATCCAATAGAAAACCATGCGACGAAAATGGTTGCTGCTGCTTTTGAAATACTCGACTTTGTGGAAAAAGCAAAGACTAACGAAACGAGTCTGTTGACCTTTGACATAAGGATTGGGATCAATACAGGGCCATTGGTAGCAGGGGTAGTGGGAAGTAAGAAATTTTCTTATGATATCTGGGGTGATACTGTAAATGTCGCTTCAAGAATGGAGATTACTTCCGAAGCCGGAAGGATCAACATTGGAGAACAGACCTATGCACTTATAAAGGATTCTTTTGAATGCGAATACAGGGGAAAAAAGGAAGTGAAGAACCGGGGAGCGGTTAAGATGTATTTTGTAAATGGGTATACCAGCTTAGGTAAAGCCGCATTAAAAAGTAATAAGACCTTATCTATTTGACCCAGGATTATAATTTATAAAGCAACCTCCGTTGCCAAACACCTACAATTCCGTATCTTAATAAAAAATATAACAGTATGCCTCTTTATATGGATCGTCATGATATCCCGGATGAAATAAAGCCGGAACACGTAGCGCTCATGCATCAGGAAGACTTAAAGGTGCAACATCTATACGGATGCAAGGGAATGACCTATTGGTGCGATAGTGAACGGCATACAGCTTTTTGTCTTATTGAGGCGCCTAACAAGGAAGCCATTCAGAAAATGCATAACCACGCCCACGGAGCTCTTCCCCATCAAATTATAGAAGTGGACAAACATCTGGTAGAATCTTTCCTGGGAAGGATTGAGGATCCAACGAAGGCATCGGATGCCGGTTTAAACATAATAGATGATCCTGCTTTCAGGGTGATCATGGTCCTTGAAACTGCCGATCAATTATACAGGACCGAAGATCATCAGCTTAGTATTTTTACTCAGAAGTTTCATAGAACTGTGGCTAATTCACTAAAACACTTTCAGGGCAACATTGTTCGTGAGAACGACAAATCTTATGTGGTCTCTTTTAAATCCGTTACCAATGCCGTGCTGTGTGCCTTAAAGATCCAGGAAAATTTTAAGTATAGCTATCCCAAACTGAAGAATGAGCATCAGGGTTTGAACATAGGTATTTGTGCCGGATCTCCTGTGACAGATAAAGAAGGGATCTTTTATGAATCGTTGATTTTAGCTACACAGATGTGTGAAATTGTAAAAGAACAGCTCGTTATTTCTTATGCTATAAAAGACCTTTACGAGAATGAAAACCGGAATGCGATCATTGACAAAGATCACATCCGCGTATTAAACCCTAAAGAAGAACAATTCCTATCAAAATTAATTGCTTTCTCAGAAGCTAACTGGAAAGGATCCAATTTCAAACTGAGTTACCTGTGCAAAGCTTTAGGACATAGTACTTCTCAAACATATCGCAAAATCAAAAAACTTACCGGAAAGGCTCCAAATACCTTTATGCGAGAATTCCGATTAAACAAAGCCCTCGATCTCTTACACAAACAACAAGGCAATATTTCTGAGATCGCCTTTGAAACAGGATTCAATAGTCCTGCTTATTTTACCAAGTGTTTTTATGACGCTTTTGGTATTCTTCCCTCTAAATACATCCAACTCTTTCAAGCGTAAAGCCCCGCAAATTACAAATGACTTAAAATTGTGAGTCTTTGATTTAAATGTGATCATTTACTCGCATTCGTATTCCTAGCTTTGGGTATAACCAAAATATTATAACTCATGAAAATCACTCTTTTTGAACAGCTTGGTGGAACTAGTGGTATTTCCAGGATTGTAGATGACACCGTTGAGGCGCATATGAATAATCCCAAAGTGAGTGCCAGGTTTTTACCATATAGGTCACAACCGGAAAAGTTAGCCATCATCAAACAGCACACCATTGAATTTTTTAGTATGGGTAGCGGGGGTCCTCAGATCTATAACGGTATGGACATGGTTACGGCACATACAGGCATGAATATAAGTGCTTCTGAATATATGTGTGTAATAGATGATATTTTCCTGGCTCTGGATAAGAATAAGATGACCGAGGAAACCAAAAAAGACGTACTGGCCATACTCTGGTCATTAAAAGGAATGATCATAGCCAAGTAAAACTTTTAAACCTATCTAAACCAACCAAATATGAAAACAGTAAAAGAACTAAGTAAAGAGAGTATTTCACAATTTGCTTCTCAGCTAAGAGGAAGTATGGTAATGCCCAATGACAGTGACTATAATGAGACCAGAAAAGTATATAATGGAATGATTGACAAACATCCCGGCATGTTTGTAATGTGTGTGGATGTTGCAGATGTAATGGCTTCCGTAAATTTTGCCCGTGAAAACAATATTCTCCTGGCAATCCGAGGAGGGGGACATAATGGCGGAGGTTTGGGCCTTTGCGATGATGGATTGGTGATCGATCTATCCTTGCTTAAAAATATCCGGGTAGATACCTCTAATAATACGGTACGAGTAGGTGGCGGGAATCTCTGGGGTGAAGTGGACCATGCCACCTATCCTTTTGGGCTTGCTATACCAGCCGGGATCATTTCTACAACCGGAGTTGGAGGCCTTACCCTGGGTGGTGGCGTAGGACATTTAGCGCGTAAATACGGCTTAACAATAGATAATCTGCTTGAAGCCGATATGGTGTTGGCAGATGGCTCCTTTGTAACAGTGAGTGCAACCCAGAACACAGATCTTTTCTGGGCCATCCGTGGAGGAGGTGGAAATTTTGGGGTTATAACATCCTTTAAATTTCAGGCTCATCCCGTAAAAACAGTTTTTGGTGGCCCTACCTTATGGCCCATAGAAAAGACGCAGGAAGTAATGGCCTGGTACCATAAATTTATAGAGTCGGCTCCCGAGGAGCTCAATGGTTTCTTTGCTACCATGATCATTCCAGGTCCGCCGTTTCCAGAGCATTTGCATTTAAAACAATTCTGCGGTATTGTTTGGTGTTATGTTGGAGATCTTTCAAAAGCAGAAGAACTGTTTAAACCTATATTAGCCATGGAACCCTTGTTTCAACACGTAGGGGAAATGCCTTATCCCTCAGTTCAAACCATGTTCGATGGGTTATTTCCACCCGGACTTCAATGGTATTGGAGGGGCGACTTTTTTAATGATCTGAATGCAGAGATCAGTGCTCAGCATCTGAAATTCGGATCAAAAATTCCGACGCCTTTATCTCAGATGCATTTATACCCTATCACAGGAGCTGCTGCGAGAGTAGGGAATGAAGAGACCGCCTGGGCCTATAGGGATGCCAAATATTCAGGGGTAATTGTAGGAGTAGACCCCGATCCTAAAAATGCAGATAAAATAACTCGTTGGTGTAAGGATTATTGGGAAGGATTACATCCACATTCTGCCGGAGGCGCCTATTCTAACTTTATGATGAACGATGAAGGACAAGAACGGGTAAAAGCTAGTTTTAAGAATAACTATGCCAGACTTAAGAAGATCAAACAGGCTTATGATCCTACCAATCTCTTTAGGGTAAACCAAAACATTAATCCAAAGTAGGAATTAAGAAAAGTAATATTCAATTTAGGTGGTGTTATACAGATAATGCCACCTTTATTTTGTTCTAAGCGAGTATGCTTTCATGCCCGGAGTCTTTTACAAAGAGGCAGGAACTATTTGTTTTATAAACCATTTCTTTTACAAAGTGAAAGCTTAGGTTTTCCTCCATACCAAAGATGTTAAGATCAGCAGAAGGAGCGTTATCAACCACCTGTTTAAAGGTGCCAATATAAACCTCTGTCATTGTCTCTGGTAACCGAGCAAGGTTTATTAGAGAATTGAGAAATTCTCTCGCGTTTTGCTCTTCTTTTGGATCATTGATGACCGTAATTAGGCGAATCTTAGCATTCCAATTAAGTTTTAGCTTATAAGCAATAAGCATGGAAAGGTCGAGGTTTCCTATATCCCAACCAATACTCCAATTAGATTGCCTGTCACTGATCCATACATTGATGATGTTTCGTTCTCCCAATAGTGCTGTAGGATGAGCAACATATAGTAAAACCCCAATTTCTAACCGGATAGATTCTTTGATGATAGGTCGCAATTCTGCCTCATAGTCATCGTGTTCCTGCAGGTTAAGAAAGACAATGTTAGGCTTAAAAAAGGCACCTTGTAATGCCTGACTCCCATAGTTAATGCCTTTAGTAAATTCTTCGGTATGGATCACCGTCCAGGAAGAGAACACGCCCTTGGTCCTAAATGATTCAGACAGACTGGCTAACTGAACCGCCAATTTGCTATTTTCTGAAAATGGCTCTATGCCCAGGAGTTTTATTGACCCTTTGGGTTTTGCAATATTTCGTAAAAATGGAAAAATACCTTTTACTCCATTGATATCTCGTACGGGCACCATTAAATTGGGTTTCCAGGCTCGTTGTTGCATTTTTTTCATCCCCCAGGTAAGTTTGGCAGCCCATTCTGCGAACGAGACAAATAATCCGGATCGCACATCCTCAAAAGGAGTTTCCAAATTCTGTCTGGATAAATACCAATAGACCACAAAGACGATCAATACGGAAAGTAAACTCACGGTGGGGTTAATAATAAACATGGCAAAGACTGATGAAATAAGACCAATCCATGGAACCCACCTATGTATTTTAAATACGGGTCTGTAGCTAATAAGACCTAAATTTTGTTCTATAATGACCACAATATTGATCATGGCATAGGTAATAAGAAAGAACAGGGTTACCAAGGGAGCAACCGCGTTGATGTTCCTTAACAACATGGTAGCAAAAATGAGGATTCCGGTTATCAACATCGCATTTCTGGGTTGTCCGTTCGCACTTTGCCCAGCTAAAAATGTAGAGTAGGGGAGCACCTTGTGTTCTCCCATGGCAAATAAGATTCTAGAGGACCCAACTATGGATGCCAGAGCTGATGAGAAGGTAGCACCCAGAATGCCTGCCAGGATCAAAGGTCCAAAATAGGCTTTCTCCACTATTACGTAGTAGTCTGCGAGTAATTCGGCCTCAGTGGCACTACGGGCTATCCAATAGGCAAGTACCATATAAATAACAAAACTCACTCCTATGGCCCAGAGGGTACCTACCGGGATACTTTTCTTGGGATCTTTGAGTTCTCCAGACATATTGGCCCCGGCCATGATACCCGTTGCAGCCGGGAAGAACACAGCAAACACGATCCAGAAATTACTTCCACTAAAATTATTCTCTACTGAACCCTGAAAAGAACCAAAACGCAGGACCTCTGTATTTGTATTAAACATAGATCCCTCATAGGCTGCTAAAATGATGGAGACAAAAGAAAGCATAATGATCCCTATAATGATATACTGTGTTTTAATAGCGAGATTAGCACTCACATAGGCTATTCCAAACAACAAGGCAAAAACAAGGACGTCTACCAGAAAGGGATTGTGATCCGGAAAAATACCAAGCCATCCTTCCCTGAAACCAAAAATATACATAGTGACAGCAAGACCTTGTGAGACATAACGTGGTATTCCCAGACTACCGCCCACTTCTAACCCCAGTGCCTGTGAAACAATGGCATAAGCTCCACCGGCGCCAATCCTGATGTTAGTCGTAATAGCAGACATTGAAAGTGCAGTACATAATGTGATGGCAAATGAGATGATAATGATCAACCATGTTCCTAAAAGGCCGGCATTTCCTACAACCCATCCCAGACGCAGGTACATTATAACCCCAAGAATGGTAAGTAGGGTTGGTGTAAATACGCCACCAAATGTGCCAAATTTTTTCTGATGCTTTACCTTGGTGTCCATTGGTTTTTTATATGATTGGCTTATAAAATGAAATATAGTCAATATCAACAATACATTGATATATAGGTGTATAAATTATCACAAAATAGATCAATTAATTACAGATTCTAATACAGAAAACAAGATAAATTCTTATTACTTTTGATAGGTTTATTTGTAGGCAATTTCCATCAATAATTTTATGTGGATTGTCTCAGGAATTTAAAGATCATATGGCAAAATTTAAGTATAGTGTTAAACTCATTGAACTAAAGGAAGTACATGAGATTCCGCTTGTTTGGACTGAAGAAGAATTTAGGGGCTTGCTACGGCATGTTGAATACGATGATGTGCAGGAAATACCTACAGAAGAATTAAAGGATATGGCCTGTTTGGCACTGACAGATTTTGAGGCAGAGGAAGCAGCCGTCAAAGTACTTGAATACAGGCTGGGCGATCGTCTTAATAAAGGTCAACGTCAAAATCTGGCGATAGAATTACAGGAAGAAAAAATATGGGAAGAATATGCAGATCTTAGTTTGCACGAAGCGCTATTTCATGTCTCATGTATGCTTCACTGGGCATTTCCAAAAAATTTCAGAGAACCAGATATTGCTAAAGTTAAGCTTTCAATAACTCCTTTAACCCAGGAGTCTAAGCAAAATGTTGCCGCACCAACAGCTGCCTTTTTAACACGGGTTTTAAATGATGGCATGGATGAGCATACGCTTATTAATCGTTTGTTTGATGAGTCTTTGGTTGCCGATTCCTTTCCGGAAGCAGAAGATATTATTTGGCAATTTGAGGCAGATGGTGTAACAGAAAATTCAAATGAAAATACTATTACCATCTATACCTCCTGGAATTGGGTAGAGGATCTGAAAGGGATCTCGGAATGGGAATCAACTGCCTTTGCCGATGGGCAATTAGAATAGGGTAGGACCTATGAATAAAGGCATTTTCAATTATTGAAGTGCCAAAAAAAGTAATTATTATTTCGTATCTTATTAACACCTGTTTAAAAAGGTAATTATGAAAAAAGTACTGATTTTTTTATTAGCGATGGGGCTATGTTCATTTTCATATGCCCAGAAAAAACCTAAGATTAAAGGCAATAAGGATGTGACACAAGTCATTGGTGAAATTCCGAAAGACTTCAACGCCCTGGAAATAGATGACGGTCTTAAAATTAACCTCTCCCAAGGGGTGGAAAACGGCTATAGTTTAAATATTGACAGCAATCTAGTACCGGTACTACAGTTTTTTGTGGTGGATAGTATTTTAAAAGTATATACAACCAACAAGATTGTGAGCAGTAAAAAAGTAGAGATCACCATGACCGTGAAAGGCCTGGAACATCTTATCTTAAAGAACGACGCTGAAGTTATAGGAGAAGGCCCTTTTAATTCCGAACGATTTTACATAAGCGGGTACAATAGTAGCAGAATGGATCTGGATATTCGTGCGGAGGATGTAACTGTTGCCCTGCACAGAAACGCAGGAGGGAAGCTCAGGATAACCTCGGAGAACACCACCATTGTGATGAATGACAGAACAGACCTAAAAGCATACGCCGTATCTGATAATATTAGAGTCACTGTAAATAATTCAGCAGATCTGGATCTGGATGGGGATGCGGAGTATGCCGCCTTTAATCTTAAGGAATCCTCAACGCTTAATGCTAGGAAAATGAAGGTGCGTTCTGCCGATCTTTATACGTCCAATAAGTCGGATGTCTATGTAAATGCCACCAAAACTCTGGAAGTATATGCCCAAGGCAGCAGCAATGTGTATGTGTATGGAAATCCAAAATTGGAGATCAAAGGATTTACAGACAGGTCAAAGATCATTAAGAGATAACTTAATTCCTCGAAGAAGATGAAGTTTAAAACCATTATGGCCATCGTGTTTGCCATTCTTGTAGTTGTTTTTTCATTGCAAAATTCAGCGGTCACACAGGTAGAATTTTTTTTCTGGGAGCTCTCCATGTCGCGAGTACTTGTCATTCTAGGGAGTTTTGCTATCGGAGTATTGGTAGGGATTTTAGTATCCTTAAAACTGCCAAAATCGTCTAAGAACGGTTAAAATATAATAGCGGCAAAAGGGAAGCCTCCTATTTAATAACGAACAAAATAATAGGCTCATAGGCATGAAAATCAACGTACTTATTGTATTCCTGATTTTATCTTCCTCCATTATTGGGTGTCGCTCTTCTGCTATTAAATACGACTCCTCCAAAATTGATTATTTACATAATTTGGTCGAGAAAAGAATGTATGAAATTAACTCAGACTGGGCCTTTCCTTTAATGACACAAGGCCTTACAAGTATAGCCAATTCCGGGTTGTTGATGCCGGGAAGTAATGCCGGTCGTATAGATCTCATAGGAAACTCTAATTACCTGAAAGTGATAGGAGACAGTGTCTCTGTTTCCCTGCCTTATTTTGGGGAGCGACAAATGGGAGGGGGGTACAATAGCTCAGGTCAGGGAATTGATTTTAATGGCATTCCCCAGAAGTACGATGCCAATTGGAATTCCAAAAAGGAGCGGTATGAGATTGAAATGACCGTAAGACAAAAAACGGAAACTTTTCAATTCAATATAATAGTGTTCCCATCTCTAAAAACCGATATTAATGTGAGTAGTTCCCATAGATTCTCTATTAGATTTAGTGGAGAGGGACATCCAATTGCAGATAAATAACAGCGCACATCTACAAATTCATTTGGTGCATATTGCGTTTGCCATTTAGTTCACTTAAAATATTGGAATATGAAGAAGTATTGGTTGTTGTTAGTATTCTGCGGTGGATGGTCTGGGGGCAGACTCCGGATTGGTATCAGCAGGAAATGGAAAGGTCTGTTGGCACCTGGGTGGCAGACAATTCGGCCTATGTGAGTGAACAGGAAACAGACGACGCCTACGGCATTACCTGGGAATGGGGCGTAGGGAAAAAAAGTCTGTTGGGTAGCCTATATGGTCTTAAAGAGATCGAAGGTAACCAATGAATACTGGCAATTCTTTCAGTTTTGGGATACGGAAGCACAAAAAGCAAGGGTTATTCAGATCTCTCCCTGGGGAGTAAAAGGTGAAGGTTTTCTTGAACGGACAGACAAAACGCATACAAGGCTGCAACAACGCTTTGTAATGCCCAACGGCACTTCTTATGAATCCGGACATACCACAGAAATACAAGAAGGTGAGGAAATCTCTGTTTCTTTCGATATCAAAGAAGGGGAGTGGCTCCAAAACAGAACCTATATCTGGAAAAAACAAAACGATTAACCCTTACTTAAGCATGTACCAATGGCAGGAGCCGCTTTATAAGCTTTATTGGCTGAGTTGGGGGGACAACCTATTACTTTAAATGACGAAATCAGATTATCTATAGGTTTTAATGGCTTTAGGGATTTAACGATATTCGGATCGTCAAAGATGCGTTTACCAAAATTGAATTAATTTAGTACAAAATACCATCTTATGAAAAGAATAAATACATCTATAAAAATAGTGCTGCTAAGCATCATAACGCTTGTATCATCCTGCAAAGAGAAAGAAGCGGAAAAAGAGATGGTGGTAACAGCACCCTATAGCGGTCCATTGCCTATACAAAACTTAAACCTTCCGGAAGGATTTAAGATTGATGTGTTTGCCGAAGGGATAGATGGTGCCAGATCTATGGCAATGGGAGATGACGGTACCTTGTTTGTGGGTACACGAAACGAGAAAACGGTCTATGCCCTCAAAGATACCGATGGGGATTATAGGGCAGATATGATCAAAATTCTTGATTCTACTTTGGAGGTGCCCAATGGGATCGCCTTTAGAGATGGGGCACTTTATGTGGCTCAGGTGGACCGATTATTGCGCTATCCCAATATTGAAGCTAATTGGGACGTTGTTCCCGAACCGGAAGTGGTCTATGATGATTATCCCACCGAGTTTCATCATGGGTGGAAGTATATTGCTTTTGGCCCGGATGGGAAGTTATATGTGCCGGTAGGAGCCCCTTGTAATATTTGCGACAGTACTGGGGTTGATGAACGTTATGGCACCATCACCAGAATGGACCCGGATGGTTCTAACAGAGAGATCTATGCACGAGGGGTACGGAATACGGTAGGGTTTACATGGCATCCGGAAACCGGAGAACTATGGTTTACGGATAACGGCAGGGATATGATGGGAGATGATGTGCCGCCATGCGAACTAAATAGAGTAGAGGAGGCTGGGCAGCATTTTGGATATCCCTTCTGCCACGGAGGGACTAGTAGCAGATCCGGAATTTGGTGATCAAAGACCTTGTTCAGATTTTGTACCACCAGTACAGGCATTAGGCGCTCATGTGGCTCCATTGGCTGTTACATTTTACAGAGGAAGTAATTTTCCTGAAGACGTATAAACAGTACGCTTTTATTGCAGAGCATGGATCCTGGAACCGTTCTTCAAAAGTAGGATATAAGATCAGTCTGGTAAAACTAGATGGAAACAAGGCGGTTAGCTATGAGACCTTTATCGATGGCTGGCTTAATGATGCGTCTCAGGCAGCCTTTGGCAGACCTGTGGATATGTTGGTACTGGGAGATGGTTCTATGCTTATTTCAGATGACTATGGTGACGCCATTTACAGGGTTTGGTATGAGGGTACAGTAGCTGCAAAATAACTATGCAATTAGATGGATTAGTGCTGTGTTAATAAAATCTATTTCCAAGTTTTACGTTTTAAACGTACCTTTACACCTTAAGTGCTATAGATAGCTTTATTTTTTACTTATAATATTTTTGGACTTTTAGCTCTCTACATTACTTTCGATTGGCAGTGCATACAACTTGCTGTAGTTAGAGCAGAGGCCTTCAAAATGGATCTTATCCATTTTTCTCAAAGGATTTTCTTCATTAGCCACAAGCGGAATACAGAATTCCCAGTACCACCCTTGTAGATACTCCGGTCGGTATAGGTGCTATTAAATGGAGTATTTTTAAAATTTATAGTAGATCAATGGCTAATTCCAATGACAATCCCACATTTTCCAGAACAAATAAAAACGACTTTTCCAAAACCTTGCGAAACAGGGTCAATGCTTATTTTAAATCAAATAACATAAGCAGGAATGCAAATAGCAGGATGGTTACTAAAACGATCATCATGATGTCACTATTTTTTGTCCCATTAATATTGCTTGGTAGTGGATTGGTTACAAGTGTCTGGATGCTCTTTGCCTTGTATATTATTTGTGGCTTTGGGATGTCCGGGATAGGTATGGGCGTTATGCACGATGCCATTCATGGGTCGTATTCAAAGAATAAGACCATCAATCGTTTCCTGGGGTATACCTTTAATATGATTGGCGGCAATGCCCAGGTCTGGAAGGTGCAACACAATGTACTGCATCATACGTATACCAATATAGATCATGCAGATGATGACCTTAATGCGCCCTTCTTTCTAAGGTTCTCCCCACATGCTAAACACTATTGGGCACATCAGTTTCAACATATTTATATTTGGTTCTTCTATGCCATCTCTACCATTTCCTGGATCACTACCAAGGACTTTGTCCGATTAAAAAGGTATAAGGACATGGGGTTTTTCTCCAAAAAACATGAATATACCAAAGGACTTATCAGCATAACCGCCTGGAAATTATTGTATTATACCTATGCACTGGCACTTCCAATGATTATGGTTCCTCAAGCGTGGTGGGTCATTTTCCTGGCCTTTTTATGTATGCATTTTGTGACCGGATTATTGGTCAGCACGGTTTTTCAAATTGCCCATATTATGCCCGACACAGAATTTCCACTTCCGGATGGGGAAGGGGCTATGAAAGATGACTGGTATACCCATCAATTGGTTACTACCACCAATTTTGCTCCAAAGAATAAGCTGTTGTTCTGGCTCATAGGAGGCTTAAACTTTCAGGTAGAACACCATGTATTGCCAGATGTATGTCATATTCACTATCAGGAAATGGCCAACATTGTATCAGAAACGGCTAAAGAATACGGTATTCCATATCATGTGAAGAAAAGTATGGGACATGCTATCGTAGAACACGTTAAGATGCTAAAGGCCTTAGGGATGAAACCTCATGATTTGCAATCAGAGGCTGCCTAAACGTCTTTGACGCTTTTTTACTATTCACTTTATTGCTTTTTACTTGGCTATTTCTATTCTGAGAAAACCAAGCCGGTTTCCTTGCGGATTACTATTTTTAAACATGGCTAAGTGTTTGAACAACAATAATATAGGGCCTGGTTCGTTGTAATTGGAGACAACCTCAAATCCAAAAACAAATCCATGAAATTATCTAAAGGAAGTATCAGCCTTTTTCTGTGCGCTGTTATGGCGATCAGCCTTAGTGCACAAGACCTATATCAAAAAGGGCAGCTCGAATTTAAAAAAGGAAAAACAGAAGATGCTTATATTCAAATTAATTTTGAATTTCCACAGCGTTTTCAGCAGAACATCACCTATATAACGCCCAAGAATTATGAGAAGTTCCAGCAGACGGGGAAACTAAAGGGGAGTATGAAGGAAAAATTGAATCCCGGGGATATAGCAGGCTTTACACTAGACAATGGGAAGGTCTTTAAGACGGTGAGATATGCTGACCTTACGGGCAAGGCTATCAAAATGATCCCAAAAAAGATGTGTCTGGAAGAGACTGCCAGCGGACCTATTAAAATGTACAAGTTATATAGCAGAACTACCGGGCAGATCAACCATGAACTGGCTGATATGATCTTTGAGGATAGGGCCAATTTAATAAACTACATCCAGGACAACTTTCAGTTATTGATACAGAAGGACAAAAAGAACCCCACCAATATTATGCAGATCAACCTCTTAAATTATATAGGAGACAACGCACGGGTTAAGGAGAATTATACCAATAATCATTATGGGTTACGGGATCAGTTTACGGAACGACAAAAAATGGGCAAGTATGTTAATAAAGAATACGAAGCTGCATTCTTACGTATGGTGAATGATTATAACCAGGAAGCTACAGAGGGTTCAGAAGCCAGATCGGAATAACAGCATCTGTCAGTTCGAGCGTCTGCGTCGAGCGGCGTCGAGAACTTATATAAAGGTAAAAGCCCTATGAAGTATCATAGGGCTTTTTATTTTAAAGAAACTGAATTCCTTACTTGCTTGTCTTTTTGTATTTCTCCATGGCTCGTTTGCTACTTTCAAAGGCCATTACATCTAATTTCTCGGAGATCATGGTTTTGGAATTTTCATCAATATCATTGATATGAAAACGCATTTCCTTATCTACCAGGCCACCATAACCAACATTGCCTCTCCAGATACGTGCAAAATCGCTTGTCCTGATGATACGTACTTCCAGGGCTAAATTTAGATGATAAGTTCTCCATTTAATAGGAGCATAGGTGGCTTTCCATCCCATAAGAGGTACAATCACTTCAATGATATACGCTGCGTCTATTCCCTCATATTTAGACATATCCTTTAGCTCTTTATTGGAAGAGTAGGGAAAAGGGGTTTCCTGTATTTCCAGATTGGTAACAAGGCCTTCATCCTTAAAAAGTTGAGCCATGTTCTTATGTACCCGTTGAGAAGGGTTATAAGAGTATTTTTTTAACGGATCGGCATCATCAGATTTTGTGAGATCTGAAATAAGTCCGGTTCCCACGGCATCCTTTGGAGTCATGATATACATAGGAGGCGCTTCATAGTGCACCAATAGTACCTTGGATGTTTTTAGGTTTTCCTTTTCCTGCTCGGTTAGTTTGCCTTTTTTCTGGGCCTGCAACATCTTACCAGTAAAGGCTACAAGCATCAAGCAAACTATGGAAGTTTTAAATAGGTGGTTCATCTGATTACATTTTTAATGATCCTTGCTATTTGGATCAATTATGAGAGTTGGGTTGGATAATTTGGGTTTTTATTAAAACGAACCTTATAAGCCTATATTGTTTATACCAGATAGAAGAAAGGAAATACATGCGGTATTACAGATTTTTTGGGATCTCACTGGCGGCTGTAGGTATAATTTTATCACTTTTAGTTCGTTGATGTAGTTGGAAGTATAACCCAAATTTGAATTATGAAACATGTAAGGACAAAATTATTTGCAGTATTATTTGTGGCAACCGCAATTTTTGTAGGCTGTAGTGATGATGAAGCAGATTTAATGGCTGAAGTACGAGTAAATGGTACTGTTTTATTTGATAATGACGATGATGTTATTGGCGATGTAGGCGGATCATTTACAGGAGATGGTGGTAGTGTAACTCGTGTCTTTAACTGGACATGTAACCTTGCCACAGCAGATTATAATGCCGATATCACAGCTACGGCAGAAGGATCATTTAATATGGTGGTCCGAGATTCTGAAGGTGCTATAGTACTAGACCGTACATTAAATGGTGCTGTAGAACCAGATTCTTTTTCCGGTGTAACTTCTGCAGGAACTGCAGGTGCCTGGACAGTAACTATCACGGTTACTAATTTTAATGGTGACGGAAGTTTTTCGTTAAGCGAAGGCAACTAACCACTATCTAATCATAGATAAGGCTCAAGCTGGATAACTGGTTTGAGCTTTTTTTGTTTTGTTAGGCATTGGGTTATATAATTGATGCTAAAATCAATTCCTCTTAAAGAGGAGACCTCAATTAATCTATTTGACATAATATAAATTATGGAACAAATAATCTAATTCAAGGATTTCCGTATAGCTTTGCTATTTGCACATAAAATCAGTTCTGTGCTGCCAGGCACATAACGGTCACGATTTTATGTCAAAGGAAATCTGTCAAAGCCGTTTTACTGAAAGCTTATAAACAAAATAACAAGAATTTTTTGCCTAATACCAGATATGGTAATTCAGCTTTTAAGACCAGCCGTTCCGTCTCACCAGAAATTCCAACATCCATAGGATCTTTGTAATTGACTGCTATATTCTATAATCAGTCGGTATGCCAAAACACTACTCCGGATTCAATTTATCCACATGCAGCATATACGTAGCTATGGTTCTTAATTCTTCCTCGGAGATGTTCTTTAAAAACCCATCAATATTGGCCTGCATAATGGCAACCTGGGTCGCCGTGGTGTCTACTATCGGTGGTGCCTCCCCCGTAAAAAGGCTACGATACTGCCATTTTTCTCTTTGTACACCTTCATGATCTCTTTTACTGAGGGCCCATTTTTGTGCTATTTACATCATGGCAGGTAATACATGTCTTTTCAGAAAACAAACGGTTCCCCAGAAAGATCTGGGAGTCAAGGCTCAGTTCTCCACGTTGAGGCATCACATTTTCTTTTACCTCTCTTGATTTCTTATCCATATTACAGCCGGCCACTATGAGAAATAGAATGAAAAATGAAATGACCGCGCATATTGTTTGACATTTACATATTGGTGCAATTAAATATAGTGAAAAGTACTATTGCTATACTTTAAACCATATATATGTATTTACGCCTCTTATGTAATTTTTTTTAAAGGTGTTCATGAATACCAAATTAAGCTGTGGCTCACACCGCGTCTAATTCTTCTATGTTATGTCCTTTTGTATGAGGTTTTAAGAATTGCCATCGCTATTTTTGTAGTACCTTTATTCTTTCTTAAAACAGTACTTACAAATGAAACAGTTTATCATATTTTTTGGGATCATATTACTTTTAATTGGGTGTTCCAGCTCACAGGTTTTAAGTGATATTGATAAGGAAGCGAATTTCGATAGTTATAAAACCTATGCCTGGTCCCCTACTGAACAGCCTATTAATGAAGCGTATCCCCAATATGATAATTCGCTAAACCGCAAAAGATGGAAAAACGCGATTAATGCCGCTATGCAGCGCGAAGGATTTGTTTTAGCAGATGATAATGCGGATGTCCAAATAGATTTTCATATTCAGTTTGAAGCGAATGCCGTTCCAAATCCAACCTATCATGATGATGAGTTGAATTATTATACACCCCTTGAGTCTCCTTCCGTGTATCGATATAATGAAGGGAGCGTAACCATTCATATGGTAGATCTTGAGAAGAAACAAATTGTTTGGCAGGGAGTTTCATCCCGTATTTTAGACCTTAGCCTACTAGAACAGGCTGATGAGAACATTCAGAAAGCCGTGGACAGGATTTTTAATAAATTCCATTCGCAAATCGCTAAATAAAAAGGTAGATCCCCAGCTGCTATAAAGATTAAAATCTTTCTTGGGATACATACATCCCTTGGCACTTACTACCCCCCTTCCAATAACACTAAAGCGTTTTTAATTCCGAAAAGCTACCCTAGCTGGCATCCTAAACTAGAAAATTGGACGATCGGTTTAAAAGTAATCCTATAACATTACGTATATTGTCCTGGTATTACACAACTAAAAATAAATTTATTAAGGATCGTAAAACAATGAAAAGAACAGGCGCACTACTGCTGGTTTTTATTGGGTTAATTTCCTGTATAGAAGAAGGAAAAATGAGCTCACTGGATCAGGTACTTTGGAAAAACAGGGCTGCCAATATAAGTCCTCAAGATTCACTTGAGATGGGCGAAACCTATCTTTCCATCTATTCTCAGATCTACAGCATAAATGAACGGAAAAGGCACAATCTTACCGCCATGGCAAGTTTGCGCAACACCAGTTCCTCAGATACCATTTACCTCACCAAAGCCGTATACTTTGACAGCCACGGGACACCTATTCGCACCTATTTCGACTATCCTATATATTTGGCTCCTATGGAAACCGTGGAGATCATCATTGACGAAATAGATGTTGAAGGAGGCACCGGGTCTAATTTTATCTTTGACTGGGCAAAGGCAAGATCTACTACAGAACCTCTGTTTGAGGGAGTAATGACCTCTACCATGGGCCAGCAGGGTCTATCCATGATCACCCAGGGAAAGCGCGTAAAATAAGCAGATTTCAATTCTTGTTCTCTTGTGCATTACGTAAACCGGTAGTATAATCATGGCACAAATTTCTACTACTATTTTTAGGTGATTTGTATCTCCTGACGATCAGAGATTGTTTTAACCAAAATTTATGAGAGCTACTTTGGAACCATAATTAATTTATATTGTATATTTGTTAACCATTTGGTTAAACCATATAGTTATATGAATAAAACAAAAGACAAGAACACGGAAGAGCATATCCTTGATGCGGCAAAAAATGTATTTCAAACCAAAGGTATGGATGGAGCGCGTATGCAGGAAATTGCAGATAAGGCCGGGATCAATAAGGCCATGCTTCATTATTATTACAGAAGTAAACAACTGCTTTTTGAAGCAGTATTCAAGAACGCCTTCTCCTTATTGGCGCCTCAGTTAAATGCAATTTTAAATGATGATTCTTCTATTGAAGACAAGATCAAAAACTTTACTTCAAACTATATTTCATTTATAAGTAAGCACCCCTATCTGCCAAATTTTATTATTCAGGAACTCAATAGGAATCAGGATTTTATTATAAGCCTGAAGGACAACAAAGGGTTTCCCAAGCTCGATAAATTTAAGAAACAGGTGGCACTTGAAGTTGAAAAAGGCATTATAAAGCCAATAAGTGCCGAACAATTATTTATCAATATTCTGGCGCTCAACATTTTTCCATTTGTTGCCAAACCTTGATCATGGCTGTTATCAATGTAGACAGCGAAGCTTATAAACAACTAATAGAAGCGCGCAAAATAGAAGTCGCCAATTTTATTATCAATTCTATAAAGCACCCATAAAATGAAACGATTCGTAGTAATAGTAATGACTTATTAGCAATTACAGGGCTTTGCTCAACAAAGCGTTACATTGGAACGAATGTTATCGTTTAGTAGCAAAAACTACCCTTTGGGAAAACAGCAACAACTCCTGGAAGCACAAAATGAATTAAATACAAAAGTTACTTCCAGTACAAAACTACCACAAATCAATTTTGATGCACAGGCAACATATCAGTCAGATGTAATTGAAATCCCCATTCCCAATTCAACGATTGAACCCATAAATAAAGATCAATATCGCGCTACACTTTCTGTGAATCAGCTTATTTATGATGGCGGTTTAACCCGGACCACATTAAACATGAATTCTGCACAGTTGAAAACAAAACAAAAGCAAGTTGAAGTTAATTTATATCAATTAAAACAACAGATCAATCAACTGTATTTTTCCATCCTTTTGTCTCAGGAGGCCGAGGTGTTATTAAAAGCGAAACAAGCACAACTAAACGCCAAATTAAACGAAGTACAATCGGGTGTAAAATACGGTGTCATTTTACCTTCATCCGATAAGATCATAAAAGCTGAATTATTAAAAATTGATCAGCAATTTCAAGAATTGAAAAGCAATAAAATAGCGTTAATTGAAACGCTTTTCAGTCTTATAGGTCAATCATTAGACGCTACTACCCTATTTCAAACCCCTATGGTGGAAATACAATTACAGCAAGGTTTACAGCGCCCTGAATTGGAGTTGTTTCAAATTAAAAAAGAGGAAATAGCAAGCTCTGAAGCAATGATCTCTAGGCAAAATACACCAAAACTACTTGGTTTTGCAACGGGTGGATACGGGAATCCTGGACTAAATTTTCTCGATAATTCCTTTCAGGCATTTTATACTGTTGGTGTAAAAATGAATTGGAAAGTTTTTGACTGGAACTCCAATAGAAATAAACGGAGATCTTTAGCGATCAATAAGGATCTGCTGGACAATGAAACCGAAATATTTAAGCTAAATACCGGCATAGAACTGAACAAACAGCTAAAGGATATAAATAAAATAGAAGCCATCATTGCTACAGACCAGCAGATTATCAATCTCAGGAAAGACGTGCTACAAACCGCAGATTCTCAGCTAAAAAATGGTGTCATTACGTCTTCAGCATACATAACAGAACTTACCAATTTATACGAGGACCAAAACACCTTGGCTAGGCATACAATTGAGTTACAACTCGCCAAAGCAAATTACAATGTCATTAAAGGATCATAAATATTAACAAATGAAAAAATACTATAGCATAGTAGGACTAAGTATGATAGCTGCAAGCGTAGTATCATGTGACGATTCTAATGGAAAGGCCGATGGTTATGGAAATTTTGAAGCGACTGAAATAACAATTTCTGCAGAAAATAATGGAAAGCTAATGCAGTTTAACCTGAACGAAGGCGATGTGCTTCAAAAAGACACATTTATTGGCTATATCGATACCATTCCTCTGGCTTTAAAGCGAGAGCAGTTACAGGTGTCAAAAGCAGTAATTAACTCAAAATCTAAAGGTGTATTGTCGCAAATAAATGTGTTAGATGCCAGGCTGAAAACAGCCAACACAAATAAAACCAGAATTGAAAATTTGATCAGGGAAAATGCTGGAACTCAAAAACAGTTAGATGATGTACAAGGTGAAATAGATGTTGTAAAGCAACAAGTAAGAAGTATCGAAATTCAAAACGGGCCTGTAGTTAATGAGTTGAAAAGTATTGATGTTCAGCTTAAACAAATAGATGATCAAATTGCCAAAAGTAAAATCATTAATCCTATAGACGGAACCGTTTTAACGAAATATGCTGAACCCAATGAAATTACTGCTTTCGGAAAACCGCTTTATAAAATAGCCGACTTAAGTAGCATGCAATTACGCGTGTATGTTAGTGAAACTCAACTTGTAAATATAAAAATCGGTCAGGATGTCACTGTAAAGGTTGATGACGGAGAAGCATTGAAAAGCTACTAAGGGACTATAGGCTGGATTGCTTCGGAAGCCGAATTCACACCCAAGATCATTCAGACCAAAGAAGAACGGGTTGCTTTGGTCTATGCTGTAAAAATAGATGTGACTAATGACGGAAGTCTAAAAATAGGAATGCCGGCCGAAATGTGGATAGATAATTAAAATAACTCTTAAGTATATACTTATGAAAAATTCAGTCATGATTATCCTATTACTTGCAACAACGATAATGATCGGTTGCAAAAACACCGAAAAACAAGAAGAACACCAAAGCCCTAAAAAAGTGGCGCAAGCACAGGAAACCGATATTTTAAGCACGGCATGGATGGATGATATGCAATTAGACGATGGTGCCAAATGGAAAGCCAATATTGAAACTACCGAAGGTGTTGTAAAAATGCAGAGCCTGATAAATACCCATTCAACAGTAACTATTGAAGATTATCATGAATTGGCAGGCAAGCTCAATGAGGTAAAAAATAAGCTTGTAAAAGAATGCACCATGAAGGGTCCGTCCCATGATAATCTACACATTTGGCTATATCCATTGGTTGAGAAGATTGGAGCGTTATCAGAAGTCAATACCCTCGCCGAGGCAGCAGAAATAAAGCAAAGTATAATAGATAATCTTAATTCCTATACCAAATTCTTTCAGTAAAATATTAAAATATAATACGATGGACAAACACAGTTACAATGTTAATATTAGCTGGACACAAAACCGAAAAGGGATGATGTGTTCCCCTGAGTTACAAAAAGGCAATACCAATGAAGCCAACTGCATAGAAGTTGCAACCCCACCCGAGTTTCCGGGTGGAATTCCTAATATCTGGTCACCCGAACATTTATTTACGGCAGCTGTAAGCAGCTGTTTAATGACTACTTTTTTAGCCATTGCTGAAAATTCAAAATTAGAATTCGTCAGTTTTAAATGCGGGTCCAAAGGTATTCTGGAGAAAGTAGATGGGAAGTTTGTGATCAGTGAAGTATTCTTATTCCCTGAAGTAATAATATCAGACGAATCTCAACGTGAACGCGCAGAACGCATTTTAGAAAAATCTGAAAGAGCCTGTTTAATTTCAAATTCCATTACTTCAAAGGTTACTATGGAAACTAAAATTATTGTTCAAAATTAAAACAAAGTGAGTATTTCTGTTAGCCATATCAGTAAAACCTATAAAAAAGTAACCGCCTTAGAAGATATTTCTTTTGAGGTAAAAGAAGGTGAACTTTTTGGGCTTATCGGTCCGGATGGTGCCGGTAAAACAAGCTTATTCAGAATTTTAACCACCCTTTTAATTGCTGATAAAGGTACCGCAACGGTTGCGGGTTTTGATGTGCTAAACGACTATAAAAAAATCAGGAATAGCGTTGGGTATATGCCCGGGAGATTCTCTTTATACCAAGACTTAACCGTTGAAGAGAACTTGAATTTCTTTGCTACCATTTTCGGTACTACCATAGCAGAAAACTACGATTTAATAAAAGACATTTATGTTCAAATAGAACCTTTTAAAGACCGCCGTGCGGGAAAACTGTCTGGTGGTATGAAGCAAAAACTTGCTCTGAGCTGCGCGTTAATTCACAAACCCAAAGTCTTGTTTTTAGACGAGCCTACAACCGGAGTGGACCCTGTTTCGAGAAAGGAATTTTGGGAAATGCTTAAACGCTTACAGCAAAAAGGTATTACCATCTTAGTATCCACACCTTATATGGATGAGGCTGCGTTATGCGACCGAATTGCACTGATCCAAGATGGTAAAATTTTGGAGATATGACACTCCCGAAGCTATCGTAAAACACTACCCAAAACCAATTTATAACGTTGGCGCAGACAATATGTATCAATTGATACATAGTTTAAAAGCTTATAAACACCAGCACAGTGTGTATCCTTTTGGTGAATTTGTGCATTATACAGATTCCAGATTAGACTTTAATACAGCCGACTTAGTACAGTATTTAGAATCTGAAAACCTGGCAGATATCACCATACAAAAGACGGCACCAACCATAGAAGATACTTTTATGGAATTAGCGAAATAATGAACAACAACAAGGTCATACAAGTAACGGAGTTAACCAAAATGTTTGGTGATTTTACAGCTGTAGACGCTATTTCGTTTGAGGTTGAAAAAGGGGAAATATTTGGTTTTCTGGGTGCCAATGGTGCTGGGAAAACTACGGCAATGAAAATGCTGATTGGTATTTCAAAACCAACTTCTGGCGCTGCCCAGGTAGCCGGGTTTGATGTATTTACACATGCGGATGATATCAAAAAAAGCATTGGGTATATGAGTCAGCGGTTTGCATTGTATGACGATTTAACGGTTAAGGAGAACATTACATTTTTTGGCGGTATCTACGGACTTTCAAGAAGTAAGATCAAGGAAAAATCGGATGCTTTACTTATAGATCTGGGATTAAAGTCTGTTGCAAATCAATTGGTAGGTGCTTTACCATTGGGCTGGAAGCAAAAAATATCATTTTCAGTGGCTTTACTTCACGATCCAAAAATTGTGTTCTTAGATGAACCCACCGGAGGAGTTGACCCAATTACAAGGCGTCAGTTTTGGGAAATGATATACAAAGCAGCAAATATGGGAACCACAGTTTTTGTCACCACTCATTATATGGATGAAGCCGAATATTGCGATCGAGTATCTATTATGGTAGATGGCAAAATAGAAGCCCTAGATACTCCAAAGAAATTAAAAGAACAGTTTAATGCTGCAAACATGAATGATGTATTCTTAAAACTAGCAAGAGGGTGAAGCGATTTCGTAGGCTTTATAAGAAAGGAATTTTACCATATTTTTAGAGATAGGCGTTCATTGTTTATTCTCTTCGGAATGCCTATTGCTCAAATTTTACTGTTTGGTTTTGCAATTACCAATGAAATCAACAATGTAGATATTGCCATTTTAGATCATTCCAAAGATGCCACCACCAAAGAAATCATTAATACAATAGCCGCTTCAGAATACTTCAGTATTAAACAAATGATTACACATGAAGCAGATATTGCTTCGGTGTTCCAAAAAGGTCATGTAAAAGCAGTTTTGAATTTTGAAAAAGATTTCAGTAAAAATCTAATTAATGACCACAAGGCGAGGGTTCAGATCATTACAGATGCTACAGATCCTAATACCGCTAATACCATTAGTAATTATGTGACTGCTATCCTTCAGCTGTATCAGAAGGAACAGAACAAAGATCTGAATGTGCTGTACCAAATAGTGCCGGAAACACGAATGGTCTACAATCCGGAATTAAAAAGCGTGTATATGTTTGTTCCGGGAGTCATGACCATTATTCTCATGTTGGTTTCCGCTATGATGACCTCCATATCTATCACCAAAGAAAAAGAACTGGGTACTATGGAAATACTCTTAGTGTCCCCCCTTAAAACCATTTCAGGTTATTGTTGGAAAGGTGTTCCCATATATTTTTCTCTCTATCATAAACGCCGTGGTCATTGTTATCTTAAGCATTTTCATCTTTAAAATGCCTGTTCAAGGAAGTTTGTTTCTATTAGCTTTAGAGAGCATTTTGTTTATCATAACTGCACTGGCTTTGGGAATATTGATCTCTACCATTTCAGCAACACAACAAACAGCTATGATGGTTTCGTTAATGGGATTAATGCTACCCGTAATACTCTTGTCCGGGTTTATTTTTCCCATTTCAAGTATGCCTTTCCCACTCCAGGTAATTAGTAACATTATTCCTGCTAAATGGTTTATCATCATTATAAAAGGGATAATGCTGAAAGGTGTGGGATTACAATTTATATGGAAAGAAACACTGATTTTATTGGGTATGACCGTGTTTTTTATTGCTCTGAGTGTGAAGAAATATAAAATCAGACTGGAGTAATGAAGACAATTCTATACATCATACAAAAAGAGTTTAAGCAAATCTTTAGAAATAAGGGGATGCTTCCTATAATTTTTGTACTCCCCCTACTCCAACTTGTCATTCTTTCTAATGCCGCCACTTTTGAAGTAAAGAATATCAAGTTCGGATACATAGATAGCGATCACTCCTCAACATCGAGGGCATTGATAGAAAGATTTAATGCCTCCACTTATTTTGATGTTTTAACAGATTACCCTTCAGAAAGATCTGCAAGTTCGGCCATGCTTAAAGGAGAGGTTGATGTTGTGCTAGAGATACCACATTATTTTGAACGTGATTTACAAAACGAAAAACAGAGAAATTTAGGCGTTACTATTAATGCCATCGATGGCGCAGCCGCAGGGGTTATAAATGTATATATAACACAGATTATACAAGGGTATAATCAATCGTTAAAGGTCGATTTGCTGCAACCCTCAGACAAACAAGTACAGCCCGCAAACATTGAAACTATCCCTTTATTTTGGTATAACCAGACATTGAATTATAAAACTTTTATGGTACCCGGAATATTGGTATTGCTGGTGACCATGATTACTTTGTTTCTTTCAGGAATGAATATTGTCCGTGAGAAAGAAATCGGCACATTAGAGCAGATCAACGTTACACCCATAAAAAAAAGCCAGTTTATCATTGGTAAGCTCTTTCCCTTTTGGGTCATTGGAATGGGTTTATTGACCATAGGATTAGTCTTGGCAAGATTAATTTTTAATGTTCCCATGATCGGGAGTTTGTTCCTGATGTATTTCTATACCTCCATTTATATTCTAGTGGTTTTAGGCATAGGATTATTTATTTCAAACTTTACAGATACGCAGCAACAAGCCATGTTTATTGCATGGTTTTTTATGGTGATTTTTATTTTAATGAGTGGTTTATTCACGCCTATTGAAAGCATGCCTAAATGGGCTCAAATACTCACTGAATTTAATCCAATAAAGTACTTTGTTGAAGTAATGCGCATGGTAATGCTAAAAGGCTCCGACTTTATGGATATTCTGCCGCAATTATTAAAAACACTACTGTATGCGCTTATAATGAATGGCTTGGCAGTTTGGAGTTATAAAAAAACGACTTAATATACGAGGTATGAAATCAACAAAAAATGTAAAATTATCTAAAGATGAATCCCTCTTTGTTAGAGGTCCTTTATCTCGTTATAAGGAATTAACCTTTGCCTTTAAAGTCTTTTATAATTTCATCAAGGCATTTAGAAAAATGCACTTTATTGGGCCATGTGTTACTGTATTTGGTTCTGCACGGTTTTCAGAAGATTCCGAACATTATAAAAATGCCGTAAAAATTGGAGCTGCCTTATCAAATACGGGATTTACAGTGATGACCGGTGGTGGTCCGGGTATTATGGAGGCTGCCAATAAAGGTGCTTTTGAAGCCGGCGGACACTCTGTTGGTTGCAATATTATCTTACCTTTTGAACAAGAGCCGAATCCGTATCTGCATAAATGGATTAACATTCCATACTTCTTTTTAAGGAAAGTCATTCTAGTAAAATATTCTTATGCCTTTGTTGTTATGCCAGGTGGCATTGGCACCTTAGATGAATTGTTTGAAGCACTAACCTTAATTCAAACCAAAGTTATTAAGGACTTTCCGGTAGTAATTTTTGATTCGGAGTATCACAAAGAATTATGTCAACATATTCATTTAATGGCTGAAAATGAAAGCATAAGTCCGGAAGACATGAAACTGTTATTTGTAACCGATTCTGTGGACGATTTAATTACACATATAGAAACACATTCCATTAAAAAGTTCGGCCTAGTTAAAAAGCAAGTCAAACCCAAATGGTGGTTAGGAGAACAATTAAACACTATAAAATGAAAAGTATTGGATTATCAGATCTTAGAATTAAACGTGTTTTAGATGAAGTTAAAGGACTGTGTTATTTAACGCATCACAATGCTTAACAGCTATCAGCCAATGAAATTCTGGTCATATATAATGTATTCAATACACATGAGTTTCTTCAGGTTAAAAAACAAGAATTAGAAATCTTCCCTCCCATTGCCAGTCAATGGCAGTATATTTGCTTTTTATAATCACTTCAATTTACCCGAGCATTTTTAGCATTAAATAGTTATGGCATTTAAAAAGTTGCATCCTCACTTATTGGAAAGATTAGAAGTAGTTGAAATCGAAACCCCTACTCCATTCCAAAAAAGGAGTATTCCCGTAATAAAAAGTGGTGCTAATGTCTATTGCTCCGCACCCAAAGACAGTGGGAAAACTACCACCTTAATCCTTACTACGCTGCAAAAACTGAAGTGTGAGGCTGAAGGAAAGGCCCCAAGAGCCATTGTACTGGTGGAAAATAAGGAAAAAGCCCTGGATTTATACTCGGCGTTTTTAGAATATACAAAGTACAGTTCCCTTAGAGTCTATGTAGGATATACCGAATTACATATAGATGTTCAAAAGTCGGAAATATTTGAGGGGATAGACATCCTTATTACCACTCCAAAATCCTTACATAAACTATTTTTACTGAATGGAGTAAATACGGCTCAACTAAAAATATGTTCTATAGATAACGGGGATTTCCTAATACAAAAACCAGAGTATACCGCCATGCTAGCCATTACGCAAAGCATCAAAAAATGTCAGTATGTATTGTATTCAGAAAAGCTGCATCCCAGCCTGAAACGCTTTGAAAACTACTTTATGGAACGGGCTCAGTATGTTGGAAGTACTACAAAATAATTCCTCCCATTGAATTCTACCACATTTTCGAAACCTTCAGAAAAGAGATCGCTTATACCCTGCTTACTCTAATCTTTTTCTTTTTTAAACGTGAATTATTTAGTTTTTCCACCAATTCATGTGCAATGGATACCGGCACGGCAACAAAGGCACAATCTTGCTTTAGTTCTATAACTCCTAATTGATCTTTGTTTATACCGCCTTGTTTAAAAAAGAGTCCGGCGATATCTCCCTTAGATATTTTATCTTTTCTCCCCCCGGAAATGAACAAGGTTTCCCAATATTGTGGCTTAGCAGGTGGCTTTTTAGAAATGTCTATGGGTTTATCATTTTTTATAAACCCAGGCAGGCGGCCCTTTGCCCAATGCAACACATAAGCCGTGCCTTTCGCATTTACCCGCGCTGTTCTGCCATTTCTGTGCGTAAATTCTTCTACCGTCCTGGGTAGCTCAAAATGAATGATATAATTCATCTCAGGGATGTCTATGCCCCTTGCGGCCAGATCTGTAGCGATAAGCACCAGACAACTGCCGTTTCTAAATTTAATTAGAGAGCGTTCCCTGTCTCGTTGCTCCATCCCGCCGGAAAAACAAGCATAGGTAATGCCGTGTTTCTCTAAATGGGCACTTACCATATCAATGCTTTCTCTTAGATTGCAAAAAATGATGCCGCGTTCGTTACCAATATGTTGCAACAAATCTACCAGGGTTGCCAACTTATTTTTATCCGGAGCCACTACTATTTTAATGGCTAGTTTAGATGCTACTTTATCTTTTAAATAATTGATTGTCACAGGTTTATCTAACCTTACAAAACCGGGTACTTTAACACCCATGGTTGCAGAGGTCAGAATGCGTTTGTTGACATGTTGAAGTTCACCTATGATCTCACTCATCTCCTCTTCAAAGCCTGTTTCCAGAGACTTATCAAACTCATCTAATACCAGGGTTTTAATACTGGTTTTTAAGAAACGACCACTCCTAAAATGATCGGCAATTCTGCCAGGTGTTCCTATTAAAATGGCCGGAGTGTGTTTTAGTTCAATTTTATCTTTGGACATAGGTCTGCCTCCATAGACTGCATTTACCTTAAACCCCGATCCCATATTTCTAACTACCTGTTCTATTTGTATAGCCAGTTCCCGGGAAGGCACTAGTATTAATGCCTGTACCTGCCTGCTTTCCGGATCTAAGGTTTCAATAATAGGCAAGAGAAATGCCAGGGTCTTGCCTGTTCCTGTTGGGGATAGAAGAATGGTATTCGTAGTTTTTTTAATAACGGAAATGGCTTCTTCCTGCATGGGATTTAATGCAGCTATTTGTAACTTCTCTAAAATATCTTGTTGTTCTCTAATGATATTAGCCATAAGGATTACTTCTTTTGGGAAGCGGATGTTTGTGAATACGTTGCACTCTTTTGAGATATAGTGTCTGCTAACACTTTTTCTATCAATTCTTCTTTTGTTAAGTGATGGAACAGGGTTTTTATTTTTTCCTTTGTTTCCATAGAAATGGTACGGTTAGGCTTGGTCTTAAATATCTTTTTGGCCCATAACACTAAATTGGTCTCTTCCCTGTTTTCAGGGTTTTGCTTTTTATATTCACTAAAAACAAGCCCTAATTCCTTTTCAAATTCGGGAATATTTTGGAGTTCTTCCTGCTGTATGATGCTTATAGAGAGGCCCTCTGCTCCTGCCCTGGCCGTTCTGCCACTTCTGTGCACATAGGCTTCATAAGTGTCTGGCAAATGGTAATTAACCACATAGGAGGTCTCTTTTACATCAATGCCACGCGCTGCAAGATCGGTAGCTACAAGGATATCGATAAATCCTTCTCTGAATTGCCCCATGATCCGGTCTCGTATCCCCTGTGATAAGCTACCGTGAATTGCGCCGGATGAGATTTTGTTGATGGCGAGTTTCTTTGCAAGTTTATTAACGGCTGCCTTTGTCCTGCAGAAAATAATGCCCCGCTCCCCTTCCTTGGTATTCAGAAAATGAAGCAATACTTCCAGCTTTTCTATAGGTTCTACAACCACATATTGATGCGTTATCCCCTGATGCCCCATCTGTGCCATATCTGCTTCCAGATGCACCACATGTTTAGACATATAATTCTGTATCAGTTGTTTTACAGCGCCGGGCATGGTGGCTGTAAAAAGGATGGTTCTGCGAGCTCTTGGGATTTCCGAAACAATGATATCCAGATCTTTCTTTAAGGCGCTTACCATCTCATCTGCTTCATCCAGTATTAAATACTTCACTTTTTGAATGCTGATGGCCTTACGCTGTACCAAGTCGATTAATCGGCCCGGTGTTGCCACCACAATATGTGTAGCCACTTTTAAGCGTTCTATTTGAGGTTTAATGGGAATACCGCCACAAACAGAAGCAATAGATAAAGCTGTACTATGAGCAGCAAAGGACACCAGGTTCGCAAAAATTTGTTGTCCTAATTCTCTTGTAGGTGCCAGGATTACGGCCTGTACGTCCGAGTTTTTTGAATTGATCAATTGCAGCAAGGGCAAGCCGAATGCAGCAGTTTTGCCTGTTCCTGTTTTTGCCAGGGCAACCACATCTTCTTTTTGATGTAATAGCACCGGAATCGTTTTCTTTTGAATATCTGTGGGGATAGAAATATGTAGATCGGCTAAACTTAGTAGTAGCTGTTCGTTAATTCCAAGATCGGAGAACTGTTTTGACATATAATAGATTTAGGCAAATATAGGAACATGAAGCCCGGGAATCGTATGAATACAAAACTTCGTGAATGCAGTTCAGTCAAAATTTGGTATCTTTAATTGAATCAAGTAGATAGTATTCGTTTACTTGATTTTATAAACCCAAAAACATTCAATAGTATGAACCGTTTAAAAAAATTGAAGTTCACAGCCCTGGTGGCTCTTTTGTTTCTTTTTATAGGAGCCAGCGCCTTAACATCCTGTAGGGAACAAAAGGAAAAAGAAAAAACTGAAGTAACGGGAGAACACGCTGAAGGCGAAGAACATCCTGAAGGTGAAGAACACCCCACTAAAGAAGGGGATGAACATCCTGAAGGTGAAGAGCATCCTACAAAAGAAGGCGAAGAACATCCTGAAGGTGAAGAACATCCTACCAAAAAGGATTCTGTAGGAAATTAAAAGATTATCCTTTGATTACATGTCCAGCTCCGCTTTCCTGCTAAAGGAAAAAAATGTTTTCGGAAAGGCAGGGGTATTTCCTATTTCCATAACCGGATACGCCAAAAAGTTGATAGGTCCTGTTGCTGGACCCGGTTCTAATTGAAGATCTCGACCCCGGGTGAATTCTATACGGTTTGCCGGATGCCTGCCAAAATAGTAGGTAGCCAGTGCCGTATATTTATTGGCTTCACTGATGTCTACAGGCCACCATTTACCCTCTGCATAAAATTCTGCCCAGCAGTGATACCCATCTATACCCCCTTCGTCCCTGTCTGAAGGAATGGCAGCTCCTACAGCAAAGCGCGATGGGATACCCGCAGATCTGGCCAGCGAAATAAACAACGAATGAAATTCCGTACAGTTACCTGTTAAGGCATCACAGGCGTAAACAGCATCTCCGGTGCCGTAGGTACCGGCTTTTATATATTTCATATTGTCTATGATATAATCATACAGCGCCCTGGCCTGCATGATAGTGCCTTCTTTGTGTTTATCCCCAATAATGGAATCGGCCAGCACCTGAAAGCGGTCTCCAACGGGCATCAATAAACTTGGATTCAAATATCTTGCAGTGGAGGCGGCGTCTTCATAAGGGTGTTTCTCCTGCCTTTCCACCTCGTATACCAATTCCACTTTCTTTCCACTGTGTTCAGGCGAAAGTTCCACATACAGTACAGAATTGCCATAATACGCCTCTTTGAGTATTCGATGTTCTACGGGAGCTTCAATAGATACTATTTCCACCTTTTGAAAGTCATCGGTCTGCGGTATAGGTAGCCACATTTTTGCCGCTTCATCTATCTCAGGCAGGGTAACCTCATACCGAAATTCAAAGCTGTCCTCTCCTTCAATGACGCCGAGTAAGTCTGTTGATGCATTTTCTACCGGTTTTTTATACCAGGTTTTGTCTTTCCGTTGTTTCCAGGTGTAAAAAGGCTTGCCATTAAGTTTGTGCAGTGTTGTTTCGGTCACCGTCATATTCCCCGGGTCACCTTCCAGGAAAAAATCCACATCATAGACATCCCCGCTTATATCGGCCAGGTCCACACAGGCAAAGTGACGTCTGGGCCCTAAATTAGACAGGTATTCTGTATGGACACGTACCAATTGCAGTCTCAGGTCTTGTTCATCTGTAGACATATTAAAATACCCTCCCCCCTCTGCTACTTTTGTATCAATATTGGCTTTAATGCCGGCCTCAATATCTGCAGTAACCACCTTAGGGATGTTGGAGGCTACCAGGCTTACATCTTCCTTTTTTTCTTTTTTATCCGTATTGCATGCCAACAAAGTGGTTAATGCCAAAACAAAGATTAGTTTCAATTTTTTCATCCGAACCTATAATTTCCAGTGCCATGAATTTACAATTTTTCCGGTAACTCATGACCTAGCTAACGCATTAGTATGAATTAAGATAATTATCCTAGCTTTAAGGGTAGTTATCCTAAAGACCAGACCATGATCAACTTTTTTAGAAAAATTAGAAAACAGCTAGCCAACAATTACCAGTTCAGAAGATACTTCATGTATGCTATTGGAGAAGTAACCTTAATAATGATCGGTATTTTTATGGCCCTGCAATTGCAGAACTGGAATGAAAAGCGCCTACAGGAACAGCAATTTAATGTGATTCTGGAACAATTATACAATGCGATTATTTATGATGTGGATAAATTTGAGAACCAAAAAGAGTTTTTGAACTATCAGATTGAAACGTTAGACTTGGTCTTACAATTTCCGGATTCAATCCCCAAAGAACAGTTGCCCTATGTCTTGTATAATGCTGGCTTTGATAATTTTAAATCATACCAGTCTGATGCTTTTTTTTATGCAAATGATCTACAGTCTGATTATAAAAATTCAGAACGGAATGAACTGATAAAACAAATTTCGGGTTATTTAAATTTGGTCAGAAACAATGGTGCCAATGTTTATGACATAAATACAGATATGGTTAATAATTTTTTAATCTCTGAAGACCTGCCCTACCCTGCAATAAATCGCGAAGATCTTAACGAGGGATGGGATAGGAGCGATTCTTTGTATTACAGTGAAGCAAGGATAAATCAATTGGTATCCGATCTTCAAACGGATAAATACCAGTCGATTATTAAAACGTACCGCAGTCAGAAAATAGCTTACAAAAGAGGCGCACAGGCTAAATTTAATAATGGCACCTCTGTTATTGATCTGATCAAGGGTTATCACCCTAATGTTCGGATAATTTATGAGAATGTAGGTATCATAGGAACCGCCTTAGACGGTTATGATGATGTGGGTGGCAGATCTACGCCTATGCAGCAAACAGATGCTGAAAACGGTATTTGGGAGGCAGAACTTTATCTAAAAGAAGGGACCGTAAAATTCAGATGCAATGATAGCTGGCTTCGCAACTGGGGAAATATTTATGGGGAAGACAATTATTTGTCAGGGGAAGCCATGCCTGATGGAAATAATATAGCCGTGGAAGAAGGCACCTACCATATTAAACTCGATCTGAGTAACTATACTTATGAATTTATAAAGCTAGACTAAGCACTTCTCTTCTTTTATAGGTATACTGTAGTAAGAAGTATACTAATTAATTGCAACAGTTTTTGTTTTCCTGTATTGACGGACAGGAAACTGTTCCGTAAGAACAATAAACACAACAATCCCCTTCTTTTGGCCGTAAGACAGACTTACAATTTTCACAATCATAAAAGAACTGGCATGCTGTGCTTGGCATTTCTTCTTCCTTTTTATGACCGCATTTGGGGCATGTGATGGTAGATAGTAGTTGTACTTCCATTATTCTATGATTTTATATCCTGTTTTTTTTATAGCCTCCTCAATTTCCTTATTGGTCACTTTTGTTTTATCAAATGAAACAACGGTGTTCCCATTTTTATAATCTGCTTTAACATCAATAATGCCATTGAGTTTATTGACCTCACTTTCTATATGCACTTCACATCCTGTGCATGTCATTCCTTTAATACTGTATTCAACTTTATCGATATCTGATGCTACCACATACACTACTTCCTTTTTTGTGCTTGGGTAGAATACTTGGGTGTAATATGGAAAGGCAAGCATCACTCCTGCAAAAAGTGTAATTAAAAGCAGAAACTTTTTTGAGTTAATGAATTTTGGTTTTTCGTCTTCGCACTCACAGTCTATTTCCTGTTTTTTAGGCTTTAATTTCTGGATCCATGCAACTGCCAATACCAAAATTGTAAGCGCAATTAAATAGGGTCTAAAAGGCTCAAGCCATGAGAAAGTGGACGCAATTCCAGTTGTTCCGGCTATTAGGGCCAATACAGGGGTAATACAGCATAATGATGCGGCTATCGCTGTAATCAAAGATATTCCTAGTAGTTTCTTTTCTGAGCTCATACCCTTTCTTCTAAAACCTTACTCTGCACTACTATCTCAAAAAAAGGAGTCAGCAGGGGTAGTTTATCTTTTTTGATGGAATAAAAGATAGTTTGCGCTTCCTTTTTAGAAAATATAATATTTCTGTCCTTTAGCTTTCTTAAATGCTGTGAAATTGCAGAAACATTCATTTCTAAAATATCACTTAGATCGCACACACATAAACGTTCTTCTAGATGTAATAAATACAATAGTTTTAATCTCACCGGGTTACCTGCCAAACTTAAGATATTTGAAAGCTCATCAAAAGATGTATCCAATTCCTGCACTACTTCCCTGCAGTTCATTATTTGCTTAACGTCTGCCTCTACCCTTATACAAATGGATTTTTCCATAGTATAAAAATAGTACAATTATCTTATTTAAGCAAATACTTAAATATATAATATAAAATTGTTTATTTAGTTGGTTTTGAAATCTGCTCGGCAGCCCAATTGGTGATGTGTTCCAGATAGCCCTCCTGATAAAGCCAGCCTTCATAAGGACCATCTTCCAACCCCCATTTAAAAAGATAATGACTTGCCCCGGGATATAACTTTATATGGATATCTTTCTTGTATATTTCTTTGAATCTTTCTAAATAATCAATCACCTCCAGGGTAGGAATGTTTTTATCCTCCCCTGCCATTACATATAGCATGGGCAGGTCTATCTTTTCTAGATACGGTAAAGGATCATAGCCAATATTAAATCCTCGTGCTGCATATTTTAAGGAGTCGTAAGACTCCAGTTCCTTATACCGAAACCATTTCCCTAGTCGTTCATCACTATGCGCTGCTTTTAGTCTTGCGTTGATCTCTTCTCGCTCCGGACCATTTGCTAATGAAGTGTCCTTAGATACAGCTATATAATACTGCCATATTTGCCGTGTTAGCGGCAGTATATCCTCTATTATTTCCATTTCCGTAAATCCTTCTGTAAGGGCGTCCATTTTTACCTCATGAATCACCGTTTTCTCAAAAGAAAAAGGAGAACTAACCCTGTTTATTATAAATTTAAGACCTCCATCTAAATAGGCCAGCTCCGGGGTAAACCATCCGGATTCACTTACTCCCATTAGACCAATATTCTGTTGGTCTATGTCTTGTTGCTTTCTTAAAAACGAAATGGCCGCATACGCATCATTAACTAGATCTTTATAAGTAAAATAGTCATAGTTAAATCCATCATCTCCAGATCCTCTTTTGGTATACACCAATACGGCAAAGCCCTTTTTTAAAAAGGCATTGGCGTGGAACCTAAAAAACGCCTTGTTATGATGTTGGTGGCTCCCTCCTGCCCCGTGAAGCAAAATTATGGCAGGATGCGGTCCCGGCGAATCGGGCTTTAACAACAGGCCTGTGAGCTCAATATCTGATGTGAAATAAATTTCCTGTTTAACACCCCGGTATTGAGCTTTATAGAAATAAAAGCCCACTAACAGCACCAGAATACCAAGGGGTATCCAAAACCATTTGGATGTGATTACTTTTTTCATTGATTGATTGATTGATGAATATTTTTCTGTACTTCCTCTTTTTAGAATTTTAAACAGTGCTAGCTAGCTACTCTTTTGGGGTAGACGCCTCCATCGTCTGTAACATTTCCCGGGCATGATCCCCAATGGGTCCTTCCGCATCCAGGGCAATGGCTTTATTGTAAAATTCCACGGCCTTAATAGTATCACCCGACTTCCAATAGGCTTCCGCCAGACTATCCCAGGCATTGGCCGATTCCGGGAACAGATCAGTATTCATTTTAAAAATAAATAGGGCTTCTTCAAACTGTTCTTCACTCAGCATAGCATAGCCCGCCTTATTAAATTCACCTTCAAAGTCGAAAAATTTATAGCTAGGATCTTTTATCATCCTCGCGGCCTCTGGCTGTATTTGATCATGCATTACCACTGGTAAACAAAGTGGTGAAATAGTTCATCGGATCTGCTATAAAATTAGAATTATCAAAAGCAAGGGCAACTTCCAAAGCCGGATCCTGATTGGTGCGGTATTGCTCAAAGGTAAGTCCGGTGGCTATCTGCGGATCTAAGGCAGGCCTGTTCTCCCATTGGGGCTTATCTTGCCACCAGGCAAAGGAAAGATGGGCCTTTAGTTGGGTATTAGGCAGGGTGAGTGGACTGTTATCCCCATAAAAATTGATGTTTTCTGCCGTGGGTTCCCCTACAAAAATGGCATTGGTATAGGTATGTAATTCGTTGACCAGATTTTGGCAGGCAGAATAGGTGCGCCTCCCAATGATGACCATAAATTTCCCGGGCTGGTTGATCTTTTTATTAGCTATTACTCCCGTAACCACCGGTTTGTTTTTATAATTGTTACCCCCGCCGTTAAGTCGAACATCCAGCACTAATTTTTCCACCTCGTTGTTATCAATAAAATCAAAAACCTCTTTATAAAATTCCGGGATGGTCTGTAGTGAATCGTCTTGAATCTGACTTTGACGAACATAGACAGTTTTCTGTTCCGACAGGTATTCATAGTAATAGATCCTGTCCAGATTCTTCAGGTATAAGGGCGTTTTACTAAGATCGCGCGACTCCAGCCAATCTCCACCTGGCACCACCATGCCATACTGCCTGGGGGGGCGCTTAAACGGTGTAGCCTCCAGTAGTTGTTCAAATGTTTGTCCATCTTTTTCCAGGGTAAAAACCACCGAAGTGCTCATGGTCTTTAACACACCCTGGGCATGCAAGAATTCAGGGAAGTTAAGGTAATGGATCCCATAGGCTTTTACAAACTGCTCATTTTCTGCCGGTATCACAGGCCGCATTAGTTTGAGTACTTCTTTAATAGGTACGCCTTCAATGGCTACTACTTTAGCTCCCAGACCTTTCTTATACTCCTTTCGAATGCCTTGCATATAAATACCATCATCAAAGTCATATAAGACTATGGGCAATTGATGCAAGGGAATAATATTATCCCAATACCCTAAAATAGTGTGCCCGTATTCAAAAGATGCCACCAACCTGCAATACCCAACCAATACTTCATGGGGTTGCATTTGGGGAATTTGATCATAGAGCTTTTCTACCTCCGCATCGAATTCAATGGCGGTAGTTTTTTTAAATAGAAAAGGAAAATTTTTATGAATATTCTCCTGCAGGAACCGCAGATCTTCCCGGTACTGTTCTGTAGTAAAAGTGGTTTGTGCACTTAGGTTAAAGAAAACAAAGAATAAGAATACAGTACACAATGCATTCTTAATGCATAGTCGGGTAGTTGTCATGACAGTTAGTTTTTGTTATACTCCTTATATAATAGGACACCAAACAGTTCCGTTTGTTACACTTTTAGCCCGGTACTACCCTACTTTCTACACTCCTACTTTTTCAAATTAACTAAAGGAAGTGCTGCTGTGGGTTACATAGGTTCTTTAATCTGTCAACATCTTGGGATTCGGGTAATTGTCTGATTGGTCTTCGATACGTTCATCGAGGCAGACAAAGTCTTTTTCAATTAAGAGATCTAAAGTGGTATTGGCATCTACTGCTATGGAGGTCTCGAAACCTACTGTTTCATTCCCATCCCATCCCTTAATTTTCTGTTCACTAATACTTATAAGAATGGTATGATCTTTATAACTGGCCTCCAGGGATTCTATCTTCTTACTTTGCACGGCATATTTAAAAACCTGATCTCCAAAATGTGTGATCTCTTCAACATATCCTTTATTACACAAGGTTTCCACCTCTGTTTTGGTAAGTCGGAACCTGATGGTATCCCCTTTTATCCTGATCTTCATGGTTCTAATAGCTTTTGGTATTAAAGTTACAATTAATTCATTTTTTACTCGTGATATGGCCTTATTATTTATCCGAAATTATGGTCGCCTTAATTATTTGGACATATACTCTGGTAAAACTAGTATCTTGCTCGCGCAATGAAAACATGGGTACCCGCGAGGATCATATTACTATTCTTCTTTCTGGTTAAAAGTGGACCATCCTTACTTGCGCAAGATTATATAGACCTTGCCACCTTTTCTTATACTACTGCCCTTAACAGATCTTTTGAGGATACGGCAAGTGACAGGGCTATTCAGGAATGGAATCTAAGTCTTGATTTTCCCATAGTATTAGATCCAAAAAACGCATTGATTACCGGTATTACTGCAGGAAGCATAGGAGTGGGACTTTACCCCTCCAGCATGCCCAGGACAACTTTATATGCCCTTAGTTTGAGACTGGGATGGAATACTACCTATTCTGAACAATGGAGCGGAACCTATCTGCTTATGCCTAAAGTTGCCTCCGATTTTAGTTCAGGATTTTCAAGAGGAAAACAACTGGGAGCCATTGGCTTGTTGACAAATACCAAAACAAACGGACTAAAATACACCTATGGCCTCTATCTTAATAGAGAGGAATTTGGGTTATTGGTAGTGCCTATTTTTGGTATCTATTACAAAAGTGAGAACAGCCTTTTTGAGGCCAATGTTTTGTTGCCTGTGAGGGTGGATCTGAATTATGGACTTAGCGCCACTACCTCGGTCGGACTAAGGTTCGACGGCTTGGGCACCAGTTATGATATCCAAAATCCGGGTTTTAATGATCATTATGTAACCAGAGCGTCTAACGAATTGTATGTCTATGGGCAAGTGAAAATTACCTCCTCCCTCCTATTAAGAGCCAAAATTGGGCATGCCTTTTTTCGGAATTATAAAGTTTACAGTACAGACGACACCATAGATCTTTCTCTTGTTGGTATTTTCTTCGGAGGAGACAGATCTATCCTCAACAGGGATATTGGCGATGGATTTCAGCTTAAGACAGAACTGGTCTATCGTTTCGATCTCTCAAAGAAGAATAATTAGTGCGTATATTTATTTAAAATCACTCCTAATGAAAAATCTGATAAGAGCCATTATAGCCGGAATTGGTGCTAAAAAAATTGGTGGTGGTCGTTGCGGGTGCATAGGTACTGTAATAGTCTTTCTTATTCTGTATTGGCTCCTCGGATACGTCTTTAAGGTATTCTAAGGATTACTACATCAGAATCCGCTACTTTTGCCTGATGAAATTAAAAAGGCGGTCCCAGCTAGAATTTGTAGGTCTTATGGCGGCATTGATGTCTATTGCTGCCCTGGCTTTGGACGCCTTGTTACCGGCTTTGGATATTATTGGAATTTCCGTAGGAACTACCAGCCTTTCACAGAATCAACTACTTATTACCATCTTCTTTTTAGGTCTGGGTGTTGGACCTTTGCTCTTTGGACCTATTTCCGATAGTATTGGACGAAAACCCGTTGTTTATATGGGTTTTGCACTTTTTATAGGAGCAAGTATTCTTTGCGTCTATGCCCCAAATTTTGAAATGATGATCACCGGTCGAATACTTCAAGGTATTGCCCTTTCTGCCCCAAGGACTATTAGCGTGGCTATGATCCGTGACAGGTACAGTGGAGACCAAATGGCCCGGATCTTATCTTTTGTTGTTGTTGTGTTTATCTTGGTACCTATTGTGGCTCCTACCATGGGGAAATGGGTATTGGACGCATTTGGATGGGAGGCTATTTTTCATGTACAGGTATTATTTTCTTTATTGGTGGCCTTTTGGTTCTGGAAACGACAGCCGGAAACGCTGGCCGTTGAAAACCGTACCTCTTTTAGGATGAATGTATTTGTAAACGGGTATAAAGAGTTGTTGAACTATAAACAAACCATGGTATTTACATTTATTTGGGGGTTTATCACCGGTTCTTTTTTGGTATATCTAAGTACGTCCCAACAGATTTTTGAGGAGCAATATCTAATGAAGGAATCCTTCCCCTATATTTTTGCTACCCTGGCCATTACGATAGGCGCTGCCACTCTTTTAAACGGCACCTTGGTGCTTCGTTTTGGAATGTTACGATTGATCACCATAGCACTTGCTTTTTACATTTTGATCCCCCTTATCTATGTCATCATATTTCAATCCGGGGTAAATCCGCCATATTGGGTGGTCTTGTGTTTCTTTGCACTCGAATTTTTTGCTGTGGGCTTTATTTTCGGAAATTTAAGGGCCCTGGCCATGCAGCCATTAGGTCATATCGCAGGAATTGGAGCTGCTTTAACAGGATGCCTGGCTACCTTAATGGCCGTGCCTATTAGTGCTTTTATAGGTAGTTTTGTAGTAGATTCTGTATTGCCTGTATTTATTGGGTTTCTGGCATGTGGTATCATTTCTTATGGTATTCTTGGGTATTATTATCTTTCAAAAAGACGTTTTTTAAAGCTATAAATCGGGAGAGAATCATATCTTGTATAATGTTTTTATATCAAGGGATGATGCGTATCTTTTGAATTAAATTTTCGTGAATGGTCGTTTGGATTGCCTTTATTGCCCTCATCATTATTTTTCTTGCTTTAGATCTTGGCGTATTTAACAAACACGACCATGTTATCCGCAGTAAAGAAGCGAGTTTATGGACTGCCTTGTGGGTAACCGTAGCCCTCAGTTTTAGTGGTGTTATCTATTGGTTGTTCTCGGAAGGACTTGTAGACAATCCAACCCAAATGACCCCAAATACAGCGGTATTAAATTATGTTACCGGTTATCTTATTGAGTTATCCCTTAGCATAGACAATGTATTTGTGATCGCCGTCATCTTTTCAGCTTTTAGTATCCCGCCTATGTATCAGCACAGGGTCCTTTTTTGGGGTATTTTAGGGGCAATAGTGTTTAGGGCATTAATGATCCTTTTTGGGATCACACTCATCAATAGATTTGACTGGGTCATTTACGTCTTTGGAGTATTCCTGCTATATACGGCCTATAAGATGTTTAAATCGGAGAGTATTAAGTTTGATCCAAAAAATGCCTTAGCCTTTAAGTATCTCAGGAAGCTCTATCCCCTAACAACCCATATGAATGGACATGCTTTTTTTATAAGGCGAATGGGTATTAAGGCAGCCACTCCCCTGTTTGTGGCACTGATCGTTATCGAATTAACTGATATATTATTTGCGCTGGATAGTATCCCGGCAATCCTCGCCATCACTGCTGATCCATTTATTGTTTTTAGCTCAAATATAATGGCCATACTGGGTCTCAGGTCGATGTATTTTCTCGTGTCCAGAATGCTCTCGAAATTCAGATTTATCAATTACAGTTTGGTGGTGATCCTGGGGTTTGTTGGCCTGAAAATGCTGGCAGAAGAATACGTCCATCTCCCGGAATGGGTATCACTAACCCTTATCGTGGTGTCCCTTGCTTCCGGAATAATTTTTTCTTTAGTAATACCAGAGAAGGCAGCTACGAATGAAACTGAAGGCTCTTAAAGATCAACCGTGAATCTTGGCCTTTCCAATATAGGCGAGGATCTCATGTTCTAATTGAATAACCTTATCGAACTGACGTTGGTATTCTGCCAGAAATTCATGTGAACTTTCACCCGAGGTATGGATGCCTGCAATTAATTGATCATTCTCTTTCATAAGATCATGGAGCGAACTTTTTAACTCTTCCATTTGCTCATATAATTTTGCAGTTTTGGGAACACAGTGATACGATCCAAGTTGATAGGATAATGACAATAGATAGCGTTGCTGCCTTTCCAGGTAATGGATGTGAGGTGTTGAGGCTTTTTGGCTTTTAACGGGAGAAGATGATTCTTTGATTTCCATGACGCACAGCTTAAAGAAATTGGAGACCTATAGTAGGTTCCATTAAGGTACGAATTTTCGACTATTTCTTGCCAAATATTAACACAGAATTGTAGTTCAACTTGTTTAGAGGTTTCCTCTAAATTGATTTTATTTTGGATGGAACAACAATATCAACAAAATTTTTAAGAGCTTACAGCGGATTATTCTACCATAGAATCTATTATATTCAGGGCATCCTGTACAGTTTGCATGCTGTCCATATCCTCGTTTTCGAGTGTAATGTTGAAAGCATCTTCCACATCTAGTACAATGTCTACTAAATTCGCAGAATTGATGTTCAGGTCTTTTATAAAATTACTTTCCGGTTTTACGGCATCGGCAGGAACATCTTCGGGTAAATAAGGTGAGATTATGGTCTTTAGCTGGGTATATCGATCTTCTTTTGTCATGACTTAATCATTTAGTCGTTTAAAAATAACACATGCATTTACATCTCCAAAGCCAAAACTGGCTTTTGCAACTAATTTGGGGTGCTATTGCCAAGGTCCGCTGCGGGACTCTGGATGGATCAATAACTTGCGATATATCGGGATGCAAGTCTTCGCAATTAGCATTGCCGAATATCTGCCCATTTGAGATCTGTAATACAGCACCAACACATTCAATACTTCCAGCAGCAGCCAGGCAATGGCCCAGCAGGCCTTTAAATGAATTGATATAAGGAAAATCTTTCCCATCCCTACCCAATGCCTCACTCCAGTTCTTTATTTCTACCGGATCTTTTGAAGTGGCTGTTAAATGACCATTGATAGCATCTATCTCTGCTACATTGATCTGGCTATTGGCTACAGCTTCCCTAATACAACGCTGCACGGCCGTATTGTTGGGAGCCGTCATGGTGCCTCCGGAGCGTTGTCCTCCACTATTTACGGCTCCTCCCAGAACTTCTGCATATATATGTGCCTTACGCTCTAAAGCACTTTCTAACTCCTCTAAAACTAGTGCCCCTGCTCCACTTCCCGGTACAAACCCTGATGCTGAGGCGCTCATTGGCCTACTGGCCAGTTCCGGAGACTTATTATAATTTCTTGGTAATATCCTCATCGCATCAAAACCACCCCAAACATAAGGTCCACTATCACTACAACTCCCGGTTAATATTCGAACTGCTTTTCCAGAAGCTATTCGATCATAGGCCATTAAAACACCTTCCGTTCCTGTGGTACATGCTGAAGAATTGGTCGTTACCTGATTGCCACATCCCAAAATTCCACCTAAATAAGCGCTAATACCACTGGCCATTGTTTGTAATACGGAGGTACTTCCCAGGCGTTTGGTTTTTCCTTCATCAATAAGATATATAGCCTCTCTTAACTTGTCTATTCCTAAAATTCCGGTCCCAAATATGATTCCACTATCCCAATCGGTATTTTCATTTCCGGTAGGTACTAAGCCAGCATCTTTCCATGCATCTGTACCGGCCATTACACCGTAAATAAGGCCTGAGGCATTTAAGCCACGTTGTTGTAAAGATGTAAAGTAATTATTTAAATGATCTTGTGTAAAAGTTGGTTTTCCAGCAATTTGACATCCAAATTTTAATTCTTTAAGTTGAGAATGAAACTGTATGCCACTAAGCTTCCTATCCAAGGCGTTGGAGAAAGAAACAGTATCTAAAGCATTAGGAGCACAAACCCCCAATCCGGTAATAACAACCCGGTTACCCATTGCTTTTTAGTTTAAACATCCCGGAAATTGCACCTTTACATACAACTTCATCCTGACTGTTATACATTGTAACCTTGCATTTTAATTTTGAAAATCTAAAATAGCTCTTCTCAGAAATAACCCTTACTTTTTCATTGGGATACACTGCTTTCAGAAACTCCATTTGCACACTGCTCATGGCTATTTGAATGTCTTTAGACGCTATGACATTTTCCCTGGCTAACAAATATATCCCCAGGCAAACCAGGCCTATCTGTGCACAACACTCTGTAAGAATGACTCCTGGGGTTACCGGAAAGTCTTTAAAATGACCCTTATAAAAAGGCAGGCTATCTTTAAAAATATAGGTGCCTTCACAACCTTCATCGTCTATGCTTGTAAGTGAATCCACATACAAAAACGGATCGCTATAGGGTAGTTTTTTTAGGATGTCATCCAAGTAATTCATCGCAAACTCTCCCCTCCATCGGCCTTTATTATTGAGCCGGTGATCCACTTAGCTTCTTCCAAACTTAACAGATATACCGTATTTGCAACGTCTTCCGGCGTAGTTATGCGTCCCGAAGGATTTCGTCTTAAAGCGTTTTCTTTTATTTTATTACTATTTGGTATCATAGAGAAAGAGGCGGTTTCTGTCACTCCAGCTTGTATGCAATTAACTTTCACCCCCAAGGGAGCCAATTCAAGCGCCATACTGCGCGTAAGTGCTTCCAGAGCAACCTTGGCTACAGAGACTGCAGCATATCCCGGAATTACTTTCGTATTGCCTTCACTGGTGAAGGAAATGATCCGCATGTCTGCATCATTCAAAGTTGAAATGAGGATTTCCTGCACCCAATCATATAAACTTATTGCCATTGACTTACAGGTGATCTCTATATCCTGAGCCGTTAAACGCAATGAAGCATCGCCCACCATGGGCTTCATACTGCCTTTGGCAATGCTGTGAACCAGCATCTTAATGGTGTCTCCTTCGTTCATCATCTCCTTTAAATGCTTCAAAACCTCTTTCCTTTTCTCAGAATTTATGGCATCTGCGTTTACGGCATAGAAGTCTGTCGCATCAGTTTTAATCTGCTGAAAGCTGGCATTTATAGATTCCATATCTGTCCGCCTGTCCCGGTGAACAATACAGATGGCATATCCATGCTTTGCGAGTTTTTTTGCCGTTGCCAGACCAAGACCCCGGCTACCTCCCAGGATAAGCGCCCATTGTTTTGTAGTATTTCCTGACATCTATTCTGATTGCATTCTGTGAGTATTAAGGTACATTAAATTGAACTCTTTTACTGCTATTACCATTGTAATAAGACCCTCTGGGCCGAAAATCCGGGTCCAAAACTTAGGATAAGGCCTTGCTCCCCGGCGGGGATCTCCTTTTCCATAAACCGCTCCAGTACATACAATACAGTAGCACTGCTCATATTCCCATAAAGCTTTAAAGTTTCTCTGGTATCATCAATATTCTTTCCTAATTTCCCAAAAAGATCCTCAACGGTCTGCACTATCTTTCTACCTCCTGGATGAAAAATAAGATGATGCACTTTATCAATTGAACTATTATGTCTTTCAAGAAAAGGATGAACGATATTGGGGAAATGCTCTGAAATAGTTTCAGGGACAGCAGGATCCAGAATCATTTTTAAGCCTGTATTTACCAGGTCGAAACCCATCAAATGTGTAGCATCCTTAAAATGATACATCTCCTCCCCAATTATTACCGGACCACTTGCCTCCTCTTCTGAAGAGAGCAAGACACAGGCGGCTCCATCTCCAAAAATAGCAGCACTTACCATATTAGCCATAGAAAAATCATTCAATTGAAAGGTAGCTGTAGGGCTCTCCACGGCAATGACAGCAGCTCTTTTATTAGGGTTAGAACGCAAAAAATTACTGGCGTAGATCATTCCCGATACCCCAGCGGCACACCCCATTTCAGTTACCGGCAAGCGAACAACATCCTGGCGCAAACCCATATCATTAATGATATATGCATCCAGAGACGGGATCATGATCCCCGTACAACTTACGGTAATGATATAGTCTAAACTCTCCGGAGTCCATTGATTCTTTTTAAGAGCTTTCTCAAGGACAGCAGTCCCCATTTTTTTTGTTTCGCGAACATAGATCGCATTCTTTTCTTCAAAAGAAGTAGCGGTAAAAACTTCTTCTGGGGCCATTATGCCATATCTCCGTTCTACCCCGGCTCCTTCGAAAATCTTTTTCACTTTACGCCTAAACCGTTCTTCCTGCCCTGCCAGCCAAATATCCACAAGAGGTAATATATCTTTTGTGTCCCTGTAGTAAGGCGGGAGTTCTTTGGCAACAGACACCACATGTACTTTATTCATAGTAATTTACGTATTTGGATGGGTTAGGATCCATTCATATCTAAATGCCCACCTCCATCGAACCTTATAATCCATAGCGGGTACAGCTTTGGAAAAAATGTGAATGTCATTTTTGGTAAAACCACTTTTTATAGAGACCAAACCATCGTGTTTGGCGATATAGGTTTTCATAAATACCCGGCTGAAAACCTTAAAAAGACCAAAGCCAATTTTATTCCGATCCAGATCGTTTACGACTATCCCGATAGATGCCAATAAAGCGAATTTTTTAATAAAAGTATGGATTTGCTCCTCTGAAAAATGATGTAATGTTAAGGTGCAAAGAAGTATGTCACAACGGAATTCCTCTGGTTTTAAAGAGAGAACATCCTGCATATTATATTTGATATTGCTGTAATTCCTACTGGAAACTTTTGCAATGTTGATCGACTTTTCATTCAGATCGAGACCTATTAGCTGTGTCTTTATGTGCTTTCCCGCACAGTGATCTGCCACCTGCCTCAGCATACTTCCATCTCCACAGCCTATATCTATTATGGTATATTCTTCCCGTGGATGTTCTTTAAACAACCTATCAAGCGCTTTTATGGTAATGTTATTTCCCCCTAGCCATTTATTAGCCAGGGTTATATCTTTTAAAATGGATTTGATCTGGCTTTCATCTAAACTTAGATCATCCATTAATTCCTTTTCTGTACTTCGCTCCTTAAAACGGATCATACTTCTATGGGTTTTCCATGCGTTTTTTTGATGATACTCTTGAGTATTCCAGGTGAGAGAGTTGCAAATGAGAACAGCATACCCGCAATTTTGGGGGACATTAGTAGCTTTTGAAGCCGCCTTCCGGTTCTAATTCGCTTCCCAAAAGTACGATGCCATTTTATAGTATACTCTTTTTCTAATCGGCTGCGATCTGATAGCCCTTCTTTAAAATACACATGGATTAGCTCTGAGGCTATTTTTGCACTATGGATCGCCATAGCCATTCCATTGCCACACAAAGGATGTATTAATCCGGCAGAATCCCCGCACATTATTATATGGTCTTCTACCGGGTCTTTTGCTTCAAAGGAAATTTGAGCAATGCTCAGCGGTTTTTGAAATTCTATGGTCGCTTCCATTAAAAAAGTTGCCAAATATGGATTCTGTGCTACCACCAGGTCATTGAATTCAGAGATATTTTGTTTTTTTTGAAAGCTTTCATAGGTTACCAGATAGCAAAAATTAACGGCTCCGGTTTCTGTTTTAGACAATCCCCCATAACCTCCTTCAAAACTGTGTAACCCTACTAGATGATCTGGAAAGTTTTTCCATTGATAATGAGCTTTTACCGCAAGCCAGGGCGATTTTTTAGAAATAAATTCGCGTGATAGCATTTTGTCCAGATTGGAACGTTTTCCATATCCCCCAATAACAAAAATTGCCTTGTATTCTAGATCTAGGTTATTTTTTACTGTAAATAAGTCATCTTTATATTCAATGCTTTCTGCTGAACAAAATACAACTTCTACACCAAGGCTTTTGGCTCTATTATACAAGCAATTATCCAAGGCATAGCGACTAATTCCTTTTGCGCCAAGAGGCAAGGAAATTTGAAGGGAACGCCCTTTTTGGGTGCTAAATTCCAGGGTATTTATTTCTATGGTTGTTGGTAGTTCTATGCCAAGATGACGAAGATAAGGCACTACCTCATTAGATAAGTATTCACCACATACCTTGTGATGGGGATACGTTTCTTTTTCAAGCAACAGGATACGATGGTGTTCTTTGCGTAAATGAATGGCTGCCGTTAGTCCGGCCAGTCCACCTCCAATAATGATCACATCATAAGTAGCCACTATCGAAAGATACATATTCCTAAACAAAAAAACCCGACAATAATGCCGGGTTTTATAATCTGTTTAGTTAGAGATTACCCTTTGGTTTTCTCAATAGCCTCTTGTTTTAATTCCTCACTGGCCACGATACCAATTTCCACTCGTCTGTTCTTGGATTTCCCCTCTGCGGTTGTATTATCTGCTACCGGTTGGGTTTCACCAAACCATTTGGTGGTGAATCTTCCATTTGGAATGCCCTGATTAATTAGGTAATTGGTCACAGACTCGGCTCTTAATTTAGAAAGACCCATATTATACTCATCTGAACCTGCACTGTCTGTATGTCCTTCTACAAGGATTTCAGTTTTTGGGTATTCCTTAAGGATATTAGCCAGTTTATTTAAGGTCTCTACTGAAGTACCTTTGATATTGGATTTGTTTGTATCAAAATAAACCCCGGCACCTTCATTAAATGTTACATTTATTCCTTCACCTACCCGTGTTACTTCAGCTCCGGGAATTTCTTCCTGAATACGTTCTGCCTGGCGATCCATTCTGTTGCCAATATACCCTCCGGCAGCACCTCCTACGACGCCTCCAATAATGGCTCCCAGAACGGTATTTCCGCCTTTTCCGACATTATTTCCTATCACACCACCAACTACAGCACCACCCGATGCTCCAATTACGGCACCTTTTTGAGTGTTATTGGCATTTTTTACGGCATTACATCCCAAGCTTAAACTTGCGATCATTATAATTGCTCCTACTTTTTTAAACATGTTTTTCATTTTTAATTTTTTGTAAATTCATAAACGATGGTCACCGGCTTTGCATCTACCATCACATTCGATTTTAAAGTCATTTCATCGGCAGTTAGGGATGCAATATTCAATCTGTATCCCAAGCCACCGGAAATATCATTGCGTTTCTCATCAATATATTTAAACTGCAATTGATTGTTATAGTTGGATGGACTACTCACTACAGACCAACGAATAAAACGATCTCCTCCTTCACACAAGGAGCCTGATTTAATTGTATAACGTCCGGTACTATTGTTGTCTCTGAAGAACCAGTTGCTATCTTCAAAACAGATGGCATTTGCATCGTTAAAAACCACCGCTTTAAACATTCCCTGGTTATTCTCATAACGTATGTCATTTAATGTCCAGGTGCCACTGATAAGATTGCGCTGATCCCTGATATCTTTGGATATACCGCAGGATGAGATAAGTGCAATAACTAATAAAGGAATTAATTTTCTAATCATGTTTTTTGAAATTATTGTTTCGGCTATATATACGTGTCAAAGACCCCGTTAGTTCTTTCGGATTTGCATCTTTTATAAAATTGTTACAACAGCCTGAAGAATAGCCGGTTAATAGGATAGTAATTCACTAAGCACCTCTTGTATACGGGCCTTTGGCAAGTATTGATCTTCTAATTGCTTGGCGAAAGGAATTGGTGTTTCCAGGCTACCAACGCGTCTAACCGGAGCATCTAAAAATTCAAAACAGTTTTCCATTACCAGAGCAGCAATATCACTTGCAATACCCCCAAAGAGACTGTCTTCCTGCACAATCATGCATTTCCCGGTCTTTTTCACAGATTCGTAAATAGCCTCAATGTCTAAAGGCTGCAAGGTCCTAAGATCAATAAGATCTGCACTAATTTCAGGATTTGCCTCTAAAGTTTCAAGGGCCCAGTGCACTCCTGCCCCATATGATACTACAGTGATAGTATCACCAGTTTTGAGAAGACTTGCTTTCCCAAATGGCAAGGTATAATAGCCTTCGGGTACATCCTGATACATACTGCGATAAAGTGCCTTATGCTCAAAGAATAGCACCGGATTAGGATCATTTATGGCTGTTGCCAGGAGTCCTTTGGCATCGTAGGGGAACGCAGGATATACAATCTTAAGACCAGGTGTTTTGGTAAACCATGCTTCATTGGTTTGTGAATGAAAAGGTCCGGCCCCTACTCCTGCTCCACAGGGCATTCTGATAACCACATCTGCCGGCTCATTCCATCGATAATGTACTTTTGCCAGATAGTTTACAATAGGATTGAATCCGCTGCTGACAAAATCTGCAAATTGCATCTCCACCACAGCCTTCATCTTGTTAATAGATAAGCCCATAGCAGCAGCCACAATACCCGATTCACAAATGGGGGTATTTCTTACTCGTTCTGTTCCAAATGCCTCCACAAAACCCTCCGTGATTTTAAAAACACCTCCATAATCTGCAATATCCTGCCCAAGCAATATCAGGTTAGGATGCTTCTCCATGGATTGACGCAATCCTTGAGAGATAGCGTCCACCAAACGAATATTTGCTACCTCTTTATTTTCTTTAAACTCCTGATATACAAACTTTTTGTATACATCATTTAACTCATTAGTTTCAGAACTTTGAACAATGTCTTCGTTAAAAGCCAGTTTTAAATTATCGTCTATTTCATGGATGAATTTCTTCTTAATCTCTACTTCTTCCTCTTCAGAAAGTATCTTTTGATTTCTGAGGTATTCCAAATAATTTTCAATGGGATCTTTTGCGGCCCATGTATCCAGTAATTGTTGAGGCACGTATTTAGTACCACTTGCTTCTTCATGCCCTCGCATGCGAAAAGTTTTAAACTCGAGCAGGACGGGGCGTGGTCGTTGACGCACGCTTTTACTTAATGCTTTAACCTTTGTGTAAACATCCAGGATATTATTGCCATCAATGATATAGGATTCTATGCCATATCCTTTGCCTTTGTCGGCAATGTGCTTGCATCTAAATTGTTCACTTATGGGCGTAGACAAACCATATCCATTATTCTCAACGCAAAATAAGACTGGCAGGTCCCATACTGCTGCAATATTCAAGGCTTCGTGGAAATCTCCTTCGCTGGTGGCGCCTTCTCCAGTAAAAACGGCCGTTACTCTTTTGTTTTTTTGCAGGACATCGGCAAGTGCGATCCCATCGGCCACGCCTAATTGAGGGCCAAGATGAGATATCATTCCTACGATCTTATATTCCTGGGTTCCAAAATGAAAACTACGATCCCTTCCCTTGGTAAACCCGCTCATTTTACCCTGCCATTGAGCAAAAAGCCTGTGCAAAGGAATGTTGCGAGTGGTAAAGACACCCAGGTTGCGGTGCATGGGCAAGATGTATTCTTCCGGCTCCAGAGACATGGAGACCCCAACGGAAATAGCTTCCTGTCCTATGCCACTGAACCATTTGGATATCTTACCCTGCCGAAGCAGTATCAGCATTTTTTCTTCTATCATGCGGGGCTTAAGCATGGCCTTATAGAGTTCTATAAGTACATCTGAAGAGAGCCCATGGTGTTGAAATTGCATTGGGTATAAAATAAATTAAGCATAAATAATTGCCGTAAATGTAGCAAAATTGCATTGAAGATCTCTACCTAATTTGAGACATGATTGGTTTGATAATTTAGTAACTTTGAATCTTCATCTAAACCAAAAAGTATGGATACTATTCCAAGTGTGGATCTCAGGGATTATTTATCTAAAGATCCAGTCAAAAAAGAACAATTTGTAAAAGATTTGGGAAGTGCTTTTGAGGAAATTGGCTTTGTAGCGCTTAGTGGCCATTTCCTTTCAGAATCTCTGATAGAATCTTTATATGCTGAGATAAAGAAATTTTTTGCCTTACCTCAGGAGATAAAGGATAAATATGAGATAGCAGGTATTGGCGGACAGCGTGGTTATACATCTTTTGGTAAGGAACACGCCAAGGGAAGAAAAGTAGGTGATCTAAAGGAATTCTGGCACTTCGGTCAGTATGTAGAGGACAACCCGACATTATTAAGTGAATATCCCTCAAATGTTACGGTAGCCGAACTACCTGATTTTAACAAAGTAGGAAAAGAAACCTACAAAATGTTGGAAAAAACAGCCCAACATGTTTTACGAGCTTTGGCCCTTCATCTGGATCTGGAAGAATCCTATTTTGACGAGTATATAAAAAACGGGAATTCTATCCTCAGACCAATTCACTACCCTCCTATTACTGAAGAACCCAAAAATGCTATTCGTGCTGCAGCTCATGGGGATATCAATCTTATTACTTTATTGATGGGGGCTCATGGCAAGGGATTACAGGTAATGAATCACAAAGGAGAATGGATCGATGCCATTGCGAACAAAGATCAGTTAATGATAAATGTTGGGGACATGTTGTCGAGATTATCGAACAATAAGCTAAAGTCTACTATCCACCAGGTAGTAAATCCGCCCAGAGAACTTTGGGGAAATTCCAGATATTCCATTCCATTTTTTATGCATCCTATTGGAGAAATGCCCCTTAATTGCCTGGAAAATTGCATTGATGAGGAACATCCCAAATTATTCACAAATATCACTGCGGGGGAATTTCTAAATGAACGCCTTGTAGAGCTTGGCCTAATAAAAAAATAAGTCGACTTCAGGAATTTTAACAGCATCGTATGGATCTTCAAGACCAACTAAAAAATCTATTTCCAGACCATCAACCATCGGAGGAAGAGCATGCGTCAAAGAAAGAAAAACCTAAATACTGGGTGCAGGACCAGCCAATACTCTGTAAATATGAGAAGCGCAAAGGGAAACCAATCACTATCCTGGAAGGATATGAAGGCACGGATGCCGATCTAAAGGCTCTGACCAAGGAATTAAAGACCTTATTGGGCGTAGGCGGTACCTACAAGAACGAACTCATCATAATACAAGGTGATTACAGGGACAAGATCATGCTATTCCTTCAGGAAAATGGCTTTAAAACCAAACGTGTTGGTGGATAGCATTCTTTAAATATACCAAGCCAAGGGTGAACTGAATTACAGGGACTTAGCCCGAAGTATTTTGTTAATTATTTTAATCTTAATCGATTAAGTGTTACTTTTAGTAGACAAAACAAAAACAACACTTCCTGAGAATGAGTACGCAACTGCATATCACTAATGGAGATAGTTTCACTCAACGGTTAAAATCTCTACCATTTAAAGGCGAGATCATTACCTGGAGGGAAATGCTTTGCGAAGGAAGAACTGAGACCAATGTAGGCAGTGAGTCTTTTTGGAAAACACGCTTCGAATTTCTTCACAAAAATTACAACGTAAGCAAATCCTATTTCATAGAAAAAACACTAAAAGAGTATCGCAGTCTATGTAATCACAAACAGCAAGATGAGATTATACTTTGGTTTGAATATGATCTTTTTTGTCAGATCAATATGATCGCTGTTCTGAGTTGGTTAAAAACACATAGACGAGATGCCCAAATATCTTTAATTTGCAGTGGGAATGAAGATGAAACAGATACCTTGTATGGTTTATGCGATAATGACGATGAAAAGATTAAAACCCTGTATAATAAACGGGTTTATTTAACGCAGGACGATATTGAATTTGCCGACTATATCTGGCAGCTGTATTGCAGTGACAACCCTATACGGCTCGAAAATATGTCCGATTTTGAACATTATCACTTCGACTATCTTTCCAACGCCATCAAGGTGCATTTAAAACGTTTTCCTTCCATCAAAAATGGGCTGAATGAGTTGGAGAACCGAATTATGCGGCTTGCCGTGGAACAAAAGCCAAAGAACAAAAAAGAACTTGTTAAAAATATAATGGCCAATCAGGGTTACTACGGTTATGGTGACACTCAATTTGATCGGATAATTACCAGCCTAAAACCATTATTTACTTCGTATAGTCCTATACGCCTCTCCAAAAAAGGGAAAGACATTGTGGAGGGTAAAACTAGTTTCTATTCTCAGATCAGGGATAATGAATCGTATTTGGGAGGTGCTCTTAAATACAATTTCCTTTACAATGACGAATCGGGACGGATCCTAAAATTATAACATGCAATTAGGGCCTTCAGAACTGATCCTCAATGAGGAAGGCAGGATCTATCATTTAAACTTACTCCCCGAAGAACTGGCGGATCTTATAATTCTTGTAGGTGATCCTCAACGCGTGTCGCGTGTCTCACAACATTTTGACTCTTTGGAAATTACTCAGCATAAACGTGAATTCATCACACATACCGGTTGGCTTAAAGACAAACGCATTAGTGTCATTTCCACAGGCATAGGAACTGACAATATTGATATTGTGCTCAATGAACTAGATGCCCTGGTCAATATCGATCTAAAGTCCAGAGAAGTAAAGAAAGATAAAAGGCAACTAACTTTTATCCGGGTTGGCACTTCCGGTGCTATTCAAGCAGATATTGCTGTAGATTCCATTTTACTAAGCGATTATGCTATCGGGTTCGATAATCTATTGTATTACTACAAAAGTGAAGCTATTCGCTTCCCTGCTATTGAACGAGCCTTTTTAGAGCACAGCAAATGGGGCGCTCATAATTCTCAGCCTTATGTTGTTAAATGTGATGGGCATTTGCGTCAACACTTTCTTGAAGAAGGAGTGGTTAATGGCTTTACAGGTTCCAATGTTGGATTTTATGGGCCTCAAGGCAGGCATTTAAGACTACCCCCTAAGGATCCCCAGTTACACGAAAAACTATCCTCCTTTTCTTTTGAAAATAAAAGATTGACTAATCTGGAGATGGAAACGTCCGCCATTTATGGCCTTTCAGCCATGATGGGTCATAGAGCACTTTCCCTGAATGCTATTATTGCGAATAGAGCCACTTTACAATTTTCCAGTAATCCTGCCAGGACGGTAGATGAGCTTATAGACTGGACATTAAAAAAATTGATCACACTTTGAAAAAAATTCGGATTGCAGGAGTTCCTGAACATTTTAATTACCCATGGCATATGGCTATGGAAGAGTCTGCTTTTAAAGACCGGGGGATTGAGATAGAATGGTTAGAAGTGCCAGAGGGTACGGGAAGAATGTGTAAAATGCTAGAAGAAAAAGATACGGACCTGGCTATTATTTTAACTGAGGGCATAACAAAAAGTATTGTTGAAGGAAATCCGGCTAAGATAGTCCAGGGATATGTAAGTTCCCCCCTGCTGTGGGGCATTCACGTGGCTGCAGGGAGCGCCTATCAAGATCTGTCACAGCTAGAAGGGACCAAGGCAGCTATAAGCAGATATGGAAGCGGAAGTCACTTAATGGCCTATGTAATGGCAGAGGCTCAGCATTGGAATACAGCTGAATTGTCTTTTGAAGTGATACACACCCTTGAAGGAGCTGTTAAAGCACTGCAAAATGGAGAGGCCGATTATTTTATGTGGGAACATTTTACAACCAAACCGCTGGTATTAGACGGCGTCTTTCGAAGATTGGCAGACTGTCCTACCCCCTGGCCCTGTTTTGTGGTGGCCGCAAACGAAAATTTTCTTGAAAAAGATGCCGGAACCTTGAGGCATGTCTTAGAAATAATAAATAGGTATACCAGAGAATTTAAGATGATCCCCAGCATAGACAGAACGCTTGCAAACAGATATAATTTGGATCTTCAAGATGTAAGGGATTGGCTGGGCATTACACAATGGACGCAAGAACAATTAAATACTCAAACAATTGATATTGTGCAGGATACATTGCTTACCTTAAATTTAATATCTAAGAAATTAGAATCAAAAGAATTACTTACCAATCTATAGCAGCAGATCCTTGATCGCGTAATAATTTATTTGTTTTAGTGAAGTGCTTATTCCCAAACCACAATCCCCTATTGGCACTCAAAGGAGAAGGATGTCCTGAAGTTAGAATATGATGTTTATCACCATTGATCAATGGGATCTTTTTTTTGGCATAGCCACCCCATAGTAAAAAAACCAAGCCTTTTTTTTCTTCTGAAAGTAGTTTAATGACAGCATCCGTGAAGGTCTCCCACCCAATTTTTTGATGACTCCCCGCCTCTCTTGCTCTAACTGTTAAGGTTGCATTTAACAATAAGATCCCCTGGTCTGCCCATCGTTCCAAATTACCACTCTCCGGATACGGTATACCAAGGTCATCCTCTATTTCTTTAAAAATATTTTTAAGTGAGGGAGGGTGCGGTAAGCCATCATTTACCGAAAAACAAAGTCCGTTGGCCTGATCTGGTCCATGGTAGGGATCCTGACCTATAATAACCACCTTGGTGTCTTCAAAAGTACTGTGATTAAAAGCAGCAAATATCCGATTGCCTTTTGGATAGCAGGTGTTGTGCGAATATTCTTCCTTCACAAATTGAGTAAGACTTTCAAAGTAAGTTTTTGAAAATTCTTTCTTTAGAAACGGCTTCCAGCTTTCATGAATGGCAACCTCCATATATCTTATCTTAATGATAGATTGTAAAAATACAAACTGCTGTCACTTTCCTTAGCAAATCCACTTTTAAAAATGTAAATTTATCTACCACATTATCGTATAAAGACAAACATAGTCTATAGACTCATTTTATTAGCAAGGTATTAGTTAGCACATGGAAACCCTGGAAACAATTAAGTTATGGTTAAACGAACACCCAACGGCCACTATGGTATTCAAATATGTAGTCTGGGTGGTGTTAATTATTGTTATTCTAAAATTTATAAGAAGAGCCCTAAAAAAAAGACTTCCCAATATTGAAAGCCGGTATAAGTCTCAGAAGATAGTTGAAACCGTTGGATATTTCGTTTTAGTAGTTATCACCATATCCTATTTCACAGGCAATATTAAAGATCTTACCCTTGCTATTGGATTGCTAACTGCAGGAATAACTATTACCCTTCAGGAACTCATCCTCAGTGTTGCAGGGTCGCTTTTTATTTTCTTCGTAAAAGTCTACCAACCGGGCGATCGTATTGAGATAAATGGGATCAAAGGCGATGTAATTGATATCAGCAGCATCTATACCACCATGATGGAAATAGGGCAATGGGTAAGCAGCGATAATTATACCGGCAGGATAGTAAAACTCAGTAATGCCTTTGTTTTTAAGGGGCCAGTTTATAATTACTCCCAGGATTTTCCTTTTATTTGGGACGAAATTACCTTGCCAATTCGTTATGGTTCAGATATAGAATTAGCAAAGGCGCTGACGACAAAAGTTGCTCAACAAGTACTTTCAGATTACGTGCTGGAGTCTGTTGAAAAATGGAAAGATATTGTGAAAAAGTACTATATAGAAGACGCGATTGTAGATCCAACACTCGCCATAAAATTGACAGATAACTGGATTGAATTTAATCTTCGGTATATAGTGGACTATAAAAGAAGGAGGATGACCAAGCATCGTTTAAACGAGTTGATCAACACTGCGTTTGAAGAAACAGATGGGAAGGTCCTACTGGCCTCCGCTACCTTTGAATTGGTTCGTATTCCAATCGTTGATGTAAAGACAACTCCTACAGACGGACACTAGACTAAAAGAAATAATTGGATCATTTATTTAAATAGACAATATTCTCTAGTTGTTCTTCCGCTAAACTATTTTGAACACTTCGCTGCTTTAGGGCTTTTAAATATGCAGTATTATTCTTGTCCTTAAAATAGCTTTGAGCCAGAATTGCCCACTCCATAGCCTTGGGAAGGTCATTCTTTATTTCATAAAGCACAGCCATATTATGACATGCCATGGCTTTAATTTTAGCCTTTTCATTGTTTGTCTCCAATTGCCATAATCGGGCTGCTTCTAACCAGTTCTCCTCTTCAATGGCTTCTTTTGCCTGCGATAATCTATCAGAACCATTCGTATAAATTTCTCGTTGAATTGCCTTGCTATATGGTTTTAATCTCATTCCAAAGGCACTTCCACTACCCTTACTCTTTAGAAGCATGGAATCTGAACGATCTGTCATGGATCGCAATGCATTCATAGCATTTTCTCCTTTGGCTTGTATTACTAATTCCTCATTGATGCTAATTTCATCAAGTACCTTTTTTTCAAAGGGGTCATAAATACGCCAGCCGTTCTCAATTAAGGTTTCTAATGTGATCTCCCGGGCGTCTACCATTGTCTTTACTCGCAAAAGATCTAATTCTTCCATGGACGACTTCTTATTTGTTACACGGGTATCAGTTTTGTAAAAAGCCAGAGAGAAAATAGCATCCAAATTGTTGGAGACACACAATTCCTCTAGTGCCTTCCATGGTATTTCAACTTCAGCTGTGCTGTTCTGCTTCCAAATTTCAGAAGTGTTTTCAAGAATTAGGATTGTATCAAAACGTTTGTCCTTCAATAATTCCCACAAAAGTCCCTCTATAGCCGCTTCTTTCCCCTCTTTAGACCACTGTTTATCAGTAGCTGCGACGAAGGCCTCCAGTGACTCTATTTGCTCGTTATCTGCCGTTGTTTGAACTTCATTTATGATGCCAATGCGTTTTATGTTCTTTGCCAGATCCACAGGAGCAGGCTCTAAGCTATAGACTGTTACCAGGTGGGTGCTTTTACAACTACCGAGCAATAGCAATAAACATAATAATTGAAGAATAGAACGCATAGTAATTATATCAGAATTATAACTTCCTAAAAAATTATAGTACAAGAACAGTAGAACCCCTATTTTTATTGCCCTAAACCTCCCTCCTAGTGGTGAAATGCACCTAAAAGGATGTGAAAGCTGAATCAAGGAGCATGTTTCAAATAACAAAGTCTCATTAAACAGGCTTTTGTAAAGAATGGAGGGTAATAACTACCTTTGCAGTTAGGCATTTAATTATGGACAAATATCTGAAGAAAAGTATTCAGGATCTGGAGTTCGCTACCGTGATCAGGCAAGTGGCGGCCCGTTGTAATACTGATCTTGGGAAAGAGATGGCGAAGGCATTAGAACCTCAGTTAGAGGAAACAGCCATTCTCACATTATTAGGTGAAACTTCAGAATACCTCTCCTCCTTTACCAATGATAACAGAATACCAAATCATGGATTTGATGCCATTGATAAGGAACTCATGTTATTAAAAATTGAAAATACCACTTTAGAAGTGGCCGGATTTCGCAAAGTAAAACACATTGGTCTAACGGTAATAGAGCATAAAAAATTCTTAAAAAAATTCAGGGAATATTATCCACTGCTACATCAATATGCAGATACTGTGAGGGCAAGTAAAGAAATTCCAGAGCTAATTGATGACGTCATTGATAAATTTGGTCTGGTAAAGGATACGGCTTCAGTTGATCTAAGACACATTCGGCAACAGATGACTGCCATCAAAGGAAAAATAAATCAAAGTTTTGGCACTGCTCTGAATACCTATCATGCATCGGAATTACTCGATGAAATTAGAGAATCTGTTGTTGACAACCGTCGCGTATTGGCGGTAAAATCTATGTATAGAAAAAAGGTTAAGGGCACCGTAATGGGCACGTCTAAAACCGGGAGTATTATCTATATAGAACCCGAGGCTGTGTCCAGGTATAGCAGGGAATTCTCTAATCTTCAGTTCGATGAGAAAGAGGAGATCCAAAAGATCCTGAATACACTTACCAATCAAATACGCCCACATCGGGAGGATTTACAAGCATATCAGGATTATTTAGTACATATAGATATCACTGCGGCCAAGGCCAAGTACGCATCGGAAATGAACGCCATTAAACCTTCGCTTAACAGCGATAAAAGATTATTTCTCAGGGATGCATTTCACCCGCTACTTTACTTAGCCAATAAAAGAGATAAGCTTCCTACTTTTCCTCAGACCATTGACTTGTATCCGGAAAACCGGATCATCGTAATTTCGGGGCCTAATGCAGGCGGGAAGAGTATCACTTTAAAGACCATTGGTCTCTTACAACTCATGCTGCAAAGTGGATTGCTCATCCCTGTTCACGAACGAAGTTCAGTATGTTTGTTTCAAACGATCCTTACAGACATAGGCGACAACCAATCCATTGAAAACCACCTAAGCACCTACAGCTACCGATTAAAGAATATGAATCAGTTCTTGCGCAAATGCGATGAGAATACTCTTTTTCTGATCGATGAGTTTGGAACAGGGAGCGATCCGGAATTGGGTGGTGCCCTCGCAGAAGCCTTTCTGGAGGTATTCTATGAGCGAGGAGCTTTTGGTGTTATAACAACCCACTATGCAAATTTAAAGGCCCTGGCAAATGAATTACCCCATGCCGCCAATGCCAATATGCTTTTTGACAGTAGCACGCTGCAGCCTACCTTTCATTTGGAACTTGGGCAGCCGGGAAGCTCATTCACTTTTGAGGTGGCTCAAAAGAATGGCATTCCCTTTAGTCTGATCAATAAGGCTAAGAAAAAAGTAGAACGAGGTAAGATCCGTTTCGATGCCACCATCGCCAAACTTCAAAAAGAACGAAGTAAAATGGCCAAGACGGGAAATCGGCTTCAGGAAGAAGAAAGTAAGGCTCGCGAAGAAGCCCAGAAATTAGAGAAACTCAATACTAAAATTCAGACAAAGCTAGAGAACTACCAGGAATTATATGATTTTAACCAACGAATGATACATCTTGGTACAAAAGTGAATAAGGTAGCAGAGAAATACTTTTTGGATAAAAAGAAAAGACCATTGGTATCGGAGCTATTGCGTCTGGTGGAAACAGAAAACAGCAAGCGGAAAAAGAAAACTGCTAAGGAGGTTAAAGCACAGGAAGAAAAAAAGACGGTTGTAACTCAACAAGTGCAACAGGAAGTAAAGAACATTAGAAATAAAAAAGCCATAGCCAGGAAAAAAGCGCAGGCAAAAGAGAAAAGGAAGCCACGACCTGTTTTTAAAATAGGCGATATGGTGCGGTTATTCGATGGTAAAGCAGTAGGGAGCATTGATAGCCTGGAAAAGAATAAGGCGGTTGTAAATTATGGGGTATTCACCACCAATGTAAGTGTGGATAAATTAGAATTGGTAGAGACCAAGAAAAAATAATGGCGGAGCAGAAAAAAATCATACTTTTTGACGGAGTTTGCAACCTTTGCAATAGTTCGGTACAGTTTGTAATTAAACGTGATAAAAAGGACATTTTCCGGTTCTCATCACTTCAAAGTGCAGCAGGACAAAAACTTGCAAAGGAACGGGGCATTAATACTACCGAGATAGATTCTATCATCCTTATTGAACCCCAAATCGCCTATTATACAAAGTCCGATGCCGCATTAATGATCGCAAAATCACTCAGTGGCGGATGGTCTATACTGGGAATATTCATGGGGCTTCCTAAAGGATTTCGAGATACTATATATGACTGGGTAGCCAGAAACAGGTATCAATGGTTTGGTAGGAAGGATAACTGTATGATCCCTACAAAAGCAGAAAAGGGTAAATTTTTAGACTAGGATTTAACTTCATCAAGGTAATCGTCCCAATTTTCAATTCGGGGCTTGCCCAACTTCCCTACGGATTTGGCTACTACCATAGCCACAGTAGCATCGCCAGTAACATTTACAATAGTTCTGCACATATCCAAAGGCCTGTCTACCGCAAAGATCAATGCCAATCCTATGGCCAATTTATCTGCAGGGAACCCAATAGACTCTAAAACGATAACAAGCATCACCATCCCTGCGCCGGGAACCGCAGCCGATCCTATAGAGGCCAATAAAGCAGTTAAAACAATTGTAAGCTGAGCTCCTAAGGTTAGATCAAATCCCAGAGCCTGTGAAATAAAGACCGCCGCTACACCCTGGTATAAGCTGGTTCCATCCATATTAATAGTTGCTCCTACGGGTAATACAAAACTCGACACTTCCTTGTCCACACCAATATGCTCTTCTACCCTTTCCATGGTTACTGGAAGCGTGGCCGCACTACTGCTCGTTGAAAAAGCCAGTAATTGAGCCGGACTGATCTCCTTAAGGAACCAAAATGGATTCTTTTTGGTATAGGTAGCCACTACAATACAATAGAAAACGATCATTAGAGCCAAGCCCAGGACAACGACCATGGCATATTTGAGTAAGGCCACCAAGAGATCAGGATCACCTGAGGATACTACTACATTGGCTAACAATGCAAATACAGCTACCGGTGCGGTCAACATAATAAGGTCGACCATTTTAAGGACCACATAGTTGAGGGAATCAAAAAATTTCTTTAGGGGTTTCGATCTTTTTTCTCCTATCAGCAACATTGAGATACCCAGGAAGATGGTAAAAAAGATCACCTGTAACATCAGACTGTTATCACTTAATGCGCCAAAGGCATTATCAGGAACCATATCTTCAAGAAATTGTAATGGCCCACTATCTTTTTGTCTGGTGGCTTCTTCAATTTTTGAGGTAACTCCAGAGTCAGAAGCATAGGTTTCCGTTAATTTTGTAATGGTATCTTCTGAAATGCCTTCACCAGGTTGCATTACATTAACCAGTACTAGCCCAATAGTAATCGCTATGATGGTGGTTACTATATAAATACCTATAGTACGGAGCCCAATATTCCTGAATTTGGAAATATCTTTTAAATCTGAGATCCCTTTGACAAGGGAAGCCAGAATAAGTGGAATTGCAATGAGTTTAAGAAGTTTTACAAAGATGGTTCCAAAAGGATTGATCCAATCTTGTACAAAGGAAGGTCCCCAGGATATAAAGGTCATGCCAAATCCGAACAATATTCCGACGATCATGCCTATCAAGATCTGCCAATGCAATTCTAGTTTTCTCATACTTCTATTATTGAATCTGTAATATAAGGTTTTGAATGCAAACCGAGTTAAACTCGCTTTAACTTTTAATGACGCGGTTGAGCAACATAAAGTCTGCCAGGACCAAGGCTGCCATGGCCTCCACAATAGGTACTGCCCTCGGCACTACACAAGGATCATGTCTGCCTTTTCCTTTAGTTTGAACAATTTCCCCTTTCTTATCTATGGTTTCATAAGGCTGAATTATGGTGGCAACCGGTTTAAAAGCTACGTTAAAAAAGATATCCATCCCATTGCTAATACCCCCCTGAACTCCACCGCTATTATTGGTCTTGGTAGTTCCATCGGTATTAAAGGCATCATTGTGTTCGCTTCCTTTCATCTTTACCCCCTCAAATCCGCTGCCGTATTCAAAGCCTTTAACAGCATTGATAGACAACATGGCCTTTCCCAATTGAGCATGAAGTTTATCGAACACAGGTTCCCCTAATCCTACAGGTACATTTTGTATAACACCGGTTATGATCCCCACCAATAGTATCCCCTTCTTTTCTAACTTCCCTTATATGGGCCTCCATAGTAGCCGCGGTGGCCGGATCCGGACATCTAACGGGATTAGATTCGGTTTGGGACAGGTCGAGTTCCTGATATGTCTTTATTTAAACTAATACTTCCAACTTGGGATACGAAGGCATTGATTTTTAGATCTTTCAAAAATTGTTTTGCTATAGCACCGGCCACAACTCTGCAAGCCGTTTCTCTCGCAGAACTTCGGCCACCACCTCTATAGTCCCTAAAACCATATTTCTGATCGTACACATAGTCTGCATGTGAAGGCCTGTACGAATCCTTGATATGTGAGTAATCTGCAGATTTCTGATTGCTGTTGTATATGGCAAAGCCAATAGGTGTTCCTGTGGTCTTACCTTCAAAGATACCGGAGAAGAACTCTACCTTATCTTCTTCCTTTCTTTGGGTTACTATTGCAGATTGCCCAGGCTTTCTACGATCCATTTCAGCCTGAATAGCATCCATATTAAGAGCAATGCCCGAGGGACATCCTTCAAGGATGCCTCCAATGGCGACCCCATGAGATTCTCCAAAGGTAGTAAGTTTAAAAAGGGTGCCGAATGAATTTCCTGCCATAAATGGAGTAGTTTTGGTAGTACTACAGATGGAGCGTTCCATCGCTTATGAAGCCAAATATAGGAGTATTACCAGTGCAAACCAAGAACATCCCAATCATGGTTAAGTCGCAAGTAACGCTTCCTTTAAAATTGTCACCGGGTGATAAGCCTTTACTCCTGTCCCGTCTGATATTTGATGTCTACAACTGGTGCCATTGGCAGCAATTACAGCATTAGGGTCACTCTTTTTTACAGCCGGAAATAGTTTTAGCTCCCCAATATTCATACTTAGCTCATAGTGTTCATCCTCATATCCAAAAGAGCCGGCCATTCCACAACAGCCAGAACTGATTATGGTTACTGAATAATTCTCCGGTAAGTTCAGCATGTCAAAGGTCACTTTTTGATTAGAAAGCGATTTTTGATGACAATGCGTATGTATCTTAATTGTTTTTGCCTCCTTGGTAAAGGATTGGTTTGTGATCCTTCCCTTTGAGATTTCTGTGGACAGGAATTCCTCAAGGAGCCAACTATTATCTGAAAGCGATTTTACTTTGTCAGCGTCCAGATAAAATCGATGGTATTCATCCCGAAAACTTAGAATGGCTGAAGGTTCCAGGCCAATTATTGGGATATTGTTCTTTGTATAGGAATACAAACCTTCCACATTCTTCTCAGCTAACTTCCTAGCCTGTTTTAAAAAGCCTTTGGAGATAAATGTCCTGCCACTTTCACCAAAATACAGTTGTATGTGATACCCTAAGCTATGTAACAGGTCAATGGCATCTTTTCCCACCTCAATATCCAGATACCGGGTAAATTCATCAATGTAGAGTATTAGCTTTTTTCCGCCATCCGGGGATCTCGTTTCTTTAGTTGCCAAATAGGAAGAAAAATTGAATTGACTTACTAAAGGAAAGCTTCTTTGGGTAGCTACGCCAGAAACTTTTTTGATCATACTGCCGAGCCACTTACTTTTAAAGATTGCATTACTAAATGAGGGGAGTTTACTTGCCCATTTATTAAGGGATGTGTTGTAGGCAAACAACTTGTTACGCAATGGATATCCATGGGTTTCCTGATATTGAAACAAAAATTCTGATTTAAGGGTAGCCACATCTACATTACTCGGACATTCACTACCACAGGCTTTACAACTCAGGCACAGATCAAAAACAGATTTAAGTTCTTCAGAGTCAAATTTATTCTCCTTTTCGTTGTGGGTTAAGAACTCGCGAAGCGCATTTGCCCTGCCACGAGTTGTGGCCTGCTCATCTCTTGTGGCATGATAACTTGGGCACATGGCACCTTTGGCATGCTCTGTCTTTCGGCAATCTCCACTGCCATTGCATTTTTCAGCTGCCTTTAGGATCCCTTCACTATCGCTAAAATTTAGCATAGTAGGAATTTCCGGCTCCTTCCTGTTAACTTCATATCTAAAAGAAGCATCCATGGGATAGGGGTCAACTATTTTTCCCGGATTAAAAATATTATTGGGATCAAATATCGTCTTCACTTGTTTTAGAACCTTATAATTTTCCTCTCCAATCATAAGTGGGATAAATTCGGCCCTCACGATCCCATCCCCGTGTTCTCCACTAAAAGATCCTCTATATTTCTTCGTCAGTTCTGCTACCCGGGTTGTTATGGCACGAAACAAGTGCACATCCTCTTGTTTTTTTAGATTTAAAATGGGGCGCAAGTGAAGTTCTCCTGCTCCGGCATGTGCGTAATAGACAGCATTCTGATCGAATTCCTTCATAATGTTGGTGAATTCGCCAATAAAGTCCTTTAGGTCTTCCAATGCCACCGCCGTATCTTCAATACAGGCAACAGCCTTTCTGTCGCCCACCATGTTTCCTAATAGCCCTAGTCCGGCCTTACGCAATTCGAGTGCGCAGTTAATATCTTCTCCATACAGAACCGGAGAGGCATAACTCTGTCCCGAATCCTGGATAGTTTTCTTTAATCTTTCTAATTGTTCATCAAGGTCGTTTTGTGAATTAGCTCGCACTTCCAGCATCAATAATGCCGCCGGATCGCCATCAACAAAGAACCGATTGGCCAACTGGGTCTTGTTGTTCTTGGTGCAATCGAGGATCACCTTATCCATCATCTCACAGGTGTGGAGCTCATGCTGCATTACCGGAGCAACATCGGTAAGACATGCTTCCAGGGTGTTGTAATGTGTTACCACCATAGCCGACATTGGTGGTGGCAGTTTATTTAGCTGTAAGGTGATCTCGGTCGTAAAGGCCAGGGTACCTTCACTACCACTTAGCAAGTGGCAGAGGTTAATCTCTTCATCTTTACCGGAAAATAAGTTGCTTTCCAGCAAACTGTCTATTGCATATCCGGTATTGCGTCTATGAATACTCTTCTTAGGAAATTGTTCCTTTATATTAATCTGTATTTCTCTATTTGATAGTATGTTATACAGTTCTTTATAAATAATTCCTTCAAGGGTATTTAATGTCTTTTTCTTATTGAATAATGCCGATGTGCAGGTTGAAAATTCAACTTCTGAACCATCAGACAAAATAGTTGCAAGCGAGAGCACCTTCTCTCTGGTAACTCCATATTGAATGGATGTTGTACCACTGGAATTATTTCCCACCATGCCTCCTATCATACACCTGTTGGAAGTGGAAGTATTTGGGCCAAAGAATACGCCGTGTGGCTTTAAAAATTCATTTAGCTCGTCTCGGATCACTCCCGGTTGAACAGTTACCTGATCGTTTTCCTTGTTGAAGTGAATGATCTTGGTAAAATGTTTGGAAACATCTACCACTATGCCTTCTCCTACACATTGGCCGGCCAGGGAAGTCCCTGCCGTTCTAGGAATAAGTCCTATTTTATGTGTCTTGGCAAAAACAATTAGTTTTTTAATATCCTCTTTGTTTACGGGATATGCAACAGCTAATGGAATTTTTCTATAGACAGAAGCGTCCGTAGCATACAGACTTCTCGTAAGTATATCCGCATGTAAGGTGCCATCAATATTGTTGGCTAATTCTGAAAAAGAAACTGAGTCCAAAATGGAACGATTTTTGAAGACGAAATTAAGTTATTATTAACATCAGAACACCTTCTAATACGTATTTTTAACGATTAAATTTAAGAACATATGAAAATTTTAAAAATTAGTGCATTTCTTTTCTTGTTGGCCACTTGTGGCCTTAGTGCTCAGTCTATTTCCGAACATGCCTTAGGGCTAAGGTTAGGAGATAGTGACGGGTTTGGAGCTGAAATTTCATATCAAAAATCGCTTACTCAGGCCACCAGGGTAGAATTTGATCTTGGCTGGAGAGACAGCAGAAATTTTGATGCCTTTAAATTATCTATTGTGCATCAATGGGTTCAGCCATTAGATGGTGCCTTTAACTGGTATTACGGTGTAGGTGGCGGATTGGGAAGTGTTGATTTTTCTCCTAGAACCAATAATCCTGACCCTGACGGCGGCTTATTTGTTTTTGGAGCTGGTAATATTGGAATTGAATACAATTTTAATATACCATTATTGCTTTCCCTAGATTTTCGCCCTGAGATTGGCCTTGTTGGTTATGATGAATTTTCAGATAATTTTGATTTCGACATAGCTCTTGGGATCCGATATCAGTTTTAGTATTAATTCCTAATTGTATACAAGTTTAAAAGTCCTTGACATAACCTTATGTTAAGGACTTTTTTTATTGTGCACCTAATCAGTACCTTTGCCGACAAAATCGAATAAAATGAAAAAATTAGTTATTCCTTTTCTAGTGATTCTCATTTTGACTGCTTGTCAAAAGACTGATGGATTTGTCATAGAAGGATCTGTAGAAGGTGAAAATATTGAAGGTACCGAATTAACTTTGAGGAAATACGCAGAAGGCAATCAATTGATCACGGTAGATTCTGCCATGATCACAAATGGAGCCTTCACATTTAAGGGAGGACCCAGTAAAAGCCCGGAACTTCACTATATCTTTTTTGGAAAAGGTCAGGAAAACATCCCGGTCATTGTTGAAGATGGAACTATTGATGTCTCAGCTCAACGAGATAGCCTGGCATTTGCCAAAATTGGAGGCACACTACAGAATGATTTGTTCTCTGACTTTTTAAAGGGCTCCAGAGTGCTTAGCAGAAAAGCAGCCTCCATGAATCAGGATATGCGCGCGGCACAAGCCAAAAGAGATACAGTTACCATGAATTCATTGCGAGAAGAATATTTTGAATTAATGGAAGAAGCGAAAGATTATGAATTAGCCTACGTTAAAGAGAATCCAAACGCTATTGTTTCTGCTTTGGTCATTTACAGGATCCTTTCCACAAAAGCCAAAGAGAATGCCGAAGTTCAGGAATTATATGATGCTCTTACCCCGGAAATTAAAGAAAGTAATACGGGTATCAAGATCAAAGAAGCACTGGAAAAAGATGCCAATACTTCCATTGGCTCCAAGGCCCCTAATTTTTCAGCCCCAAACCCGGATGGAGATCAGCTGGCACTAAACGATGTATTGGGCAAGGTTACCATAGTTGATTTCTGGGCAGCCTGGTGCAAACCATGCCGAGCTGAGAATCCCAATATAGTTAGGGTGTACAATAAATACAAAGATCAGGGCTTAAGTATACTAGGCGTGTCTTTAGATAGAAACGCTAACGATTGGAAAAAAGCTATTGAAAATGATGGATTAACATGGCATCATGTTTCCAACGTTAAATATTTTGATGAGATCGCTAAGCTCTATAATGTAGATGCAATACCGGCCATGTTTGTTTTGGATGAGAACGGTGTCATTGTTGCTAAAAACCTTAGAGGAGCATCCTTAGATACTAAAATTGGAGAACTGCTTCAATAATCAGAATAGTGCAAAAACAAAAACCCCGATGCATAACATCGGGGTTTTTTCATATCTAATATTGGAGTTTAGAATTTATTCTTGAACATCGTCAAATACACCTAGTATAGACACATTATCTTCAATTTTTACTTCTCCAAAAATATTTATTACAGAATCCTCGCCAATAAATTCAATGGTAGAGTCATCTTCAAGTATCCAGATCTCCATAAATGGTTACATTACCTTCTATTCGCAAGGTTGCTCCTTTTTCTACTTTAATTTCTTTTTGCTTTTTGTTGCTTCCGACACTCATGGAACCATTCAATTCCAGAAGAGCATCGTCCTTAATGTCCACATCGTTACTTACCGTCCAGGAACCACACATTAGTAGTGAGGCTTCCTTCTCTACCTTTATGAAATTAAAGTTTTTTGCGCCACTAAATGCAATATCTTCCCCTTCATTGATCACCAATTTACCAGACCCACTGTATTCCGTTAACGAAGAGCACTGGGCTGCCAGACTTAGGGATAACCTATTTAGTTTAATGATCTGCAAACCTTCTTGCGCCTGCAGCTGCAAAAGCATAATCGCCTACAGTTTGCACATAGTTTATTGATCCGATTAATTGTATCACACCATATGGTTCTGTCATATTGCCTTCATCATTAGAAATGGAAAGTCCGGCACCGCCATTGGCCATTAAGACCATATCCTTGTTAATAGCAACTGCATTATTAACTATATCTCCTGTGGGTGCTACAATTGGGATCAATGATAATAGGAATGTACTGTAATAAGGCTCCTGAATCATATGAATACACTCCGGCTCCTTTAGAACCTTCGGCTACAATGATCTTATCACCAATAAAATCGATAGAGCGTTTTGTATATAAACCAAAATCGGTGTCTATTGCTATTTCCTTTTTTAGTTTAAGATTGTCGTCTAAGACCCGTATTCCCATTGTTGCATCGAGTAATGCTACTTTGTTATTATCAAAAGCCAATGATCGGAGATCTGAAAACGCTTCTTCCTTTTTTATATCGAGGTCCTTAGTGTCATATATTGTAATAGTTCCATCTTTCCCGCTGGTTACATAGGCCTCATTGCCATCAATGACAATATCAGTAGCATTATCACCGGCTTGGAACCCATAAATAACCCCTGCATCTGTATCCATTACCCCACTAAAAACAGGGATCTTGGTGATAAATGAATTTGATAAGGCTGTAAAGCTCGATGTAGCGTCCATGCCTCCTACTGCATATAAAAATCCTTTAGAATATTGTAGCGAATTAATATCAGCATTAGAATACACTACCCTGGATGTAACTGTTGGATTGTTTGGATCCGAAACATTGATAATATCAATAGCCCCGGAATATTCATCCCCGGCTACGTTATAAGCAACATAGGCATAATCATCCTCAACATACACATGAGCTGCTGTAAGGCCAGTAATTGGGCCGTAGGTTGGCGGATTCACCTGGGTGATCAATGTTAGAGGATAATTACCCGCTGGTTCATCTACGGCTTTTGAAGTACGTTTCCCGGAATAATTTTCATCAATGGTGATATCTAGCACACCAGCATTATCAAAATTAACACTGCCCGCTAATTTAATTGCGTCGTTTTCCTCAAAAATACTTGATTGTTGTTCGTCAATGAAGATAGTTGTCTCATCACTACAAGAGGCGACAAGAACTAAAGCCATTAGAAATATTGGAAATATTCCTTTTTTCATAAGTAGGTATTTTAATTATGTAGCTTGGGCACTACTCTAACGACAAAGATCGCTTATTCGTATATGGGGTAAGCAAAATAGTGGTCGTTATACTGAAATCTTCGACGTAGTGGGCATTTTAGCAATAATTTTTTTACAAATTCCCCTATAGTTTTCCCAATTTTTCCATCACAAAAAGGATGATAATAGGGATTGCTAACAGGAGCACCATAAGAGTATCTGTGAGAATTAATTCTGGTTTAAATAACAATGTGATCATATAACCCCCAATAGCTCCTCCAAAATGAGCTGTATGCCCTATATTTCCAAGCCTTTTTTTCATTCCATAGATGGAATAAAGCATATATAAGATACCCAGAACATAGGCAGGCAAGGGTATGGGGATAAACATAATACCCAGTTGCATGTTAGGTTGCAGAAGAATTGCAGAATACAAGATACCGGTTACTGCCCCACTGGCCCCTACAGCACTGTAGAAGGGTTCTTTTTTATGAAAGAACAAGGCTAAAAGACTTCCGGCTAGTAAGCTAACAAAGTATAGTAGTATAAACTTAGTTGGACCAAACCATCTAATAACCACATCTGCAAAGAAATAGAGCGTAAACATATTCAGAAAAAGATGGGATATGTCTACGTGTAGAAAGCCTGAAGTAAGCATCCTGTCTTTCTGTCCGGCCTGTATTGCGCCAATTCCAAATTTATATCTTTCAAAGAATCCCTGATCATTAAATCCTTTAAGGGAAACCAGCACATTGGCTGCGATAATGGCCAAAGTAGCCCAGTGTAAATTCATCAATTTTACCCGTATGTTTGGGGCCAAATATAGCTATATTTGCCCATATTTCTAACTGAATGCAATTACTTACCTATATCTTGGCCTACCCTTTTCTTTGGCTGATTTCCATTCTACCATATCGCCTTTTTTATGGTTTTTCAGATTTTATGTTCTTTATGCTATACTATGTCATAGGATATAGAAAAAATGTGGTCCGCGATAATCTGAAATTAACAATGCCGGAAAAATCTGAAAAGGAATTAAACCAAATCCAGAAAGATTTCTACAAGCATTTATGTGACTTATTACTCGAAATGGTAAAGACTATGCATCTTTCTAAAGAGGCTGTAAAAAGAAGGTTTGATGTACAGAACATCGAAGTTATTCAGGAGATTGAAAAGGAGAAGAGCATATTAATAGTGTGTTCTCATTACGCCAATTGGGAATGGAATGTAAGTATGAACAATTACATAGAATCCAAAGGATTTGCCGTATATCAAAAAATTGGAAATGTCTATTTTGATCGGTTGATCAAAAAGTTTCGTTCTAAATGGAATACAACACCTATAGAACAAAAAGAAACCGTAAAAACAGTGATCCGTAATCAACAACAAGGCATCACGGGTATCTATGGAATGGTAAGCGATCAGTCGCCTATGGCTAGCAGAGCTCAGTACTGGAGTTCTTTTATGGGAATTAAGGTGCCTGTTTTTAACGGGGCAGAAGTGCTAGCAAGGAAACTAGACCTGGCAGTGGTCTTCTTAAAGGTTTCTAAGGTAAAAAGAGGATATTACAAAGCCGAATTCATCCCTATAACCAGGAATGGGAAGAGCACAAAAGAGTATGAGATTACTGAGCAGTTTCTCAGGCTTACTGAACAACAGATAAAGGAGCGGCCGGAGCACTATTTATGGACCCACAGGCGATGGAAACACAGAGACAAAGCTCCTGTAAGCTAATCAACTCTTTTTTGTTATCTCCCTAATTTCTGAAATTATCTTATCGGCCAACGCATTGGCTTCCTTTTGACTTGGAGCTTCCGTATATACTCTAATTATTGGCTCCGTATTCGATTTTCTCAAGTGTACCCAGGTATCAGTAAAATCTATTTTTACTCCATCAATAGTACTGGGATTCTCATGAGCATAGGTTGCGGCCATCGTTTCCAGGATCTTATCTACATTTATACTTGGAGTGAGTTCAATTTTTTTCTTACTCATAAAATAGGCAGGGTAACTCGCACGTAAATCACTTACCTTCCCTCCTCTTTCGGCCATTAACATTAGAAATAAGGCGGTTCCTACCAGAGCATCTCTTCCGTAATGGCTTTCAGGGTAGATGATACCTCCATTCCCTTCACCACCAATAATTGCCTTGGTAGACTTCATTAATGCTACCACATTTACTTCTCCAACGGCTGCTGCGGTATATTTTCCACCATGTTTCTCTGTAATATCCCGCAAAGCACGAGTAGATGAAAGGTTAGATACTGTATTTCCGGGTGTTTTGCCCAACACATAGTCTGCACAGGCCACCAAGGTATATTCTTCCCCAAACATTTCTCCATCTTCGCTTATAAATGCCAGCCTATCCACATCCGGATCCACTACTATCCCAAAATCGGCCTTTTCTTTGACCACCAACTTACAAATGTCCTGTAAATGTTCTTTTAAAGGTTCCGGGTTATGAGGGAAATGCCCTGTGGGATCACAGTATAATTTTATGACCTCTACCCCAAGTTCTTCAAGTAATTTGGGAATGGCAATTCCGCCTGAAGAATTTACCCCATCTACTACTACCTTAAACTTAGCTTTCTTAATGGTTCCGGCATCTACCAAGGAAAGATCTAGGACTTCATCGATATGAATATCTATATAGGAATCATTTTTCTGAATACTTCCCAGAGCATCGACCTCCGCAAAAGTAAAATCCTCTTTGTCTGCCAATGTAAGGATAAGTGCACCTTCGGCTGCATTTAAAAACTCTCCTTTATTGTTGAGCAATTTTAATGCATTCCATTGTTTAGGATTGTGGCTTGCAGTTAATATGATACCTCCATCCGCATTTTCTAAAGGCACCGCAATTTCAACCGTAGGTGTCGTGGACAGCCCAAGATCTACAACATCTATTCCGAGACCAACAAGTGTTGAAACCACCAACGTCTGAATCATTTCTCCTGATATACGTGCATCTCTGCCAATGACCACCTTAAGTTGCTTTTTAGGGTACTGATTCATTAAAAAAGTGCCATAAGCCGCTGCGTATTTAACAGTATCTACAGGTGTTAAATTTTCATTGGGTGATCCGCCGATGGTGCCCCGAATACCAGAAATAGATTTTATTAATGTCATAATGTTGGTAAAAGTTTTTGCAAATATACATGTATAGAGTCTTATGGTGAGGCCCTTCTTTGTAAATTCGGTCGATGAATTTTTTAGCACATATTTATCTTTCTTTTGATGATGATAAGATCAGCATTGGAAATTTTATAGCCGATAGTATTCGTGGGAATCGATATACCCATTTTCCTGAGGCCATTCAAAAAGGAATTTTGCTACATAGAGAAATTGATACCTATACGGATGCACATCCTGTACACAAACAGAGCAGTAAACACCTTCACGCCAGCCAAGGACATTATAGCCGAGTGGTGATAGATGTTTATTACGATCATTTTCTGGCAAAAAACTGGTTGAAGTATTCCGAGGAACCTCTGGAATCCTTTGTGGAAAGATTTTATGCCTTATTAACTGAAAACTACGAGATACTCCCAGATCCTACTAAAAAAATGATGCCCTTTATGATTGAGGACAATTGGCTATTGAATTATGCCCATATTGAAGGCATTGACAGGGTATTAAATGGCCTATACAGGCGAACGGGTAAACGCAGTAACATGGACAAAGCCGTCCTCGACCTTCAGAAGCATTATGAGCTTTTCGAATCAGAATTCCACAGTTTTTTTAAAGATTTAGTTATCTTTTCGCATCAGAAATACAAAGACTTAAAAAATCCTATTCCTTAAACATATGGTAACAAGAATAAAACAGATCACAATCTTACGTCCTGCCTCGCTATTCTTGCTGGTATTACTTGTCTTTACAAGTGTTCAATGTAGAAGAGCTCCTGCCGAACCTACCGGACTTATAACAGACCAGGCTATGGTGGTATCTGCACGGGAAGAGGCTTCTGCGATAGGGGTGGCAATTCTGGAAAAAGGCGGGAATGCCTTCGATGCCATGGTAGCTACAGAGCTTGCTTTAGCAGTTGCTTATCCGTTCGCCGGAAATTTAGGAGGAGGTGGTTTTATGGTCTATAGAAAAGCCAATGGAGATGTAGGGTCTTTAGATTATAGGGAAAAGGCACCCCTATCCGCTTCTAAGGATATGTACCTGGATTCTTTGGGAAATGTTATTCCCGGAATGAGTACGGTTGGGGCAACTGCCGTAGGAGTTCCTGGTACTATAGCAGGTGTTTTTGAGGTACATGCAAAGATGGGAAGTTTGCCAATGAATGAGATTCTAAAACCCGTTATAGAATTTGCTGAAAAGGGTGCGGTAGTGACCGAAAACCAGGCGGCAAGATGGGACCGTTACCGGGATCAAATTTTAGAGGTTAATGGAGAAGAGACCCTTTTTTATACTACATGCAGAACAGGCGACACCTTGCGTTTCCCTAATCTGGCCAGGACCCTCAGAATGATCATGGAAAATGGTCGGGATGAGTTTTACAAAGGAGAAACTGCCAAAAAGCTGGCCTCTTTTATTCAGGAAAAAGGCGGTTTTGTTACAGAGGAAGATCTTGCCAAATACGAAGCGGTATGGCGACAACCAGTAATCTTTAATTATAAGGATCTACGCATCATTAGTATGAGTCCACCGAGTAGCGGAGGCGTTACAATTAATCAAATTTTTAAAATGATTGAACCGCATGATATAGGTGACTTTGATCATAATTCACCTGAGGCCATTCAGCTCCTAACAGAGGCTTTCAGGCGTGCGTATGCAGATCGTAATTACTACCTGGGCGATCCAGATTTTGTTGATATTCCATTAGATTTTCTTCTAAACGATCGCTATCTCAAAAAACGTATGGAGACCTTTTCTTTTGAACAGGCCACTAAATCTGAAGATGTTTCACACGGAACTGTTGAGATCATTGAAAGTGCAGAAACTACACATTATTCTATTGTAGATGCCGAAGGAAATGCTGTGTCTGCAACAACCACCTTAAACGGGGCTTTTGGTTCTAAACTGTATTGTGATGAACTTGGTTTCTTTCTGAATAACGAAATGGACGACTTTAGTGCAAAACCCGGGGTACCCAATATGTTTGGTCTTATTGGTGCGGAAGCTAATAGTATTGCACCCGAAAAACGAATGCTAAGCAGTATGACCCCAACAATTGTTGAAAAGGATAGCGCACTTTGGTTAGTAGTTGGCACGCCTGGCGGGTCTACAATTATTACTGCAGTTGCCCAAACAATTCTCAACGCTTATGAATTTAATCTGAGCATGCAACATTCAGTAGAAGCACCCAGATTTCATCATCAGTGGCTTCCCGATTTTATCATATTTGAACCCGATGGATTTCCCGAAAGCACCAAGGAAGCATTGAAGGCAAAAGGCTATTTGATCAATGAGGAACGAACACCTGTAATTGGCAAGGTTGATGCTATCAGGGTCCTTGTCGATGGCCGGCTAGAAGGTGGTGCCGATCCAAGAGGCGATGACAAGGCTGTGGGGTATTAAGCCTGCAAATCCTAATAAATTAAGAGAGCGCTCAAACTGATTTAAATAAATTCCAGAAAGTAAGAGAACATGCCAAAATTTTTGACCAGGATATTCGGGATCTTCTTACTTTTTGTCTTAATGACCATTGGCTTTATTTTCTTCTTTAAAAATGAACCCTTACCTCAGGCCACGCCTTCAAAAGAAGCAGATGTATTGGCCAATAAAATGCTTGTTGCACTAGGACATGAGGCCTATAGAGATACACGTTACCTGGAATGGTCTTACAGGAATGGCAATCACCATTACCTATGGGACAAAACAATGGGGGTTGTTGAAGTTAGCTGGGACGAAACAGTGGTAAATCTGAACTTGAATAATACTGATCATAGTAAGGTTGTAAAGGAGGAAAATACCATAGATGGTGACGAGAAAATTAAATTAGTAAAAAAGGCATTGCGTTATTTTAATAATGATTCTTTTTGGTTGGTAGGCCCCTTTAAAGTGTTTGATGAAGGTACTACCCGCGCAATTGTTATTACAGAAGATGGAAAAACAAGACTCTTGGTTACCTACACTAAAGGCGGTGATACTCCGGGGGATTCTTATTTATGGCTTCTTGATGAATCGGGAATTCCAGAAAGTTTTAAAATGTGGGTACAGATACTACCATTAAAAGGGCAGGAAGCGAGCTGGGAAGGATGGCATCGCATGGAAACAGGGGTTTTGCTACCCCAATTACACAAAATTGGCCCCCTTAAACTCGATATGGGTACAGTTAAGGCCTATAACTAAGCTCTTAGTTGTTTTTTTAACTCTTCCATAGATTCCTGTAGCTGTCTCAACAAACCATTTTCTGTAGTTGCATCTACACCAAAAGTGATCTTACTACTCACCTGCCATAGTTCCTGGATCTGATACGGTTCTATTAGATAGGGAGGATAGGTTTCGTTTAATGAGATCAGAATAAGTTGCTTTGTATTAGGCGGACGCTCAATTTTTTTAACCATCACAGAATCTTGTAATACTACAACATAGATCTTATTCGGATTTACATCTTTTACATCTTCAACAGCTTTGGCCAAAACCCACTCTCCGGGTTTTAGATTGGGAAGCATACTGTCTCCCTCCACCTGAAATCCCCTATACGTGGCATTTCTAAACTCTGGTATGGGAAGGTCAAAGGCCGGTAATTGACGATACCAGGTAGTATCCTGAATGTTCTGAGGGTATCCGGCGGCTGCCTTGGCATTTACCAGCACCATATTCTCATTATCTGAACTGTCTACGGTGACCACCTTTGGAATAACGCTGGTATTTGAAGACTCCAGATACTGTTGCTCACTTTCTCCGAAAAGCCATAAGGGATTGATCTTAAATTGCTTTAACAACTCAGAGACTACTTTACCGGATAACTTTGTTCGCCCTCTTTCAATATCTGCAGTAGTTGTTGATACTCCTAATAGTGCAGCAAATTCTGCCTGCGTATATCCTAATCCACGGCGAATATCAATAAAGCGTTTAATCGTTAATTCGTTTTCCATATTTCCTTTTGTAAATAAGCGTAAAAAGTATTCTTCCTTTCAAAGATACATAATTTGGAATATATCCAAAATAATAATAGGAATATTTCCATAATATGGAATATATCCATATATTTGGATTATATACAAAAGAACCCTGTACAAACTGAATTAAACTTATTGGCCTTATGGAACATATAAAGGATACCTTATTTTATGATGGAAGTTTTAATGGATTTCTAACACTGCTTTATGAAGTTCAGGCAAAAAACCTTGAGCTCGCGAACATTCAAAAAAAGCAAGATCAACAAGAGGTGTTATTTTTAGACTCACAATTTATACCTACCGAATTAAAAAAGGCACGTTCTGTTTGGAATTCCTTGCGAAGGAAAAATTATGGCGCTTTAAAGTGTCTGTATTTTGCATTCCTCAGTGAGGAGCAGCATATTGAATGGAAACTATTTCAATTCTACCAGCAAATTACGGCAAATGTTAGCTTGGAAAATAAAGAGGAGTTGAAGACCAATAATTTATACATAGAACAATTAGCAAATTTGGTAGAAAAGGAAAAATGGACCATTGAGCGGAAATTATATATAGATCACACGGGAGATAGTCCTTCTGTCAAAACTATTCAACCTACCTACAATGTTCTTCCCCTGATCTCTAAATTCTTTAGAACCCGCTATAAAGAACAGGAATGGGTGATTTATGATTCTAAAAGGAGTTACGGTTTACATCATAGGAATGGTGCCATGGCCTTTACTTCCCTATCCCTGGATAAGTTAGTGCCATTATTTTCTGAAAATGATCATGGGTCATCTAGTCTCGATCGACCTATAAATATTGGCTCACAAGAGCAACATTCTATGGAGAGAAGTGTTCAGAAATCGCGTCATATTCAGGCAGTGGCATAAAGAAGACATATTTACATATGATCGTCTCTAGGTGTTTAAGAAATAATGATTTAGATCTTGTTCATAGGAATTTGGCATTCCTTAATTTAATTTCATATTAACAATCCACAAGACACTCCAACTTCTTTTTTATAGCTCAAAAGAGTACCTTTGCCACTTTGCCTTATTGCATGACAAAATTTGATGAACATATTGAGGTTAAAGGAGCGCGGGTCCATAATCTAAAGAACATAGATGTTAGCATTCCCAGAGAAAAACTGGTAGTGATTACCGGACTTTCTGGCAGTGGAAAATCTTCCCTGGCCTTCGATACCATCTACGCTGAAGGGCAAAGACGCTACATTGAAACATTTTCAGCCTATGCCAGACAGTTTTTGGGAGGTTTAGAACGTCCGGATGTTGACAAGATCGATGGTCTCTCACCGGTCATAGCCATAGAGCAAAAAACCACTTCCAAATCGCCTCGTTCCACCGTTGGGACCGTAACAGAGGTTTACGATTTTCTTAGACTGCTATTTGCCAGGGCAGCTGATGCCTATAGTTATAATACCGGAGAAAGAATGGTGAGCTATACTGATGAACAGATCAAAGAGCTCATTAAATCCAGCTATCAGGGACAACGGGTTAGTATATTGGCTCCAGTTGTTAAATCCAGAAAAGGGCATTACAGAGAACTTTTTGAACAAATTGCAAAACAGGGCTTTATAAAAGTACGGGTAGACGGCGAATTAAAGGATATCCAAAAAGGGATGAAGGTAGATCGTTATAAGATGCACGACATTGAGATTGTCATAGATCGATTAGCGGTAACAGAAAATGCAGAGTTGGATAAACGCCTTTCAGAAACTATTAATACAGCCATGTACAGCGGCAATGATGTATTGATGGTACTGGCAGAAGGTGAGACTGAAGCCCGGTATTTCAGTAGGGATCTTATGTGCCCTACCACCGGTATCTCCTACCCTACTCCAGAACCCAATACCTTCTCTTTTAATTCTCCGAAAGGGATGTGCGATGAGTGCAACGGTCTCGGACATATATATGAGGTAAACGAAGACAAGATCTTTCCAAATAAAAAATTATCAATTACCGCAGGGGGAATTGCCCCATTGGGTGAATACAAGAAATCCTGGGCGTTTAAACAGTTAGAGATCATTGCAAAACGCTATGATTTTGAATTATCTGTTCCTATGGAGCAGATTCCTGAAGAAGCTATGCATCTTATTCTCTATGGAGGGGAAGATAGTTTTGTGTTAGATTCTAAAACCCTGGGGGTGAAAAGGGATTACAAAATAGATTATGAAGGCATAGCTAATTTTATAAAGAATCAGTTTAAAGGTGCAGATTCTACTTCCATTAAGCGCTGGGCCAAGGAATACATGGATAGGATTCAATGTCCCGAGTGTAATGGTTCCAGACTTAAGAAGGCCTCTTTGAATTTTAAAATTGGTGAAAAGAATATCGCCGAACTAGCTGCCATGGATATTGTTGAATTGGCAGAATTTTTTAATGGGCTTGACGCAAATTTGGAAGGCAATCAAAAAATTATTGCCACCGATATTATAAAGGAAATTAATAGCAGGATCCAGTTCCTGTTAGATGTTGGCTTAGATTATCTCTCTTTGAACAGAAGTTCTAAATCTCTATCAGGAGGAGAAGCACAGCGCATAAGACTTGCAACCCAGATCGGATCTCAATTGGTTGGGGTTCTTTATATACTCGATGAACCGAGTATAGGACTTCACCAGCGAGATAATGACCGCTTAATAAAGTCCTTGCAAGCATTAAGAGATCTGGGGAATTCTGTTATTGTGGTAGAACACGACCAGGAGATGATAGAAAGTGCAGATCATGTTATAGATATGGGTCCTCTGGCCGGAAAACACGGAGGAGAGATTATCTCGGAAGGAACTCCTGCAGAACTAAAACAACACCACACTCTCACCGCTGACTACATGACCGGGGTCAAAGAAATTCCCATTCCCAAAAAAAGGCGTAAAGGCAATGGGAAACAAATTCTTCTGGAGGGTTGTACAGGAAATAATCTAAAGAACATTACCGCCCATTTTCCGCTTGGAAAAATGATAGGTGTAACCGGAGTTTCTGGTAGCGGTAAATCAACATTGGTCAATGAAACCTTATATCCTATTATGAATGCACATTACTTTAATGGGGTAAAGAAACCAATGCCATACAAGAAGATAAGTGGGTTAGAGCATGCAGATAAGGTCATTGATATAAACCAATCACCTATAGGAAGAACTCCACGGTCTAACCCGGCAACGTATACCGGTTTGTTCAGCGAAGTTAGGGCCTTGTTTACAAAAACACCTGAAGCAGCTATCCGGGGTTATAAACCGGGTAGGTTCAGTTTTAATGTAAAAGGCGGCAGATGTGAAACCTGTCAAGGCGGTGGACTACGGGTCATTGAAATGAATTTTCTTCCCGATGTTTATGTAGAATGTGAAACCTGCAACGGGAAACGATTTAATAGGGAAACACTAGAAATTAGGTACAAAGGAAAATCAATCTCTGATGTTTTGGAAATGACCATCGACGAAGCCGTAGACTTTTTTGAGAATATACCTAAGATCTACAGGAAACTGAAAACCATACAGGATGTAGGCCTGGGTTATATTTCTTTGGGGCAACAATCTACAACCTTATCAGGCGGAGAAGCACAGCGGGTAAAACTGGCCACAGAATTATCTAAGCGAGATACAGGGAATACTTTTTATATCCTGGACGAACCCACCACCGGACTTCATTTTGAAGACATTCGTGTATTGATGGAGGTGCTTAATAGATTAGTGGATAAGGGAAATACCATAGTGATCATAGAACACAACATGGATGTTATAAAGATGGTAGATCATATTATCGATATTGGATATGAAGGAGGAAGAGGTGGTGGAATGATCGTTGCAGAAGGGTCTCCGGAAGAAGTGGCCTTAAACGAAAAAAGCTATACAGCACATTTCTTAAAAAAAGAATTAAACCTCGTAATGAGCCTTTGATAATTGTTTTACCGACTTTTATAATGAGACTACAAATAATTCGTTTTACAGTATAAAAAGATGAGAAAAGAAAAACACCATAAAGGATGGAATGAAATAAAGACGAATGACTCCTGGGCCATTTTTAAGATCATGGGCGAGTTTGTCATGGGTTTTGAAAAAATGAGTGTCATTGGTCCCTGTGTAACAATTTTTGGTTCGGCCAGAACCAAACCGGGGGAACATTATTATGAACTAACAGTATCTATTGCTAAAAGCGTTTCAGAAGCTGGATACGGTATTATTACAGGTGGTGGTCCAGGTATTATGGAAGCCGGTAATAGAGGAGCACATTTAGCAGGAGGAACATCTGTTGGTCTGAATATTGACCTTCCTTTTGAACAGCATGACAATCCTTATATCGATGATGATAAGAGTCTCGATTTTGATTACTTCTTTGTTCGAAAGGTTATGTTTGTCAAATATTCACAAGCATTTGTGGTAATGCCAGGAGGATTTGGCACCTTAGATGAATTATTTGAAGCTATTACCCTTATTCAAACAAATAAAATTGGAAAATTTCCCATCATTCTTGTGGGCACTCAATTCTGGAAAGGCCTAATGGAATGGATACAAAATACCATGTTGGATGCAGGGAATATTAGCCCGGAAGATCTTCATCTTATTAAATTAGTAGATACAGATGAAGAAGTGGTAGATATCATAGATGCATTCTACAAAGGACATACTCTGAGCCCAAACTTTTAATATCAATATGGTGCCAAGAAATGCTGCTATCCTATTGAAATTTTCAGTCCTATTTTTTTTGTTTGGACTTTTTCAGGGCATGGCACAACATACTAATACTCTCAAAGCTACCTTAGAGGAAGAGACGAGGGATATTAATATACAACAGGAGTTCACCTATCAGAATAGTTCTCAGGATACGCTTCATGAATTATACTTTAATGATTGGGCCCACGCCTATTCTGACAAAAAAACCGCCTTGGCAAAACGCTTTGCAGAGGATTTTAAAAAAAGTCTACACCTGGCAAAACCAGAAGAACGCGGATCTACCCAGATCTTTGGGATGGCCGATTTTGAGTATAGGGCACTTTCATGGAAGCGCACAAAAGAAAAAGATCTTATCAGGATTCAATTAAATAGTCCTTTACCGCCTGGAGAATCCTTAAAAATGTATTTTACGTATACCGTAAACTTACCTCCTAATAGATATACTCCGTATGGTTATGATTCACAGGGCGACTTTTACCTGAAAGACTGGTATCTGAGTCCGGCCGTATATGATGGTTCCTGGCAATTGTACTCCAACAAGAATTTGGAAGATCTCTATACCGGAAATACTAATACCAATATTAATTTCACTTTTCCAGACTCCCTCTTTCTTGGCACCAATTTTAATGAAGTAAATATCACTCAATACCCTACAAAGCAAGTCGCAAGCCTAAAAGGGGATGATCGCAAAAGCTGTGACATAATCCTCAACACACGCAATAAGTTTATTAAACATGTAACTCCTTACCTAATTGTAGTTACCGATATTCAATCTGGTAAATACGATGAGATATCTCAGGGAATTTCTATCAATAGAATTACGCAATTCGTTCACGAGAACTTAGGAGATTTTCCCTATGAACAATTATTGGTCAGTGAGATCGATTTTAACAAGAACCCCCTATATGGATTAAACCAATTACCCTCTTTTATTAGGCCGTATCAGGAACAATTTCAATTCGAAATGAAGTTCCTAAAAACAGCACTGATAAGTTATTTAAGGGAAACGCTTTTTTTAAATCCCCGGAAAGAACAATGGGTAACAGACGCCATTGTAAACTACCTCATGATAAATTTTGTGGACACCTACTACCCGGATCAAAAACTTTTAGGGAAGTTATCTTCCATTTGGGGAGTTCGAAATTTCAATATTGCCCAAATGCCATTTAATGATCAGTATCCCTTTTTGTACATGCTTACCGCTAGAAAGAATCTTGATCAACGTTTAACTACTCCCAATGACTCCCTTATTAAATTCAATCAAAAGATAGCCAATAACTATAAGGCGGGCTTGGGCCTGTCTTATCTTGCAGCCTATACAAGTCCTGAAGAAATAAATAAGAGTATAAAGGATTTTTACAACACCTTTAAACTCCAGCCAGTTTCCCCAAAAGATTTTGAAAATACAGTAGTTTCTAATGTTTCACGAGATGTTAGTTGGTTCTTTGACACCTATGTGAATACTGATAAACGCATCGATTTTAAAATCAAAAAGGTAGTTAAAACTGAAGACAGCCTGCAGGTTATTTTAAAGAACAAGACCGGTACTAATGTGCCTATTTCACTGTATGGACTGCGCAAAGATTCCGTGATCTCCAGGTATTGGTTTTCGGATATAAAGGTTTTAGATACTGTACCTATCCCCAATAATATGGAAGACCGTCTGGTTTTAAACTACGACCAGGTAATACCCGAATTCAATCAGCGCGATAACTGGAAATCCTTGAAAGGATTTCTCTCAAGCAACAAAAAATTAAAACTGCAATTTCTGAAGGATACTGAGAACCCGTATTACAATCAGATCTTTTATATGCCCGTAGCAGGTTTTAATGTGTACGACGGTATCTCTCCGGGACTCAGGTTTTCTAATAAAACACTTTTAGAAAGACCCTTTATTTTTGCCTTTGCACCTTCTTTTGCCCTTAAAGAAAGGACACTTGTAGGCTCAGGAGGAGTAAATTATCGTAAATACCTTCAGAAAAGCGGGCTCTATGTAATGAATTATAGCCTAAATGCTTCAAGCTTTCATTTTCAAACTAATTCCCGATACAGCACCATAACGCCATCAATAGGGTTTGGGTGGCGACCAGATGATCTAATTTCTAATGAGCGTAAGTCCCTTGTATTTAGATACGTAAATGTGCTTAGGGATATTGACCCTTCACTAGATATTGAGACCGATCCGGATTATAGTGTATTCAATGCCAGATACAACCACTATAACAATGGGATCATAAATTATTTTTCATGGTTTGCCGATGCTCAGTATTCTGCCAATTTTACCAAATTGGCGCTTAATTTAGAGTACCGAAAACTCTTTGATAATAACAGACAGTTAAACCTTCGCTTTTTCGCCGGGAAATTTTTACGCAACGAGACTAATTCTGATTACTTTAGTTTCGCTTTGGACAGACCTACAGATTACTTATTCGATTACAATTATTTAGGGCGTTCAGAAGAATCAGGGATCACTAGTCAGCAGATCATTATTGCCGAAGGTGGCTTTAAGTCGCAATTGGAAAATCCCTTTGCCAACGATTGGATCGTCACAACAAACGCAAGTATTAATCTATGGAGGTGGATAGAAATTTATGGTGATCTCGGGTATGTAAAAAATAAAAGTTTTGATCCTCGATTCGTATATGATTCAGGTATTAGATTAAACTTAGTTACAGATTATTTTGAATTGTACCTCCCACTCTATTCTAACAACGGTTGGGAAATTGCCCAACCCGGTTATGACGAAAAAATTAGATTTGTTGTTACCATAAGTCCTAAAACACTTATTGGGCTATTTACCAGAAAATGGTTCTAATTGTTATATAATTCTTAATATTTCTTCTATTTATTTAACTTATCGTTAAATTTTAAAAATATATTATCGATTTATTGACAAATTGTTAATGAATATAAGTCCCAACCCATTGGAAAAATCCTCATTTTTTGATATTTTCGTACAAACTATTGGTGCATGAATCCTAATCTACAAACCAGCGAGGATATTTCCTTCGATGAATTTCGAAAGCAGATCCTTTATGATTATGAAATAGCGGTCATGAGCAGGGAATGTAGTGTGCTGGGTAGACGCGAAGTGCTTACTGGGAAGGCCAAGTTTGGTATTTTTGGAGATGGAAAGGAAGTGCCTCAATTAGCAATGGCAAAGTCCTTTAAGGATGGTGATTTTAGAAGTGGTTACTACCGTGACCAAACCTTTATGATGGCTCTGGGTCATCTAACGCCAAAAGCCTTTTTCCATGGCCTTTACGCCACCACAGATATCGAGAAGGAACCTATGAGTGCCGGAAGACAAATGGGAGGCCATTTCGGAACCTCCAGCCTTCATGAAGATGGAACATGGAAAGATCTTACCAATCAGAAAAACAGCAGTCCGGATATCTCCCCTACTGCCGGGCAAATGCCTCGCTTATTAGGTCTGGCACAAGCTTCTAAGATATATCGCAATGTAAATGGGATCAATTCTGAAAATTTTTCAGACAATGGGAACGAGGTAGCCTGGGGTACTATTGGCAATGCAAGCACAAGCGAAGGCCACTTTTTTGAGACCTTTAATGCCGCCGGGGTTTTACAAGTCCCTATGATCATTAGCGTATGGGATGATGCCTATGGAATTTCAGTGCCGTCTAAATACCAAACCACCAAAGAAAATATCTCTGAAATTTTAAAAGGATTTCAGCGCAATGAAGATGAAAAGGGCTATGAGATATTAAGAGTAAAAGGATGGGATTATACAGCCCTGATCCACGCTTATGAAAATGCCTCAGATATTGCCAGGGAAGAACATGTACCGGTCTTAATCCATGTAACTGAACTTACCCAGCCTCAGGGACACAGTACATCCGGATCTCATGAACGCTACAAAAGCGAAGAGCGATTGGCCTGGGAAAAAGAGCACGACTGTAATAAGCGGTTCAAAGAATGGATCCTATCTAACAAAATTGCTACAGAAGAAGAGTTAACAGCTCTGGAGAAGAAGATAAAGACCGAAATCAGAATGGCGCGCAAAGACGCCTGGTTCGAATTTCTGCAACCTCATAGGGAAGCCAAGAAAGAAATAGTTCAATTGCTCGAGGCTGCAGCTCAAAGTAGTCCGAATAAAGCCTTTATTACCAAAATAAAGAATGATCTAATTGCCATTGAAGAGCCCTTAAAAAAAGACCTCGCATCTAATGCAAGGAAGGCTATGAGGTATCTGTTAGGAGAAGAATCGAGCGAAAAACAGGCCTTATCTCAATGGATAGATGACTTTATTGTTAAGATGCAACCTCATTTTAGCTCGCACCTTCACAGCGAACTCCCCTCCAAAGCTACCAATGTAAAGGAAGTAAAGGCACAGTATGCTGACCAGGCGGAGATGGTTGATGGTCGCATAATTCTAAGGGATAATTTTGATAAGCTATTCAGTAAATATCCTGAGGTTTTAATCTTCGGGGAAGACAGCGGTGCCATTGGCGACGTTAATCAGGGATTAGAAGGCTTGCAAAAAAAATACGGAGAGCTTCGTGTATCAGATACCGGCATACGTGAAACTACTATAATTGGTCAGGGAATTGGTCTTGCACTAAGAGGATTAAGACCTATTGCCGAAATCCAATATCTGGATTATGTAATGTATTGTCTGCAAACACTTAGTGATGACCTCGCTACCTTGTTATACAGAACAGTTGGTAAACAAAAAGCACCATTGATCGTAAGAACTCGAGGACATCGCCTCGAAGGTATATGGCATTCCGGATCCCAAATGGGTGGAATTGTTCATTTGCTGCGTGGTATGTACGTTCTTGTTCCAAGGAATATGACCAAGGCTGCGGGATTTTATAATACCCTTTTAAAGAGTGATGAACCTGCGTTGGTCATTGAGAGTTTAAATGGATACAGGCTTAAAGAACCCATACCATCTAATCTTGGAGAACTTTGTACTCCAATCGGGGTTGTTGAAACCGTTAAGGAGGGTACGGATATCACAGTGGTTTCTTACGGCTCTACTTTGAGGATTGTTATGGAGGTAGCTCAGGAATTGAAGGAAGTTGGGATCAATATTGAAGTCATAGATGCCCAGTCTCTTCTGCCTTTCGACCTTCAACACGATGTTTTAAAAAGCGTTATAAAAACAAACCGATTACTTATTGTTGATGAGGATGTTCCTGGAGGCTGCGCTGCCTATCTGATGCAAGAGATCATAGAAAAACAAGGAGCTTATAAATATCTGGACAGTGCGCCACAAACACTCAGTTCAAAAGCCCACAGACCCGCATATGCCACAGATGGAGATTATTTCTCCAAACCAAACGCGGAAGATATCTTTGAAAAGGTCTATGGAATAATGCATGAGGTAAATCCTTCAGACTATCCTAAATTAAGATAAATCAACGGCCTTCATTTGTCATTAATTCTTGCCAGATAGTAAGTATCCAAATAATACTACTTCTTAATAGCTTTACTTTTGTGTCTTGTTGAAAAGTTCTATGTTTGATGGTCTAAAGTAAAGTCCTGTATGAGGGTAGAATCCATCCTGGAAAAAGAATACAATCTTACCCTAGCTTCCATTACACCTTTGGAAGGCTATGAAAGTATTAATTATAAAGTGCTCTCTAAAGAAGGAACCTTTGTCTTAAAACAATATGATAACAAGCCAAAGATCGCAAAAGAGATTCTCGCCGAAGATGATGTCTTATCTCACTTACAAAAATTAGAAAAATACCACTTCCCCCGAAGGATTTCTACAAAAGAGGGTAATCCCTATTTTGAAACCAGTGATCATCTTTACCGACTTTTAACTTTTATAGAAGGAGAGTTTTTAGGCGAAGTATCACATACCCCTGCCCTGCTCTTTTCTTTGGGCATGTTTCTTGGACAAATAGATATGAGGTTGCTGCAGGAAGATGTTACAATATATAAAGCAAAAGAACTTGCATGGGACTTAAAACACTTTAGAAAAAATTATCAATATCGCAGCTTTATCCCTGATGCACGAGATCGAAATCTTGTAGAGTATTTCTTTTTACAATTCGAAGCGCAGATTAGACCTGTTTCATATGATCTTAGACAAAGCCTTATTCACAATGATGCTAATGATTGGAACATCTTAACGGATGGTGAAAAAGTGTCTGGGATTATTGACTTTGGGGATATGTGTCATTCCTGGTTAGTTTCTGAAGTAGCTATTGCGATGACCTATGTGATGATGAATAAGGAAGAACCACTGCAATATGGGATAGAGGTATTAAAAGGGTACCATAAAGAACTTCCTCTTACTGCTCTTGAATGCGATTCACTCTTTTATCTTATTGCAGCAAGACTATGTGTCAGCGTGTGTAATTCGGCCTACTCAAAGGATCAAAAACCAGATTCATCCTATATAACTATCAGTGAAAAAGGTGCTTGGGACCTATTGTATAAATTGATCAAGATAAATCCCGTTAGAGCAAGAAATGAAATTCGTGCGGCTTGTTCTTATCCCCGATCTTTTCCTTCTACCACAAGCACAATTTTAAAGAATAGAGAGGAGCATTTTGGAAAAAACCTCTCTTTAAGTTATACCGATCCCATTCATATGACTGGAGCGGCATTTCAATATATGTACGATGCAGAAGGAAATACATTTTTAGATGCCTATAACAATATTATGTTGGCGGGTCATTGTCATCCTCTCGTTGTAAGAGCGGGGCAACAGGCAATGGCACAACTGAACACAAATACCAGGTATTTATATAATTCATTAGAAAAATATAGCACTGCTCTATTGGAGAAATTCCCCCCTACCCTCAACAAAGTGTTTTTTGTTAACTCGGGAAGTGAGGCTAGTGATCTGGCCATAAGAATGGCAAAATATCATACTAGAAAAAAGAAGATCATGGTGATGGAGCATGGATATCACGGGCATACTAATACAGGGATCCAAATTAGTTCATATAAATATCAGGCCGCGGGAGGTGTAGGGCAACAAACAGATACTATAGAAACCCCACTGCCAAAGGCATTTGGATCAAAATGGACTGATGACGGAAGTGCAGGTAATGAGTTCTCTAAAAGAACCATAGAGCAGATAGCAGAAAATAGTGGCGATATTGCTGCTTTCATTGCCGAACCTATTGTAGGATGTGCAGGTCAGGTCCCATTAGCAAAAGGATATTTGAATGCCGTTTACCCAAAGATCAGAGAGCAGGGCGGACTTTGTATAAGCGATGAAGTACAGGTAGGATTTGGAAGATTAGGCGATGTTTTTTGGGGATATGAGCTTTATGATGTTATTCCGGATATCGTTGTTATTGGTAAACCAATGGGCAATGGTCATCCCTTGGGTGCGGTCATTACTACTGAAGAAGTAATGAGGTCTTTTGAGAAAGGTCCGGAATTCTTTAGTTCTTTTGGAGGAAATCCGGTGTCTTGTGCCATTGGTCTTTCTGTCCTGGAAGTTATTGAAGAAGAAGGATTAAAAGAACATGCCAAAAAAACCGGGAATTATCTTAAAAATCATCTGCGAGGCCTTCAAAAATCACATGCTGTTATTGGGGACGTTAGAGGATATGGCTTATTCCTGGGAATGGAATTAACTGGTCTGGATGGACAACCACTTACTGATCTAGCCTCCCTCCTTAAAAATAAATTACGGGAACATCATATATTAGTAAGCACTGACGGGCCATACGATAATGTGATCAAAATAAAACCTCCTCTTTCGTTTAATCAGGCGAATTGTGATGAACTGGTTTCCAGAATAGACACTATTCTTTCTGAAAAATGATGATTTTCTATAAAAAAACTTTACATTTATTTTACATAACCCCAGATGTACAATGAAAAATAGTCTCCGAAATAACCTAGGCCTGGCATTTTTAAGAGTAAGTTCTGCAGCATTAATTTTGACGCATGGCATACCAAAATTTCAAAAACTTTTATCGGGCGATTTAGAATTTGGTGATCCGTTGGGCATTGGTGGAGCTCCTTCTCTCTTCCTGGCCATTATAGGTGAGTTTATATGTCCTATTTTAGTGATCATTGGGTTTAAAACACGTTGGGCAGCCGTCCCAACGGCAATTACAATGGCTGTAGCCGCTTTTATTGTTCATGGTTCAGACCCCTTTGGGGTAAAGGAAAAGGCGCTGCTTTTTCTAATCTTATTTATAACCATCATTGTTCTTGGACCGGGGAAATACAGTATTGACAAAAAGTAGATTCCTACATTATTTTTACCAGTAGCTCCTTCAATAGATCAGCCTGTGATACATTCGAAGACCCTACCCCTTTCCCTTTAAGATCCATTTCTCGTAAGGAGGAGATGGCTCTACTCGACTTTTTCATGGAATAATTTCTTGATGCAATTTGGAATTCATCTACAAAATAGGGATTGATCCTTAAGGCACTTGCAACATTTCTGGCAGAATGATCTTGCAGACCGTGATATTGAAGCAATTGAGAGAAAAAGGTATGTAATAAGGAAATAGTAACAACAAAAGGATTGTCCTTTGGATTTTGTGAAAAATAGGTGATGATCCTGGTAGCCTTTAAAATATCCTTCTCACCAATGGCCTTCTTTAGTTCAAAATTATTGTAATCCTTACTTATACCAATATGCTTTTCAATGATCTCCGGCGTGATCTCTGTATTCTTTGGCAGCACCACTTCCAGCTTCTCCAGTTCGTTATGAATCCTGCTCAGGTCAGTTCCCAGGAATTCTACTAAAAGTATAGATGCCTTATGTGAAATTGAAAAGCCTTTGCTTTTCAACATCTTTCTGATCCAATCTGATACCTGATTCTCGTATAACTTCTTGCTTTCAAAAACTACTCCATTTGGTGCTTTAAGCAGCTTGTGAAGCTTTTTCCTTTTATCCAGCTTTTTGTATTTATAGCAGATCACTAAAACAGTGGAAGGCTGTGGATGTTCAACGTAGGAAGCTAATTGTTCTATTGTTCGGGATAAATGCTGTGCCTCCTTTACGATGATGACTTGCCTTTCGGACATCATTGGATATCTTTTTGCGTTCGAAACTATATCATCTATTGAAACATCTTTTCCGTATAAGGTCATTTGATTAAAACCTTTCTCCTCTTCAGACAGCACATTATTTCCAATGAATTCAGCAATACGGTCAATATAATAGCCTTCCTCCCCCATAAGAAAATAGATAGGTTTGATATCTCCTTTCCGGATCTCATCAATAAGCCGCTTCACTTCTTCCATCAAAAAAAAATCATCAAATTTGTGGTATGGAAAACTTAAATTTTCCCGGGTATAAGTTCCGATTCAAAAATAGCGAAAATAAACGCCTTATTTTTGATGTGATCCGCAAAAAATTTGTTGTTTTTCAACCGGAAGAATGGGTGAGACAGCATGTTATTCAGTTCCTGACGATCGACAAAGAATACCCCTATAGTCATATTAATGTTGAGAAACAATTGATGATCAATTCACTTAAAAAACGGTATGACATTGTGGTCTACAATCCGGATGGTTCAATCCAAATTCTTGTTGAGTGTAAAGCACCGGCCATCAAGATCACAAAAACGGTCTTCGATCAGATCGCCAGCTATAATATGGATCTAAGAGCAAATTATCTGATGGTGACAAACGGCCTGGATCACTTTTACTGCCAAATGGACTATGACAGATCTGCTTACAACTTCCTGAGGGAACTACCATCTTTTAAATAATATCCATTTTCTTCGTAATTCATGCTGCAGGCAAAAGTCGTTTCTAAATTATTTCTTTACTTTGTGCCCTTGCACACAACCCATTGTTCAGAGTCTAATAAACGGGGCACCCAAAAATGTTAAAAATAGCTGTTGTCATACTCAATTGGAATGGAGAGGCCCTTTTGGAGCAATATCTCCCTTCAGTGATCGACTATTCTAAAGGTGCCACAGTGTTCTTAGCAGATAATGCCTCTACTGATGGCTCTGTAGCTTTTGTGAAAGCAAACTATCCAGAAATTACTATTATTCAGAACAATGAGAATGGTGGCTTCGCTAAAGGATACAATGACGCCTTAAAACATGTTGATGCTGATATTTATTGCCTGTTGAATTCTGATGTAGAAGTTACCCCTCAATGGCTAGACCCGATACGGAAGACATTTGAGGAGCATCCGGAAACTGCCATCATTCAGCCAAAAATATTGGATCTATTGAAACCCAATTACTTCGAATATGCTGGTGCTGCAGGTGGTTTTATCGATCGATTAGGTTATCCTTTTTGTAGAGGTCGAATTTTTCAATCGCTAGAGGAAGACCATGGACAGTACAATGACACCAGCGAGATCTTTTGGGCTACAGGCGCCTGTATGTTTATTCGTAAAAAAGTGTACGATGATCTTGGGGGCTTCGATGAGGATTATTTCGCGCATCAGGAGGAAGTAGACCTCTGTTGGCGTGCTCAAAACGAAGGTTATAAGGTTTATTATGTAGGCACTTCTGAAGTATTACATTTAGGAGGCTCCACCTTAAGCAATATGAATCCTAAAAAAACGTACCTGAATTTCAGAAATTCACTATTCTCCATCACAAAGAATCTACCCCGAAGAAAGGCACTGGTTCTCATCATGGTAAGATTACTTCTCGATGGTATTGCCGCTCTGCGATTTATCCTACAGGGTAAAAGCAAACACTGCTTTGCTGTTATCAGAGCTCATTTGAGTTATTACAGGCAGTTTCGAAAAATGTATCACAAGAGAGAAAAAGCGAATTTTACTGAAAAATACTACAAGACAAAGTCCATCGTATGGTCTCACTACGTATATAGGATAATGACATTTAACAATTTAGTAAAAGATTAACAATGTTCGCAAATAAGCGAATGGACGATTGTATAATTTTGTCCTGAAATTGTAATAAAACCTAACATTAACAGCAATTAGAAAAATTAAAACAAGTTTAAATATGAAAAAAATATTATTAGCAAGTTTGGGGATGATGATCTTATTATCTTCATGTGTATCTCAAAAGAAATATGCGGAACTGGAAACAAAGCAAAAAGAAACGCAGGATCTATTAAACTCGGCGACAGTAAAATTAAATAGCTGTTTGGAAGAGAAAGCTACTGCCACCTCTCGTTTAAAAACTCTTGAAGATCAAAATGCCTTTTTGAAAGCCAACAATCAGGAGTTGATCAACAACATGGGGAACCTTACAACCCTAACGACTAAAGGAGCAGAGAACCTTGAGAAGTCTTTAGAAAGTCTTCAGGAAAAAGATCTTACCATTCGTAAATTACAAGATGCAATCACCAGAAGAGATTCTGTGAACCTGTCTCTGGTACAGAGTTTAAAAGGAGTTCTTGGTAATCTTGATGATACTGATATCCAAATCAGTGTTGAGAAAGGTGTTGTTTTTGTATCTATTTCTGATAAATTACTTTTCAGCTCAGGTAGTTATAATGTAACTGCTCAGGCAAAAGAGGTATTAGGAAAAGTGGCTAAAGTAGTTAACAACAAACCAGACTTTGAGTTTATGGTTGAAGGCCATACAGATAATGTACCTTATCGTAGTGGTGTTCTTTTAGACAACTGGGATTTGAGTGCTAAGCGTGCTACTTCAATTGTTCGTATCCTGCAGAACGACTTTAATGTTGATCCTGCTCGTATGACTGCTGCTGCACGTAGTTACTATGTGCCTCTTGTAGGTAATGACACCGCCGGAGACCGTGCTAAGAACAGAAGAACAAGAATTGTAGTATTACCTAAACTAGATCAGTTTTATAGCATGATCGAAGAAGGAATGAAAGATCCTGCTATCAATAAGTAAGATATTTCAAAATAGATTAATAAAACCGCGATATACATCGCGGTTTTTTTTGTTTAAAGAATATCCAAACTCCCCTTCCCCTCTCTAACTACCAATGGTTCCGTACCGGAAAGATCTATCACTGTTGAAGGCACATTATGTCCGTAACCTCCGTCAATAACAATGTCTACCATGTTTTTCCACTTTTCATGGATCAATTCAGGATCCGTAGTATACTCTATTACTTCATCCTCATCGTGGATAGATGTAGATACAATTGGGTTGCCTAAGGATTCAACTATGGCCCTGACAATATTATTTTCGGGCACCCGGATCCCAACCGTCTTTTTCTTCTTAAAAACCTTTGGTAGATTATTGTTGCCGGGCAAAATAAAAGTATAAGGTCCCGGTAAAGCACGCTTTAAGATCTTAAAAGTAGGAGTGTCTATTTGTTTTACGTAGTCCGATAGATTACTTAGATCTGCGCAAATAAAGGACCAGTTTGCCTTTTCTAGTTTAATACCCTTTATTCTGGCTATCTTTTCTAGTGCTTTTGATTTGGTAATATCACAACCAAGACCATATACGGTGTCCGTTGGATATATGATAAGTCCGCCTTTACGCAATACTTCCACTACCCTTTTAATTTCTTTTGGGTTAGGGTTATCATTATATATTTTAATGAATTCTGCCATGATCTAATTTAAGGTAGCACTTCTAGTTTTGCAAAGCGAAGCAGTAATTTTTTGACATCCCCTTTTTCAAAAAGGATCTCTGCTTTCTTGTCATTCCCTACCCCTTCTATTTTAAGGACCTTCCCCTTCCCAAATCGGCTATGATTTACCTGGGTTCCCACATCTAGATCAAGAATTACGGATGGGTCACTCACATTAGGTGCCCCAAGTTCGGGTCTTATTTTTCTCAATTTCCGTAGTTGATCCGGACTTGGTTTACCCACACTTGGTGGTGTTCCATTTGTAGGTTTTTGTTGTCTTAGACCGGCTTTTATCTACTTCGCCGAATATATCAGAATCTATGAGGGGTTTAAACCTGTAGGTGTCTACGGGCGTTAGGTTATCAATATATTTTTCATCGATCTCCTCTAAAAACCGACTAGGTTCTGCATCGATCAATTTTCCCCACCTGTATCGGTTCTGGGTATACGTTAGATATGCTTGTTTTTCTGCTCTGGTAATGGCCACATAGAACAATCTTCGCTCTTCTTCCAGTTCACTGCGTGTATTCATGCTCATGGCGGAAGGAAAAAGATCTTCTTCCATACCTACAATATAGACATATGGAAATTCTAAGCCTTTTGCCATATGTATGGTCATTAGGGCCACCCTGTCATCATCCCCGGTATCCTTGTCCAGATCGGTTGCCAATGCTACATCCTCCAGGAATTCTGAAATATCACCTCGTGCATCTGCCAATTCCTTTTGTCCTTCCACAAAATCTTTGATCCCATTTAACAATTCCTCTATATTCTCCATACGGGCAATGCCCTCAGGGGTACCATCTTTTTTAAATTCGAGCAGGATACCTGTTTTCTTTGCCACATGTTCCGCCAGCGTAAAAGCATCAGCTCCCTCATTCATGATCTGAAAGCTTTTAATCATGGTGATAAAATCCTCAAGTTTCCTCCGTGTACCAGAATTTATCTTCAGATCTATCCTTTCTAAATTCTCAATGACCTCAAAAATTGATTTTCCGTAATGGTTTGCCGCAACTGTTAATTTATCTACAGTAGTTTGTCCTATCCCCCTGGCCGGGTAGTTAATTATACGTTTTAACGCCTCCTCGTCCTTGGGATTGATCACCAGACGTAAATAAGACAAGACATCTTTGATCTCCTTTCGTTGGTAGAAAGAAAGTCCGCCGTAGATCCTGTAGGGAATATCCCGTTTGCGTAGCGCATCTTCAATAGCTCTACTCTGGGAGTTAGTTCTGTACAAAACTGCAAAATGACCATTGGGTAATTGGTGCTGCATTCTGTTTTCAAAAATTGAGCCTGCTACAAATCTTCCCTCCTCAGCATCTGTGACACTTCTGTGCAATTTAATCTTGGAACCTTCATCGTTGTCTGTCCAAACCACTTTATCCAACTGATTTTTATTGTTGGCGATTATGGCGTTGGCTGCATTCACAATATTCTTGGTAGAACGATAGTTCTGCTCTAATCTATACATCGCCACATCGTCATAATCTCTCTGAAAATTTAGAATGTTGGTTATATTGGCTCCCCGAAATGAATAGATACTTTGGGCATCGTCCCCTACTACGCAGATGTTCTGATACCTGTCTGAAAGTGCTTTAACTATGAGATATTGGGAGTGATTTGTATCCTGATACTCATCTACCAAAATATACCTAAACCTGTCTTGATATTTTAATAAGACCTCCGGAAAACGCGTGAGCAATTCATTGGTCCGCAGTAATAGATCATCAAAATCCATTGCCCCAGCCTTAAAACACCTGTCTACATAATTCTTATAGATATCACCTAATCGCGGTCTTTTTGCCATGGCATCGGCCTCTACCAATTCCGGATTCTGAAAATATGCCTTTACTGTTATCAGGCTGTTTTTATAGGAGGAAATCCTGTTTTGTATCTGTTTGTATTTATAAATATCCTTGTCGAGTCCCATTTCCTTAATTATGGAAGAGATCAATCGCTGGGAATCTTGGGTGTCATAGATCGTAAAGTTGCTGGGGTAGCCTAATTTATCCCCATCATACCTCAATAAGCGGGCAAACACGGAATGAAAGGTTCCCATCCAGAGATTTTTGGTCTCAGCAGTACCCACCAGTTCGGCAATACGTTTCTTCATTTCCCTGGCTGCCTTATTGGTAAAAGTTAAGGCTAGTATATTGAAAGCATCCACATCCTGAGCCATAAGATGCGCGATCCTATATGTTAGGACACGTGTCTTACCGGAACCGGCTCCGGCAATAACCATTAAAGGGCCATCCTTATGGACCACCGGCGCCCTCTGGGCCTCATTTAGATCATCTAAGTAGTGTTTCAAAAAATACCTTATTTAGAATCGGGAAGTTAGCCATTATTCATGGGTTGCTAAAACCCCGAATTTATTAATTATAAACAATGACTTACTATTTTACACAATTTGAATATCTTTAGCTCTTATTAAATTTTATGGGATCTAAAACTATTTACTACACGCTGCTATTCTCATTTTTATACTATAGTTTTGGAATAGCACAGACCAAGGAAACCGGACCGGTCATTAAAGATTTTGGAGCGGTTTGGGCTATAGATAATCCGGACTATAAAACCTCATTAGACAGTCCTTTAAAGGTGGTTTTTGACATCATGAACAGTCCGGAATCTCCGGCAAAATTAAATGCAAGTATAGAAACAGCAGCGCGTTTTTTGAACATGCATGCCCAGGCAGGGGTGCCTCTGGAAAATTTAAAAGTGGCTTTAGTAGTTCACAACAAAGCGTCTAAAGACATAATCACCAACGCCGCCTATCTTAAGAGATACGGGGTGAATAATCCAAACGAGCAAATGATAAAGGCCTTATTTGATGCCGGTGCGGAGATCATCTTTTGCGGACAATCTTCGTTATCCAGGGGATTTCCCAGATCGGAAACTATTGAAGGGGTACAATTTGGTTTATCTGCTATGACGGCTCTTATTCAATTACAAAATGAAGGATATCGACTTATTAAATTTTAATTTATAATTATGAAAAAAGTATTTCTTTTAATTACATGTTGTTTGGTTGCATTCACTGGCCTTTCTCAGGGAAGCGCCCTGGATGATTCTTATATGAACGTGGAAAAAAAGGTCATTGAATGGAGAAGAGACATTCACCAAAATCCTGAACTCTCCAACAGAGAATTTAAGACGGCAGAAAAGATAGCTGCCCACCTAAAATCTCTCGGAATACAAGTTACTACCGGCGTTGCCCATACAGGTGTGGTAGGTATTCTAAAGGGAAATAGTCCTGGGAAAACAGTTGCCCTGCGCGCAGATATTGATGCCTTACCGGTTTATGAACGCAATGATCTGCCTTATAAATCTACTCTTACCTCAGAATTTCTAGGCGAAAAAGTAGGTGTCATGCATGCCTGTGGCCACGATACACATACGGCCATATTAATGGGTGTAGCCGAAGTAATGGCCAAGAACAAGGACAAAATTAAAGGTACTGTAAAGTTTATTTTTCAACCGGCTGAAGAAGGCCCGCCACCGGGAGAAGAAGGTGGCGCTCTTCTAATGGTGAAAGAAGGCGTTTTAAAAAATCCTGATGTGGATGCCATCTTCGGGCTGCATATCAATTCTCAAACTCCGGTTGGCGTTATCCGTTACAAATCTGGAGGAGCAATGGCCGCTGCCCAAAGTTTTACCATTATTGTAAAAGGAAAACAAAGTCATGGATCGCAACCATGGGGTGGAGTAGATCCTATTTTGATCAGCGCTAAGATCATTGACGGATTACAAACTATTATTAGCAGAGAAACCGAACTTACTAAAGAAGCTGCGGTTATTACCGTTGGAAAAATCAAAAGTGGTGTTCGTTTTAATATCATTCCTGAGAGTGCTGAAATGATTGGAACTATCAGGACGCTAGATTATGATATGAAGGACAAACTGAATCGCAGGATGATGGAAATGGTGCCAATGATCGCTAAGGCATACGGGGGCGAAGCTTCTATCGAGATCAAGGATGCAACGGACATAACCTATAATGATCCAAAACTGGTTACAATGATGTTACCTACTATTCTAAGGGTTGCAGGTGAAAGCAATGTAGAAGAACATAAGGCCATCACCGGAGCAGAGGATTTTTCTTATTTTCAGCGCGAAGTACCTGGTTTTTTCTTCTTTTTAGGTGGAATGACTCCTGGAAATACAGAATCCTTTCCACATCACACGCCCGACTTTCTAATAGATGATAGTGGTTTACTGCTAGGTGTAAGAGCACTAACTGAATTGAGCTTGGATTATTTGAACAAATCGTAATGAATAAAGATCAATTAAATATGAAGATGAAAAGGAATATAAGCCTTCTACTCGTTGTATGTATGACGGGGATTGGATGGGCACAGAAAAAGAAAGACCTGATTTTGAAAGTGGCTGAATTGGAAACTGAGCTACAATCTACAAAGTCGGCCCTTTCGTCCAGCATACAGGAAGCGGCAAGATATAAGGGAGAAATGGAGGCGGTAAATTTTCAATTGGATGAGTTAAAGAAAACCAATGCTTCTCTGTTACAGAACCTCACCAATTTTACGGAGCTTTCCAATAAGAAAACTGATAATATAGGTAAGTCCTTAGAAACGCTGCGCACTAAAGAAAAGCAATTGAAAACGATCAATGATGTACTAACACGTACCGATTCTGTAACACTCGCCCTACTCACAACATTTAAGAATGTCTTGGGCACAGATGCCAAAACCGGACTAAATAATGGTGCTGTGACCATTGTTCTGGAGAATTCATTTCTCTTCAATGAGGTGGATAAGAATTATACCGTAATGGAGAATGCTTTACCTGTACTGGAAAAGATTGCCATGGTACTGAAACAGCAACCCAATCTAAAGATATTGGTAGAAACAAATAGCAATGCCCTGGAATTCAAAGAATTAAAACTGAAGGACAATTGGGACCTGAGTGCCCTACAGGCCGCTTCTGTTGTACGGGTATTAACAAGCGCCTATGGTATTGCACCATTGCGAATGCAAGCAATAGGCAAGAGTGAATATGGTTTTGATGGCATTGAAACCACTACCAAAATAAGAGTACAGCCTCCATACGAAGGTTTTTACAAAACAATAAAAGAGACGATGAAATAAGTAGCCGTTAATTTAAAGTACCGGCTTTTTATGGGAATTACTATTTTATACTTTTTAATAAATCTATGCGTTGTAGTTTCGTAAAACCAACCAAATACCAAACATCATGACCGGAGACGGAATCCTTCAATTATTCGGCTTTTTATTACCTGCAGTTGTCACAGGAGTTGTTGCATTTTATTTTTTCAGGCTTCATACCAAAAATGAAGATGGCAGGAGACGTTATTTGCTACATAAAGATACCCAAAAAAATACCTTGCCGATAAGGCTACAGGCCTATGAACGATTGGCTCTCTTTCTTGAACGCATTTCCATACCTAATCTTGTAGTACGGGTAGCTCCAAAATCTGCCGACAAAGCGGATTATGAAAATCTATTGATAAAGAATATTGAGAATGAATTCGATCACAATCTTTCACAGCAGATCTATATGAGCGATGAATGCTGGAATGTCATTAAAGCGGCAAAAAATGCTACCATTCAGGCCATAAGACGTGCAGGAATGAGTGAATCGGATTCTTCAGACAAACTTCGGGAAGATATTCTCAACGAAACCATGGATAAGCAATCACCTTCCGCCACGGCTCTGGCCTATGTAAAAAGGGAGATAAGCGAGCTTTGGTAAGTAAACTACTCCAGATTCATCTGTAACTGACTATGCTGATGGCTTTTCATCTCAGCATACTGAAAACCACTTTCCCACCAGGAGGTCATCTTATCTTTCTCAAAGATGAGGGAATTAGTAGTTAGTACTGTTGGCGTATAATACAAATTGATGATGGCGTCATTGTTGTTTGCTACATATTTACCAATACGGATATTCTGACGTTCTATCCTGTCTAACATAAAAGCAAACATATTGGTCAATAGTGAGAATGCATTTCGCGAAGGCATCCTGTTAAAATGTGTGGTTTCTGTATGAAGGATGATAGCATCTACAACTTTAGCCCCTCGCTTTACAGCTTCTTCAATTGGGACCATACTGCCCAACCCCCCATCAGCATATTCGCAACCTTCTTTTCGCACAAGACTCATAAAAGGTGTGTAATTGCATGAGATCCAGATCCATTCACAGAAGTCGTCATACTCAAAATCATTAATAGACTTGTATTCGATCTGGTTCAATGACAGGTTAGACACGGTTACCACAATCTCCTTGGGGCCGTTTTTAAGGATTTCAAATTCTTCCGGGGTAATGGTATTTCTAATAAGGGTTAGTAAATTGTGACTCTCTCCGAAGGTCTTGCTGCCGTTATAAAAGTTTTTTAGCACGTTCCAGTGAGCTATGCCAATGTTAGAAATACCGTGTTTCTTTTGAATAGTGAAAGGGCAATTGCTAAATATATTATCCTGATTCACCGAAGTATAAACCTCCTTTATTTTTTGAATTTTATTTAATGCAAGGTGTGAGATTAGTAAACTACCAGTGGATGTACCCAAAAAGAGATCGTAATTGTGATTACGTTGCTCCATTAAATATTGAGCCACTCCGCCGGCAAATGCTCCTTTGCTTCCACCTCCAGAAATAACTAATGCCCTCATTCTTGTTTTAATTTTAAAGAAAGATACTGATATTCCTCACTATCTAGCTCATCTAATATCAAAGTAAGGCGTTGTTTTTGTTCTTTATCATTTAGCAGTCTATCTATGATCTCTCTGGCAAACTGCCTGAATTGCCAAACAGGATGCACCGCCGCATTCATCAGATCCTTTAGGTTTTGATCCGTATAAGGAAACACCTCTCCAATCAGACCAAAAGCCAGCTGCCTAACTTCCATGGGGTTGTGAGGTGCCGTATATCCAAATAGTTCTTTTTCATATTGAGATCTTTCATCTATACTTCCATAGTCCCTTGTTAAGATGGCCAATAGCAACCATAATTGCCTGATATTTTTATTCGAAAATCCAACCAACGCTTTGGTTTGGTTCAAATATTTCTCGCGGTGTTCCGCCCCTCGAATCCAAAGCCTGTAGAGGGCATTTTCAATAGTGATATAACTTGGGTCTGTTAGTAAGGATTCATAGTTTTCAACCAAAGAATCTGGAATGGGTTGTGCAAGCAATGAAAGTGATTGTCGCACTTTTAGGTCTCCGGTTATAAAAGCAGTTCTTAAAAAATCATTAGAAAGTGATTTGTAATAATGTGTAATGAGCCGATGCCTAAATTCTGAAGAGGAAGTTGTATCCCAATATCGTTTCAGAATGGCCTCATTATTTTCTGAACTTGTTGTAAGCTCGCGTTGCATACTTAGGAAACGATCAATGGGTACACAATTCTTTCTCAGGTAGGCTTCTATTTCTTCAGATTGAAATTGAGTGTCTTGCAACCAGTTCTTCTTGAAATCACTCAGGTCTCGATCACCAGTTCTTTCCATGACCTCTAAAAGATTAGAGACCGAGGCGTTCTTAAATTGATAGGTGTTAAAGAAGGTGCCTAGTGCTTTTTTAAAGTTGTCTTTTCCCAAACTCTCCTGAAGCATACATACAGCCAAAGCGCCCTTATCATAAAATGTAATACTACTGGCCTTAGGGTCTAACAAAGACTCCCCCTCCCCTTTTCTGGAAAGAGCCTCCAATGCCTGAGCTTTATCAAAAAGCAACCAATAGAAATGCTCCTCTCCAAAAAGTACCTTCTCCGCCAATGAAGCATAATAGGTGGCAAAACCTTCATGTAACCAGTGGCTGGAAGCATCTACTTCGGTTACTAAATTTCCAAACCATTGATGACCAAGTTCATGGGCATTGACATTCACGTAATTCTTGTCAGCAAATGCCGTAGAATCTATCATATACGATTCCGAAAAAATGGTAGCGCCTGTATTCTCCATTCCCGCATATAGAAAGTCGCGCACAGGCATCTGCTTATAGTTTTGCCAGGGATAAGGAACTCCTATTTCTTCCTCTAAAAAATTAAATATTTCTTTGCTGTATCTATAAGTGGGTTCTACCAGACTACTGTCCTTGGGATAGAAATAATTAGAAACGGAAATGCCAGAATTGGATATAAATTCTTTCGACCTGTAATTTGCAATAGCAAAGGCCAGCAGATAGCTGCTCATGGGTTGTGACATATCAAACTGCCACCTTTTAAGTTGACCATTTTCAGAAGTCCTGATCAACTTCCCGTTGGCTACAACCGTATAATTTTTATCAAAAGTGATATTCATATCGAATTCCACTTTCTCGTTCATGTCATCAAAAGAGGGCACCCAGTGACTGCTGTACTTCCCCTGCCCCTGTGTCCAGATCTGTTCATTATCCGGAATGTCATCATCCCAGCCTAAAAAATAGACCGCTTGCTTGGGTGCACAGCTATAGGTTAGTTCCAGGGTATATTCCTTTCCGGCTCTTAATTTTTTATTCAGTACCAGTTGGGTATTATCATAAGAATATCTAACCTTCCTACCATTAAGCAATACCGACATAAATTGCATATCTCGGGCATCAATTAAAATGGAATTCGTTTTTTCCACAACTTGCAGCTGATATACTACATTCCCATTAATTGTTTTATTAGTTGGATGTAAAAAGAGATCTATTTCCCCGTGGAGAAAATCAACTTTTGGGCTAGACTGACAATACAGTAGGCTAATGCTTGAAAAAAATAATCCTAAAAGAATAAATTTTCTCATAAGGGGTTTGTTCACTTTTCAAATTTAGTATTTTGATCTGTTGCAGTTGAGTGCTGTAACTGTTAATTTAGACGAATGAATCCCAATCTCTTACAGACTCCCATCACCTATCTTAAAGGAGTTGGCCCCAACAGGGCCGAGGCATTGCAGTCAGAGCTTGGTATTCAGACTTACGAAGATCTCTTAAGCCTGTATCCAAACCGGTATATAGACAAGACCAAGTACTACAAGATAAATCAGCTGGAACGCAACTCTGCCGAGGTCCAACTCGTTGGAAAGATAGTTCACCTTAAGACCATAGAGCAAAAAAAGGGGAAACGACTGGTGGCAACTTTTGTAGATGATACTGGTGAAATGGAATTAGTCTGGTTTCGGGGACAAAAATGGATCAAGGAACAACTGCAGATCAATGTACCGTATGTGATCTTTGGTCGAACCAATTGGTTCAATGGCACATTTTCTATGCCTCACCCGGATATGGAATTACTATCAGATCATGAACAGGGTCTTCGCATTGCCATGCAGCCCATCTATCCTTCTACTGAAAAACTGAGCAACAAAGGGATCACCAACAGAGTTGTCAGTAATCTGGTAAAACAACTTTTTACAGAAACAAAAGGCAGCTTCCCTGAGACGCTCTCAGAACAACTACTGGAAGATCTAAAACTCCTATCACGCAGTGAGGCCATATTTAATATACACTTTCCTAAAGACCAGCATCTATTGGCCCGGGCGCAATTCAGATTGAAATTTGAAGAACTCTTTTTTATTCAGTTACAGCTTATCTCAAAGAAATTACTTCGAAAACAAAAGATAAAAGGCTTTCCTTTTTCTGTGGTTGGCGAGCATTTTAACACCTTTTATAAAGATTATCTACCCTTTGAACTAACATCGGCTCAACAAAAGGTGATTAAAGAGATACGGGCAGATCTTGGCAGTAATGCCCAGATGAACAGGCTATTACAGGGCGATGTAGGTTCAGGCAAGACCATCGTCGCACTCATGTGTATGCTTCTTGCTATAGACAATGGATTTCAGTCGTGCCTGGTGGCCCCAACAGAGATACTCGCCAATCAGCATTTTAATGGTTTAAAGGAGATCCTTGGAAATATGGACATCAACATCGCACTCCTTACCGGCTCAGTTAAAAAATCGGTTCGAAAGGGTATCCATGCACAATTGGAAAGTGGCGAACTTCATATTCTGGTTGGGACACATGCAGTTCTGGAACACAAGGTGCAATTCCATAATCTGGGCCTGGCAATAATAGATGAACAACACCGGTTTGGGGTAGCACAACGGTCTAAATTGTGGCACAAAAATGATATACCGCCACATATTCTGGTAATGACCGCTACACCTATCCCCCGTACTCTAGCCATGAGTTTATACGGAGACCTCGACATTTCTGTCATAGATGAGCTTCCTCCGGGTAGGAAACCTGTAAAGACAGTACATAGGTTTGATGCCAACAGACTTAAAGTTTTTCGTTTTATAAAAGATGAGATACAAAAAGGCAGACAGATCTATGTGGTCTATCCCTTGATACAAGAATCTCAGGCTTTAGATTATAAAGACCTAATGGATGGCTATGAGAGTATGGTTCGAGAATTTCCACTCCCGGAATATCAGATATCCATCGTACACGGGAAAATGAAATCTGACGACAAGGACTATGAAATGGCCAGGTTTGTGAAAGGCGAAACCCAGATAATGGTGGCCACAACGGTTATAGAAGTAGGTGTCGATATCCCAAATGCAACGGTAATGATCATTGAGAGTGCAGAACGTTTTGGACTGTCTCAATTACATCAGTTACGCGGTCGTGTTGGGCGTGGAGGAGATCAGAGTTATTGTATCCTGATGACAGGTCAAAAATTATCTTCGGAAGCCAAAACAAGGCTAGAGACCATGGTCAGGACCAATGACGGCTTCGAAATTGCCGAAGTTGATCTTAAACTAAGAGGTCCCGGTGATCTTATGGGGACCCAGCAAAGTGGACTGCTAAATCTTAAAATTGCCGACATCGTAAAAGACAATGATATCCTTAAAACTGCCAGGTATTATGCGATACAACTACTCAATGAAGATCCTGGCTTGCAACTGGAAAAAAATAAGGCATTAAGGATAGCATATGCCCGGTTAATGAAGCATAAAAATATCTGGAACTACATCAGCTAAACTGAAATTCGTTAAAAGTTGAGCGTGTAAGGCGTTTTGAACGTCGTAATTTTAGGTAAGCCCAATTTCGTTTTCAATCCCTAATTTTTAGATTTGTTAGCTTAGAAAATGCTATATATGAGTTCAATGAAAACACTATTTGATAAGGTATGGGATACCCATGTTGTCAGGAAAATTAAGAACGGCCCCGACGTACTTTTTATCGATCGTCATTTGGTTCACGAGGTAACCAGTCCGGTAGCCTTCCTTGGATTAAAGAATAGAAAAAGCAAAGTGTTGTATCCGGAACAGGACTTTTGCTACGGCTGACCATAATACACCCACAATAAATCAACATTTACCAGTAAAGGATCCTCTATCTGCTAACCAGTTAAAGGCACTGGAAGAGAATGCCGCAGAACACGGTATTCCTTATTGGGGATTGGGCCATGAAAAAAATGGGATAGTGCATGTCATAGGACCTGAAAATGGTATTACACTCCCAGGAGCCACCATAGTATGTGGAGATTCTCATACGTCTACACACGGAGCCTTTGGAGCCATTGCTTTTGGTATTGGTACTTCAGAAGTAGAGATGGTACTCTCTACGCAATGCATTATGCAACCCAAGGCAAAAAAAATGCGGATCACTATTGATGGTTCATTAAACAGAGCGGTAACTCCTAAGGATGTTGCCTTGTATATTATTTCTCAACTCTCCACCTCTGGAGCCACCGGGTATTTTGTTGAATATGCAGGAGAAGTTTTCCGGAATATGTCTATGGAAGGAAGGATGACCGTCTGCAACTTAAGTATTGAAATGGGTGCACGAGGCGGAATGATTGCTCCGGATGATAAAACATTTGCCTATATAAAAGGCAAAGAATACACTCCAAAAGGCGCTGCCTGGGATAAAGCCATGGAATATTGGAAAACACTGCATACAGATCAGGATGCTGTTTTTGATAAAGAGGTGGTGTTTGACGGTTCTAAGATAGAACCTATGATCACCTATGGTACCAATCCCGGGATGGGTATTGGTATTTCCCTTGGAATACCCAGAGCTGAAACCCTTGAAGGTGGTGTGTCAACTTATAAAAAATCGCTGGAGTACATGAATTTCCACGAAGGAGATGCCATGCTTGGCAAGAAAATAGACTTTGTTTTTCTGGGAAGTTGCACCAATGGTAGAATTGAAGACTTCCGTGCCTTTGCCGAAATAGTTAAGGGTCGTAAAAAAGCAGATCATGTAACAGCCTGGTTAGTGCCCGGTTCGCACCGCGTTGAGGAAGCAATTAAAGATGAAGGGATCCTCGACATTTTGGAAGAAGCTGGATTTGAACTACGGGAACCTGGTTGTTCCGCTTGTTTGGCAATGAATGATGATAAGATTCCTGCCGGGAAATATGCGGTCAGTACCTCAAACAGAAATTTTGAAGGCCGTCAAGGACCCGGATCACGTACTTTACTGGCAAGTCCACTGGTAGCTGCTGCAGCTGCAGTAACGGGAAAAGTAACGGATCCAAGAGAATTATTACAATTAGAAACAGCATAACTATAAAAGGATATGGCATACGATAAATTTAATATTCTAACCAGCACAGCGGTTCCACTGCCCATAGAAAATGTAGATACGGATCAGATCATTCCGGCGCGATTTCTCAAGGCAACGGAACGAACCGGCTTTGGAGATAACCTTTTCCGGGATTGGCGCTATAAACCAGATAATTCACCTAAGGAACACTTTGTGTTAAACAATCCTATTTATAGCGGAAAGATCCTTGTTGGGGGTAAAAACTTTGGTTCGGGGTCCTCACGGGAGCATGCAGCATGGGCTATTTACGATTATGGATTTCGTTGTGTAGTATCCAGTTTCTTTGCAGATATCTTTAGAAACAATTGTCTCAATATTGGGGTACTTCCTGTTCAGGTAAGTGCAGATTTCCTACAAAAGATCTTTGAGGCTATCGAAGCAAGTCCAAAAGCGGAATTTACAATTGATCTCCCGGCACAAACTATTACTATTAATGACACAGGCGCCAATGAATCCTTCGAGATCAACCATTATAAAAAAGACAATATGCTAAATGGTTATGACGATATTGACTATTTGCTAAGCATGAAAGGTGAAATAGAGCATTTCGCCAAAGATATGCCCTTGTAAAACCAAAATTCGCCATGCCACATACAGCGTTACCACCTTCATATAAAGAAGAATCTAAATCATCTAATAAGATGGCAAGTCCAAAGAAGACCATAGAGATCATGGACACAACCCTGAGAGATGGGGAGCAAACCTCCGGTGTGTCATTTTCTGCGTCGGAGAAACTTACTATGGCTAAGCTATTGTTGGATGAATTAAAGGTTGATCGAATTGAAATTGCTTCTGCCAGGGTATCCGAAGGGGAGTTTCAATCGGTTAAACAGATACTGGAATGGGCCTCTTCCAAAGGATATGAAAACCGAATTGAGGTGCTCACATTTGTGGATAATGGATTATCTATCAAATGGATGAAAGAAACAGGTGCCAAAGTGCAGAATCTTTTGACCAAAGGGTCTCTTAACCACCTTACCCACCAATTAAAAAAATCGCCTCAGGATCATTTTACAGAAATAGCAGCCGTAGTTAAAGAAGCAGCAGAAGCCGGAATAACAACCAATGTTTATCTGGAGGATTGGAGTAATGGCATGCGTAATTCTCCGGAGTATGTCTTTCAATTTCTCGATTTCCTGGCTACCCAACCTGTAAAACGCATATTATTACCTGATACTTTAGGGGTGCTAACTCCGGATGAAACTTCAAAATTTTTAAAAAGTATTATTCTGCGTTATCCGGAGATCCATTTTGATTTTCACGGTCACAATGACTATGACCTAAGTGTGGCCAATGCTATGGAAGCACTTAAAGCTGGGTGTCATGGTCTTCATTTAACGGTGAACGGAATGGGCGAACGAGCCGGGAATGCACCATTGGCCAGCGTAGTTGCTGTTGTGAATGATTTTATGCCTCATTTAAAGATAAATGTGGAAGAATCCTCTTTGTTTAAAGTAAGCAAATTGGTCTCTGCCTTTACTGGTTTCGGCATCCCTGCCAACAAACCAATTGTTGGAGATAATGTTTTTACGCAAACTGCTGGTATACATGCAGATGGAGATAATAAAAATAACTTATACTTTAATGATCTTTTGCCTGAACGGTTTGGTAGAAAACGCAAATATGCTCTTGGAAAGACCTCGGGAAAAGCTAATATTCAAAAGAACTTACAGGAATTAGGTCTCACCTTAAATGATGATGAAATAAAAAGAGTTACAGCAAGGATCATTGAATTGGGAGATAAGAAGGAACGGGTAACGAAAGAAGACTTGCCATTTATTATATCCGATGTTTTAGATACTGATAACATTCAGCAAAAGGTGATCATAAGATCGTATGTCCTTACCCATTCTAAAGGGCTAAAACCTTCAACCACAGTTTCGGTAGAGGTCGATGGAGAAGTTTTTGAAGAGAACGCACAAGGAGATGGGCAGTTCGACGCCTTTATGAACGCCCTTAGAAAAGTGTATCGTTCAAAAAAACTCAGTTTACCCAATCTGATAGATTATGCTGTACGTATTCCCCCTGGCAGTAATTCTGATGCGTTGTGCGAGACGATCATTACCTGGCAGCTTGCAGATAAGGAATTTGCCACGCGTGGTTTAGATTCGGACCAAACCGTATCAGCCATCAAAGCAACCGAAAAAATGCTCAACATAATCTAACGAGACAAACAGACTCAACCACATGAAATTGAATATTGCACTATTGGCCGGAGATGGAATTGGCCCCGAAGTTATTGACCAGGCCGTAAAAGTTTGTAATGCCATTGCAAAAAAATACAATCATGAACTTAATTGGAGACCTGCATTAACAGGTGCTGCAGCTATTGATGCAGTGGGCGATCCCTATCCGGATGAGACACATGAAATTTGCGCCAGTTCGGATGCTGTATTGTTTGGTGCTATTGGACATCCCAGGTTCGATAATGATCCATCTGCCAAGGTAAGACCAGAGCAAGGTCTTTTAAGAATGCGGCAAAAACTGGGATTATATGCCAATGTTAGACCCACTTTTACCTTTCCATCGCTGATTGATAAATCACCCTTAAAAAGAGAACGGATTGAGGGAACCGACCTGGTTTTCCTTCGTGAACTTACGGGCGGCATCTATTTTGGAAAACGAGGCAGAGAAGATAATGGCAATACTGCCTATGATACCTGTACTTATACCCGCAAAGAAATACAGCGTTTGGCTAAAAAAGGATTTGAGATGGCCATGAAGCGTTCCGGAAAATTATGCTGTGTTGATAAGGCCAACGTGTTGGAATCTTCCCGATTATGGCGGGAGACTGTTCAGGCAATGGAAAAGGAGTATCCTGAAGTAACAGTTAGCTATGAATTTGTAGATGCTGTTGCCATGCGTTTAGTACAATGGCCAAAAGCCTATGATGTGCTGATCACCGAAAACCTTTTCGGCGACATCCTTACGGATGAAGCTTCTGTAATCTCAGGATCTATGGGATTAATGCCATCAGCCTCCATAGGAGACTCCATAGGGCTCTATGAGCCTATACATGGTTCATATCCACAGGCAGCCGGAAAAGACATCGCTAATCCACTAGCAACGGTCTTATCTGCAGCTATGATGTTTGAGGACTTTGATCTAATGGACGAGGCTGCGGCTATCAGAGATGTCGTAAACAGATCCCTTGAAGAAGGAATTGTTACCGAAGATCTTGCTGAAGGTGACAAGGCGTTTAAAACCAGTGAAGTTGGCGATTGGTTGGCCAAGCACCTTTAATCAATCATACTTTATTTTTTTAAAGGATATACTCCGTACTCGTAAAGTTAGATAACTTGGTTTCCAATAACTGGTTCACAGTTTCCACATTTAACTCATTATCCTTAAAAGCAAGAAGTGTTCGTATTGAAAATGAACGCAATGCATCATGGACACTGAGTGTTGATTGCGCAGAATCTTTTCTTCCCGTAAACGGATACACATCCGGACCACGCTGACAAGAACTATTTAGGTTTACCCTGCACACAAGATTTGCCAAGGTATCTATTAAGGGTGCCAGGGCATACACATCCCTTCCGAAAAGACTAACCTGTTGTCCATAATTACTTGCCGCCATATCATCTAACGGCTCCTCTATGTCCTGAAATGAGAGCACAGGGATTACCGGGCCAAATTGCTCTTCTTTATATACGCGCATATCTTTGGTGACAGGGTATAACACTGCCGGCCATATATAATTGTCAAAATGCTTCCCTCCTTTTTTATTGATGATCTTGGCTCCTTTTGAAAGAGCGTCATCTATAAGTTCCTGAATATAAGCCGGTTTGTCTGGCTCAGGCAAAGGAGTTAATTGCACACCTTTATCCCATGGATTTCCAAATTTCATAGCATCTACACGAGTAGCGAATTCTTCAAGAAATTTCTTGCGAACGTCTTCGTGCACATATACGATCTTAAGTGCCGTACAACGCTGGCCATTAAAAGAAAGTGTTCCCGAGAGGCATTCTTCAATGGTAAGGTTCATATCGGCATCCGGGAGAATGATCGCAGGATTCTTCGCTTCCAACCCTAGTACCAATCTAAGTCGGTTACTTTTTGGGTGCTGATCCTGCAAGGCATTCGCAGATTTACTGTTCCCAATAAGTGCAAGGACATCTACCTTTCCTGTTTTCATAATTGGTGCCGCTACGGTCCTTCCACGTCCAAACAAAATATTTACTACACCCTTTGGAAAGCTATTTTTAAAAGCATCTAAAAGCGGGGTAATAAGTAATACTCCAAATTTAGCAGGTTTAAATATCGCCGTGTTACCCATGATTAAAGCGGGGATCAACAAGGCAAAGGTTTCGTTCAAGGGATAGTTATAGGGTCCCAGGCAGAGAACTACTCCCAGAGGGCCCCTTCGGATATGCGCATATACCCCATCGTGTTTCTGAAATTTTGCTGAGTTCCTATCCAGTTGTTTATAATCCTCAATGGTATCGTAAATGTAATCTACTGTACGGTCGAATTCCTTTTGAGAGTCGGGCAGGGATTTGCCAATTTCCCACATCAATAGGGTTACTATTTCCTCCCGCTTGGTTTTCATTTGTGTAACAAACTTCTCCATGCACTCTATTCGATCTCTCACCTTCATCGTGGGCCAGGTTCCCTTTCCCTCATCATAGGCATTTAATGCCCCATCTAAGGCTTTCATAGCCTCTTTTTCGCCAAGATCCGGGATACTACCCAGCAATGTTGGTTCATATGACTCTGAGGAGGAGATAGTTGAAAAGACTTCGGTGTTTTTACCATCCCAGGAAATAAGTTCCCCATTAACCAGGTAGGTCTTTTGATGTATTTCTTTCTTGATCCGAAATTGTTCTGGAATGATCGAAACTTTTGTAGCCATAATTGGTGATTTTCAAGTGAAGCGATTTAAAGATAAGCTATTATACAAGTATTAAACAATTGGCTTCATAGCCGTCATAGAGGCACGCAATCTGGCACCTACAATTTCTACCGGATGTTCCCGCAAAGCCTTGTTTACCTGTATAAGTTTCGCATTAGATACTCCGTTACCCTTGCCTTGTGCGTACGATTTTCCTATCACATCCACATCTACCTTTTTCATAAAGTCTTTTAAAAGAGGTTTACAAGCATGATCAAATAAATAACAACCGTACTCCGCAGTATCCGAGATAACTCGGTTCATTTCAAATAACTTCTTTCGAGCAATAGTATTCGCAATAAGCGGAGTCTCATGAAGGGATTCATAATAGGCAGATTCTCCGATAATACCAGAAGCCGTCATAGCTTCATAGGCCAGCTCTACCCCTGCCCTTACGTAGGCCACCATCAATACTCCATGATCGTAATATTCCTGTTCTGAGATCTTGTCATCTCCTGCTTTTGTCTTTTCAAAGGCAGTTTCTCCTGTGGCTGCTCGCCAGCTTAAAAGATTTTTATCGTCATTGGCCCAGTCTTCCATCATGGTCTTTGAAAAATGACCGCTCATAATATCATCCATATGCTTTTGAAACAAAGGTCGCATGATGTCCTTCATTTCCTCAGACAGGTCGAAAGCTTTTATTTTAGCCGGATTTGAGAGTCGGTCCATCATATTGGTGATTCCTCCGTACTTTAATCCTTCCGTAATGGTTTCCCATCCGTATTGTATAAGTTTGGAAGCATACCCCGGGTCTATTCCTTTTTCGATCATCTTATCAAAACAAAGGATCGATCCTGTTTGCAGCAATCCACATAGAATGGTCTGCTCTCCCATAAGATCCGATTTTACTTCGGCTACAAAAGATGATTCTAACACTCCGGCCTTATGTCCTCCGGTTGCTGCTGCATATGCCTTTGCTTGCGCCAGACCTTTACCTTCCGGATCATTCTCCGGATGAACCGCGATCAATGTTGGTACACCAAAACCTCGTTTATACTCTTCTCTTACCTCAGATCCGGGACTTTTAGGAGCCACCATGATAACAGTAAGATCTTTCCGAACCTGCATCCCTTCTTCCACAATATTAAATCCGTGAGAATATGATAAGGTTGCCCCTTTTTTCATAAGCGGCATTACGGTTTGTACTACGTTTGTATGTTGTTTATCTGGGGTAAGATTAATCAGCAGATCAGCGCTGGGAACCAACTCCTTATATGTTCCTACAGTAAAACCATTTTCAGTAGCATTTACATAAGAGGCTCTTTTCTCCTTGATAGCAGCTTCTCTGAGCGTATAGGAAATGTCTAATCCTGAATCGCGCATATTTAATCCCTGGTTCAGACCCTGAGCCCCGCATCCTATGATCACGATCTTTTTGCCTTTTAATGCAGATACCCCATCCGTAAATTCACTGGTATCCATAAAACGGCATTTCCCTAGTTGCTTTAATTTATCTCGTAATGAAAGGGTGTTAAAATAATTTGTCATGCGTATAGTTGATTTATAGTGTATTAATCTTTGTTTTCATATTCATTTAATAATGCGGTAATAGGCATGGCTGCCTTTGTCACCGCAATCCTGCCAGTTCTTACAAATTGTAATATCCCAAAAGGCTCTAAAAGGTCGTGCATGTCATCAATTTCATGACGTCTGCCCGATTTTGCGAGCACAAAAAAATCTCTGGAAACGGTGACGATTTGTGAGTTGCTCTCTTTTATTATGTTCTGTATTTGTCGTTCATCAAATAGCAAATGCGATGCTATTTTAAACAAGGCAGATTCCTGATAAATGATCTCATCATCTGTGTGATAGAATGCCTTGATCACTTCAATTTGTTTCTCTATTTGAGCTACGATCTTACGGGTCCAATCTTCAGTAGTGAAAATCACTATTGTAAATTTTGAAACATGTTCGATTTCTGATTTAGAGACATTTAGACCTTCTATATTAATGTGACGCTTTAAAAATATTCCTGATATTCTATTGAGCAATCCTACGTTATTTTCCGAATACACCGAGATGGTGAACCATTTTTTTTCCATCGGGTTTTTATTTAAGTCTGATATCTGATACTGAAGCGCCGGAAGGGATCATTGGGAATACATTGTCTTCCATCTCCACTTTTACTTCTAAGAAATAAGGCTCTTTGCAAGCGATCATTTCCTGCACTGCCGATGCTAAGTTTTTACGCTCAGATACCCGTTGTGCTTTTATATGGTATCCTTCGGCTATTTTTACAAAGTCGGGGTTGGTCATAACCGTAGACGCATACCTGCTTTCAAAAAACAGCTCCTGCCATTGACGCACCATTCCTAAATGTCCATTATTAAGGACTACGATCTTTACAGGTGTTTTATTTTGAAAAATAGTGGCGAGCTCCTGAATGGTCATTTGATATCCTCCATCTCCTATAATAGCTACAACTTCCCTCTCCATAGCTCCCATTTTTGCACCAATTGCAGCAGGCAGGGCAAATCCCATAGTACCTAAACCTCCTGAGGTAATATTGCTTTTAGACTGGGCAAACTTTGCATATCGGCAAGCAACCATTTGATGCTGCCCTACATCTGAAACTATGACCGCCTTGTTCTTAGTGGCTTTGTTGATCTCTTCTATCACCTCTCCCATCGTAAGTCCTTCCTTTGTTGGGAACAGATCCTTTTCTATGACCACTTTGTATTCTTCTTCGTACTTCTTCTTGAATTCATTCAACCAGGCATCATGACTATTCTTTTTGATCTTGGGCAACAGCTTGGTAAGCGTTTCCTTTGCATCGCCTAAAAGAGGAATATCTGCCTGTACATTTTTATTGATCTCAGCCGGATCTATTTCAATATGTATGATTTTGGCTTGTTTGGCATAGGTATCCAGACTTCCGGTTACACGGTCATCAAAACGCATCCCTATAGCGATGAGCAAATCACATTCATTTGTAAGGACATTGGGGCCATAATTTCCATGCATACCTACCATCCCAACATTTAGCGGATGATCTGTATTCATGGCAGAAAGGCCTAGTATGGTCCATGCAGCGGGGATACCTGCTTTTTCTACAAGCTGTTTTAGTTCTTCCTCTGCTTCGCCTAGTATCACTCCTTGTCCAAAAACGATATATGGTTTCTTGGCACCGTTGATCAATTCTGCTGCTGCATTGAGGTTTGCTTCTTTTACTTTTGGGACTGGCTGATAACTACGAACACCCTTACAATGCTCATAATGAAAATCGAGTTCATCGAATTGTGCATTTTTTGTAATATCGATAAGTACTGGACCTGGTCTCCCAGATCTTGCAATAAAAAAGGCTTTTGCCAGGATCTCCGGAATCTCAGAGGCGTTGGTTATTTGATAATTCCACTTGGTTACCGGAGTAGAGATACCAATGATATCAGTTTCCTGAAAGGCATCAGAACCTAAAAGATGTCTGGGCACCTGACCCGTAATACAAACCATTGGAGTTGAATCTATCTGGGCATCTGCCAGACCGGTAACTAAATTGGTTGCACCCGGTCCTGAAGTAGCCATGGCAACCCCAACCTTACCGCTAACTCTGGCATATCCCTGGGCAGCATGTGTTGCCCCCTGTTCATGTCTGGTTAGGATATGGGTAAGTTTGTCCTGAAATTTGTATAATTCATCATATACCGGCATAATAGCTCCTCCCGGGTATCCATAGATTAGATCTACTCCCTCGGCCAGAAGACAATGAATGATAGCCTCGGCCCCACTGATCTTTAGTTTAGCAGGCACCTTAGTGGTGGATTTGTTCTTTTCAATCGTTTCCATATATTTTATCTTACAAACTAGCAGACCCTATGTAAGCTTCCTTGGCAGGGTCTTATAGCAATGATCCTTTAATTAAATTCATCGGTCACGCATCCTTGGGAGGCAGAAGACACTGTTTTGGCATACTTGTATAAACTTCCTTTTTTTACCTTTAAAGGCGGTTGTTTCCATGCAGCTTTTCGCTTGCTTAATTCTTCATCAGTCAGGGCTACTCTAATACTGTTCTTTATAGCGTCTATGGTGATCATATCCCCATCGTTGAGTAATCCTATTACGCCGCCTTCCTGAGCTTCTGGTGATACATGTCCTACTACAAAGCCGTGAGTTCCTCCGGAAAATCTACCATCGGTAATCAAAGCAACCTCTTTCCCTAATCCGGCACCCATAATGGCAGCCGTAGGTTTTAGCATTTCGGGCATTCCTGGTCCGCCTTTTGGCCCTTCATATCTTATGACTACTACATCTCCCTTTTTGACCAAGCCTTTTCCTATACCAGCATTGGCTTTGAATTCGTCATCGAATACTTTCGCCGGACCTGTAAAATGGTAGCCTTCTTTACCGGTGATCTTGGCAACAGCCCCTTCAGTTGCGAGGTTGCCATATAGTATACGCAGGTGACCGGTTTCTTTAATAGGATTTTCTAAAGAATGTACAACATCTTGACCTTCGGTTAATCCTGGAACATTTTTAAGATTTTCTGCAACTGTCTTCCCTGTAACGGTTAGGCAATCACCATGCAACATCCCATTTTCTAACATAAACTTCATAACCGCCGGTGTACCGCCTACCTTGTGTACATCCTCCATCAAATATTTTCCACTAGGCTTTAGATCGGCCAGGAACGGAGTAGTATCGCTTATATGTTGAAAATCATCTAAAGTGAAACTTATCTCGGCAGCTTTGGCTATTGCCAGAAAATGTAGTACTGCATTAGTAGATCCGCCCATTACCGTAATAAGTCTGATAGCATTCTCTAATGACTTTCGGGTGATTATATCACTGGGTTTTATGTCATTCTCCATAAGATTGCGGATAGCCTTACCAGACTCTATACAATCGTTTTCTTTTTCAGGACCTACAGCCGGATTAGAAGAATTATACGGCATGGCCATTCCTAGTGCTTCTATGGCCGAAGCCATGGTATTGGCTGTGTACATACCACCACAGGCACCAGCACCCGGGCAAGCATTTTGGATTACGCTTTTGAATTCCTTCTCGTTCATGGTCCCAGCTACTTTTTCTCCCCAGGCTTCAAAGGCACTCACAATATCTAATTTCTTGTTGTTTAAACATCCGGAAGCTATGGTGCCACCATACACCAGCACGGAGGGTCTGTTAAGTCTTATCATAGCCATCAAAGCGCCCGGCATATTCTTATCACACCCCACTACTGTAACAAGGCCATCATAATTCATAGCCTGCACTACAGTTTCCATGGAATCGGCAATGATGTCTCTGGAAGGGAGTGAATATCGCATCCCGTAAGTTCCCATAGATATACCATCACTTACTCCAATGGTATTAAACACTAAGCCGATAATATCTTTTTCCTGCAATCCTTTTTTTACATGTTGGGAAAGGTCATTGAGATGCATATTGCAAGGATTGCCTTCATAACCGGTACTCCCAATTCCCACCAAAGGTTTTTTAAGATCATCTTCAGAAAGACCTATGGCGTAAAGCATGGCCTGAGCCCCAGGTTGCGTGGGGTCTTGTGTTACATTCTTACTATGTTTGTTTAACTCCATGTATATCTATCCCTAAAATCTTTGTATTACTCGTAAATACTATAGTTTCCAAAGATACTTGTTTAAAAACCCTGCTTTTAAAAACATCAGATATTGGTATAAATTCAATAGGATAAGATTAAAGTTATTTATCTGTAAATCAGTTATTTAATACTTAATAATTTATCATATTCAATACATATAATTGTTGCTATTTCCTGTTTAATTTGATGGTTCTTACGCCAAAAAATTACCTATTTTTGGAAATGCAAAACTCAATCGCTCAGAATATAGAGGCTCAAAGGCAGTTCTTTTCAACTCAAAAAACCAAAGATCTGGCCTTTAGAATAAAGACATTAAAATTACTTCAAAAGGAAATAATTCGTCAGGAAGATGCCATTTGTGATGCCCTGTATGCCGATTTTAAAAAACCAAAATTTGAAACATTAGTGGCCGAAACGCAGTTCGTATTGGCCGAGATAAAATCTGTTTGCAAATATCTGAAGTTGTGGGCCAAACCAGAAAGGGTACCAGGGACTTTGCTGAACTTCCCTTCTTCGAATTGGATCTACAAAGAGCCATATGGTACCGTGCTGGTCATGGCTCCCTGGAATTATCCATTTCAACTGGCTATTTTGCCCCTTGTTTCAGCCATTGCTGCAGGGAACACCGTTGTAGTTAAACCTTCGGAGCTAACACCACATACCAGTGCACTTCTTAAAAAGTTGGTCGCATCGGTTTTTGATGAATCACATGCCATGGTAATTGAAGGAGACCTCCCTGTTTCCAAGCAATTACTAGAGGAAAAATGGGATTATATTTTTTTTACGGGAAGTACGAAGGTTGGGAAGATCGTATACAAAAGTGCAGCTGCAAACCTAACGCCTGTTACCCTTGAATTGGGTGGAAAAAGTCCTTGTATTGTAGATGAGACCGCGCTTCTGTCCCAAGCCGCCAAACGGATTGTCTGGGGGAAATTTCTGAATGCCGGGCAAACCTGTATTGCGCCAGATTATATTTTAGTGCAACGATCGGTAAAAGATTCACTAATCAAAGAATTAAGCAGCAGCATCACCAAATTCTTTGGCACAGATGTGCAAGCTTCGGCAGATCTGGCGAGAATAGTTTCCAAGGATCATTACAATCGGCTTCTTGACTTGTTAGCCAATGAAGACATTGTCTTTGGCGGGGAACGGAATGATAAAGACAACTTTTTAGGACCAACCATGCTCAATGAACCTTCGCAAGATAGCAGGGTAATGCAGGAAGAGATCTTTGGCCCTATTTTACCTATAATTTCCTATGAAAAAGAGGAAGATATTGCTCCATGGATATTAGCGCAGGGCAAACCACTTGCAGCGTATATTTTTTCGAGGCGAACTTCTTTTCAGGATAGGCTTCTTAAGCGATATAGCTTTGGTGGGGGCGTTATCAATGATACCCTTATACAGATCACCAATAAAGAGCTCCCTTTTGGTGGGGTGGGTCAAAGTGGTATAGGGGCCTATCATGGCAAAAGATCTTTTATGACTTTTTCACATCAAAAATCAATTGTAAAAAGAGGAACATGGTTAGATATCCCACTGCGAAATCCGCCATATACTTTGCCCTTATCTATATTAAAAAAGATAAAACACGGCTTTTAAGATTTAGGACAGCTCAATAGAAATAGTATCTCCAAAGGTTTTCTGAGCTAAGCGGTCTATTCCTTCCTCTGATAATTGCAAGATCCTGGGATAGCCTCCCGTAGTTTGTCCATCTCGCATTAGTATGATCAATTTTCCTCCCGGGGTTACCTGAATTGTACCTGGCAAGGTGGCAGATGTCAGCATTGTGTGTTTATGTTCTCCAACCGATTCCTCCAACTGATAAGCCATTCGGTTATTTTCTTTGGCAATCGTAAAAGAATTATTAAAAATGATTTCTTTTTGGGCCTCAGATAAAATATCATACTCTGGACCCGGATTCACTTTAAGCGTTTTTATTTTGTCTATATCCTCTCTAATAATATGTGTGATCTTTGGTTTAAAATCTGCCACCTCATCATAGGGTACTTCCATCCTTGCAGCCAAATGATTTACTTCTGTGATTGGGGAGTAAAAAGATCTGCTGTTTAAAACTAAAGGAGTTTTAAAACCATTTTTTACAGCCAGGTATCCCCTTAGTCCGTCTATGTGCTTACCAAAGGCCAGTGTATCTCCCGCATTTACTTTGTGCACGCTGTGATTGTCAATGTCCTTGCCATTTAGTTGAGGGGAAAGGTTGGCTCCTGAAAGGGCTATCCAGGTTTCCTCTTCAAATTCTAAAAGAGGCCCTGACATGGTTATTTCCAAAACAGCAGCATTTTCATCATTTTCGAGCATGGCATTTGCCAGTAAGGCGGCAGCCTGGTCCATTGATCCGGAAACCGGGACACCCATATGCCGAAACCCAAACCTGCCTCGGTCCTGAACGGTAGTGAAAAATCCACTTTTAATGACTTTAAGCACTTGTAGATTCTTTTTTTAAGAGATCGATCCCTACTTCAGCCTGAATGACGTGAAGGTCGAATTGAGCTCTTGTGATAGAATAGAATTGTATAGAATCGCCTACACTTACAAAGCAGGGATTCTCTTTTTCTGCATTAAAAATTGGAATAGGACAGTTACCAATAATATTCCACCCGCCAGGGCAATCTTGCGGATAAATACCTGTCTGTTTTCGTGCCAGACCCACCGACCCTTTTTTGACATTAAGTCTCGGAGTGGCTTTACGCGGAGTTTCAAGATCTTTTGGCACGCCTCCTAAATACATGAATCCAGGTAAAAACCCGATCCCGTAAACGGTATATGTTGAGGATGTATGTAAAGTAATGATTTGTTCAATAGACTTTCCTGTATGTTTGGAAACCTCTTCAAAATCGATCCCAAACTCTGCGTCATAACAAACCGGGAGTCTCCATGAATTCGTTTGCTTTTTCGCACCTTCCTTTCTTTCCCGATACAATTTTTCTAATTGGTTCGAGGTTGCTTTATGATCAATTTCTTTATGAATATTGATAAGTGTCAAAGAATTGTATGCAGGAACCATCTCCCATTCCTTGTCATTAAAACTATTGAGTAAAAGGAAGTCTTTAAAAATAAGGATGTCATCTAAGATATTGCGCTCTATCTCATTGGGCCATTCAATCAGAATAGCATGAATGCCAAAAGGCTTTATTTGTATGGGGTACGAATTCATTCTTCTAAATGAATATGTTGCTTTGGTAATTCTTTGGAAAGATACATCAATATTTCATACGCACTAACAGTATCACCGTGAATACAAAAAGTATTGGCTACTATAGGAACCAAATCTCCTTCAGGGACCTGCACCACTCCTTTTTTGATCATCAGAAGTAAATGCTTAAGAACCAATTTTGGGTCTGTAATTAATGCATTGTCCTGGCTCCGCGGCACCAAAGAAAGATCCTTTTTATAATTGCGGTCACCAAAAGCTTCATAGGTAATTTTAAAACCCATTTTTAAGGCTTCCTCTGCTATAACAGAACTATAGGAAACGTATAGCGAAATATTATCCTTGTAACGGAATATACTTTCCAGATAAGTTTTCGCTAATTCCTTATCCTTACCCAAATCATTATACAGGGCTCCATGGGCCTTTATATGGTGCATAGAAACTCCATGATCTCTAATCAAGGTATCTAGAAGGTCTAGCTGTGCGCTAATACTTTCTTTGAACTCCTCTGTAGGTAACGACATGCTTTTACGGCCAAAGTGCTCCTTGTCTGGATAGGATGGATGCGCTCCTATTTTAATTTGGTGTTTAATGGCAAGTCTTATCACCTCGTTCATTGTCTCAGCGTCTCCGGCATGGCCTCCACAGGCAAGATTACAAGATGAAATAAATGGGAATAGCCGGGCTTCATTTTGAAGCCCTTCCCCTACATCACAATTGATGTCTATTATCCATTTCTTATTCATACGTTTCCAATAACAGACCAGATACTCTTTACACCCAGAACAATGATCAAAAGCAGCAATAGAATTCCGGCTACATTTTGCCACTTCTTATTCTTATAGGCTCCCATCAGGCTCGATTTGTTAACCACCCATAATAAGAAGATACATATAACAGGCAGCAGCAAACCATTTGCCACCTGGGCAAATTTAATGATTTCGATAGGGCGTATCTGAAACGATTGAGATACTACTCCAACCAAAAGTATGAATCCCCAAACCAATCGAAATTTATAAGATCTCAGGCCATCCTTCCAGTTAAAGCAACTAGATGCAACGTATGCTGCTGCTAAAGGGGCTGTAATAGCCGACGTGATACCGGCAGCAAATAATCCAATTCCCATAAAGTATCTGGCAGCTTGCCCATAAAGTGGCTCCAGGCCTTTAGCGAGATCTAGTCCATTTACTACTTCTAACTGCTGATTTGCACTTGCGGTAATAATGATGGCCATAGAGATTACCCCTCCCAATCCAATTGAGAGAATAGTGTCCCAACGAACGGCCTTCAGGTCTTTGGCAGATTTCCATTTTTCACTGACCAGGGAAGCGTGTAGAAATAGATTGTAAGGCACTACAGTGGTGCCAATCAAGGCAACGACAGTGAATAAACTTTCATCAGGGAGTGAAGGAATGAAAAGTCCGGTGAGAATATCCCCTATGGCCGGCTTTGTAATTACGGCCGCCAGCACAAAAGAAATGCTCATAAGCATAACTAGCGATATAAAGATCTTCTCCAGCACCTTATAAGATCCAACATATAACAAGGAAAAAGCACAACCCCCAATTACCCAGGCATACCAAAACTTAGTGCTTCCGCCAAGGATTGCTTCCATACCTAAAACTGCTCCCCCAATATTGCCTGCTTCATAAGCTGTATTGCCAATAACTATTGCAGAGAGGACTATCAGTATCATAAGGTTCCTCAACCAGGGACGTTTTAACTCATTTCTAAAACTCGCTGCTAACCCTTGCTGGGTAATGATCCCAATTCTCGCTGCCATTTCCTGGAATACTACTGTTGTAAGTATAGAAAGTAGCATTGCCCATAAGAGCGCAAAACCAAAGTCGACGCCCGCCAGAGTGCAGGTAGTAATTGTACCTGGACCTATAAAAGCGGCAGCGACAAGTACGCCCGGACCAATTTTTTTAAACACGCTCTATTTTTGTTTTGATTTGGAAAGTACATTAAAAATAACCCTTTCGCGAAAATTTCATGAATTCACTGTTCAAAATTGAGTAGCAAATGTTAAAAAAAGTGTCGTTCGTCTAAAAAAATGCAGTTCGTCTAAAAACCGGGGGTCGTTCATCGATGTTATAAAATATTCGATAGTTCTCAAGGTTATAATAAACCCAAATCATATTACGACCTACTTGCATGACCTGTTTAGAATGTAACAATCAACTTAGCTATGTCGATCACAAAACCTCCATGGAAACATATGGGGTTGAATTATGCGGAAAGCATAAAAAACGTATCGATAAACTTATCAAATCTAATGACACCCCATTAGCTGCCATACAACTGTATTATGCGCTAAAAGAGATAGGGGTCTATCCTATGCTCGAATGGTGGGATGGAAAGAAATCAGTAGATATAGCTATCTCACGAGTAAAACTCAATATTGAGATAGATACCGAATATCAAATGCTTACGCATGAACAGGCCATGAACAATCTTGAAGAGACTATGCACTCTTTTAAAAATGGCTTTACCACCATCCGTATTCCTCATGTGGTCATTAAGCATTACCTGCAAGAAACCGTACAGAGCATCGTCGGGATCATTGAAGGATTAAAAGTGAACATCAAAGTTATTTAACAATAGTGGGAAGCTTAAAAATTGAATCTATGGAGCAAGAGAGCAAATACACCGTTAAGTCTTATAATGTTAGCAAGCTAATTCTATGTCTTTTGACCATTGCTGCCCTCGCAGTGATGATCAATACTAATCCTGTCCTTTCCCGTTATCTTTTTGGCTTTCCTGTAGTTCTTTCCGGTCTGCTTGGAATAGTAGGGAGTGTTATTTTATACAAAGGAAAAAACGAGCCAATAGACGAGAAAAAGATCATAGCATTCATCGTAAACTCTGCCATGGTGCTTCTTATCATCGCTATCTTTATTTCCAATACCCTTTATTAGTTTTACCCTATCCTCATTTGAAAAACCCTTCTTGAAAAAGTAAAGTTCTTTTCCGGGTAGATCTCTCATTTTTTGGGAGTATAAACCAAATCTATTTATTTACTTTATTTTCAAATTTTTGAGGCAAGCAATCTCATCTATTAGGAATATTTGTATCTTCTTCTATCAAATTTCAACATATGAAAAACATAGACAGAAGACAATGGCTCAAAACCATGGGGTTAACTGGCGGCTTTACACTCATGGGTGGATTGGGCGCCATGGCGTTAGAATATGAACCAAGACCCCTTTTGTTTGATGGCCCCGTAAAACTAAATTCCAATGAAAATCCGTACGGACCATCTAAAAATGTGCGAACTGTCATTAGTAATAGTTTTGATATTGCTTGTAGATACCCCTTTCAGTATTTAACTAAACTCGTTGCAGAAATTGCCGAGAAAGAAGGTGTGTCCAAAGATTGTGTTGTGGTCACCGGTGGTTCTACAGAAGGTCTTAAAGCAACCGGACTCGTATATGGATTGGAGGGTGGTGAGATCATTGCCGCAGATCCTACCTTTCAGGCGATGCTGTCTTATGCCGAATATTTTGGCGCCTATGTACACAGGGTTCCACTGAATGAAAAAATGGAACACGACCTCGATGCGATGAGCAAAAGAATTACAAGTAAAACCAGGTTGATCTTTCTTTGTAACCCCAACAACCCTACCGGTACTTTGTTGAAAAAGGAGTCCTTACGCGACTTTTGTATGTCTAATGATGATAAGGCCGTAATTTTTAGTGATGAGGCGTATTACGACTTTATCACGGAGCCAGAATACCCTTCTATGGTAGAACTGGTTAAAGAAGATAGAAATGTGATCGTTTCTAAAACCTTTTCCAAGGTTTATGGCCTGGCAGGAATGCGTATTGGCTATCTTATCGCAAGGCCGGATATTGCCACCCGACTTAAAAAAGCGGTGATGGCGAATACAAATGTATTAGCCATTGAAGCAGCTCGTGAGGCTTTGCGTGATGATGAGTTTTACAAGTTTAGTTTACAGAAAAATACCGAAGCAAAACAACATATCTACAAAACCCTGGACGGTCTGGGATTATCTTATATTCCATCTCACACTAATTTCGTCTTTTTTAAGACCGGCCGACCTATTAGCGAGATGATCAGTGCCATGGGGCAGGAAAATGTGCTCATAGGAAGACCTTTTCCACCTATGATGGATTGGGCGCGTATAAGTACCGGTACTATGGATGAGGTGAAAGCCTTTGGTTCGGCACTGAAGAAAGTAATGACGTAAGGCGAGAATATTTTCTAACGACTAGTAGAGCGTAAAATTTCCAAAGGCGGACTTCGGAGAACACTTCTGCTATTTAGTAATCCAATACCCACTACCAACAAGGTAAGTATGGGGAGTAATATGATAAATGGCTCTGAGGAAGGCACAAAAGGCTCTTCAAAGACGAAGCGAGCTAATAAGAAACTGCCTACAAGGGATAATAATATACCTGTTAAACTCCCTAAGACCCCTAAAAAAGCATACTCATATAATGAGATCTTTAGTAATTGTGCATTTTGGGCACCAAGGGTCCTCAACAGAACACTTTCTTTAATGCGTTGATACTTGCTAGTCCGTACCGCACCTATTAAAACAATGATTCCTGTTAAGATGCTTAATAACGCCATAAAATTGATCACCAAACTGATCTTTTCCAGGATTCCTTCTAACAGTTCAAGGATTTGACGAAGGTCAATGATGGAGATATTCGGAAAACCAGATACCAACTGTCTTTGTAATTGAGCGGATACTTCATTACTGGGTGTGCGAGTGGTTAACACATGGAATTTCGGAGCATCTTCTAAAATGCCGGTTGGGAAAAGCACGGAGAAATTTAATTGCACTCTTCCCCAATCCACTTCACGAATACTCCCAATTTCAGTTTCTATCAATACTCCCTGAACATTAAAAATTACCTTGTCTCCTACTCCAACTTTGGCGTCAAAGGCAAAATTCTCCGCTACGGAAATAGGAACAAGGTTGGTTTTATCAGCCTTTGGGACCCAGGTACCCTCCTTTATGCTTTCTGAAGCTATAAGTGAGTCGCGGTAAGTCACCCTAAACTCGTGGTTCAGTACCCAACGGCCAATATTGGAGGTAGTATCATTTCTGATGTCATTCACAGATCTCCCATTAATTTCCTGCACCCGCATAGTAATTATAGGAATATTATCCAATACAGGAATGTTATTGGGCAAAATGGTATTCTTCACATCGTTCACCTGCCCTGTCTGTACGTCCAGGAGAATGATATTGGGACTGTTCTCGTTATCTCCAAGGGCTACTTTGCTAAGTAATATATCCTTTGAAAAGTACAGGGTACTAATAAGAAAGGCGCCTACACCTATTGACAAAAGCAAGGTAGCCGTCTGATTTTGAGGCCTGAAGAGATTCAATAAACTCTGTCTGGAACAAAAGCCCCAGTTTGTTGGAAAATAGCGTTTTATAGCCCACATTAGTAGCTTGGCCACTCCATACAGAAGTAAAAAAGTTACAATTAACCCAAGTATAAAAGAAAGTGCATATCGCCAGTTATCCAGAATGCGTTGCGCAAAAACAAACAAGAATAGAAAAATGATCCCGAGTATAAATATACGGGCCTTACCAGTTTTAGGATCACTTTCTTCCTGCACCCGTAAAACGGATAATGGAGAGACGTACCATGTTTTAAGAAGTGGCAACAGTGCAAATGCAACAGACATCAGGACACCCAGAGATAATCCTAATATTACTGCCGGATATGATATTGTAACGTTTACATCTACCGGAAGATATTCTTTAAGCAGATATGGAGCTACCAATTGCAAAGCTACCCCTAGCATGGTTCCAATTAGGCCACCTAAACCGCCTAGGCCTGCGATCTGAATTAGAAATATCTTAAAAGTCTGACTTCGGGAGGCGCCCATACACTTTAGAACGGCAATAGACCTTAGTTTACCTCTTATATAGACATGAACGGCACTGGCAATACCTATACAACCCAGTAATAATGCAATAAAAGCAACGATGTTCAAGAATTTGCCAAAGTTGTTATACCTGCGACCCAGACGTCTGCTTTCATCTAAATGAGTATCCAGATCGGCCCCTTCCGCATCTAATCTGGGGTCTATGGCCTCATACAGGACTTCGAGATCTTGTCCCGGTTTGGCTACAAAATAGTATTTATATTCAACCCTGCTTCCCTTTTGAAGCAATCCTGTGGCCTCTAATTGGTTGTATGGAATATAGACCGCCGGTGCAACACTGCTTGTTAATGCAGACCTCCCTGGAACAGATGTTAATGATCCTTCTATGGGTAACATAATGGTCCCCACCTTAATGCTATCACCTGGTTTTAAGGTTGTATTGTAACATTACCGTAGCATCTACCAGAGCCCCGTTATTCTTTTGGTAATTTCTTGAAGCAGTTGCGGGAATAGTTTCAAATTCGCCGTAAAATGGAAAGTTGCCTTCCACACCAAGGACCTGGACCAGTTTGGAAGCATCCTTTTGGGGAAAGGCAACCATTGAAGCAAAATTAATTTCCCTGCTGTTGGCACCCCCTAAGGAATCGATGATCTCTGTAACTATTGAGTTGGGTGGTTTGCTGCTATCAATGATAAAATCTGCGCCCATAAGCGCTTTAGATTGGTAGGCAATACTGTCAGTTAGGTTATTTCCAAAAGACTGGATAGCCACTACCGCCGCAATGCCGATGATAATGGAAGACATAAACAAGAATAATTTCCCAACATTTGAGCGAAGATCTCTCCATGCCATTTTGAATAACCAGACCAGTCCGGCCTTCTTAATGGAGTTGTCCGTAGTACTCACTAAGCAGTAATCTTTTGATCCGTACTAATCTTACCTCCCTTGAGGCGCAAGATCCTTTGAGTTTTTCTGGCCAATTCCATATCATGAGTAATAATGACAAGGGTGGTACCCGCCTCTTTGTTCAGGTCGAATAGTAATTGGATGATCTTTTGCCCTGTTACTTCATCTAGTTCACCGGTTGGTTCATCAGCAAAAAGGATAGATGGAGTATTGGAAAATGCCCTTGCCAAAGCTACCCGTTGTTGTTCCCCACCCGATAATTGTGATGGATAATGGTGCATACGATCGGATAGGCCAACCTTCTCCAAAAGAATTTTGGCCTTTTCAACCGCATTTTTAGCGCCCTGAAGCTCCAACGGCACCGCTACATTCTCTTGAGCGGTAAGAGTTGGTAATAATTGAAAATCCTGAAATATAAATCCAACTTTTCTATTTCTGAGCAATGCACGTTCATCTTCGTTTAAGGTACTTATCTCTACTCCGCAGAGTTCAATGTTCCCTGAATCTGGCCTGTCTAGTCCTGCAGATAATCCCAATAAGGTAGTTTTACCACTTCCCGAAGGCCCAACAATAGCGAAGGTTTCGCCTTCTTCTATCGAAAAGGAGATATCATCCAGAACGGTAAGAGATCCGGATCCGCTCGAATATGATTTCTTGAGATTGCTAACGTTTAATATCTTTGCCATTCCCCTGGGTTTAGTAGCTTTTTGGTACAAGGGCGGAAATTATAAAAATGATTTTGAATTTAATCCCCTATTCCATGAGAACCGTGTTAAAGTTTTGTTATCTGTTTAGCTTCATAGTATTGGTTTCTTGTGGAGATTCGCCCACAAAAAAAGAATCGAACGCAGATACAGATAAGATCCAATCAACAGAAGCCGATGAAACTGCACCTAGTAATAAAAAGACCATTCTTTTCTTTGGAAATAGTTTAACCGCAGGAATGGGCCTGGAACCGGAGAAAGCATTTCCGGGGATTATTCAGGAAAAAATAGATTCTCTTTCCTTGCCATACAGGGTAATCAATGCCGGTCTGAGCGGAGAAACAACCGCAAGTGGAGAAAACAGGATCGATTGGTTGATGAATCAGCAGGTGGATATCTTTGTTTTGGAGTTAGGTGCCAACGATGGACTTCGCGGCATCCCGCTTTCTGAAACAAGGGAAAATCTTCAGGCCATCATTGACGCCGTAATAGCTAAAAATCCGAATATCAAGATCGTATTGGCCGGAATGCAGATCCCTCCTAATATGGGGCAGGATTATACCAGTGAATTTAGACAGATCTTTCCAACACTAGCAGAGGAGAATAAGGCGTATTTGATCCCTTTTTTACTCGAAAATGTGGCAGGTATACCAAAACTAAATCAGGCAGATGGCATCCACCCTACGGAAGAAGGTCAGCGTATTGTAGCACACAATGTCTGGACTATACTTAGACCTATTCTTTAAAATATTATATTAGTAACTTACTTATTTATAAGTATTAAGAGTTAATTACTTAGTGTATCACTTCACTATTTAGTGCGCCCTTTTCGCACAATCTCATTATTGAATTTGTTATTATCAATCAGAACCTTATAAAAGTCATCGATAAAATTACGTGCTATTTCGAATTCCTTTTCATTATCAAACTGAGGTTTTAAGCCATCGATTACCTCAAAGACGCGATCTTTATTGTCTAAATAGTGTTTTCGCACAGCCTGGAATACAGCTTCGTCCCTTTCAAAACCTCTGTATAATCTGTCCGTAACACTTTCTATACTCAAGACTTCTCCCTGCACTTGTGAAACCACAGCATAACTGGCATCTACCAAGCCGGACATATCAAAGTCATATGGCAGCGGTACTGTCTTATAATCTGATGTAAATACTAATTTCTGATTATGCTGGTAGGCGGTTGAATAGTCCGTATTCCCAATCATATATTGAAAAAAATCGTTTTGTGTGGCACATACATCATCTTGTTCCAGGGGATGCACTTTCCGTTTCATTTTCTTGGAATTTTCACGTTTGGCCACATTATCTATGTCTTCTAAAAGAAATCCTTTAAGGTTGTGTACCTTACTTTTCTTTCCTTTTAACTCTACGTACTCTATATCTACCATTCTGGTTTTAAAATGATAGGGCGAGATCACTTCATAGATCTTATAGGCCATATATTCTTTGACTATATTATCCAGGGTACTTGTAGATTGTACGCAAGGCATTACCAATTTTAATTCTTTATTCCCTTTAAAGATAGTCTCTTTGGCTACCGCCTTCTTGATCTTGACCTTAAGTGGAGGAAAATAACAATGTGTTCTTCGGTAATTTCCACGGGCGCGGATCTTAACGTCTAAAGAATCCCATTGATCTCCATTCTTATAGATTAATTTGGATAATAGATAGGTACTATCATTTGTTTCTTTTTTCATCTCTTTGTTAGAGAAGCCGAGCTTTATTGGCAGAGTAGCCTGCTCTTTAAACAAGATGGTTGTTTCTCCCGTTTCTTTGGGAGCTTCTACTTCTTGCGCAACAAGTATACCTGAGGATACAGAGAACAAGAAAAGGAATCTGAGTAATGTTTGGTTTTTCACGAGTTTGTAGTTAGCTTTAGCACCATAAATTACTAAATTTCTGATTATTAAACTATATCTATCCATAATAAATGTAAGGACCTTAGTGACACTAATAATCTCAGTGCTCACTATTTATATTTGTTTTCAATTCAATATTCAATTTCATATAGATCTTACATTGTTGAGTATTGCTATTGTTTTTCCGTTAGTCTTTACGATCCGAGGATCTTTCCGAAGAAGAGAAAAAGCGCTGGAACACCTTAGTCAGTTCAGAAGTGCGCTGAAAACAATGTACTATTTTGCAAATGCTTCCAATAACTTAACAGAAGAAGAAAAAAAGGAAATTTCCGATATTCTGATTGAGATCAGCGATACCTCCATGGATCATTTAAAAAACAATATTGAGTCTACCGAGGCACTTGATCCGGTCATCAACAAAGTACAGGTCTTTGTTAAGGAAAAAGGAGAAGTCATGTCTGGGCGTTTAAAAGATCGCATCTTCAGGTTTATGAATGATCTGCATGAGTCCTTAGAGAATTTGCACGCGATAAATACCCACCGCACTCCTATTAGCTTAAAGGCTTACTGTTTGCTATTTATATATATATTCCCTCTGATTTATGCGCCTACCATTATCAATGATATGGGAGCTGATAATCCTCTTTACGTAACTTATTTTGTGGTAATACTCACAGAATTTATACTTGTTTCTCTGTATAATATTCAGGATCAACTAGAGTATCCTTTTGACGATTACGGCCTTGATGACATCAAGTTAAATAGTTTTAAAATGGACCGCTAGAAGACTTTCCGCTACGATTAGGCATCAACAAACATTTACTCCTATGACGGTATTTGCCTGGTTCCCAAGTAAATAAATGGTTCGTTCATCGATGATTGTGTCTTACATCGAAAGAATTGTTCCGTTTATAGTATAGAATTTACAATTCAACGAGAATTTGCTTTATTGTAGGCTATTCCAAATCTTATGAATAAAAGAACTACTTCTACCTATTTGGTATATGCCTTTTTTACTTTCTGCTTTATTTGGGCTTTTTACGTGCTAATAGTACGATTATAGGACTCAAATCTTAATGGCAAATAAAGTTTTACTGGAGCACACAATTACCTGCATTTTATTGTTTTATGATTCTTTTACTTTACAAATCTACTAGTTTGTAAGAATATTCTGTCGTTCATAAGTTCCTGATAACAAATTCATTACTCTCTTTACAATTTTTTCCAGATGTGATAGTTTTATACCATAGGTAGTTCTCAGACTACTGTTTCGTATAAAATTAACATGAAAACAACTACATTTTTAGCTCTTCTTTCCCTGGGTCTTGGGGTATTATGTCTACCCTTAAAGACCTATGGTCTTGCTAATACTATGGAGGATCCTGTCGTAGTTGCTAAAAAGATCGTTTCAGATGACCCTATTCCCTGGACAAAGACTGAATATGAAGCTATCCTATTGACTGTTGGAGCCAAAAGAACACTGACCAACATTGACAAAAATTACCTCCTGCTGCAATCGCCCTGGTTAGGAGTTGAATATCTGCAAGGGGTCTATGGAGATGGGGTAAATAGCATCCCCGTAGAACAACTATTGGATCTGCTGAATCTGGCCACAAATTCACCACAACAGACCAGCAGAAAATTGGCCGAAGTAAGCCTTCAGCATGCGCTTTTAGAATATGACAAGGCCTATAGTGTGGCTACCGACCTTACCACAAATTCTGCTGTAAATTATAAAGATGCTATCGCTTTTTTAAATAACCGTTTTGGCTATCTAAAGATCAGGACAGCCAAAAAATTATTGGATGAAAGTAGTAAGGCAGATAATGCAGTGATAGACAAGAAAACGAGCAGGCGCATAGCAGATCGTTTTAAAAATATACGAAAACAATATTCTGATGAGATTCCTATTGCCAGTGCCCTGCAGGAGATAAAAGCATTTTACACCCTGCTGGAGGAAGTGGTTTCCGGGTTAGCTATGGTAAAGCCCTATACCACTTTTACGCAAACCATTACTGAACTAAATGAGGTACAGCTTCAGGAACGCAAACACTGGCGTTCTGGTCTTGAGATCACCTTTCCTACCAATGGCACAGTATGGACCATCCCGGATCCTGGTTCTATTGAATGGACAACAAGTAATTTACCTTCGGATAAGACCATCAAATTCTACCTTCTGAAGAATAATACAGTAATACAGGAATTGGGAATTTATAAGAATACCCAGTTAGCTGGGGGCATAAGGCTTAATAAGACCTTGCCAAATGGAAATAATTACCGAATCATGGGAATTGAACTTTTCCCTGCAGACAAGTTTTATACAGCCAAGTTCGCCACTCCGTATTTTACCATCAATAAGCGTGATCCCGATGTAACTCCCCCACCTGAGGTAATTGCAGTGGTGGAAGATGTAGTAGTACCCATCCCGGACGAACCTAAACCTCAGGAAATAGTAGCTCCTGCGCCGCCAAAGGAAGAAACTCCGGAACCTATAGAGGAAGTAGTAGTAGAAGTTGAGGAAGAAGTGCTGGAGCAACAGGAAACACCCGTTGTAGAAGTAGTTGAACCTGTTATTATAGAAGAGGAAGTAATTGAAAAACCGGTGGAGATTAAAAAACGAACCGATTTTGATGGACGCACCATTACATACGTAAAAGAACTTGAGGTAAATAACAAGATCATACAGATAAATTTATGGGATCATGGGCGTCAGGACGGCGATATTGTATCTATCTACCTGAATGGTGTGCCAATCGTTTCTCAACACAATCTGACCTACACGAAAAAAGGGTTTGAATTAAAACTGGATCCCTCCCAACCTAACGACCTTTTCCTTTATGCCCATAATCTGGGTAAATTCCCGCCCAATACAGTTTCTATTGAGATCATAGATGGGGGTACTTCGGAAAATATTATCCTCAACTCCGACCTTTCCCGTTGTGAAGCCGTGCTGATCAATGTGAAGGAGTAAACTTCATTCTTATTTATTAATAAAGAAGTGGCGATTGCTTAAGATCGCTAAGCTACCTTGTTTCAATTTATTTAGTACCTTGGATAGATAACCTCCAAATACTATAATGCTCGCTTTTTTTCGAAAAATTAGAAAACAATTGGCTGCCGATAACAAACCTCTTCAATACATGCGCTATGCCATAGGAGAAATTCTACTGGTGGTGGTCGGGATCCTAATTGCCCTACAGATCAATACCTGGAATGAAGACCGGAAAAGCAGCATGCGTGAAATGAAATTGCTTACCGAACTAAAGAGCAACCTTAAAATTAATATTCAAAACTTGCAAACGGATATCAAGAGGCAGCAAAAAAGTGCCGCTATCATTGATTATCTATTGGAACACCTGGATAATCGAAGACCTTATAATGATTCGCTTGCGTATTTTATAAAGGAGGCCGATTATGCTCCTGATGTTGTCTTAAGCGCTTCCGCTTTCGAAACCCTTAAATCAACGGGATTGGAGCTCATAAAAACCGATAGTTTGCGCAGTGTCATTATAAATTTGTTTGAAGTTGATTATCCAACATTAATGCAGGAAACCAGGCGGTTAGAGGACCAGATTTGGCCTGTGTCTTCAGTGCCGATGTATCAAAAACATTTTAGAATGGAAAATAAGGATTATTATATAGTTAATAATTATAAGGCTTTATTAGATGATAAAGAATTTGCCAATATGTTAAGCTTTAGAGGTCATTTGCGAAAAGCGTCTACAAAACGGAAAATGATGACAATAATACAAACGCAGTATGTATTAACTTTGATCAGTAGAGAACTTGATAATCAGTAAGAAATTTTGAACAAAACAAAAATAAGGGGCTCATGAGTGGAATGGACATTGTAATGGTAATCGCCATAATCTTATTTGCAAGATTGGGGTCACGGCTTGTTTACCGCTACATTAAAATGAAGAAGGAGAACAATAAAGACGCTTCAAAAAAAGAATAACCAACTAATTAAATACAACTAACATGGGTATATTTTGGGATCTGTTACAGCAAGACGAACTAGACAAACAACAAAAACAGGCAGACAGTGTGGAAGACCGGGTGACCGCTTTGGAGACTGAACTAGAGAAGACCCGGGTACTTCTTAAAAAGACGCTGGTAGCTCTGGAAAGCCATTTAAATCAGGACATTGATGGGGACGGAATTGCCGGTTAGTTTCTGATCCAATAAATAGACTCCAACCAAGGAATGAGTTTTATTGAAAATCCGGTGTACGTTTTAGGGGCCTTATGCCTTATGGTGCTCGCTTCCGTCTATGCCGGAAAAACAAACATCGGCAAAAAAGTAGGACCAGCACTTTTGGTCATTCTCTTTACCGCTGTGCTCGCTAATACAGGGCTTATCCCTTCCGCTTCCAATACCATTCCGTTATATGACGGCATCTTTACTTATGTAGCCCCTATCTCTATTTTTTACTTGCTGTTGGGGGTTAATCTTCAATCCATAAAAAAGGCAGGAGCACCCATGATCATACTCTTCCTTATTGGTTCCCTGGCTACCACTCTGGGAATCCTGGCCGCCTGGTTTATGATTAGTCCGGAAGCTGTTTTAGGTGAAGATGGTCGTATCATCGCAGGAATGCTTACCGGCACCTATACCGGGGGTAGTATAAACTTTAACGCAGTAGCGCTGGAATATGATTTTCAAGAGCGGGGCATCTTGTACGCCGGCACTATTGCTGTAGACAATGTAGTGACCACCTTATGGATCATGGTTACCTTAGCTATGCCTGTACTGTTGCGAAATTTTATACCCGATAAAAAGGTAGTAACCACAAAGACAAATATCGCAGGCGAAGACAAGGAAACCATTGATTTTCGTTCTTTAGCCTGGCTTCTTTTCTTAGGGATCGCAGCTTATTATATCTCGGAATTAATTTCCGAATTCTTTCCTAAGATACCTTCTATCATTACCCTTTCTACTATAGGAATTCTGCTGGCACAGACTGCTTTGGTTCGCAGCTTAAAAGGAAGTCATGGGCTGGGCTTGTATCTGATATATCTCTTCTTAGCCGTCATTGGAGCATATTGCGAGATACAGTCGGTAATTGAACTGGAACAAGTAGGGCTCACTCTATTATTGTTCACTTCAATTGCCGTGCTTTTACATGGTATTCTGGTAGTATTCTTCGGCGGACTTTTTTACCGGGACTGGGAGATGATCGCCATAGTGAGTCAGGCAAATATAGGTGGTGGTACCACGGCCATTGCCCTGGCCGAGACCTTTGGTCGAAAGGAATTGATAGTCCCCGCTATCTTGGTGGGAACTTTAGGAAATGCCCTTGGCACTTATTTAGGGTTTTTGGTGGTGTATTTGCTTTGATTTCAGGGTACTCCAAGAAAACAAATTTTTCGTATCTTAAGAATTCACTTAAAAACTTATCATCATGAAAAAAACGATTTTATTATTTAGCTGTCTTATGGGGGTACTGAGTTATGCCCAGAATGCTACCATTGATAATTTGGTGGCCGACTTTGAACGATCTAAAGCCATGTCATTGGAATACATAGATGCCATGCCCGAAGACCAATTTAATTATAAACCCACAGAGAGTGTGCGGACCTTTGCCGAACAAATGTTGCATGGGGCTCAGGGAACCATAGGTCTTGCTGCCAATGGTACAGGAGAGGCTGCTATTTATGGCGATGTCAATATTGAACAAGAAGCTAGCTTTCAATCTAAAAGTGAGGTACGCCGTATTGTTGCTGAAAGCTTCGATTTTGCCATTGCTGGTATTCAAAATATGGACCCATCAAAATTTGAAGAAGTAGTTGTTCGCGGCCCATATAATGTAACCCGACTTGGGTGGATCCAAAAGGCTAATGAACATGTAGGACATCACAGAGGACAATGCGCTATTTACCTTAGAATGAAGGGAATTACACCTCCTGCCTATAAGTTATTTTAAAGGATCTTGGAACTCTTGATAAGTAGTTAGCGTATCCGGGACAGCCTATGCTGTGCTTCGTCCATAGGTTGGCGTTTTAATTTTTAAACTTGGCTATCTTAGAAGATGATGTAAGATGGGCTTACTTTTATTCTTTACTAACTTTTAACAAAACACCATGAATAATCTTCAATTAACTGCACGCTTTGTGATACATGAAGGACAACTTGATAAATTCAAGAAAGTCGCCAAAGCCTGCATGCATTCCACTAAAGAAAAGGATACCGGGACCCTGCAATACGATTGGTATTTTAATAATGAAGGAACGGAATGTGTGGTTCGCGAGACTTATAATGATTCTGATGCCATTTTGGCCCATATTGGAAACCTGGGGCCTCTGTTGGGTGAATTATTGGCTATTTCTGACTTTTACCCGGAGCTCTACGGGGCGCCTTCAGAAGCTTTGGTAAATGCCACGGCTGCTTTAAAGCCCAAGGTATATTCTCATTTCCAGTCTATGTAGCTTTTTTAATACAAGGTGTATTGACCCTTCAATTATTTTTCTAGTGTATGTATTAAATACAAAAATGCTTGATAATGACGTTATAGATATACCATAGATTAGAAAACACCGTACTTATTGGATAAGATCATAAGAAATAGTATTGTAGGTTTTGCAAGTTTGCTTTCTTTGACTGCATTCAGCCAGGAGCATACAGCCAAGGATATCTATGGCCAATGGCAGATAATGGGCAGTTTTAGGAATGGGGAACAAGTCCTGGAAGCTTTAAAAGACACCATCGCAAATCCAAAACATTACTACTTTACTTTTGAACAAGATGGAACCTTTACCTATGATGTTCTATCCATGGATAAAAAGCAACAGGGAGCTACCAGAAATGGTACATGGCACTTATCTCCCAATGGAAAAAGACTCACCTTATTAGATTCGGCCGTAGATCCTGAAAAACGTAAAATTCCTGGCGATTTCATGGATTTTGCAACAGATGGTACTCTTTCCTCCAAACCCATGATATTCCCAATTTTAGAATTAACCAAAAATAAACTGGTGCTTTATGATGAGTATCATAAAACGCTAGATATATTTCGGAAATAAAGTTAGAGGTTCGAGGTTTGAAGTAAGAGGCATGAGGTAGGCAGCTAACGAAAACATCCCTCCTATCCCCGATTCGTTGTGTCAGGTCGAGCGGAGTCGAGACCTCATTACTTCCTTAAAGCATTCTCATAAGGGTAAGTCAGTCTCGGGTATATTGTTTAAGGCTATTTTAATTTTCGGAGCGGACTGTTGATATATCTCCTGAATGATCTTGTATAAATCTGGCACAACAGTCTTTGCAATTTTGGAATTATTGTTTAAAAGAACACAAATTCCCATATCTGCTTCGGGGTAGACAGCAATTTCATTCCTGAAGCTGTTCACGCTCCCGCCATGGTGCCAAATGGTTTTTTCCTGAGAAGAGTCATCCTCAACAAATTTATGGATCCTCCATCCAAAGCCGTAATGCGATGACACATGTCCGGGCCAACGCTGGTAGTATTTACTATGCCCTTTAATTTCTATAAATGGGTTAAACGCTTTTTTCAAAGCCATTTTACTCATTATTTCAGGGTTATGTCCTAATAAAAATCGCATCCATTTTGCCATATCCTGCGCATTGGCACTAATGCCTCCAGCCGCAATGGCATTGTAATAATTATCTCTCAACTTTTTAGGCCTCCAACTGTTTCTCCTTTTTGAATGAGGTATGGCAACATTTTCCGTATGTGACAGAGATTCATGATCCATTGTAGTGGAGCACATTTCCAGAGGATTAAAAAATCTATTCTCCAATGATTTGGTTATTGTCTGTCCTGTTACCTTAGACATCATCTTCTCTGAGAAGGCAAACAGGGCATTCTGATAACTATAAACAGCGCCGGGATTGCTTATTGGTTGAACTTCTTTAAAACGTTTGGCTATATCCGTCAGGGATAATCCGGCCTCAACCAGATTGGTATAACTATGGTAAGGCGCTCCTGAAGTATGTGATAAAATATTAGCAAGGGTAATTTTGTCTGTATTACTTCTGTTTCCCAACTGGAATTCTGGAATAAACTCGTTTACTTTATCTTCCCAGTCTAATTTACCTTCATCCACTAAATTGGCAGCCAAAATTCCGGCAAATCCTTTAGAAAGGGATCCGAGTCTGAACATGGTTTGGCTATCAACCTCACCATTTGTTTTACTATTTCTTTTCCCAAATCCATCGGAGATCACAATCGAATCTCCCCTAACGATACTCACCCCAGCACCTACTATGTCTCCTGATGCTATGGCCTTTTCGAAGTATGCTTTTATGGCTGTTTTTAATTCCTGTTGTTGCAAAGCATACAAAACAGCTTTTTCTTGATTAAAGACATTTTTTTTTGGCTGGTTAGCCGAAATTAGTTTTTTGGAGTCAGCAGGGGATATGGAGTTATTTACGCCCAGAGTTAGGGCATAAAGCATAATTAATAAAAGTGTTGATCCTCCTAAGATTTTCAATCGCTGCATAAGTAGGGTACTATTTAATTTGGGACCTGACGGGGTAGAAAATTGTATTTTCCGTTATAATAACCCATAAAAGCCCTGAATATTATACATTTCACTAAGAATTACAGGGATTTATAAGCAATTTTCTTGTTTAAAGGCAAGTATTTGATGCTTCTTTGCCTTGCAGACAATTTATTTCTTCCAATTAAATATCGCCTTCAATAATTCAGTACCTTGAAGGAGTATCCGCCGACTAGCATTTTAAAATAATTAAATTCTATCCATGAAATTACTTATCAAATTTTTTGGAATACTACTTCTCCTTACAGGAATATCATTGATTGTTAAGCCCGAATTAATTTTTACTTGGATAGAAAATAATATGGAAAACACTTCCTTATATATCACTGCAATAGTTGTGAGGTTAGTATTAGGTGTTTTATTTATAGTAGCTGCAAGTACATCAAGATATCCCGCCGTACTAAAATTTTTCGGCTACCTTTTCATATTAGCTGCCTTCATCTTAATTTTCATCGGCCAGGAACATTTTCAAGACTTTATAGCCTCAATTATTCCTAATGCCAAGCCCTTTACTGCTTTAACAGGTCTGCTTGTTATTGCATTTGGAGGTTTCCTTATTTACGCATTTTCAAATAAAGAATTGTTGAAGCAGTAATTAAATTAAAAGGAAGTAACCATCTATTCTATTCAACATTATGGGAAAGTCGGCCAATTTTTTTTATATTTAAGAGGATACACCGCTAAACTTGTCTGCCTATGCCAGCATACGAAATCGAAATTATCTTAAGCAGGCAGTTGGCAGATTGTCTAAACGTTCCGGTTTTTTTAGTAGATCCTGAGGGAACCCTCATATTTTACAATGAACCTGCCGAAGTTATACTGGGCAAAAAATATCAGGATACAGGGCCTATGCCAGTCGGTGATTGGGGTACTTTATTTTTTCCGCATGATGGTGAGGGAAAGGATATACCCCCGGAGGAACTTCCTCTTGTACAGACCATACAAAATAGGGTGCCTGCACACAAGACGTTTTGGATCAAATCCCTGAAAGGCAAATCCACTAAAATATCCGTGACCTCCATCCCTATAATCGGGCGATCTAAGAATTTTTCAGGAGCCATGGCAATTTTTTGGGATAATGAAGTCATAGAATGAAGGTAAAGCTACATGGAACCCGAGGAGCATATCCAACTTCCTCCGTTAACAATCAAACCTTAGGAGGGAATACCTCATGCATTGAGGTCATAAATGGTGAGGAACGAATAATTGTTGATGCGGGCACAGGCATTTTAGGAATTGATTTTGACACCTTTTATACCTCTGACAGAATCGATATCTTATTGACTCATTTGCATATGGATCATATACAGGGTTTGGCTTTTTGTAAACCATTGTTTAACCCCAATAAGGAAGTGCATATATGGGGCCCGGGCGGTAGTCCTGAATCGCTTCAAGCAAGATTAAATCGGTTTTTATCACCACCTCTTTTTCCTATAGCCTTGAGGGAAATCCCTTGTAAGCTTAGTATCCAGGAATTTCCGAATAAAACTTTTTCTATTGGAAATTTTGATATAACCGCAGAGTATATAAGTCATCCCGGACCAACGGTGGGGTTTCGCATTCAATGTGGTTCTAAAGCAGTCACCTACCTGCCAGACCACGAGCCTGTTATTGGCAGATCACACCTATTTCCGGAAGATGATTGGGTTTCAGGATTTAGATTGGCTTATCAATCAGACCTCCTTATACACGACTCCCAATACAGCGAGAAAGAATACATGAACAAAGTAGGATGGGGCCATAGTTCCCTGGAAATAGCTGCTGAGCTCTGTTCCAGGACGGAGGCCAAACGCCTACTGTTGTTCCATCATGATCCGGCGCATTCTGATGAGGAGAGAACCCAGATGTTTGAAAAATTTATGGAAAAGGTTACTTATGATTTTCCGATTGAGCTGGCTGTTCAGGGACATGAGATTGAAGTGTAGCAACCCTTTGTCAGCAAATAGGTTTAGGTGCTTTAGCGATTGAAAACAATAGATCATAAAGTTAAGTTTACGTCTGAAAATCGAATTTTCGCAAGATAAACGAAATACTAGTTCCGGACATAATACCAGCTTATTCATCCAAGAATATTATTATAAATGCCTTATTTTGACTATATTAAGTGTAGTTTTTTGATCCATACTACGTAAGGCTATAGAGGTTGGCAAGGCATTTAGCATAAATCCTGAAATTCAACTTCATTAGGATTTAGGTTGTAACAAGAAATAATTTCCCCCACGTAACCAATTAAAGAACTCTATTATGAAAACAACCAATTCACTTTTAATTTTAATCGCAGTTATGAGCCTAATGGCATGTAGTAGCCAATTGCATGTGGTAACTCTTTATGTGAATACTACCCAAATTGATCAGAGTAACATAGCGCAGCATGCTAGTTTTGGTCAGCCAGCAGGCATTGCGAATGAAGACTTTATAACTAATGTAAGAAAGCGCGACAAAATTATCTGGCAAGGCTTGTCTACCAGCGACACATCCCATAAGGTCACAATTTCATCCATAAAGCATGAATCTGGTGACTTCCTTATTGGTCAAATACCAGCTATTTCAAATAGAGCGAAAAAGATGAATTACAATAAGTTCATACGTAAAATTATTGCGAAGCCTACAAGGGAACAGGCTTTTGCAGAAGAAAAATACAGTTTAAAATTTGAAGTATCGAACAAAATAGAGTTGGGTCCATTTGAAATAGACCCTAAGATTAGGTCGCATTAATAAATCTAGGTTAAAATGGTTTATCAATGCTGAAAGCAAACTTTTATATCGCAAAGAGTTTATTCAAAAAGAAAGCCTGCCTGTCATTTTGCTTTCTTAGCATTATTTACGCAACAGTTTATGGTCAGAATCAAGTTGTTGCTGACAGTCTTGATTCTATTTACTATTCTGGACGATTTGATGAAAATGAACGACTAGAGTTGTTATTTGGCCTCGCTAGGAATCATGCAGATCCCGAGAAGGTTCTGATATATAGCAATGAACTCCTTCGCAGAGCAAAGGCCTCAGATTCCATCACGTATATTATAAAAGCATATATTCAAAAAGGGAATGCCCTCAGGTTAAAAGGCGATCTAAATCTGGCGCTACAAAACCTTTTAGAAGGCTTTAAGATTGCGGACGAAGAGGAACGTACACGTGAATTGGGAACAATATACAAGAATATTGCGGACGTGTATTCCAGCATGGGCGACAACCAAAACGCAATTCTAAATTACAAGAATGCTATCCCAATTCTAAAAGCGGAGAATGATTCGATTCATTATGCCGATGCCTTGGAAAATATTGGAGATGAATATAATCTATTATTCAAACCAGATTCTGCCTTGTTATTTTTTAAGGAATCCGGAGCCATTTATAGAGCTCTGGATTATAAGCTTGGAATAGCCTACAACCTCGGTAATATAGGGCTGGCTTATGCGTTAAAAGGGGATAATGAGATTGCCGAACGAAACATAGGACTGGCCACTGAAATATTGGAAGAACGTGGGGATTATTATCCTATCTGTATTTATCTTACTACTATGTCTGACATTTATGCGGAAAGAGGTGACTGGGATGCAGCTTTTGGTTTTGCACATAAAAGTTTGGAGCTGGCAAATCAACATAGTTTAAAAGAGCAGATTAGCAATGCATATCTAAAACTCTCAGAACTCTATGAAAAAAGAGGGGATTCTGATGAATCCCTTAAATATTACAAAAACCACATCGCATTTAGGGACAGTGTTACCAATATTAGCGTGGTACAAGAGATGGCCAATCAGCGTCTTGCTCAAAAGCAAATAGAAGTAGATCTGCTTAACGAGAAACAAAATAAACAGGACATCATTAATATTACCATGATCATTATTGCTGGTTTAACGATCATTCTTCTACTTACCTTGTTCTGGTATTACAGAGCAATTTCGAGAGAGAAAAAAACATCGGAAAACCTCCTCCTTAATATCCTACCTGCTGATACAGCTGAGGAATTAAAAGAATATGGAAAAGTGCAGGCGAAAAAATTTGATTCTGTTTCGGTTTTGTTCACAGATTTTAAGGATTTTACCCGTTACTCTTCTACCCTTTCACCGGAAAACTTAGTGCGAAGTGTGGATTACTATTTTTCAAAGTTTGACGAAGTTATAGGAAAGCACGGCCTTGAAAAAATTAAAACAATGGGTGATTCCTATATGTGTGCCGGCGGATTCCATTTTCATCAAGACGATCACGCAATCAAAATGATGCAGGCGTCTTTTGAAATGGTTCAAATTATGGAAGAATCCAAAAATGATTCTGACAATATCATGGCCTATGATATCCGTATAGGTGTCAATTCTGGCCCTGTAGTAGCCGGAGTGGTAGGTACCAAGAAATTTGCCTATGATATATGGGGAGATACCGTTAATGTGGCCTCGCGTATGGAATCTAACTCAGAACGCGGAAAAATTAATATCTCGCAAAACACCTATGCATTGATAAAAGATAGTTATGACTGTGAATACAGGGGGGAAATTGAAGTTAAAAACAAAGGAATGATGAAAATGTACTACGTAAACAAGGCTAAGGATTTAACTATATGAATTGATATTTATTAGTCTTTATTTTTAAAATTTGAGGTCTTTGATGATAGTTTTTTATCCTGCCATTTATACCCTAGTTAGGGATAGGAAACGCCTCCTACTAAAGCCACATCAGTTACGCTGAACAATGTGGGTTAGATCAAATTTGACAAGTTCAATCGATCTGATTACTTTGATTAAGTAAAAAAGATCATACAAAGTGCCTTATGGATAATCTTGACAGACTCATTTCAATAATCATTTACGCAGATATTGTTGGATACTCCTCAATGATGCAAGAAGATGAGCAGCAGGCACTATTAAAACTTCAGCATTTTGAAGAAGTTCTTAAATTTCAGTCAAAAAAATATGATGGAGAAATTGTTAAGGCTTATGGCGATGGGTGTCTCATGTTATTTTCAAGTGCAGTAAATGCAATAAAATGTGCAATAAGCATACAAAATGATCTTAGAAAAGAACCTTATGTACCACTACGAATAGGAATACATGTTGGAGAAATAGTTCGCAAAGGCCATGATATATTTGGAGATGGTGTCAATATCGCCTCACGTATTGAATCTATGGGTGTGGCAAATTCCATATTGATTAGTTCTGATATCTATAATCAGATAAAAAATCACCCTGAACTCAAAACAGTTCTACTTGGTGATTTTACATTCAAAAATATTGCACGAGACATTGGATTGTATGCTATCTCCAATGATGATTTAACCGTTCCCTTATTAATGGACATGGAGGGTAAAGGAAAGATCAGAAATTCCTTTAATGTATTTTCGAAAAAAAGAATAAGATTTCTTTGGATACTCATTATTCTTATTTTCAGCGCTGGCATAGGATATATAGCATATCAGGGTGGTCTCACTGATTTCTCCAATAAAAAAAACTCACAGCCTAATGGCTTGATCTTCGCTTCAAAAATTGAAGCAAACGGTAAAGCAATTGACCCCAGTACGACCTTTTCACAAAATGTTACTGATCTTTATGCCGTCTTTCGTTCAAATATGGCTCCACCTGGTATGGTGATCAATGTTATGAATCCTGATGAAGGTTCTTACTATGCATATTTAAAGGTTAATGATGGGGCTTCTGTTTCAAATTTCGGATGGAGGTGGTATCTAGATGGACAGGTTGTAAATGAGCACCAAATGGAAGTAACGTCAGGTAAAGGAGTTTGGCTTCAACTCTGGGATTATAGCGGACATGGTATTTTCGGTGGAGAACTTGGTCCCGGTACGTACACCATTGTCATACTCCTCGATGGCAATCCTGCAATGAGTTCAGAACTGATAATTAAGCCACAATCAAAAGAATTGGGTATTAGTGAAACTGAAAGTTTAATAAATGAATAAAAATTGTTGACAACAAGGTATAGTTAATAGCTACTTATTAACCCGCTAGCTCGAGCGTCAACAGTGATAGAATGGAATTACGAATTTGGAGGTAAGAGGGACGAGGTAAGCAATTTGTAATTCGTACTTCGAACCTCGTATTTCGAACTTCCATCAAAAACACCCCTACTCCGCTACAACACTTGCCATTCGATAATTTCGCACATTAGAAAATACCAACCAACTATTCCTTCACATGATCAGCTTCTTTCGCAGGCTATTGCAAAAGGGTCCAGCAATCTTAAAAAAAACCGAGCCAGACTGGGGTGGTTTTACAAAATGCTATATATATTTTTGGAATTCTGGTCTATACCCTAGTCATCAACTTTTAAAAGTATTGGTAACGTTTGTGACATACTATTGTTCTGTACAAACACTGTAGTCTTAAGCCCATTGCACAGCGCATCCAAATTTTTTGCAATCTGCAATTCATCACCTCCTTTAACTTCCGGCAAACCCATAAACACAATATCTGATTCCCTGCTATTTTCATATAGGATATCTTTGAAAATGCCATCGTACACAAATACATGAACTGAGGCTTTGATCCTTGCCTTTGGGAGCAATTTCTTGATGCCTTTTTGTAATCTAATTTTATGTTCTTCATTTTTTATGACAGATAAAATACGTATCTGAGCATTCTCCCACTGCCGGTTTAATTTTAACAAGTAAGCGCACATCAACATAAGATCTCCATTGTTTTGCTGTCCACGCCACCAAATATCTATCATTTTACCTCTTTGTGTCAGACCAGATTTGGAATTTAATAGAATAACGTTCTTATCCTTTTTACGAAGCGCCTTAATTGCTTTTAGTTCTTTAATCTGCCCTTCCTCGTCATGGGACCAGTCAAACATTATGGTATTTGTCCGTAATCCTGCTAGACCATGTCCCTTAGAAATTTCAACAAAGCCATCATGGAAGTCGGTCACAGAGTGAACTTCAATAAATGCCTGGAATCCGTGATGTGCTATTTTCATTCTCATTTCCGTTTCAATGGTCCTCCTTTTGGCATCTAAGATGGTCCCATCTGAACTTATTAAATGGGCCAAAGTAAGTATTCCGTGATGCTGTCCCAGCAACTCGCCAAGTTTGATGAGGCTAAGTTGTTTTTCAACGTTTTTGACGAAAATCAAAATTAATGGTCTCCAATTACGTCTATAAATACTACGGTTTTTAAGCTGAAGTAATGCATATCTAGCGACCTTTATCCAGAACCCTACAGACACATCCCCCCACTGCTGTTCCAGTGATTTGGAGCGTAGCCAAATATAAAGGCCTGCCACAATAACCAGAGCGATCAAGCACGCCCAGGGGTTAATCAAAAACATTACTCCTATAGCACCAATGGCACCTAAGATAGAAACATACCAGGGAACTTTTATTCTGGGCCTGTACGAGGGATCTGCAACGAGACTCTCCAATGCCGCACTGAAATTAATAGTTACGTATAGGGTTAAGAATAATATAGATACTAATTGGGCAATGGTGTTAAGATCTCCCAGGGACACTGCCAGTAAAGCAATAGCCCCACTAATCCAAGTTGCTTTTGTTGGTTGACCGGTATTTGACAGTTTTGAAAGAAATTTCGGCGCAAGACCATCCATGGAAAGTGCCTGTAACACTCGTGGTCCGCCCAAAATACTTCCAAACGCTGAAGACAAAATAGCGCCCCATACCGCTGGGATTACTAATAATCCTCCAAATAATGCGACCGACGTCCATGTCTTCAGACCAAATTCTTGATCTGTTAATTGCTCTATAGTCAGTAGACCCGTGATGGCAAATAAAATAGGTATTATTAGATAGATCAAAGCTCCGGTAAGTACAGCTCCCAAAGTTCCTCTGGGAATTGATTTCCGGGGTTTTTTTAAATCTCCGCTCATACCAATTCCAGCTGTAAAACCGGTTACTGCAGGAAAGAAAACAGCAAAAACAAACCAAAAACCGCCGTTACCAGTTGTAGCATAGGAAGCATCCATCAATGGGGCATGTGTTTCGTTCGTTAAAACTCCAACTGCCAAAGCAAGAATGGAAAGCCCTACTAAAATCATGATGGGTATTTGGGCTTTAAGCGTAATAGCAGCACTTTTCCCTGAAAGAAGGGTCACCAAAATAATCAAAACGACGGTAAGACCTTGCAAGGCAAAGGAAGGGATTGCCCCCCAATCGGTGGGCCAGAAAATCAGAATGGCCTCTGCTAATCCAAAGGAATAAAAAGTTACACTCAATGTCCGGCAGAAATAAAGTGGAATACCAATGGCACCACCGGTTTCCATGCCCAGGCTTCGAGATACCAAAAAATACTCTCCTCCAACGCCTACCTGAATGTTCGTGGCAATCGCGGAGGCACTAAGTCCGGTAATAAGGGTTATGGAACTCGCCAAAATCACAATAACCATGGTCCATCCCAGGCCTACGTTGCCTACGACCCATCCAAACCGAAGGTACATAATAAGACCTAATATTGTAAGTACGCTCGGAGTATATACTCCTAAAAAAGTCCCAAATTTTCGGGTAGTATTTACGGTATTTTTAGGCATAATGGAATTTACTGAAAAATTGAACGCAATGGAAGAAGCAAATGGATTAGAATAAGACCATTTGCACAACATTTTGGTGCTAACACTCCCCGCTAGCTCAAGCATAACGCCTGTCTGCAGATAAGGCAGGCTCGCACTTGCATAGGGGGTCTAATAAAGTTCTGGAAATCTTACCCAGAAACCTGATGAAAATCATTGCCCCTGCCAGAAGGGTTACGTAAATTTTAGATTGGACTAGAATCTTAATTATTACGGTCATTAAAATGATTCATAAATAAGACAATATCAGCACATGCAACAGCATCGACTATCGGCGATCGTTTTTACAGACATTGTAGGCTATACCGCCTTAATGGGATCTGATGAGGAGCGGGCATTTGAAATGCTCGATAAAAACCGTGAAATACATACTCGTTTACTGAAGAAATATAATGGTGCACTAATCAAGGAAATGGGAGATGGGATGTTAATTAGTTTTAATCTTAGCTCAGATGCGGTACGGTGTGCCATAGAAATTCAGATTGCCAGTCGGGAAAAGAACATTCCTTTACGTATTGGTATCCACCAGGGGGAAGTGGTATTTGAGGAAGCCGATGTATTTGGTGATGGGGTTAATCTTGCCTCTCGTTTGCAGGCATCTGCAGAAACGGGCAGCATATTGATTACAGGTGCTGTTTATCGCGATGTAAAAAATAAGAAGGATATACATGTCGAATTTATTGATGAGAAGTATTTTAAAAATGTAGATGAGTCGGTTAAAATTTATAAAGTACGATGTGAGGAACTTCCGGATATAAAAAAATCGGCTAAGTATTTAGAAAAAAAACATGACAAGGAAAGAACTATCCCAAAGCGAGGTATTATCAGATTCTCCCTCCTTGTTCTGGCAGTCTTATTAGTTCTGATATCTGCCTATACTGTATTTGATTCGGGCAATGACTATTTTAAAGAACGCGGATGGGTGCTGTTAATGCCTTTCGAAAACAAAACAGATGACACCTATTTGTCAAGATCATTGGATCAAGTTATAAAATCGGGAATTCAACAATCAGGATATGTAAATATTCTTCCCCAATCCCACATACGTAAAACTTTACAAAGAATGGGTAGGTCTACCAATGATTCAGTAGATCTGGAAACCGCAAAGGAAATTGCGATCCGTGATGGTGTACATGTCATTGTGAAGGGTCATATAGAGAAAATTGGTGGTAATTATTTGTTGACAGCTCAAATTATTAATCCGGAAACCGAGATCGATTTGTACAGAACCACTGTGAGAGCCTCAGACAGTACAATGATTTTAGAAGCAACGGACCAACTGGTAGAAAGAATAAGAAGTGGGTTAGGTGAATCTTTAATTTCCAGATTTCAAAATAGCAAATACCTTCCTGCAGCGACTACCGTGTCCCTGAATGCCCTGAAACACTTCACTGATGGTAATGTTTACTGGGGTAAACAACAATCTAAGGAAGCCATTGCACAATACAATAAGGCCTTTCGAATTAGATTCTAATTTTGTCTGGAATAGGGTGATGATGGGTATGTACTATAGCTTTTATGAAGGAAATATTCCTGAAGCCGAGATTCACTATAAAAGTGCGGAACGGAATTTAAGCAGTGTTACTGATAGAGAAAAATTATGGCTTACATCATTAATTGCTTCAAACAGGGGTGATGACGATAAATCAATTCTCGCGCTCAAAGAATACCTTTTGGAATTTCCCGATGATCATGATGCCTGGTACAACTTAGGAAATAGTTACAAGGATATTCGTGAATATATGAAGGCAATTGAGGCCTATAAAGAAGCTCTTCGGATTGATCCAAATGATGATTGGTCTTTGATCAATACGGCCTCAATTTATAATGGCGGTCTATGTCAGTTTGAAAAATCTTATGAATACTATAATAAAGCATTTGATATATGGCCTCAAAATAAAATCTCACAAAATCATATGTTTGGATTTCTTTTGGTCAAAATGGATAGTATTGAAAGTGCAAAGCAACACTTTAATTTAATGTTTAAGGATAATGACAAAGTGAAAAAAGCCATTGGACACAGATCTCTTGCTTTGCTCGATATGTACCAGGGAAAAATTAAAAGTGCAATTAATCACTTACAGGAAGGAATAGAATACAGGACTATAATTGGAAATGGTCTGAGCACAGCCCGAGATCGAATGTATTTAGCTTCTGCATTTTTCATGGAAGACTCATTCGCTGAAGCAGAGAAACAACTGAAAGAAGTCGATAAAATAAGTCAAAATACCTACTTAGCTCCTTACTATCTTATGATTTGGGGTAATTTATGTGTTCAGAACAATGATCTGGACAAAGCAAAGGAAATAAATCAGTTGCTAGCGTCACGGATTAACCCAAAAAATGAGAGCGATAAAGCCAATCACGCTGCACTTTCTGGAAGTATATTGATTGCTTCTGATAGCCTATTAGAAGGAATACAACTTTTGGAATCTGCCTTACGATTTAGAGAAGAAGACCTCATTAAAGGTCATTTAGCCAATGCATATTTCAAATCAGACAGGAGTTCTGAAAAAGCTGAAATTCTTTTTAAAGAAATCATCAGGGATAAAAAAATATTAGGCTTTGAAGGACAGCAAATATATTTAAGTGCCCACCTTCGTCTTGCAGAAATCTATGAAGACCGAGGTCAAATTGAAGAAGCAATCAACTACTATAAAACTTTTCTAAGCTTAATGGAAAATGCGGATGATGACCTTCCGGTTGTCCGACAGGTTGAAAATAAATTAGAACAGTACTTTATCCGCCGCTAGCGAGAGCGTCAACTATGAAGTACGAGGGTGGAAGGACGAGGTTTGATAGACGAGGTTAGTAATTTTTTCGTACTTCAAATTTCGTGCCTCCATCTAAACCCAGGTAACGCAAGCGTCTCTATTGCGATCACAAAACTCTTCCCTATTCCAGAATTTATTAACTTGGGGAAGTAACTATCAACCAATATTATTTTTTATACAGGCTCAATTAGCAATCCTCGGTAACACCTAACGGCTCTGGGTAAAATTACCGTTTTGTTGCATTCACTAAAAGTACACTATGGAATTCATAAACAAGATTTTAGAATTTGAGTTGATTAGCGTCGGAGAATATAAATTAAGAATTATTTCATTGCTGGGTGTTCTCTTAATTGCGCTCATAACAAAGGTGATCTTATTGCTTATTAAAAAATCATTGTTTCGTAAAAGCAAAATAAAAGGATTCGATGAGGGCAATTCTTATGCGTTATATCAGATTATAAAATATGTACTATGGGTAGTTGCCTTTGGTTTTATGTTGGAAACTATGGGAGTTAAGGTTACCATATTAATTGCAGGTTCTGCAGCCTTGCTTGTTGGTATTGGATTAGGTTTGCAACAAACATTTAACGATGTTCTTTCGGGAATAATCCTGCTTTCCGAGCGGACCATTAAAATTGGAGATATACTTGAAATAGACGGAGAGATCGTAAAAATGCAGGAAATTGGGTTACGCACTTCTAAAGGACTGACAACAGATGACATCTCTATTATTATTCCCAACTCGCTAATTACAACCAACAAAGTGATAAACTGGAGTCATCAAACCAAGAAAACCCGTTTTAGAATAGATGTTGGGGTTTCATATGGCAGTGATGTGGAGCTTGTTATTAAGATCCTTCAAGAAAGTGCATTCGAACATCCTGATAATACGAAGAAGGAACTAACTGAAGCTAGACTAGTAAATTTTGGAAATTCATCATTAGATTTTCAGATCCTGTTTTATAGTAAGAACATTTTTAGCTCCAATAGAGTTAAAAGCGATATCCGAAGAACTATTAATCGAAAATTTATTGAGAATAAAATTACCATCCCTTTTCCTCAAATAGATGTGCATTTAAAAGGCAATACCGAAGTAAGAGGTAAATAATTTATACTTCATATTTTGCACAATGTATTTCTTACTTCCTATATCATACTTCGTATTTCGTAATTCGTAATTCGCACTTCCAATTTAGTACTTCCATCAAAACACCTCCCCTTCTCAACCATCACTTGTAATGCGATAATTGTGTACATTAGGGTGTAACAACCAACCGCAACTTCAAATGATCAACTTCTTTCGTAAAATCCGCAAAAAACTCGCTGATGATAATATGCCGTTGAAATACACCAGATATGCCATTGGAGAAATAGTCCTCGTGGTTATAGGTATTCTTATTGCGCTACAAATTAATAACTGGAATGAGGAAAGAGTAATAAAGGAAAATATAAATCTTTATTTAAGCACTTTAATACAGGATATGAAGGGAGATGTTAAATCTATTAAGAGTGGCCGCCGTTATCATATTTTTCGTATTCATTCCGGGATTTATATGCTTAATCAATACAACCCGAATGAAGAACTGTCCTTCTTGCCAGATAACAATCATTTACCTGCCTGGGAAGATCCTAGTTGGCGATGGGAGGGTCCTATCCCAACTACTTATAATGCAGATTTTGTAAACACCAGCCTTTTATGGCTCTTCAGGTATCAGCCTACCTTTCCAAATAAAAGGACCTTCGATGAATTTAGCAGAACAGGATTATTTTCTAAAATGGAAAATCATGCGCTTAAAATTAAAATCGAAACTTATTATAATTATTTTGAGTTTATGCATGGCCAGTCAGATACTGGGTATAACCCAACTGTTTTATGGAATCAATCCCTGGTTGCAAGTGGAATCGGGTATTTGGATCTGGGCAATTTGGAAAACCCTCTTGAAGTAATATTTTCCGATAAGTCGCGCAGAGCAATTCTCAAAAATATGATAGACGAATCTATTTATATGGCCACTTCAGACCTAGGGTTAATGGCGTTTTTAGAGGAGGTGGTCGAAGAAATTGAGGCAGAAATACAAATGAACAAGTAAGATCTCCTATTTGTAACAGAGATTCGACTTAAAAAGACATTTTATAAGTTGTATAATTGTAAATTATGCTTTTTAAAATCTAATAATTATGCGATCAAGAAATTTTTTTTATTGGGGCGTAGTAACATTCTTACTAGTAATAACGGCATGTTCGAGTCCCAAAAAACAATCTGCAACCCTGCTAATTTACGGAGGGCCAATCTATACGGTAGATTCAACACAGGCAATGGTTGAGGCCGTTGCAACAAAAGATAATATCATTCTTTTTGCCGGAAGTCTCGCAGAAGCAGAGCAATATAAGACAGACAGCACACAACTGATCGATTTGGCAGGCAAGACGATGACCCCCGGTTTGATAGAGGGACACGGCCATTTTATGGGATTAGGCTACAATGAATTAAACCTCGATTTGATCAATACTACCAGTTATCAGCAAATAGTAGATGCCGTGGCCGAAAAAGTTAAAACAACGCCTCCTGGAGAATGGATCACTGGCAGAGGATGGCATCAAAGCAAATGGGAAGAAATGCCGGAAGAAACGGTTAATGGCTTCCAAACGCATAATATGCTGAGCGCTGTATCTCCAGACAATCCTGTTTACCTCAGACATGCCAGTGGACATGCGGGATTTGCCAATGCCAAGGCGATGGAAATAGCAGGTTTACAGATATTGTCCAAAGAAGGAATAGATCAGTTTGAAGTTGTTGGGGGCGAAGTAATGCGCGACCCACTTGGTAGGCCTACAGGCATTTTTAATGAAAGGGCCCAGAGTCTGATTACCAAACATATTCCGGAAACTACTCCTGAGAAAGATGCCCAAGCTTTTGAATTGGCTGTCACTGCATGTCATAGACATGGTATTACCGGTTTTCATGATGCGGGTATCGGCAGGAATACGATAGCACTTTATGAGGAGATGAAGTCTGGGGGTAAAATGAACATCCGCCTGTATGGTATGCTTACTGGGTGGGACAAGGAGTTGCTCAATGAATGGTATGAAAAAGGTCCGATGGTAGATCCAGATCATTTAATGACCGTTCGTTCGGTAAAATTAAACTGTGATGGTGCCCTGGGATCCCGTGGGGCCTGGCTTCTGGAATCCTATACAGACAGACCCGGCCATTTTGGTCATGAAACCCTCCCAATGTCTTTTGTAGAAGAGACGGCCTTGAATGGATTACAACATGGTTTTCAGGTATGCTCACATGCTATTGGCGACCGGGCGAACAGGGAAATTCTGGATCGGTATGAAGCAGCCTTTACCAACATGCCTGATGCTACCAATGATCATAGGTTTAGAATAGAACACGCACAACATTTACACCCGGATGACATCCCCCGCTTTGCGGAATTGGGGGTAATTCCGGCCATGCAGGCGGTACATTTGTCTTCAGACAGATCCTGGGCTATTGACCGTTTAGGTGAAAAACGAATAAAAGAAGGGGCCTATATGTGGCAAAGCCTGTTGCAAAGTGGTGTGCCCATTGTAAATGGTACCGACGTACCAGTTGAACCATTGAACCCAATTGCCAGTTTGTATGCCAGTTTTAGCAGGAAAACCTTAAAAGGCACTCCAGAAGGTGGCTATGAACCAGCCGAGAAGATGACACGGGAACAAGCCTTGAGATCTTATACTTTGGATGCGGCTTATGGAGCATTTGAAGAAGAAATAAAGGGCTCTATTACGGTTGGAAAACTAGCAGACTTCACCATTTATAATCAGGATTTAATGGAAGTAGCAGAAGATGAATTTTTAAATACTGAGGTTGTCATGACCATTTTTGATGGGAAGGTTGTGTATACCAAGGGTGACTGAATTCCCAGCCCTAGCACAAGTGTAAACTGTGAAGTAAGAGGGACAAGGTACGAGGTTAGAGGTAAGAAGTTAGAGGTTAATAATTCGTATTTCGTTACTCGTATTTCGTACCTTAGAAGTACCGACCAACTATTCCATAAAATGATCCACTTCTTTCGTAGAGCCCGACAGCAACTCCTTGCTCAAAATAAAATATCCAAGTACCTCTTTTATGCCATTGGTGAGATTCTTCTAGTTGTGATTGGTATTCTATTAGCACTACAAATAAATAATTGGGATTTAAAAAATACACAGCAAGAAAAAATAAAAGAATACGCCAAATTATATATCCAGGATTTGGAAGCAGATATATTAATGGTTAAAAACAATCATAAGTTGATAAATAATATTTCTGATAAAATTGATAGTCTTGCACAATCTGTTCGAAATAAAAGACCAGAAGAAATTTCCAATATTGATTTTCTATGCCTGACATTTAAAACATTATACAGACCATATAAATGGAATAGGTCCACAATTGATCAAATGAAAAACTCGGGAAGTTTACAGTATATTGAAGATATTTCAATCACTAAAAAAATTGGAGAGTATGATGCTTTTACGCATCATTTAGATGAAGATTATTTAAATGACAAAGCTCAATCTGAAACTGCGCTAAACCAAATTTCACATGTAATCAATAGTAATTATATTAATATTAAAGAGTTACGAAAAAATGTCCTTGTAAAAATTAATGATCCGAGTTACGCTGATTTTCAATTATACTCAGAGCCCGAGTATCTTAAAGCCAAGAATTATAATTTAAAGTTAATTACCAATGAAATAAATGATGTTGAGAAAGTAATTAATAGTCTTATAAGACTTCAGGCGTATTATGCTATTAGATCTGGTATTGAGATACCTCAATTAACCTCTGATGCAGAAGAATTGATAAGTGTATTAAAGGAATCTTATTTGGAATAAGAAATATTAGTAATCCAGCATAAAAAACAAAGGCTAACAAGGTATTTAATCCATTAAAACGACCGCTTTTATACGAGACTATTAGCCCAATTCTAACACTATGATTTATTGATAACTATATGAAAAATGTGTTAATCTGCGGTGCAGGAATGTCGGCTACCGATCTGATTTCGTACATGCTTAAGCATGCCGAAGAATACAACTGGAATGTAACGGTAGGTGATATTTTAGTAGAAATCGCAAAAATGAAAATTGGTGGTCATCCAAGGGGGAAAGCAGTATACTTTGATTGCTATGATAATACAATTATGGAGCGTTATATTAAGGATGCAGACATCGTAATCTCATTATTGCCTCCTGGAATGCATGCTGCTGCGGCAAAAATTGCACTTAAATATAATGCGCATGTGGTAACGGCTTCATATGCTAGTCAGGAGATGATAGATATGCATGAAGAAGCAAAAGAAAAAGGTCTCACATTTCTAAATGAATTGGGAGCTGATCCAGGTATTGATCATATGAACGGAATGCGTTCTATAGATAAAATCAGGGAAAAGGGAGGGGAGCTATTGGCATTTACATCATATTGCGGCAGTTTGGTTGCCCCTGAGAGTAATGATAACCCATGGGGCTATAAGTTTACCTGGAGCCCAATGAACGTGATCCAGGCAGGTAGTGCAGGAGCTTGTTATTACAAAAAAGGTGATTTTCGTTGCATCCCTTATCATCGTTTATTTACCAATCCAAAAGTTATAAATATCCCAGGTTTCAGAGAGTTTGAAGCGTACGAAAATCGCGATTCTGTAGTCTATAGAAAAAAATACAACCTTGATGACATTCCAACATTTATAAGGGCAACACTGCGCTATCCTGGTTTTTGCGAAGGATGGAATACATTTATACAATTAGGGTTAACGGCCAACAACTATCATATTGAAGGCAGTGAAAATATGACATACCGCCAGTGGGTTGCATCGTATCTACCAGATGATAATGATACAAGTCTTGAAAATAGACTGGCAGACATCTTGCATATAGAAAGAGGTGGAGAACTTCAAAAACAATTGCTTTGGACAGAACTACTGTCGGACAGACCAATTAGGCGTGTAAATGGAACTCCTGCCGAGATACTATTGGATTTACTGATGGATAAGCTGAAATTTAAACAGGACGACACGGATATGCTGGTTTTTTATGAGAGGATAGAATACAAACTCGAAGGCGAATTATTTGAACATTTATCTTATTTGGTTACAAGAGGCTTAGATTATAGACATACCGCCATCTCTCGCACTGTTGGATTGCCTGCGGCAATTGGTGCAAAGTTAATCCTCAACGGAGAAATTAAAAGCCCTGGTGTATTGTTTCCATGGGCCAAAGAAGTTTATGACCCTATACTGGATGAGTTGGCGGAATTAGGCATTGCTTACAACTCACACGATAAAAAGATTGAGCATTCGCATTATGAGTAATGGGGACTTGTAGCTGAATATCATCTGTTAATAAAAGCTTCCAGCTATTCCGTATTCCACATGCCCCCTGTTAGTGCGAGCGTCAACGGTGAAGTACGAGGTTTGAGGGACGAATTACGAGGTTGGAGGTTGGAGGTTAGAAGTATTATGTTATTTTTTTATAATTTTTTTTGGTTCTATTATTTCGGGCAGTTTTAATCGATGCCACTACTATCGCCAGAAGTTCGCTTGCTTCTTGAATCAATATTTGAATTTCGTTTTTATTAGGGTTCAAGACCTCTTGAAATAATTCCAACCAATAAATGGATTCATCCGCCTCTTCTTCAACAATTTTAAGTTTGTTAATAAAATCCGCTGTCGATTTAGCCCTCAGAGCCGCCCTATAATTGGCTCCTACCGAACTAGAACATCTTATTAACTGCCTTGCCCAAGCATTAAACTCCCTTGATTTAGGGACTTGAGCACACAACTTCCATGCCTTAATTGCAAATTTTTTTGTTCTGAGTTTTAAGTCTTGCATATTTCTATTTTACTCGAAAAAAATATTACTTCTCTACATTCCTATTTCGTACTTCGTACTTTGTATTTCGTACTTAATTCATCCCAACCATCCTTCCCTGTCCAAACTCCGGTATTGAATAGCTTCAGCAATATGCATATCTGTGATATTGTTTGATTTTTCCAGATCTGCAATGGTCCGTGCCACTTTCAGTATTCGGTCATAAGCCCTGGCGGAAAGTTTGAGTCGGTCCATAGCTTGTTTGAGCAATGCCAGAGAAGAGGTATCCAGATGACAGTATGCCTGTATCTGCTTTTTGCCCATTTGAGCATTGTAATGCACCTGAGTTGTATCCTGAAAACGTTGTGTCTGAATTTCCCTGGCAGCTATCACCCTTTTACGGATCTCTGCACTCCCCTCCCCTTTTCTGCCGTCCGACAATTTTTCAAATGGCACAGGGGTCACTTCTATATGAATATCGATCCTGTCCAATAAGGGCCCCGAGATCTTACCCAAATAGCGCTGTATTTCGGCCGGCGAAGAGCTGATAGGGGCATCCGGATCATAGAAATACCCGGACGGACTCGGATTCATACTGGCTACCAGCATAAAACTGCTGGGATAGGTAATAGTAAACTTAGCCCTGGAAATAGTTACTTCCCTGTCTTCCAAAGGTTGCCTGAGCACTTCCAGCACAGATCGTTTGAATTCCGGTAACTCATCCAGAAACAAGACCCCATTATGCGACAAGGAGATCTCACCCGGTTGAGGATAAGTACCTCCTCCTACTAAAGCTACGTCACTAATCGTATGATGCGGACTTCTAAAGGGTCTTTGGTACAGCAGTCCCAGATTAGAAACCTTCCCCACAACAGAATGGATCTTTGTGGTTTCCAGCGCCTCTTTTAAGGTCATGGGCGGAAGAATAGTAGGTAATCTTTTGGCAAGCATGGTCTTTCCCGCACCCGGCGGGCCTATCAAGATAATATTATGACCCCCGGCGGCGGCGATCTCCATACAGCGTTTTATCCCTTCCTGCCCTTTTACCTCAGCAAAATCGACCGCCAGTTCCTGCTGATGCTTATAAAATTCAGCTCTTGTATCAACAACAGAAGGTTCTAAAGGAAGTTCTTTATCAAAGAAGTTGATCACCTCCTGTATAGTACTAACCCCATAGACCTCAACGTCTTTTACAATAGCAGCTTCATTGGCGTTAGCTTTTGGGAGAATAAGCCCCTTAAATCCTTCTTCTCTGGCTTTGATAGCAATGGGTAACGCCCCTTTAATAGCTTGCACGCCCCCATCTAAGGAGAGTTCACCCATAATGAGATACTCGCTCAGCTGTTTTGCTTTTATTTGCTTAGAGGCCGTTAGAATCCCTATAGCTATAGGTAGATCATAGGCAGAACCTTCTTTTCTCAGGTCCGCAGGCGCCATATTAATGGTAATCTTCTTTCCCGGTACCTTGTACCCATTATTCTGAAGGGAAGCTGCGATCCTAAAATTACTTTCTTTGATGGCATTGTCTGGTAGTCCCACCAGATGATACCCAATACCTTTATCCACATTCACTTCAATGATGATAGTGGTAGCATCTATCCCAAAAACGGCACTGCCATACACTTTTGTCAGCATTCCAAGAATTCCTCAATGGTTCGCTAAAAAGTACGGTCTAAAGCCGCATTATTCATGCAGTAAGAGTTAAGTATTCAAGGTTTTTGTTCTTAATCTTGGAACCTTTTATAAAATACAACTTCATCATACCCCGATTTTTTACTTCGAATTCACCACGATATTCACAGTCGAATTCGTCACAGATCAATTCATGCGTATTTTTTGAAATGTTGATCTTCCCAAGATCTGACATGTTTTCCATATGGGAGGCAACATTCACGGTATCGCCCCATATATCATAGGCGAATTTTTTACTTCCTACGACCCCTGCGACGACAGGACCCGAGTTGATCCCAATACGAATTTCAAAATTCATTGTATTTGCTTCATTTCTTTTGGTCAATTCGACAAATTCGGCCATTTCGCATGCTGCCATGACCATTTTTTGGGCATGATCCTTTTTGGCACTATGGAGGCCCCCGGCGCACATATAGGAATCGCCCATAGTTTTTATCTTCTCGAGACCATATTTTTCAATGATCTCATCAAACTTGGAAAAGTAATATCCAATGGTTTCAACCAAAGACTCAGGGGACAGATGTTCGGAAAACTGAGTGAATCCTTTAAAATCAGTAAATAATACCGTTGCGGAATCTATTTTTTTAGCTACTACTTTCCCATTTAACTTTAACTCAAGGGCAGTATCCTCTGGTAGAATATTCAGCAACAAATTTTCAGCTCGATCTCTTTCTTGTTTTATCGTTAGATTAGTACGATTGATATAACGATTACGTAGAAATAGACCCAACGCCAACAAAAAAATCAGAAACAACGCAACAGCTGTGGCAATGACAATGATTTTTTGGGTTTGTTTCTCTTGGTTAAGTAAATCTACCTCTAACTGTTTCTGAATAATTTCATTTTTATCTCGCTTAATGCTTATTTGTTCAGCATCAGATGTGTAATTAATACTGTCGCGATATACGATATGTTGTCTATAATAATGATATGCTGCCTTATAATCTCCTAAGCTATCATAGAGTTCCGAAAGCTTTAAGTTGGCCTCACTGATTTGGTCTTTTATTCCTTTTGAATTAGCGATCAAAAGTTGTGTATGGGCATATTCTAGAACAGAGGCATTATCGTTCTGCACAAAGTAGCTGTCTAACGTATCCGTCAAAGAGATCGAAAAAGGATAATTCTCTTTAAGGATCCCCAGACTCGCGTGATACTTTTTTGTATTTGTTACTATCAAGTCGTAAGGGCTTCCCGAATTAATAATAACTTCTTGAGGTATTGCGAAATCGATTGATTTAGCGTCTTCTAAATTTTTATAGATTTTTGGACTATCGTTGATTTTTTTATGCTGGGGCCAGGCAATGGATAGGCAAATACTAAAAAAAAGAGTAAAAAGTACAAATTCAATGAAATTTTGGTACACATTTATCATGAATTTACGAAAAGTAAAAATTCCTAAAGAGTCCATAGACTATAGGTATGTGGGGGGTTCCTGATAGAATTCGAAGCCTAATTTTTTTTGAAGAATTCGCACAAAACAAATGGGAATTTTCTCTAATACTTAAAATACGCTTAATTAATTAAATTAGCGTTCATTTTTGTTTGAATGTCAGGATTTAATGTCCGAAGCAAACTAGAATTTGTCCGAAGCAGTTTAATATGAAGACCTTTGAAGAAGAGGTATGAACATATAAGCGGATTAACCCTTTTTCAATTTACTTAAAACCTATCACTAGAAGATTCATTTAAAGTAGCATTCCAAAACCATAAAAGTGCCGTTTGATACCGCATTATACATGCAGTAAGAGCTAAAATAAATTGTTTGCTTTTACTTGGAAGCTTTAAAAATAAGAACTGAGGCGCCTGTCTCTTTAATTTCCTGAGGATTTAGAAGCATCTTGCGAAATTCACCTTTGACAAACATCTTTGCCTGGTCTTCATAGTACTTGCTGAATGGGTTACCGGATTGCCCGGTTGGTAGAATACTCATACTGTTCTCCACATCCGAAAAGTCGATCACCCGCCGTGTTGATGGACCTGCCGTAACATTAAACTCTGATCCATCGTTGTATGGAAATGCCATATTGTTGATCACTTCCCTGGAGCCGGATACCGGGAATGGACCTACATTAAAAAATGAACGCAAAGTTGCAATTTGTCCAATTGGGTGACCGTGTTCCACAGTATGTACTTTACCCCATGTCCATTTTGATATATCATCGCCAAGATCAATTTCAAGCGATTCAAAAGCATGGATATAAGAGGTTTGCACGATCTCTTTTTTGGTTTCTACTGTATCACTTGTCGAGATATTGTCCCACCATACAGAATTAGCCTTGGCCGCCATAGGGGCAATCAATCTCTTGTGGAAATGAGTGCTCAGGAAATCTTTAAAGAGGTCTTCCCCCAATTCATCTTCAAAAGTATTTTTAAGGAAGTAGTAGATCCATCGGTGAAAGATAGCTGCTTCCGCATTGGATGTTGTGTAATCGCCATTCCATTTGCTTAAATGATCCAGGGCCAAAGCCTGTTGATCGTTTAACTCTTTTACCGTGATCAATTTGGCAAGGTCCGTAATGATTGTAGGATTAACAGAAGATACCCCGTCTGTGATCATATCTTGAACAGCCGCAGCATCCCAATCGTCCTTAACCTCCAATAGAGAAACTATACGCCTGGCCCTGTTCTCAGGTAAATAATATCCCGGATATAACATGCCGGCTATAGAGTCGGGTTGATTATTCGCAGAATATACATAGTGCCATGGTGGATTAACGGCTTGTGGATTTTCAGAAAAATCTAAATACCGTACTTTCTTATCCTGCCCAATACTGCCGTCCATGATGAATTTTGTATTGGTACTATCTCCCAGTTGATAAAGCTTTGCAGATGCCCACCAGGCAACATTACCTTCTGCATCACCGTACATGGTATTAAGTCCGGGAGCATGAACCTTAGGTATTGCCTCCCTGAATTCCTCCATATTTACGGCATGACTAATCCCATACAAGGATTCCATGACCGTATTCTCGCCTTTGGTATAGATCCAGTCCATACTGATAGGCCTTACACCTTGTACCTGATTGGCTATTCCATTCAATACCGGACCACGTTCTGTCTTCTTATAAGTAAATACATGATCCTTTTCATCTTTCACTTTGATCGTTTTCGTAATTACCTCAAAGGTTTTCCATCCTTCCGGAGTTTTATATTGAGTGCTATCCTCCGGATTTGGAGTTTCATAATAGAAATCCACATCATCATTCTCAAACATGGTAAATCCATAGGCTATTTTATAATCGTGTCCCAGCATAGGAAAAGGCACGCCTGCTAAATGATAGCCATATTTTTCATAGGTAGGGGTTTTTACGTGTGCCTCATACCAAACTGAGGGTTGAGCAAATCCTATATGAGGGTCGTTTGCAAAAATTACCTTTCCATTCTTTGTTTTTTCTGAGCCAATCACCCAACTATTACTACCAATGAATTGTGGAACCGGGACCTTGGCAAGCACTTCTGACACCTGTGAGACCATAGCAGCAGCACTCATAACTTCCTCCCCGCTGTAATTCTTAATCCAGACCGTACTTGGAGAGCTGTCTATTTCAAGGTCTTTTAAATAAGGAACTCCTATAGAATCGCGAATAGTAGTTAACAAGGGATCCGTTTTATGAGCCATGGCAAAACTAAAGGCCATATATCCCACGGCATTATAAATGTCCCTGATCATAAAAGGTTTTTTCTCCAGGCCGGTTAAGTAGAATTCAACAGGGGTTGGACCTTCTTCAATAAACTGATTAATGCCATCTAAATACGCTTGTGAAATCAAGGCAACTTCACTATTTGGATCTAACTCACCTACGCTTTTGGCGGAGGCATCATCAATACCGAGTGAAAGAAAGAACTGGTCTGTAGAAATTAGGTCCTTGCCAAACACCTCTGAGAGTCCGCCCACAGCAACCCGCCTCAATAATTCCATTTGCCAAAGCCTGTCCTGTGCATGCACATAGCCCAGTGCTCTGAAAGCGTCCTCCTCATCAGCAGCTTCTATATGCGGAATACCGTATGGATCATAGGTAACAGCTACATCGGCAGAAAGATTTTTCATCACCTTTTCACCAGAATAATCCGGCTTTAATTGCTGCACCACAATAAACGCTACAATAAGCAGAATTCCCAGGATACCTACTAGTATCCACCCTATTTTCCTGACAGTCTTCACCTTAGTTAATTTCTTGGTTTAAAGATAGTGTTTTTGGTGACGAAACATGATTCTATCGCCGAGTTACGGCAATATTTCGTTGATAGGTCTGGTAATTTTTTAGCCCCTCCTTTAACCAGCTTTCATAGGTAGCCGTATCGGTATTTTGAATGGAAGAATTGAGGACATACAGGTCTGGAGAAAGCAAGACATAGTATGGTTGAGAAGCAGCATTAAAATTGATGGTCTGGAAAGTACCCCACTTCTCTCCTATCTCTTCTATGGCCTTGACCCTGCCGGAATCGTACTGGAACATAAACTGGTCTTCTTCCGGTAAGGATTCGCGGTCATCAATATACAAAGATATCAAGACAAATTCCTCGTTTAGAAGTCGAAACACTTCCGGATCGCTCCAAACGTGTTCCTCCATTTTTCGGCAGTTCACACAGGCCCATCCGGTAAAATCTAACAATATTGGTTTGTTTTGTGATTCGGCAAATGCCCTGCCTGTCTCAAAATCCTTAAAGCAATCTATACCCAGGGGGCAATCACTTTCCTGTTCCATCACAGTATAAAAATCGGGTGGAGGAAATCCGCTTAAAAGTTTAAGATTTGTGATCTGTAATGTGCCTAATATCAGATACAACGTAAAGAGAGCACTTGCAACTGCGGTGATCTTTCTGCCAATCGATAGTTTCGCTTTGGGCCCATCATGGGCAAAACGAAAGAGACCAAATAAATAGCCGGTCATTAAAAGAAATAACAGTATCCATACACCAAGGAAGATCTCCCTTTTAAATAGTCCCCAATTCCCTACTAAATCAGCATTGGATAAGAATTTAAAGGCCAGTGCCAACTCAAGGAAGCCTAAAACAACTTTTACTGTGGTCATCCAACCCCCAGATTTTGGGAGGCTGTGTAACCAGGCAGGGAAAAGAGCAAATAGACCAAAAGGCAAAGCCAGTGCCGCCCCAAATCCGACCATTCCTGCCGAAAGATTCATGGCAACATCTCCTTCTGCCAGTGCCGTGCTGCCTAAAAGGCCGCCAAGGATTGGGCCTGTACATGAGAAAGAAACAATAGCCAGAGTAACGGCCATAAAAAAGATCCCCAGGCCTCCCCCAACCTTATTTGAAGCAGAGTCCATCTTATTGGCCCAACTGCTGGGTAAGGTAAGCTCATAGTATCCAAAAAAGGAAAAGGCAAAGAAGACAAAGATCAGAAAGAAGAAAACATTCAACCAAATATTTGTCGCTATGGTGTTCAGGATCTGAGAATCGACCGAATCAAAAATGTGAAAAGGCAAACTCAATAGGAAATAGATCAATACTATAAAAAAGCCATACAAAGAGGCATTGATGATTCCCGTGGACCTATTCTGCGATTTCTTGGTAAAAAATGATACCGTCAACGGGATCATTGGAAATACACATGGAGTTAAGAGGGCTATTAATCCCCCCAGAAAACCCAAACCAAAGATCATCAACAGGCCGTTTTCATTTTGGGATGCCTCGTCCCCTACTACCTGAAGCACCTCTTTATTCTTAAGGTCTAATTTAAGGGCAGCGGCCTTTTCCTTGCTTCTTTCATCTATGGTTTCGACCGCAATTACAGCCGATTTTCCATCTAGTGTAAAATAAAAGTCCTTGTCTTGAGGTATACAAACTTCTTTACATACCTGATAGAACAGGTTTACTTTTATCTGGCGGACTTCTGGATTCAGCAGCCTTATTTTTTGCTTAAAAATAGCCTGGTGCTTAAAATAGGTTTCCTCCACCTCAAAAATATCGCTGTATACCTTAAGCGTTTCACTTTCATTTGTGCCTTCAATCAATTCATAGTCGGTCCCGGCATTTTCATAGGTAAACTCAGCTGGCAGTGAACCACCTTCTGCTGTAAACTGGGAATATACATGCCAACCTTCAAGAATTGTGGCTTTCATGACCAATTCATATTCTGAGGTTCCTGTTTTTTCCAGTTCTTGTGTCCACTGAACAGGATCTTCTTCTGTCTGTGCCCAGGCAGTAAAAGAAAAAATAAAGAGTAATATGCTTGTTATCAGATACTTCATTCTGCCACTGTTACCTTAAGGATGTTCTTGGTTAATGCTGTTATTTTATATCTGTCGTCGGCCCTTCTTCCAATGATCCAAACAATTTCATCTCCACAACACAGGAGCCACTGATTCTCTTTGGCTACGGCATCCATTTTCTCATCTTTAAAAAATTTGGCAACCTTCTTTTTGCCATCCATTCCCAACGGGTAAAAATAGTCGCCTTTTTTCCATTTCCTAACAGTTAACCTATGGTTTAACGTTTCTTTATCTACATATAGTATTGTATTGTTCTTTTCTTCTATCTGCTCAACCTTTTCAATTTTCAATTCGATAGGAAGTTCACTCAATTCATCTAAAGTATCAACTTCATCTTTTACTTCAGTTTTATTAGATAATTCCTGAAGGATCAAGTGTTTACGGTCTTTTATAAGTCGATGTGTGTTAGAACGTATTTCCTTCCCGCTCATAGCGGTAAGTAAAGACTCCATATCTTTCCAGGAATGAAAACCGTATGCCTTAAAAAGTTCATATAAATATCCCTGTAGAGGATTAAGTTCCTCAAGTGAGCTAACTGCGATCTTAAATCCGTTATGATAGGGTACGAAGAGTTTTTCTTTTAGTTCTTCGGTATAATCCGAAAGCAATTTTGCAGAATCCGAAAGATATTCCTCTGTTTTTTTGAAATTTTCCAGGAAGGTTGGGTGAAGTTCCTTAAGTACGGGAACAAGCTCATGCCTGATCTTATTCCGCAAATACTTGGTTTCCTCGTTAGAGCTATCTTCCCGCCATGCCAGGCCATGCTCCTGGGCGTATTCCATGATCTCTGCTCTGCTAAATGGCAAGAGCGGTCTTATAAAACCATTGGAATTGGATGGAATTCCGCTAAGTCCTTCAATACCTGTACCCCGGGAAAGGTTAATTAAAAAGGTTTCCAGCGAATCATCTAAATGGTGGGCGGTCAATACCCAGGAAAGCTCTTCTTTGTCCATAAGTTCTGCAAACCATTGATAGCGCAGTTCCCTTGCCGCCATTTGAATGGATAGCTTATTTACGGAAGCATATTCATTGGTGTTAAAGTGAGTGATAAAGTGAGGGATTTTTAATTGCTCCGCTAATTGCTTAATAAATAGTTCATCTGCTTCACTTTCGCCGGCACGAAGCTTAAAATTGCAATGAGCCAGCGATATATGTATCCCCATTTGCGAACACAGATGTGTCAGTACTACACTGTCCAGACCCGCGCTGCAAGCAACTGCACCGGACTGACTCAGGAGTTGAGGAAAGTTCTTTTTTATATGGTCCCTGAAGGCATTATACACTTCGCAAAGGTAAGAAAGAAAGACGTCTGTCTGATGAGAACAATTTCCCTTAATGGTCTTTAAAGTTCAATTCGGGGTACTTACTTATCTGCAGATAAACTTAGAAGCCATGTTGAAAAAGCCTTTTTATGGGCTTCCGATAGGTCCGCGTCCAGGATGCCTTTTTTTGAATCAAAGTTTTCTTTAAATGAGGGTAGGGAAAAAGTTGCCACCACTTCACCCCCAAAACGGGGAAGGATCTCTTCTACCTTTGTCAATGAACTCGTACCGCCACGTTTTCCGTTAGAAGTACTCATAAGCAATATCTTAGTGTTCTCCAGGAATTTGCGTTCCAGACGAGATAACCAATCTATTAAATTTTTAAAATAGGCAGAAGGGCTACTATTGTGTTCATTCACAGACAAGATTAGGCCATCTGCTTTATGCAGATCATCCCTTAATTCTATAAGAGAATTGGTGTACCCGTGTTTCCTTTCGTAATCCTCGCTAAACATTTCCAGATCGTATAGTGCCATGTTCATTACTTGAACCTTTTGATCCGTAAGAAGAGATACGGTGTATTTTACCAAAGCAAAATTGATAGAAGTGGAAGAATTACTGCCTGCAAAGGCCATGATGCTGCTCATTAAATACTTTTTTAATTAGAAAAGAGCGAAAATACCTCAAATTAGAATTAAATGAGAACATTTTAGCTAATTTTGCCCTCGTAAACATCCAAACGGCCTGTCAATTAAGTATATAGGTAAGATAATGGTATGGAAGTAAAAACCAAAAGACTTCATTTTATTGACGCCATGCGGGCCTGGGCTATTCTTATGATGCTTCAGGGCCATTTTGTGGATGGTCTACTAGATCCCATTTTAAGGGATTCAAGCAGTAGTATCTATAACCTATGGCTCTATTTTAGAGGCATCACAGCACCTGTGTTTTTTACGGTCTCTGGTTTTATCTTTACTTATTTGCTTATCCGTGTTCCACAATTAGGGTTTGATAACCCCAGGATCCGCAAGGGAATAAAAAGAGGCCTGGAATTATTAGTGATTGGTTATCTCTTGCGCTTAAATCTATTCGGATTGCTGAAAGGTGAACTTTACAATGCATTTTTTTTGGTAGATGTACTGCATTGTATAGGAATTTCTATCATGGTGATCATCGCAGTTTACCTGCTAACCTCACGTCAAAAAACCTGGGTGATGCCCACTACCCTTTTAGGTATTACCTTAAGCTTGTTCATTTTTGAACCTATATATTCGGAATGGACCTATTCCTGGCTACCTGAAATGTTTGCCAACTATTTTACTAGAGCTAATGGTTCAGTATTTACCATTATTCCCTGGGTAGGTTATACAGCATTTGGCGCCTTTTTATCGGTGCTCTTTAAAAAATACGCATCACATAGTAACTTATACCCTACGGCAATAGGCCTATCTGCTATAGCGGGAATAAGCCTGTTATACATGTCCTCGCCCTTATTTGCATCCTTATCTGAATTAGGTGGTATCTCCCTCTTTAATGACATTGCTTTAAACAATTACTTGTTTATAAGACTTGGTGACGTACTGATAGTTTTTGCACTCTTTATGGTATTCAGGCATTATTTAACCCAGCCAAACCTATTGCGCATTGGGCAAAACACGCTATCTATATACGTGATTCATTTTGTGATCCTCTATGGAAGCTTTACCGGACTTGGACTTTATGCATTTTTTGATCATTCACTTGCTCCTTCCATAGTGATCCCGGGAGCTGTATTGTTTATGATCATTTGTTCCTACGCAGCGCTGTATTATGACACAAACGAAACTTGGATCAAGAGCACCATTTCCCAATTACTACAAAAGATATATTTTGAAGTCTCAAAATTACTTATAGTATTACAAGACAAGTTATTACGTGTCTTCAGTATAAGTAAAGGATAAATAATAATTATTACTTCTTAAACATGCAATGCCCTGTCATCAGTTGCTGCAAGGGCCGCTTCTTTAACCGCTTCAGCATAGGTGGGATGTGCGTGACTCATACGAGAAATATCTTCGGCAGACGCCCTGAATTCCATCGCAGTGACAGCCTCTGCGATCAGATCAGCACATCGCGCTCCTATCATGTGTACGCCTAAGACTTCATCTGTTTTCTTATCGGCCAGGATCTTAACAAAACCATCAATATCCATACTGGCTCGAGCTCTTCCCAGGGCACGCATAGGAAACTGCCCAACCTTGTATTCTACACCACTCTCCTTAAGCTGTTCTTCCGTCCTACCAACAGAAGCTACCTCGGGCCAGGTATAGACCACATTGGGTATCAGGTTATAATCTATATGTGGCTTTTGGCCTGCAAGTATCTCTGCCACCATAGTACCTTCCTCTTCTGCTTTATGGGCTAACATAGCTCCTCTTACCACATCGCCAATGGCATAAATGTTAGCTACATTGGTCTGTAAATGATCATTGACCAAAACACGGCCCTTATCATCTAATGAAACGCCAGCTGCAGCGGCATTCAATCCATCGGTATAAGGACTTCTCCCTACGGATACCAGGCAATAATCTCCCTTCAGCGTTAGTTCGCCTCCTTTGGGATCATCTGCTATTACGGTGATCTCTTTTCCTTTTCGGCTTACGGATTTCACCTTATGAGAAAGGTGAAATTTTACTTTTTGTTTTTTAAGGACACGCATTAGTTCTTTGGAAAGTCCGGCATCCATTCCCGGAATGATCCTGTCCATAAATTCGACCACGGTAACATCTGCGCCCAGTCTCTTATATACTTGTCCTAATTCTAAACCAATAACCCCACCACCAATAATGATCATGTGCTTTGGAACCTCCTTTAACTCGAGTGCCTCTGTAGAGGTAATGATACGCTCTTTATCAAGAGAGATAAAAGGTAAACTGGCAGGCTTAGAACCTGTTGCTATGATAGTATTCTTTGCCTCTATAGTGGTCGTTTTTCCTTTTGCAGGTTTGATCTCGATATGAGTATCATCTTTAAAACTACCTGTCCCCTGGAAAACCTCAATTTTATTCTTATCCATCAGGAATTGGATCCCCTTGGTGGTCTGATCTACAACCGACTGTTTCCGGCCAATCATTTTTGCGAGATTTACTTTTACTTGCCCAGGAATTTCTATGCCGTGTTCTTCAAAATGTTTAATAGCATCTTCATAGTGATGACTAGAATCTAACATAGCTTTTGAAGGAATACATCCTACATTTAGGCAAGTTCCTCCCAGTGTTGAGTATTTTTCAATGATCGCTGTTTTCATTCCCAGTTGGGCGCAACGGATAGCGGCAACATATCCGCCTGGTCCAGAGCCAATAATGGCCACATCAAATTGAGTCATATAGTTCGTTTTTTTAAGCGCAGTATAGTTTAAAACGGAATATTCTATTCCAACGCAGCAAAAGTACGAATGTTTTTAATTTCAATCGTAGGCGTCTTTTTTAGAAAGTATCTAAAATTAAAGGAAGCTTAATAAAGTGCTATCTTTTTTTCTACTGCGCCCAGGGAGACCAAATAATCCTTGACCTCTAAAGCTTCTTCCCCACCCTTTTCCGCATGGTGAAGCAAGGTAAAGCCGTGTGGTCCTTTTGCATGTAGTGTATTTGGAAATGCTGTAAGCATTGGCTTTACGATCTCCATTTTTCCAAAAAGACAGGCCGTAAAGATGTTAGCCTGCGCACCTTTATCTAAGAAGTATTGAGCGAGCTCTTTATAGCCAACATGACTAGCTGCTCCAAGTCCGGTTTCAAAGTCTCCGTACTTCCAATCATGTGCGGCATTGAGAAGATTTGGATATTCTTCCAGCAATTCGACCACCTTATCCATGTCCTTGTGCGAAGCCCCAACAAATTCTTGCACTATAGTTTTATTTAATTGCGGTTCTTCCTGACTTTTAAAGGACGATAAAGAGGCTGCCGATGCAAGAAGTCCAAAACCTCCTACTGATCTCAAAAAGTGGATTCTATTCATGACATTTGATTTTATACACAGGAAGGTACAGAAATTTTAAGGGCAAAAAATTCTTATTAACAAGAGTTTAGCAAAGCAATTATAAGGCAATAGCAGTAGTAGCTTTTACCTCGTTGATCACAAAAGAGCTTTGAGTACTCCCTATATTATTTAGAGCCGTAAGTTTTGTGACCATAAATTCTCTGTATGCCGCCATATCGGCAACATGAACCTTCAGAATATAATCGTAGTCCCCACTCACATGGTAGCATTCAGAGACCTCCTCTAACTGCAGTACCTCCCGTTCAAATTGAAGCACGTACTCTTTTATATGTTGACTTAATTTTACATGACAGAGTGCCGTAAAATCCATAGAAGCCTGGTGCTTGTCTATGAGGGCTACATATTTCTGAATAACGCCATCCCTTTCGAGGCGTTTGATACGTTCATAAACCGCCGTAGTGGAAAGTCCCAAAGCATTTGCGTATTCCTTTGTGGTCTTTTTGCAATTTGCTTGTAGCAGGCTTAATAAGTGCTTGTCTAAATCATCAAGTTTCATATGAATGAAATTCTACTATTTTGAAATTTTTGAATATAATCAGTAAATATATCTATTTATATTAATATTTATAGTTTTATAATCTATATAATTAAATATTGATTGTGTTATGATCTATAACTTCCTATCTTTATCCCAACTAAAATCTACTTCTTATGTCTTTTAATGCTTCAGATAAAATTCAGGAACTTCATAATTTTGGTGAGTTCGGCGGAGTGAATCCTTCCATCTCAGATTCTTCAACCTATACCTTTATATCGGCCAAAACTATGTTCGATACTTTTGAAGGAAATACCGAAGGATGTTATTTATACAGCAGGCACTCCTCCCCTTCCAATTTGTATTTAGGTGAGGCCCTGGCTGCCTTAGAAGGTACGGAGACTGCCAATGTAACGGCAAGCGGAATGGGCGCCATAACAGCTGTAATTCTAGAATTATGCAATGCAGATGACCATATTATAAGCAGCAGAACCATATACGGAGGCACCTATGCTTTTATGAAGAATTTTCTTAAGAAATTCAAGGTCGATACCTCCTTTGTAGACATCACCAAATTAGAAGTGGTAGAAAAGGCAATTACCCCTAAAACAAAAATGATCTACTGCGAATCTGTTAGCAATCCCCTACTGGAAGTAGCAGATATTGAAGGACTTTCTAAATTGGCTAAAAAACACAATATCCCATTGGTTGTAGACAATACGTTTTCTCCTCTCTCAATAGCTCCAGGAAGACTTGGGGCCGATGTGGTGATTCACAGTTTAACAAAGTTCATCAATGGAACCAGTGATTGTGTTGCCGGGGTAGTTTGCGGTACCAAAGACTTTTGTCTGGCCCTGAAAGATGTAAATAGTGGGGCAGGAATGTTACTGGGCAGCACTTTGGATAGCCTGAGAGCTTCTTCCATTTTAAAGAATATGCGTACGCTTCATATCCGTATGAAAAAGCACAGCGATAATGCTCTTTATTTGGCCCAACATTTTGAAAAGGACGGACTCCGGGTTGTCTACCCTGGCCTGGCTTCGCATCCGGGACATAAAAAAATGAAAAAACAAATGGTAGCAGAATACGGGTATGGCGGTATTTTGACGATTGATGTTGGCACTCTGGAAAAAGCCAATTTGTTAATGGAACAAATGCAAAAAATGAATTTGGGCTATCTGGCCGTGAGCCTAGGCTTTTACAAAACACTTTTTAGCGCTCCAGGAACTTCTACTTCTTCTGAAATACCTCTGGAAGAGCAAAAAGAAATGGGACTTTCAGATGGCCTTATAAGATTTTCCATTGGCCTGGATAACGATATACACAGAACCTATACGCTGATGCGTACTTGTATGCATGATTTAGGCATATTGTCAAAGAATAAGGTTTCAGTATAGGACCGTCATTGGGTAGGTTTGCACAACCGTTGCTAAAATTGTAATATTACGAGCAAACTAAACCAAGCTAGATGTCGGCCAAAAAATCAAATGCACACAGGGAAAACGAACATATTGTAGAGAATAAAGAGCTGAACATCTGGGAAGCGCTTATTCCTGTGATAGCCCTGGTAGGCATGTTGGCCTATAACGTCTTTGTCTTTGGTGATAATGCTACCGGGGGATCCAATCAGTTTATTCTGCTTATGGGCGGTGCTGTTGCGGCCGTTGTTGGATTTTTCAACAAAGTTTCCTACAAACAAATGCTGGCTGAAGTAGCCGAAAATGTAAAATCGACCACCGGAGCAATTCTGATCCTTCTGATGGTTGGGGCTCTAGCCGGAACCTGGTTAGTTAGTGGAATTATCCCTGCAATGATCTATTATGGGTTACAGATCTTAAATCCGACGATATTTCTTGCTGCCTGCGTTATCATTTGCGCCATTATTTCTATAGCAACGGGAAGTAGCTGGACCACCGCAGCCACTGTGGGAATAGCCCTTATCGGTATTGGAGAAGCCCTTGGTGTCTCATTAGGAATGACTGCAGGTGCCGTTCTATCCGGCGCCTATTTTGGGGATAAGATGTCTCCCCTTTCAGATACCACCAATTTGGCCCCGGCTATGGCAGGCGGTGAATTGTTCGATCATATTCGGTATATGACCATTACCACAATACCTACCATTTCTGTGACATTATTGGTCTTTATTATCATTGGATTTAATTTAGAGACTACAGGAGTAGCCGATACGGACAGCATCCTATCTTCTATTGATGCCACTTTTAATATCAATGGATGGTTATTTATAGTCCCGGTTGTTGTAATCCTGCTGATTATAAAAAAGGCACCTCCTTTGCTAGCACTGCTCATAGGCACTTTATTGGGCGGCGTATTCGCACTGTTCTTTCAGCCGGAGATCGTTGCTGGAATAACAGGCGCTAAGGAACTCACCTTCGAAAATGGCTATAAGGGGATCCTAAATGCAATCACCATCAAAACCTCCATCGCTACTGACAACCCAGCATTAAATGAACTTTTTTCAGCCAAAGGAATGGCCGGGATGTTAAGTACAATCTGGCTCATTGTTTGTGCCATGGTATTTGGGGGTGTCATGGATGGGATAGGAGCACTTTCAAGGATCACTAATGCATTATTGGGGATGGCCAAGACCACCTTTGGATTATTTGCCAGTACTGTAGGTAGTTGTCTTGCTCTTAATGTTACTGCCTCAGACCAATACCTCGCCATTGTAGTTCCTGGAAAAATGTTTGCCAAAGCCTACGAAGATCGTGGCCTGGCCCCTGAAAATCTCAGTAGAACACTGGAAGACTCTGGCACCGTTACCTCTGTACTGATTCCCTGGAATACCTGTGGTGCCTATCATAGTGGTGTATTAGGTGTTAGCGTTGCAGACTACTTTGTATATGCCATCTTTAACTGGCTAAGTCCAATGACGACCTTGCTCTTTGCGGCGCTTAAAATTAAAATAAAGCAATTGGCCACAACTACCTCGGCCTAATTCACAATACTTACATTTACTAACTTCAGGGCCTGGGAAGAAACTTTTAACCAGGTACTCCTTATAAACCCCATTTATTTCCTATTTTTCGGGCTTAAAAAATTATACCTAAAATGGCATTAATAGCACTAAGAGGTACCACCGCTCATACAGTTGGCAAATTACCTGAAGTGGGCAGTACGGCACCAGATTTTTCACTTATCAGGCATGATTTTAGCATGGTCTCGCTGAATGATTATAAAGGCAAGAGAGTAGTACTCAATATCTTTTTGTCTGTTGATACGGGCACCTGCGCTCAATCTGTCCATCAATTTAACAAGAAGGCATCACTCTTAGAAAATACTGCTATTTTATGTGTTTCTACAGACCTGCCTTTTGCTTTAAACAGGTTTTGCGGAGCAGAAGGGATAGACCATCTTGAAATGGTATCAGATTTTAGAGAAGGATCTTTTGGGGAGGACTATGGGATTACTTTTAAAGACGGACCTTTGAGATCTTTGTTCTCCAGAGCTATTGTTATTATTAATGAAGAAGGAAATGTGATCCATACGGAACATGTGCCCAAATTAGCGGATGAACCCAACTATCAAAAAGCCCTGGAGGCACTTACAAATGGCTAAAGAATCGTTTCTAAAGAATCGTGTAAAGGGATTTGTGTATGCGGCAAAAGGCGCTTTTCTTTTACTCAGAACAGAAAGCAGTATTCAATTACAATTCACGCTGGCCGTGGTTGTTACCATCGCGGGATTTTATTACGAGATCTCCAGATTTGAATGGATGATACAAACACTGGCTATTGCATTGGTAATGGGCGTTGAAGGTGTGAATACGGCTATTGAAAAATTATCGGACTTTGTACAACCTAATCATGACTCAAAGATCGGTCTTATAAAAGATATTTCGGCAGGCGCAGTAATGATAGCAGCTGTTGCTGCTAGTATCCTTGGTTTGATCATTTACCTGCCAAAAATATTTTAAGTCGATGTCCCCTCCAGCATCCTATGTAAATTTGTATTTTTACACCATGAACTGCATGCATTAATGGCTATCAAGAAAAAAAAGGCTAAACCTACGGCTTCAAAAAAAAGAAAATCTTTCAAGCTATCCAGACAGAATAAAATCATTCTGGGAAGCTTATTGATATTCTTAAGTATTGCACTTTTCTTCTCATTTATATCTTTCTATTTCACCTGGCAAGATGATCAAAGCCTGCTCACAGAGTTTGCTAACCGCAACGAACAGGCTAAAAACCTGCTGAATAAATTTGGGGCCAGCGTAAGTCATTCCATTATGTATAAAGGATTTGGTATAGCTTCTTTTATTCTACCTTTTCTATTATGCCTAACAGGACTTTATATGTTCCTCAGCATCCCCAAAAAAGGGCTTTGGAGCAAATGGATATGGGGTTTGCTACTACTTATCTGGACCTCAATTGCATTAGGGTTCTTTGCCGAACAGCAGCCTTTGTTAGGTGGATTGGTAGGTTATGAAATGAATGATTTCCTGCAAGACTACACTGGTAAAATAGGAGTTTTCCTTATTCTTCTTTTTATGCTCACCATTATTATGGTGCGCCTATTTAAAATTACCCCAGAAGGAGTTGCCCATTTTTTCAGGTCGAAGACGGCTTCCGTTAGATCCGAATTCAAAAAGAAAGAAGCAGAACCTACTACAATATTAAAAGAAGAGGAAACAGAAATAATACTGGATACCTATACTCATAAAAAAGACATCCCCCCTTTAGTAGATGATTCTAAAATAGTTGAGGAAACAAAAGCCGTTAGCAAGGAAGATGAAATCGCCATGGAAGTAAGTGCCGTTGCTGAAGAAAAGGAAGAAAAAGACATTCTTTCGGACAAGCTTGTAGCCGATTTTGGTGAATTCGACCCTACTCTGGAATTGAGTAAATACAAATTTCCACATCTCGATCTGCTGGATCAGCATGGCTTTACCGGCGGTATCACCATCAACCAGGAGGAACTGGAAGAAAATAAGAACAAGATTGTCAATACCCTTAAGAATTACAAAATAGGTATTGCACAGATCAAGGCTACCATCGGTCCTACCGTAACGCTTTATGAGATAGTGCCCGAAGCAGGGATCCGTATTTCCAAGATAAAGAATCTGGAAGATGATATCGCCCTTTCTTTGGCCGCTTTGGGAATCAGGATCATTGCTCCTATCCCCGGGAAAGGAACTATAGGGATTGAGGTTCCAAATAAAAAGGCTACTATTGTGTCTATGCGTTCGGTGATTGCTTCGAGTAAATTTCAAAAGGCAGAAATGCAATTGCCTATTGCCTTTGGAAAGACTATCAGCAATGAAACCTTTGTGGTAGATCTGGCAAAAATGCCTCACCTACTCATGGCGGGTGCCACAGGACAAGGGAAATCTGTTGGGCTCAATGCAGTTCTCACCTCCTTGCTCTATAAAAAACATCCGGCAGAAGTAAAATTTATTCTTGTAGATCCCAAAAAAGTAGAACTAACACTTTACAATAAAATAGAACGTCACTATTTGGCCAAACTGCCAGATTCTGAAGAAGCCATCATTACGGATAACACCAAGGTGATCCATACGTTGAATTCTCTCTGTATTGAAATGGACAACCGTTATGAGTTGCTCAAATTGGCCATGGTACGTAATATCAAAGAATACAATACTAAATTCAAAGCTCGGAAACTCAATCCCAATGACGGGCATAAATTTTTACCTTATATTGTTTTGGTCATTGATGAGTTTGCCGATCTGATCATGACGGCAGGTAAAGAAGTTGAAACCCCCATTGCAAGATTGGCGCAATTGGCCAGGGCAATAGGGATTCATCTTATTATTGCTACACAAAGACCTTCGGTAAATGTCATTACAGGTATCATTAAGGCCAATTTCCCTGCCAGAATTGCTTTTAGGGTTACTTCAAAGATAGATTCAAGAACTATTTTAGATACTCAGGGAGCCGATCAGCTAATTGGACGGGGTGATATGCTTTTTACCCAGGGAAATGATGTTACCACGTATACAATGTGCCTTTGTAGACACGCCGGAAGTGGCTAAGATTACAGAATATATTGGATCTCAAAGAGCCTATCCAGATGCACATTTACTTCCTGAATATGTTGGTGAAGATTCTGGCACAGGTATTGATTATGATATTTCGGATAGAGATGCCTTGTTCAGAGATGCCGCCGAGGTTATTGTTACTGCTCAACAAGGATCAGCTTCTTTAATTCAGACGGAAGTTTAAATTGGGGTATAACCGTGCAGGGCGAATCATTGATCAATTGGAAGCAGCAGGAATTGTTGGACCATTTGAAGGCAGTAAAGCCAGTCAGGTATTGGTTTCGGATATTTATGCCCTTGATAAATTGTTAAACGAAGAAACCAAATAAGAAATGAAAAATATAATGATTTTAGTACTCATGATGTTTGCATCTGTGGGTAGTTATGCTCAGGATGCTGCAAAGGCGAAGGCTCTTCTAGATGAAGTTTATAATAAAGTTAAGGGATATGATAATATTGAAGTGAACTTTAAATATACCCTGGACAATACAGAGGCCAATATAAATCAGGAAACACGAGGCGATGTTACCCTGGAGGGAGATAAATATCTATTTAATTATCTTGGATCACAACAGTTATTTGATGGCAAAAAGGTATATACCATTGTTCCGGAAAATGAAGAAGTTACTATTGAAGATAAATCGGAAGAGGAAAATACCATCACACCTTCCAAAATGCTGACTTTTTATAAAAAAGGTCATAATTATGCCTGGGATATTCTACAAAATGTTCAGGGCAGGAAAATTCAGTTTGTAAAACTCATCCCTATTGATACTAATTCTGAAATCGCATCTATTTTGCTAGGGATTGATGCCGAGACCAAACATATCTATAAACTTATTGAGACCGGTAAGAATGGTACCAAGACCACCATTACTGTTAATTCTTTTAAAACGAATCAGCCGTTATCAAAAACCTTATTTACTTTTGATGAGACCAAGTATAAAGATGAAGGGTACTACATCATAAGAAACTAGCACTTTGCGCATACTAGACCAGTACATTTTAAGTCGGTTCTTGTACAATTTTTTAAGTTCGTTTGTGATATTGATGTTCATCTTCATCTTCCAGACGATCTGGCTATTTATTGATGATTTGGCCGGTAAAGGGTTGGATATTATGATCATTGGAAAATTTCTCTTTTACCTGATGCCCAATCTGACCGAAAAGGTACTTGCCTCTTACGGTCCTTTTATCTTCCATCCTAACCTTTGGTTCTTTTGCTGAAAATTATGAGTTTGCCGCCATGAAGGCTTCCGGGATTTCCTTGCAACGATCCATGCTAAGTGTCATTGTGTTGGTGATCTTTCTGGGAGGGGTAACCTTTTACTTTGCCAATAGTGTGATCCCCGCCTCTGAACAAAAAATTTATAACCTAAGACGAAATATTGCAAAGGTAAAACCTGCAGCTGTCATTGTAGAAGGTGTTTTTAGTGATTTTGAAGGCATGAATATCAAGGTGGATGAAAAATATGGGAAGAATGATAAATACCTGAAAAATGTCATCATCCATAAAAAATCGAATCTTCAAAAAAACAATACCGTTATAAAAGCGGCAACGGGTGAACTAAAAAGCAGCGAAGATTCTGATATCATTCAATTGGTCCTCGCAGACGGTCATTATTATGAAGAACTTGTTCCCAAAGCTAGTGATGAGCGCAAGCGATATCCATTTGCAAAATCAAATTTTGAAACCTATACCATTAATATTGAGATCCCGGAAAATACTCAGGATCTGGAAGAAGAACGGAATGTACGTACAGATAAAATGAAGAATATTTCCAGACTTAAAAAGGATATAGACTCTATCAAGGATAATAATCTAAACGTAGTTGCTGCTTTTTCAAAGAACATTACCACAAGAATGGGTGCATTTGTTCTCAATGACTGAAAAAGATACTACCTTACAGCCGGATTTAAATACAAAACTAAGAATGATAGCATATTAGCCAAGGCTAAGGTGCAGGATACGGTTAGGACAACCAGTGATGTACTAGGGCTGTACCAAGATTGGCAAAAAAGCCAGATCATGAGTGCTGCAACGAGTTCTATTTCAAATATTTTAAATTCTGTACGTGGGAAAAAAGAAGAAATCCAGACGTCGATATAAGATCTACAACATGCATATCTTTTCCCTTCATAAAAAATATGCCCTCGCCTTGTCCTGTATAATTTTATTTTTTGTGGGTGCACCCCTTGGAGCAATTATTCGAAAAGGCGGACTTGGATTGCCAATGGTAATTGCTATTGTCTTATTTCTCACCTATTACTTTATCGGCGTTTTTGCAGGGAATTATGCCAAAGAAGGAAATATTAACCCTATCCTGGGAGCATGGCTTTCTACGCTTAATAATGTTACCTTTGGGTATTATTTTAACGAGAAGGGCTACTGCAGATAGGGGACTTATGAGCTTTGGTCATGTCTTGGATATAATTGCGGAAGCGGTACGAAAAAGATTTAAAAGAAAGACCTCATGATTGTGGGTAAAGAAAAGAAAATACAATTAAACACTATTGAAGAGGCCATTGAGGATATACGCAATGGTAAGGTGATTATAGTTGTAGATGATGAAAACAGGGAAAACGAGGGCGATTTTATCGCAGCTGCAGAAAAGGCAACCCCTGAGATGATCAATTTTATGGCCAAGCATGGCCGTGGTCTTATTTGTGCCCCTCTTACAGAAGAAAGATGTGGAGAATTAGATCTAACAATGATGGTGCAAAACAACACCGTACTGCATCATACACAATTTACAGTTTCAGTAGATCTAATTGGTAACGGATGTACAACCGGTATATCTGTCCACGACAGAGCAAAGACCATCAAAGCACTGGTTGATTCGGAGACTAAACCACATAATTTAGGAAGGCCCGGTCATATTTTTCCCTTGAGGGCCAAAAATGGTGGGGTATTGAGGCGCACAGGTCATACAGAGGCAGCCGTTGATTTTGCTCGACTCGCAGGCTTCGAACCTGCAGGAATTTTGGTTGAGATCTTAAATGAGGATGGCACTATGGCCCGTTTACCACATTTGGTAGAGGTTGCGAAAAAATTCGATCTTAAACTGGTTTCCATTGAAGATCTTGTGGCCTATCGTATGCAGCACGATAGCCTGATCATAAAAAAGGAATGTTTTGATATTGAGACCAGATTTGGTCATTTTACTCTACATGCCTACCAGCAGACCACCAATGAACAAGTACATATTGCACTAACTAAAGGATTTTGGAAACGCAATGATCACGTACTTACGCGAATTAATTCAACCTTGGTCAACAATGATATTTTGGGTACCCTTACCAACAATGCCGAACAAAAGTTAGATGATATGTTCCGCGCCATCAATAATGAGGGTAATGGAGCCATTGTATTTATTAATCAGACAAGTGAATCCCTCAATTTGTTGAATCGCCTAAAGGGACTCCGGGAAAACCAGGCAAAGGGAATTATGAAAGCCCCTGGAATTGATATGGATACCAAGGATTTTGGTATAGGCGCACAGATCCTTCATGATCTTAATATCAGTAAGATGCGGATACTGACCAATACAGGTCAGACCAAACGTGTTGGGATTGTGGGATATGGCCTTGAGATCGTGGAATACGTTCCCTACTAAGCCTCTTTTAATATTTTCTCTAAAATACGATTCAAGGTGGCAGCTCTTTGTGACACTTCTTCTTCTGTCCAACTCAATTTTATAAGACAAGATACCGTTCTCCCCATCCATTGATCAGATGCCGTAAAATTATGACCAGCTTGTTGTTTCATGCCATTTTTAACCTGTTCAGACTGCGGCCCCAGGCTGTGCAAGCCCTTAAGATGCTCCCATTTTGTATGGTAGTGCCAATTGTTGTCATACCAATAAAAACAAGCATCTACCCCGGCAGCTACCAGTTCTTTTTGTGCTTTTCGCGCCTTGGTTTCTGTAGGTAAAAAGAAATTCAGAAATGAATAATTCTGCACTCCACCTTCCGGCACTCGTCTTAAGGTGATCCCTTCTAATTTTTCAATAGATTCTAGGAGAATGTTGTAATGCTTTTCTTGAATCGCCAGAAAGTCGTCTAGCCTCTTAATCTGGGCCAGGCCTACCGCCGCATGTAATTCTGAAATTCGGTAATTATAGCCTAAAAAAGGATGTGTTTCTGCGCCTCTGTCCTTTCCTACATGATCATGTCCATGATCGGAATAATGGTCTGCATTGGTATAAAATTCTTTGTTATTGGTGATAAGTCCTCCGCCCTCTCCACAGGTAATGGTCTTCACAAAATCGAAAGAGAAACATCCAATATCCCCATAACTTCCCAAAGGTTTACCTTCAAAACTCCCGCCAATGGCCTGGCAAGCATCTTCTATAAGTACTAAGTCGTGTTTATCACAAATTTCCTTCAGCGCCTTAAGGTTAGCCATAGAGCCGCACATATGTACCGGCATTATAGCTTTGGTTTGTTTGCTGATCGCATTTTCTACTGCATTAGGCTCCAGTCCAAGGGTATCATCTATATCTACCAATACCGGGATTGCCCCTATGGCTAAAACAGCTTCAAAACTAGCTACAAAAGTAAAGGTAGGGATGATCACCTCGTCCCCTGCCCCTACGCCTGCACTGGCCATAGCAACCGTTAATGCGGCGGTACCACTGCTCACCGTATGGGCATAGGAAGTTTGCATGCGAGCTGCAAGTGATTTTTCTAATTCCCTGGCCTTCCAATGACCTTTTCGCATTCCATCGAACCCGTATCGCATCAGTACTCCGGAATCTAAAACTTCCTGCACTTCTGCCCTTTCCAGAGCTCCAAACATTTCAAATCCGGGCATAGATCTTTGTTTACACTTTATTTAATATGGATTATTGTTTCAGAGAGGTCTCTGCGAACCTTTTTCATTTCCGAAAAGAAATCATCTTTGGCTCTTTTCCCAACAGGGAGTACTAATACAGACGAAAGTCCCATGGGTTTAAGGCCCAGTTGTTCATCATACGCAGTAGGTATAAAACCTTCCATAGGGCAGGCATCAATATGTTCTATAGCACAAACGGTCAGTAGATTCCCCATGGCCAAATAAGCCTGGTTTGTTGCCCATTGACGTATCTCTTCGGTCTCTTTTTCGGAAAAACTATCTACCAGGGCATCCTTAAAAGGAGAAAGGATCTGATCACTGGTACCCCTAACTTTTTTTACCTTTTCAAAATACTTGGTGATATATTTCTGATCAATATTCGTTTCAATGCAAATAACCAGCACATGAGACGCCTGTGCTACCTGTTTTTGTTGGTATGAGTGTGGCACAAGTGCTGCCTGCACCTCCTTATTTTTAACGACCACAAGGCGTATGGGTTGTAACCCGTATGAGGTAGCGGTTAGATTAAAAGCCTTGATGAGCTTATCTAATTGCGACTCTGATAAATAGGCATCTGTGTCAAATTTTTTAACCGCATATCGCCACTCTAATCGTTCTATACTATCTCCCATTTTTTATGTAAAAAACCATAATTTAATTGACATGGCGATCACCATGATCACCAAAAATGTTTTAATAAAGCCATCGCCTTTATTAACAGAAACCCTACTGGAAAACCAGGCCCCTAATCCATTTCCAACGGCCAAAACAAGGCCAACCTTCCATATAACTTTATCATTCAGGATAAAGACGGTTAGGGCCGCCAGGGTATAGAGGAAGACCACCGCAACTTTAGTGGCATTGGCTCTTACCAGACTCATATGATTAAAATAATGTAAAAATAAAAGAATGACGAATCCTATTCCCGCATTGATAAAGCCCCCGTAGATCCCTATAAAAAAAAAGGCGATCATCCCTACCCAAAGATATTTCCCCGTAAGCCTTTCTTGCATGTCTTCCAGACTAATCTTGGGTTTAAAGACAATGATCAGCACCACAACGATCATAATGATAGCGAGAATCCTGTTAAAGGTCTCCCCTTTTATGTCTACCGCAATAGATGCCCCTAAGATGGAACCAAACAAAGCAGCTATCCCCAAATAAATATTAAATGGAAAGGTAGAAACCCCTTTACTTTTGAATCCGGCCACCCCAATCGCCGTTTGAAAGGCAATGGCTACCCGGTTGGTTCCGTTGGCCACACTTGGCGGAAGTCCTAAAAAGATAAGTACAGGGAGGGAAATAAGTGATGCACCTCCGGCAATGGTATTTATAAACCCAACCACAAATCCAACCACTACCAATAGCACATAATGGTACCATGCTTCCATAAAGCAAAAATACATGCTTAAATGTAATTTCTCGAATTATGGATACCTATTCTACTATCTGAAAACGAAAATGAGTAATGATTGTTAGAAGAATATAGTAGTATGCTAAATTGTACACTTACAGTAAATAGTAATTAGAAACCGATAATACCGTAGTTACTTTAGCAATTTAACTCCCAGCGAAAGGCGTTCCAAAAATACCAACAGCAAGTTCTGCCCAGACCAGCAAAAAAAATATCAAAAGGGTCACAGATAAAATAGTCTTGTTTTTTGGTGCTTTTACTTTTCTTGAAATAAGTTCATAGGTAAATACAGCCACCAGCAAGAGTACGGCAGCGACTATGAAGTCGGACATATTCCAATTAACTTCATCTGTAAACTGCATTGCTATAAGTGGTATCAGCAATAAGACTGCCACAGTGGTCATCAAGATAATAAGTCGGCTGTTTTTCATAATTGTCAATCTGAGATATACGACTCAAGTTATTTGTCATGTGAATAAAGAGTCTTAAACACTCTCAATATTATATCTAAGATACTTAAAACAGCGTATTTTTTAATAACTATTTAATACAGAAGCTCTTTAAAAAGTGAATTAACAGGGTTGATCTAATAGAGTAAATAAACCCAATTATTCCAAATTTCTATAGGTTTATGCCGCATCCATTTCTCGTATTTTCTTCAAGGCCTCCGACTTTGAATTAACATTGAGTTTGATATAAATATTCTGGATATGAAAATTAACAGTGCTGGTGGTAACAAACAATTTATCCGCTATTGCCTTATAGGTTGCTCCCTGACCCAGATATTCAATAATCTGGTTTTCACGTTCTGAGAAACTCTCATAGGTTTTCCTACGGTACATGGAAATGATCTTCTTGGCAATATCGTTGCTGATGGCGGCACCTTCATATTTGATCCCATTTAAGGCATGCCGAAGTGCTTTTTTACTTATAGGCTTGGTGAGATATCCTTCAGCTCCAAACTTAAAAGCTTTCTTTATCCCATTAAAATTGTCCTCATAGGTGACCATGATCACCATGGCCGAATTTTCTAATTTTTGAAATTCTATGAGCCCTTCAATTCCGGATAGTCCGGAAAAACTAATTTCGGTTAGTACAACGTCTGGCCGGACGAGTTCAAAATCTTCAAGGGCATCTTCCACAGTGCGATAAATTCCCGCCAAATGATACTCCCGGTAGGTACTGAAATAATGAGCGTAGGTTTCGTGAAATTTGAGATCATCGTCAATCACAATTACTTTAAGTATAGTTTTTTCCATAATGACAATATTTGGGGTTGTATTATGTTTTGAATTGCTAGAAAAATTGAAAAATTAGATTCTGATAACCACAAGTTATCCCCGTACCAACTGTCTGAGACAGTAGCACTATGCGTCGCGAAACCGTATAAATGTTTGATTTAGGAATTATAATCCCATATCAATACACTCTAATAAACCCTAGAAATTTGGTAAATTGAAGCTTTAGCGAGGCTTGGATCCTTACAATAGCGAGTTAACAATTTGTCGACCGCTGCGCATCTTGTACTCCCTGGTGGGAGGTTGAGCTCCAACAAGAATACTTCCATAACTTTACGCGCTCTTCAGAGGATTTTTTGGACATTGGGAATTCGGAATAAAAAGGTAGAATGCTTCTTCCGATCTTTTTCGGGGTAAAGGTCATTTCCATAGTATTGAGATTTGGGGTTATACTATTTTGAAATGAAAAAGTACAGTTTGTACCCTTTTTGTCCTAGGAAATGCAGATTTTTTCGACTAAGTGTAAGAAAAAGATGTATTTAATCGGAATTTTACGACAAAAACCGACTAGCTGGTCTGTAAAAATAGCTAGTTTTCAAACGAAAATACCTTACAAAAAACAGTAGAAAATGCTTCAAAACGGTCATTAGTATATCAGTAGTACTCTAACAATTTTTATGACTTTAATTAAATAAAACCGGCCAGATACGCATAATACAACCTGTTCTCTGGGTTATAAAACTGCATGGCATCCAAATAGCTTTCCTTACATTCTTTTAGAAAGCATTTAAATACTTCTTGTTACTGTGAACACTATAACAATTGGGTAATAACCAGATGAATCCCCAATGATACCCGACCGGATTTTTAGTTTTTTAGTTCATGATATTCTAATTCTAAGGCGTTTTACACTTATGTTCCAAACTATGAAAAAGTACGTTTGATCAAGAATCAATTATTGCAACTTAATCCTGATAATAGATATTTGTATAGATGCTGTTAGGATCTCTTGGTAACAATTCCAGAAAGTTATTTTTCCTGTTTTGCGCCGGCTGATTTTTCTGAACATCGGAAACTGAGAAAACCAGTTGCTGAGCTTCATTGTTGAAATTTCCACGGTTAGACATTACAATGGCGACACCAGTTTCTGCCTGTACATTGAATGCGTAATCATCCTGTCTGCTATTAAAGGGCGCACCCAAATTTACAGCCAGGCCTACTTTTTTTGTACCCACCTGAACGGCGAATAAATCCAAGCCTCCTTGTCCATCACGGCCATTCGAAGCAAAGAATAACAGATCACCTCCTACAAGATTGGGGTACATATCATTCTTCTTTGTATTGACCTTTTGCCCTAGGTTTTTAGCAATACCAACGCTGCCATCCTTTTTAATGTCGGCCACATAGATATCGTATTTTCCAAATGATCCTGGCATATCTGAGGCAAAGAATAATCGTTGACCATTCGGAGAAATGGTAGGATGTATGGCTGAGGCATATTTTGGACAAACGCCTATCTCAGTCACATTCATCCATTGCCCATTTATATTTTCTGCCTTGAAAATTTTATGCACCATGTCCTTTTTGGAAAAAATACCATACTCTGGTTTAACGTACGTGGCCTTACTAAAGAAGGCTGTTTTTCTGTCTGCAGAAACAGTTACCGGAGGAATATATCCCTTTTCGGGAAGACTCCGATCCATTTTTAAAACGGTTGTCTGCTGCTCAGATAGACCCGCCAGCTTATTGAGACTTTCCAGAGAGTTGGCCCATTCGGCTTCACTAATAGTAGGTCTGTGATTGTTTTTAGCCAATGATGGGGACAATTCCTTGAAGCGTGATTTTTTAGGCATCTTGTAATCCTCCTTTATTTGGGAATGCCAATCGGCTTGAGCCAACTCATCTCCATAATTGGCAATACCTGCCTTATGCATGGATACCTTGTAACGCTCAATATAGCTCTGAGAAACGGCCTCCGAACCACTGAGATCAATGAGTTTCTGATACCAAAATGCAGCCGTTTTATAATCCTCGATCAGGAAACTTACATTACCGAGATCTTCAAAAATTTCCTTTTCTGTGTACCCCAGCTTTGAAAGCTTCAGGTAGTCTTCAATGCGCTTGTCTGCATCCAGGCTTTTTGTCTGACTTATGACGGTGGTCTTTTTTTGCTGTGCAGTAACGTTAATGCAAAGCAGTAGCATTAGACCTCCTAACACCGTGTTAATAATGAGAGTAAAATTCTTCATGAAAATAGATTTGGGGGTTCATCTTGTCAAATTTCGAAAGAGTGCCGCTCTTTTTATTATGAATTTTTCACAGGTTTTGATCGCTAATCACTCTTTTTTTGTTAAAAATTGAGAAATCACCTATGAATTTTTAGCAGTTTCGTAGAAATGTATGTTTTTTTCGACCTATGAAATGGTATTTTTCTGGTTGGATGCACGAGGGCATATTGGAGCAGTATTTTATCCCTTAAAATGAACCGTTTATCGGGTTTACTTTCTTAGCCAACGCCTGTCCTCAGATAAATCATCACTCTTATAAAATTTCAGTAACTTTAATTTTATTGGAATTCATGACACCTGAGAACATACATTACCAAAGATATTTAAGGGCTCTAACAAGATCCCCTTTTTTAAAAGATTCAACTGCCGAGTCTCTGGAGCGCCTTCTAAGTACTATGAAGGTGGAACGTTGGAACGTCAAAAGTTTTAAAAATAGTTTAGAAGTGGCCTCCACCTTTCACTTTATTGTTTCCGGCAGGCTAAAGGTCTTTAAATCAAATCCGGAGACAGGAAGAGAGCATACGGTCTTTGTTTTGTCTGATGGAGATGTTTTTGATGTGTTGTCACTATTAGATACCAAACCGCACGATGTATACTGGGAGGCTTTAGACGTCTTGGAAGTTTTAAAAATCCCGATGGACCAAATGCGCTTTTGGATCAACGAGTATCCTGTAATGCACAAGGCTATTCTGTACTATTTAGGGGCGCGTATGAAGCAACTCATGGATGTAGCCACTGATGTAACCTTGCACAGCACCTTGGTGCGCCTTGCTGCTTTATTACTAAAGAATATAAATGGGGAAACACGCAAATTGGAATTGATAAATAACTTGCCTAACGATGAAATCGCAGGTTTAATAGGTACTACTAGATCTGTTGTTAGCAGGCATATCCAGGAATTAAAACGTTTTGGGGCCATTTCAGTAAGTCGAAAAAAAATCAATGTTAAGAACCTGGAAATACTTTTATTGATTGCCGAGGAAAAATACGTTCCATAATTTGTACCTAACTAACCTTCTCGCTTATTTATAGCAATTAGTTTTTCACATATTTTAAAATATTACCCTCAAGTGGTACCTAGGTAGCAGTTCTGACAACGGTAATCACCTAACTTTAGAGCTCTTTGTAAATTGAAGTCGGCTACATACCCCCACATTAAATCTACATAGTAAAATATTAGTTTATTCTGCAATCTGTTTAATGGTAAAACACACTATTAAACATTGTAATGAATTTGAACTAAGCAACAGAATCTATTCGAAGAAGTAACTTAAAAAGGAAATTTACTTAATCTATGTCATTATTAATAAAGCAATTATTCAGAAGAGGGAGGCCTATCACAAATTCCTTGGTTTTACGTTCGTTTAATTTAAAATTTCCCACGGCAACTCACGTCTTATGGCAGCAGGTTGATGTTTTTAAATGGCACGTTAATTTCAACCTGAATAAGAAAAAATGCACAGCTTTGTTCAATAGCGAAGGTAAATGGCTGGAAACTGTCACTTTAATATCCCTGGATAATATTCCAGAACAGTTGCAACTAACTATGGATGAAAAATACAATAGTGAAGGGCTGCAGCAAATCTATCATATTCAAACCCCAGATAGAAGTATTTATGAAATGAATCTAAATAATGGCCTGTATACACTTAAAATCCTATATGACCTCTCAGGTAGAATTGTGGGCAAAATTGTATTGTAAAATATGGCTTTATTATTAGCACTTATAATGCTATTTTTAATGAAGAAAATGAATGTAAATCATCGTAATAATCTTACCTTATAAAAAACAGAAAATTTTAGCATGATTAAAGAAATAACTAAATCGCAGGAACTCCTGGACAGGAGAAAAGATGCCGTCGCCAATGGTGTGGGTGTTTTTAATACCGCAACAGTTAAGAGCGCCAAAGGGGCAATAATTATTGATGCCGATGGCCGTGAACTTATAGATTTTGCCGGTGGTATAGGGGTGGTCAACGCGGGTCATTGCCCAGAACCTGTAGTAGCTGCAATAAGGGAACAGGCAGGAAAGTATCTGCATACCAGTTTTAATGTGGTTACCTACGAACCTTATATTGAGCTATGTGAGGAATTGATCAATATCCTTCCCCATGGTAAAAAGACCAAGGCCATGTTAGTAAGTACAGGTGCAGAGGCTGTTGAAAATGCCATTAAAATTGCAAGGCAGGCTACGAAAAGACCTGCAGTTATTTGCTATACGGGGGCCTATCATGGCAGAACCATGATGGCAATGACATTGACCAGTAAGGTGAGCTATAAATATGACTGTGGCCCTTTTGCGCCAGAAGTCTACAGGCTTCCTTTCCCCAATGTATACCGCTATAAAGGTGACAGGGATGAAGCTACCTATGTGAAGGATGAGCTTAAACGACTACATGAAAGTGCGCTTAATCTGGTTGATATTAAAAGCGTTGCGGCCATAATCCTTGAACCGATCCAAGGGGAAGGCGGATTTAATCCTATCCCACAAAAATATTTAGAAGGACTCAGGGCATTCTGCGACGAGCATGGTATTATGCTAATTATGGACGAAGTGCAAAGCGGTTTCTGCAGAACAGGGTATTGGGCCAGCTGGCAACATTATGGGGTTCAGCCCGATATCTCCACCTATGCGAAATCTATGGGGTCTGGCTTACCTATTGCAGCTGTAGTAGGACGAGCAGAAGTTATGGATGCCGCCGCATCTGGTTCCATTGGAGGTACCTATATTGGAAGTCCGGTTTGTTGTGCTGCGTCTTTGGCTACTATAAAATACATGAAAGACATTGATCTTAACCAAAAGGCAAATGAAGTGGGGGCAACAATCATGAATAGATTGAAAAACCTGATGCAAGAGATTCCAGAAATTGGAGATGTTAGAGGTATTGGCGCCATGATAGGGATCGAGTTTGTCAAAAATGGAGATCCCAGACAGCCAGATGCAGAAACTTGTGCAAAAATTGTGAAAGGTTGTTCTGAAAACGGCTTGATCATTTTGAGTGCAGGTACCCATAAAAATATTATTAGAATACTTTCCCCCCTGGTTATAACCAAAGAAGAATTAGACAAAGGAATGACCATTATGGAAAAAGAAATTAAAAAAGCTACACGTAAATAAATATGAGACCTTTCGCAATTGCAGGAATACAAATGAAAGTATCGGCCGTCGCTTCCAATGTGGAAATGATGAAGCTGAAAATAGACATCACCATGAATCTTTACCCATGGATTGAAATGATTATGTTTAGTGAGCTTTGCGCTTACGGCCCATTAACCCATACAGCTCAGCTGATTCCCAATAATTTTGAAGCTGAAATGCAGGCCCTGGCCAAGAAATACGGCATTTGGTTATTGCCTGGTTCAATCTTTGAAAAAAGTGAAGACAAAATATACAATACAGCCACTGTGATCAATCCTAAAGGTGAGATCGTAACACGGTATCGGAAAATGTTTCCCTTTTATCCCTATGAGACAGGGGTAACACCAGGATCAGACTTTTGTGTGTTCGATGTGCCAGAAGTTGGAAGATTTGGGGTATCAATATGTTATGACATGTGGTTCCCGGAAACCATCAGAACACTGGTGTCAATGGGTGCCGAAATTATACTTCATCCTACCATGTCTGGCACCATAGATCGAGAAATAGAATTGTCAATTGTAAGAGCCCTGGCTTCAATTAATCAATGTTACTTCTTTGATGTCAATGGATTAGATACCGGAGGCTCGGGAAGATCCATAGTATGCGGGCCAGACGGGCTTGTTATACACCAGTCTGAAGGTACGGAAGAAATTATTCCGCTTGAATTGAATATCGCAAGAGTTAAAAGAAGCCGTGAATTGGGCATACTACGTCTGGGCCAGCCACTTAAAAGCTTTAGAGATCATTTAGGGCAGTTCAGTATATATCAACCCGGCACACCACTCCCCTATCTTGAATCTCTTGGGCCCCTAATAAAACCCAATCGACTCGATAAACTGACCGAACTAATTATAAAAGAAGACACTCTTGAACATAAAATATATCCCACACATTACAAGGGAGATGGATCTATTTAAATTGAAAAATTATGGGCGGCGTAACATCGAATAAAAAGAAAAACAGCAAAGAATTCAAAGATTATGTTAGTTGGTTCGAAATACCAGCGGTCGATTTTCATCAAGCTGTACATTTCTATAATCAGATTTTCGGGATTGAGATGGTACAAAATATAACGGATGTAAATGCAATGGCCTTTTTTCCGGTAACCACCGGTATTGGCGGGGCGGTCATCTCAGGCCCCGGATCAGTTCCCAGTGATACAGGTCCATTGATATACTTAAACGGTGGTAAAGATTTGTCAACCGTACTAAACAAAGTGGAAGACGCAGGCGGACGAATAGTAATGCCTAAAACCCCTATTGGCGAAGACGCGGGTTATTTTGCCATTTTTATCGATTGCCAAGGAAACAAACTCGCCTTACATTCAAAAAACTAGATCGTGACTCAGAACAAAACAAAAAGTGCACCTTATTACAACATCGGCCAACTGCGGGTAGATTATTGGAACCAATTAAAAATTGAAACTTCCGAACTAACCCGCTGTCATAAAGGTTCCGCGAACGAAAAAGAACACAAACAAAAGATCAACGAGTTACTTAAAGATCTAAAGGGTGTGGAGTGCTTTTTTGCTTCTCCGGGAAAAGAACGTTTGCAAAAACTGGAAAAAGCCTTTACTTCACATGAGTATGCCTCCCTTTCCCACATGGTGGCCGAAACTACCAAGCTTTTGGTGGGAGATAGCTATAGGAGTAATCCCGACTTCGTTGATTTTGATGAACACAGTATAGAGTCAGCCGAAGAACACGAACAACACAATAGCGTAAGGAAAAACCATTTTGAGGTTTTGTTTGTAGATAATATCTCAGAATCGGAAGAGTATAAACTAAAGTATAGTTTAAGAAATTTACGCACTACCAATGATAAGTTCACTTATGGCGTGGTTGTGCAACGTTCTTTTCAAGATGCAATGATCTCCTTACTTTTTAATCACAATATACAGGCAGTCGTAATACGCTATGCACCTCCGTATCACTCAAAAGGGATTACACCCCTTATTAAACCGTATATCGAAGAAGTTACAAAGCTTGATTTTTCATCAAAACCAGAAACAGATCTTGGCCCTATTATGGGAGGATTGATCGAACAGATCCGACCCGAATTAGATACGTATTATGTTACAGATACTGCCCTAGGAGATCTAAAAGACAGCACTATAAAAGGTTTTAGGCGTATTTTTTATCAAACCGAAGACATTCAGGAGCTGCATTTAACTATCATGCGTGGAATAGCGGAACGTTACGAAACGCCCTTCTTCTCTGCCCTGGTTGAATACAGCCAAAAACCTACCGGAGTCTTTCATGCTATGCCGATATCTCGAGGGAATTCAGTCTTTAAATCGAGATGGATCAACGACTTTGGAGACTTCTATGGCCGTAATATGTTTTTGGCCGAAACATCTGCTACAACGGGTGGACTGGATTCCTTATTACAACCAACCGGACCCTTGAAAAAAGCGCAGGAGATGGCAAGAGATGCCTACGGTTCCCAATACACCTATTTCGTGACCAATGGAACATCAACAGCCAATAAAATTGTGATGCAGGCCATTGTTAAACCTAAGGATGTTGTTCTTATCGACAGGGATTGTCACAAGTCGCATCATTATGGATTGGTATTGGCAGGTGCTTATCCTGTTTATCTGGATTCCTATCCTATTGAAGAATATTCAATGTATGGAGCGGTTCCCTTGGAACAGATAAAATCCAGATTACTGCAGCTAAAAGAAGCCGGAAGACTAGACAAAGCAAAGATGTTGCTATTGACGAATTGTACTTTTGACGGTCTAGTTTACAATGTGGAGCGGGTTATGGAAGAAGTGCTGGCGATAAAACCAGATATGGTCTTTTTGTGGGATGAAGCCTGGTTTGCGTTTGCAAGCTTTGCAAATAACTATAAGCAGCGTACTGGCATGGTCACTGCTAAAAAGCTTTATGAAAAGTATAATAGTCCCAAATATAGAAAACAGTATAATGAATATATAAAGGGATTGAACAATGGAGAGCAATCTTTGTTGCCAGATCCCGAGAAAGTTCGGATAAGGGTATATGCTACCCAAAGCACACATAAAACATTGAGCAGCTTTAGACAAGGTTCCATGATTCATATCTGGGATGAGGATTTTCGCAGAAAAAGTGAAAATACTTTTCTTGAAGCGTATATGACCCATACCTCTACTTCGCCAAATTATCAAATGCTTGCCTCTTTGGATGTGGGGAGAAGACAAGTGCAGTTAGAAGGATATGAATTGGTTGAAAAGAGTATTGAAATGGCCATGGTATTGAGGGCGAAGGTAAACGACAATCCTCAATTGAGTAAATACTTTGATGTGCTTACCGTACGTGATTTTATTCCGACCAAATATCGTGAAACAGGCCTTAAGGAATACTACACCAAAAACGAAGGTTGGAACCGAATGAACGAGGCGTGGGAAAAGGACGAATTTGTTTTAGATCCAACCAAAATTACCTTGTACATCGGTAAAACAGGAGTTGATGGTGATACCTTTAAGAACAAATACTTAATGGACAAATTCAATATCCAGATCAATAAAACCTCAAGAAATACGGTGTTATTCATGACGAATATCGGAACCACAAGAGGAAGTATCACCTATCTAACTAATGCCCTTTTAAAAATTGCAGATGAACTAGATGAAGAATTTAAATCCCTGAGTGAAAAGGAAAGGGAAATACGGGATAAAAGGATTTATTCCTTGACCAAGGAGGTTCCTCCTTTACCTGATTTTAGCTATTTCCATCATTCATTTCAGGCAGCTCCTGGTGTTCCTGGTGGAAATTTACGTGAAGCTTATTTCCTGGCTTACGATGAAGAAAATTATGAATATGTTCCCTTGAACGAATGTTTGTCCGTAATGGGTACCGGAAGAAAATTAGTTGCTTCCACCTTTGTAATTCCATATCCCCCTGGGTTTCCTGTTTTAGTTCCGGGGCAGGTGGTTAGTGACGAGATCATTAATTTCCTTACCGTACTCGATGTAAGTGAAATACACGGCTATCGATCCGATTTAGGCCTGAGAGTATTCAAGGATAAAATCTTGGACAGGCACAAGATCACTACATCAATTGGCGGTATGTCTATTGGAAAGAAGAAAAAACAACTAATCTAATCATTGAAAAATATAAAAAATGAGCACTAAAAAAACTATAACACCTAAGAAAGACACCAAGCCTGTTGCAAAGAAAGCAGTAACAGCTAAGAAAGTCACCAAGCCTATAACCAAGCCTGTAGCCAGGAAAGCATTCCCAGCAAAGAAAGTCACCAAGACTGAATTGCAAAGACCTGTTGCAAAGCCAGTGGCAAAACCTGTAGCAAAACCAGAGGCAAAAACTGTAGCCAAACCTGTAGCAAAGAAAACAACACCGGCGAAAAAAGCGGTAGCTACGGAGGTACTTAATGGTGTTCCGGATATAAGAAGATTCTTTTACAAAAACGAGACCCCGCTTTATTTTATAAGTGCTACAAATTTTAATATGCTAGGTGCTGATGAGTGGATCAAAGGATTTAAGTTTATCTGCCATATTGAATGTTTTGACGGGCAGCATCCTAATGTTTTTTCTCCTAAGGAGGAAATTCCGCATGACGAATTCACAAGTATCGAAGACATCAACAATTACCTCCTTCAACATCCAGAGGTTCAGGATTATTTAGCCACAAGAAAAAAAGGAAAGTCGGCCGGAAAGGCCATGTTTTTAATGTTTGATGAACAGACAGAGAAGCTCGCAAAAAAATTAGGCTTACAGGTTATGTTCCCTAGTGCTAAGATGCGAACGTTTATGGACAATAAGGTGAATACAAACCGAATTGCCGAAAAGGCAGGGGTACCATGTGTACCTTATGTGCTCTCACCAGTATCGGATTACGGGCACTTGCAGAAAGTTTCGAAAGTTCTTGGCAATGATCTGGTAATCCAAACGCCTTTTGGTGATTCGGGCCATACCACTTTTTTCATCTCCAATGAGAAAGAATTTAAAAAATACGAAGAGGAAATTGTCAAGGAAAAGGAAGTAAAAATAATGAAACGTATCAATTGCAAGGGCTCTGCAATTGAGGCATGTGTTACAAGACATGGTACCATCGTTGCCCCTTTAATGACCGAACTTGTTGGTTTTAAGGAAATGACCCCTTACAAAGGTGGTTGGTGTGGTAATGAAATTTATCCCAATGCCTTTACTCCCGAAATTCGGAAAAAAGCAACTAAATACACTCAACTTTTCGGTGATCAATTGAGGAAGGAAGGGTACAAAGGATATTTTGAACTCGATTTCCTTATCGATCAGGACAATGGTGAGATTTATCTTGGAGAACTAAATCCAAGAGTAACGGGTGCTAGTTCTATCACTAACCATGCAGTTTTTGCGCTGGCAGACGCCCCTCTTTTTGTATTCCATATTTTGGAATGGATGGATGTTGACTATAAACTGAACGTAAATGAACTAAATGCGAGATGGGCTCGCCAAGAGAACATAGACGGCTGGAGCCAGTTGATCATCAAACATACAGAAGATACCATCGAGTATGTATCCGAGGCTCCAAAATCGGGGATTTATAAAATGTTCGACAATGGTCATATTCAATTCGACAGAATGGATACCCATAGAAGAGCAGTGGAAACCGAAAATGAAGCATTCTTCCTTCATATTGCCAAAGAAGGGGATTATTTATACGAAGGAGCCGATATGGGCATCCTGGTATCCAGAGGCCGAATGATGACCGATAATTTTCAGCTTAACAAACGGGCAAAAGATTGGATAAAAGCTATTCGTGGAAAATATGTCTCACAGGTCATTGAAGACAAACGCGAAAAAATAGCGCTTAGCGGCAGCCTAACAAAGTAATATGGAATTTAAGAGCATCAACCCTTACAACGGCCAGGTCGTGGGGCAATATACGTCGCTAACTCAAAAAGAATTAGAGGAAAGACTCATAAAAAGCCAGAAAGCCTTTGCCTCCTGGCGCATGGTGCCGCTTGCTGAACGCTGCAGATTACTTAAAAAAGCCGGGCAGGTATTGCGCGACAATGTGGAAGAGTATGCCCAGATGATAAGCCTGGAAATGGGGAAACCTATAAAGGAATCGAGGTCGGAAGTAAACAAATGTGCCTGGGTTTGCGACTATTATGCTGATAATGCCCCGGCCTTCCTTGCAGATGAAGTCATAAGCACTGATGCCGATAAAAGCTTTGTGAAGCATGACCCAATTGGAGGTGTGTTGGCGATAATGCCATGGAACTTTCCGTTCTGGCAGGTCTTCAGATATGCGGCTCCGACCTTAACAGCCGGTAACACTGGCTTATTGAAACATGCTCCCAATGTATTCGGTTGTGCCGAACAGATCGAGGAAGTGTTCACAAGGGCTGGTTATCCTCCCTGTGTTTTCCAAAACCTGATCGTACATCACGATCAAACCGAAAAAATCATTTCCAGCGATGCCGTAAAAGCAGTAACGCTAACGGGAAGTGAAAGAGCAGGTTCTGCTGTTGCGGAGATGGCGGGCAAACATATTAAAAAAACGGTCCTGGAACTAGGCGGGAACAATGCCTTTATCGTTTGGGAAGATGCGGATATAGATAAGGCCGTTAAAACTGCGCTGACTGCCCGTATGCTCAATTGTGGACAAAGCTGTATCGCTGCTAAACGCTTTATTTTGCTGGAAGGTATTTATGATGAGTTCGTAATGAAATTCACCAAGGCAGTAAAACAGTTGAAAGCCGGGGACCCTATGGATGAAAACACAAGTATTGGTCCACTTGCGCGAATAGATCTTGCCGATGAACTAAACAAACAGGTGAAAGAATCGGTTGCACAAGGTGCTAAACTCTCTGTTGGGTGGAAAGCAAAATGGCTGTTACCACGAACCCACCATTTTGGGAGATGTGGTGCCAGGTATGGCCGCTTTTGATCAGGAAACCTTTGGGCCTTTGGCCGCTATGATCAAAGCCAGGGATATCGATCATGCATTTGCCCTCTCGGAAGATATCCAAATACGGACTTGGCGTAACGGTCTGTACCACAAATACGGACAAGGCTATAAAGTATGCTGAAAAAGTTAGTGACGGCGCCTATTTTATTAATGAATTAGTGAAGTCGGATCCCAGACTGCCTTTTGGAGGCACCAAGAAATCCGGCTACGGTCGCGAACTGGCAAAAGACGGGATGATGGAGTTTGTGAACAGAAAAACTGTTTATGTGGTGCGCTAAAAGATTGCACTACTATTCAATTAACATACAATACAGACCTCGCTGAAGCGGTAAATTCTGAGTCTTTCTTATGCGTTATAAGTACTCTGCAAAATTTCATTTAGTTCTTTAAAATTATCTTTCCCACCCATCAAGTATTCGGATTGAATTGTTTTTCAAAACAATTACTTATTAATTTCTAAAAATCATTCAGTGGCGTGATAAATATCATTGTTTAATCTGTATATTTGTGATACATTGATTTTTACGCCGTATTTAATATCAAAAAGTAGCTATGAATTGGTGTCGAAATATCATCCTGATAATAACAATACTCCTTATAGGGTGTTCCAAAAATTCCGAAATGGATATTTCGCCAGATTCGGAAATAGGTCCTCACAGGATCAAAATGATGCCGTCTACCTGGATGGTATAACCATTAAATGTTACGATTGGGCAATCGTTGGTGCTACCGGAGAGGTTAATGACAGCACGTATACGGTTGTTGATAAAACCATGTTACGAAAAATGGCGGATCGGGGTGCTGATGTCACTACCGTGTGTACAAGTATGGTTACTGATATGAGTGAGTTGTTTGCCCGTAGCTCCTTCAACCAGGATATCAGTACCTGAGATGTGAGTAATGTTACTAATATGTACAGAATGTTTGGAGATTCACCATTTAACAAGGACATCAGTTCTTGGAATGTAAGTAGTGTGGCTAATATGAGTTGTATGCAATTTGTCATGAATAAATCCATTATATATGAAAAGAAGGCAATTCGTATAAAATAGTGCTAAAAGGTTGGTTAACTACCATCAATTTTATTGACATTACTGGTAAATCCGGGTTTCTAATAGCTTGACGATAATTTTATATATTAATCCTACTAAAATATGAAGACTTCGTTTCTAAAATACTTGCTTATAGCAGGAGCCCTTCTAAGTTTCAACTTGTCTCTGGCGCAAGATGTGTCGGGTAATGTTTCTGATGTCAATGGTCCGCTACCCGGGGTTGGTGTTTTAGAAAAAGGAACTGCCAACGGTACACAGACAGATTTTGATGGTAATTATACCTTAAATAATGTAGCGAATGAGGCCACTTTAGTATTCAGCTACGTGGGGTATCGTTCTGTCGAGGTACCTGTGAATGGAAAATCAACCATAAGCGTTACCCTCGAAGAAGATTCCGAAGCATTGGAAGATGTGGTAATTATTGGTTACGGCACAATAAAGTCAAAAGATGCAACGGGAGCGGTAACAGCTGTTACAGCGAAAGATTTCAACGTTGGTGTCATTGCTTCACCTGAACAATTGATCCAGGGTAAGATTGCCGGTGTAAACATCCAGCAGACCAGTGGAGAACCCGGAGCGGGGATTTCCATCAACATTCGCGGATCCAATTCCATCCGGTCAAACAACAATCCATTAATTGTGGTTGATGGAATTCCGTTATCGGGAGAAAACACGGCACCTTCAGGAAACACCGGTGCTGGTGAAACTTCGGCAAGAAACCCACTGAACTTCTTAAACCCGAACGATATTGAGAGCATCTCTATCCTCAAAGATGCTTCCGCAACTGCAATCTACGGTTCACGGGGTGCGAATGGAGTTGTAATCATTACTACCAAAAGCGGTGAGGGTGCTTCAGGAGGAGTATTCGAATTTTCCACAACCCTCAGTGTGGCCAATCCGGCTAACGAGTATGATCTACTTAACAGGTCAGACTTCCTCGATGCTGTAGAGCTATATGGTGGAGACAGGAATGCCGTTGATTTTGGAGCCAATACAGACTGGCAGGAT